>NZ_JAQCNH010000068.1 GCF_028275115.1 Halorientalis sp. | reverse complement strand
GCGTCAAAGTCGGTGACCCATGCCATCGAGAAACCGACAGCGCCGTCTTCCGTGGCGTCGGCCACGGCTACCTTCTCGGGGAACTCTTCAATGACGATACCGAGTAGATGCGCGATTGTGAACTCGTCGTGGTCGTCGGCTGGCTCGATAGTCTCGGTAAGCACCTGCTCTAAGAACTCCGGGACGAACCGGGCCAGTGGGTGCATGTCCATGACGACGGCGTGGGTCGCCCCACAGGCACAGTCGTACTCGCGCATCCCCAGGTCGAGGTCGTTGTGCGTCGAGACCACCTCGCCACAGGGGAGTTCGAGCTCGGACTCGCGTCCGCCGGGCACGCGCGGTTCTGCCATTGTCACCTATAGAGGCGTCCGGTGGTTAAACACCGCGGTACCGGTCGGTCATTCGGGGCCGCCCTCGTCCCCGCCGCCACGGACCTGGAGATACGCGTCGGTAATCGCCGCGATGCTGAACGTGCTCAGGGCCACAAAGAGTGTGCTGTGAAGTAATTCGAGAATCAGGGAGGGCATGCTGCCGTATCGAACGGTGACGACCCGGGTCACCACTACGGTCGGGAGTCTGGGGAGGAATCCCAATACGGCGAACAAAAGCAGGAGTCCGAAAATCTGCACAGGTGCCTTGCGGAACCGGGCGACGCTGTTACGCATCGTCTCGGTGGGTCCGGCCGCCGTCAGCGCGATCTCCTGCCGGAGGTAGACGGTAACGAGGAGTATCGGCGCGGCCGCGACCGCGGCGACCAGCGGGGACCGTATCCCCATCCCGAGATCCGGACCGTCCCAGACGACCGGCACGACCTGCCTGACCCCGTACACGAACAACGCGACCCCGCCACCGACCGCCAGGAGGACACGAGCCCGCTCCTTGAGTGTCGGGGCCGATATATCGGCGAACTGCTGGATGGCCCAGAACCGAACCGCCTCCTGTGCGACGACGGCGGCGACAATCAGCGCAACGAGCACCGACAGCGGGAACTCGAACGCGAGCATGTCGACGTTGTACGGCGGTGGGAAACCCACCCTAGTCTGGACGCCCCGGGTCGCCACCAGTAACTGCTGGCGAAACGACTGACTCACGGCGTCGTAGGCGACGTTGAACACCAGTAGCACCGAGAAGACGTTCAGTCCGGCCTCGCTTGTGAGGTCTTCGTAGCCGGCCTGGAGGGCCTGACGGATGTCGAGGGACATATTCCACGCTCGAAATGAAGAAAATTAATAACTGCTGGTTCAGCGCCAGCTCGGACCGGTGTCCTGCCGGCTCAGACCGCGGATTCGCTGGCGCTCGTCCGAACCTGCAGGTACGCGTCAGTGACGACAGCGATACCGTATACCTGAACGACAGCCCCCAGTACTGCCGACAGCAGCCGTGAGACGACAGTGAGGGAGATGCCCGCGACGGACGTGTCCGCACCAATAAAGCCCGTGACGACGCTGGCAAGACCGCCCACCAGTCCGAGCAGACCGAGCACAACGAGCAGCAAGATAGCGGGAACGGGGTCGTCCAGGAACCGAGCGACGCTGTTTCGTACGGTTGTGCCATAGTCCCCGTCGTTGAGTGCTATCTCTTGGCGGAGATAGATGAAGACTGTCATCAGGATGAGACCGCCCAGCGGACCGACTATCGACCCGACGAGCGTCGTTGCTATACCGCCAATCTGTCCGACAACGGGGAGTACAGACTGAAACAGCAGCGTCGTGAGTGCGACCGCGCCCCCCAGAGCAACCGCCATGACAGCTCGGTCGCCAAGCGAATCCGTCGCAGTCTCGACTGGTCCGGCGAAGGTCCGTATCGCCCAGTACCGGACCAGTTCTCCGGCGAGAGAGACGATGGCGACTAGCAAGCCGGCCGCCAGGAGCCCGACGCCCAGCGCGAACGGTGAACCGCCACCGACCGAATCAATGGCCGCTTGCTGCTCGGCGGTGTAGGCGCCGCGCTCGTACACGAGCGTTAGTAGCTCGGCGGCGAGACTCTCGTTGACCACGAGCGACCCGAGGCTGTAGAGAACGAACACCATCCCAACAAGGAGTCCATCCTCACTCCTTACCGTATCGATACCACCGCGGAGGGCGTCACCGATATCCAAGGCCATACACGGGCCTTCCGGAGTGGCAGTAATAAAACCTGAAGACAGAGCCGCAACCGCTACGGCCAGTCTTCGCGCTCTTCGGCCCCGTCGTCATCGTCGCTCGCTGCTGTCTCGTCGGGTGCCTGTGGTTCACCTAGTTCCCAGTCGGCTGCCTCGGAGGCGTCCGTGACGGGGAGGAACTCCCAGCCGGTTGCCTCGGCGAGGTCGGCGTCCGCCTCGCCGGAGCCCACGAAAACATACCGGTCAGTGTCGAACTGCTCCCTGACGTTCTCCAAACTCTCCTCTCGGCCCCGCGGTCCGGAGAAGAAGTCCTGTCTGATCCGGTGTTTCCGCGTGAAGTTTGTCACGACGTAGGTGGGCTGTTCTGAGATAACGCCGACGTACTCGGACCACTGGCGCGCGTCGGTGAACACGCTGTCCGGATACGCCAACTCTTTCAGTGCGTCGAGGTCCAACGCGAGTGTCATGTCGCCGCTGCCGCCGTCCATACGCTACTCTCCGCCGTGAGTCAAAAAAAGGGCGTCGTTCTCGCGCGTGTCCCCCGCCGGAACCGCTACACGTCAAGGTGGGTCGTGTCGCCGGAAAACGCGAGCTCCCAGCTTCCCCGGTTCCGGTCGAGGCGAGTCACGCCGCAAAGCGGTGCGTCCACGCCGTCGGGCGAACCGACGAGCCCGTCGACGACCCCACCGACGGTGAGCCCGTGGCCGACGAGCAGCACTGTCCCGTCGGTGTCGGCGACGATCTGTCGGGCGGCGGAGCCAGCCCGCGCCATCGCCTCGTGGTGGCTCTCGGGGAACTCTGGGACGAGATACGGCTCGTGATCAAGCACAATCGGTTCGAACCACTCGGCGAGGTCCGACTGTGGCACTGTCTCCGGCTCGGCATCGAACCAGTCGGCGTTGCGGTGCTCGCCCAGCCCCGGTTCCAGCAGTGCCTCGGTACCTGTCTCGCGACAGATCTCCTC
>NZ_JAQCNH010000066.1 GCF_028275115.1 Halorientalis sp. | reverse complement strand
CCGTGGGTCCGGAGCGGGTGGTCGGCGTAGGCGTAGCAGTCCGCGTCAAAGGCCTCGACGACGGCCGCGAGCTGCTCGACGTGGTCGCCGTGCTGGTGGGTGAGGACTACCTTCGAGAGCTCGTCAGTATGCTCGCGGATGGCGTCGACAACCCCCTCCATCGCACCGGCGTCGACCATCGTCGGCTCCGCGCCCAACGCGAGGTAGGCGTTACAGGTGAACGTCTCTGTGTCGGCCGTGACGTTGTGGACCTCCATACCTGACGGGAGGGGCGGCCCCGGCTTGAAACCACGGTCGCTCGTCTCCCCGGGTCGTTTCGCCGCCGGCCCCGCTGGGTGGTCGTCCCAACACGGCGAGGCCGGGGTCTTTGACTCCGGCGGCCGGCTACGTGATCCCGATGTAGGCGTCTCTCACGTAGTCGTTGTTCTTGAATTCCTCGTCGGTGCCCGAGAGTTCGATCGTTCCCGTCTCGACCAGGTAGAGCCGGTCGGCGTGCTGCATCGCAAACGTCGTGTTCTGCTCGGCGAGCAACAGCGTGAGCCCCTCGGACCGGAGTTCTTCGACGGCGTCGCTGATGTCCTCGATGATCACCGGGGCCAGTCCCTGCGTCGGTTCGTCGAGCATCAGCAGGTCCGGGTCGCCCATGAGCGCCCGACCGATCGCCAGCATCTGCTGTTCGCCGCCGCTCATCGTCTCGGCCTCCTGGCTGCGGCGCTCGTCGAGCCGCGGGAACAGGTCGTACACGTAGTCGAGGCGCTCCTCCCGCTCGCTGCGACCGAGCCGCTGTCCGCCCATCAGGAGGTTCTGGTGGACGGTGAAAAACGGGAACAGGTCCCGGTCCTCGGTGCAGTGGAGCAGCCCGTCGCCGACGAGAGCCCGGACGTTCCGCTCGGAGACCTCCTGGCCCTGGTACCGGACCGACCCCTCGTAGGGGAGCAGCCCGCTCATGCTCTCGAGGAGTGTGGTCTTGCCCGCGCCGTTCGGGCCAATCACGCTGACGATCTCGCCTTCGTCGACGTCCAGCGAGACCTCGCCGAGGGCCTGCGAGGACCCGTAGAAGACGCTGAGGTCGTCGACCTCGAGCAGTGTCTCCCCGGGCATCTCAGACCTCCCCCGCCAGGTAGGCGCTTTGCACGCGCTCGTCGTCTGCGACCTCCTCCGGCGTCCCGTCTGCGAGCTTGCGTCCCTCGTTCAGGACGATAACGCGGTCGACAAGCTGCATGAGCCCGCGCATGTTGTGGTCGACCACGACCAGCGTTATCCCTTCGTCGCGGAACCCGCGGATCTCCTCGGAGAGGTCGCGGATCTCCGCCTGGTTCATCCCGGCAAACGGCTCGTCGAGCAACAGGATGTCGGGCTCGGTCGCCAGCGCCTTGGCGATCTCCAGTCGACGCCTCCCCGCGTGTGGCAACGAATCCGGAAGCGTCCCCAGTTCGTCTTCGAGCCCCATCCGACGCGCGAGCGACCGGATCACCTCCTCGTCGTCATTCGACGAGAAGGCAAACGGGCTGTTCGAGACCGCGAATATCCGGATGTTATCCTCGACGGTCATCTCTTCGAAGGGGTTGGATTCCTGAGAGACTCGTGCGAGCCCCTGGTTGACGGTCTCGTGTGTGTCCTGGCCGGTGATCTCGTCGCTGTGCAGATAGACGGACCCGTCTGTCGGGGACAGCACGCCCATGATGCAGTTGAATACCGTCGACTTCCCGGCGCCGTTCGGACCGATGAATCCGAGGATCTCGTTGCTGTTTACCTCGAATGAGAGGTCGTCGACTGCGACCAGTCCGCCGAACTCCTTTCGCAGGTTCTCGACCTCGAGTGGCGTGTCGGCGCTCGTCACGAGGAGTCACCCCCCAGGTTGCCGAGGAAGGTCCACAGCCGCTTCAGGACTCCCTGTGGGGAAAGCACGAGTAACACGAGGACGACAGACCAGATGGCGACCCACCTGGCGTTCGGCCCAAGGAACGCTTTGAACACCTCGTCCCGGAGGAAGAGGAACAGGTACGCGGCACCGGCCGGGCCGAGGATGGTCCCCATCCCGCCGACGGCCGCGATCGCGATTATTTCGATGCTCCGGTCGACGATGAGGAAGGCGATAGGCTCGACGTTGCCGTAGAAGTGCGCGAGCAGGGCGCCGCCGATGCCCATCGGAATCGCGCTGTAGACGAAGCCCCAGAGCTTGAACCGGGTCGTGTCCAACCCCGCGGCCTCGACTGCCGCTTCGTTCTGGCCGATGGCCTTCAACACCTTCCCGACGTTCGAGCGGCTGATGTACAACAGCGCTCCCGTGATAATGACCGCCGGAACGAGCGTGTAATAAAACAGCATGGTAGTGTCGAATGTCAACACCGAAACCGTGCTGATACCCATCTCCCCGTTTGTGTACGTCGAGAAGATGAACACCGCCTTCGTCGCGACCAGCACCGAGACGAAGGTGAGCAGCGAGAAGTACGGCCCGGACAGCCGGAGCGACGGCAGGGCGAACACCAGCGCCGCCACCACTGCCACGATGACCGACAGCGGGAACGTGATGTATATCGCCATGTCGGGGTTCACGTTGAACGTCAGGAGCGCGGTCGTGTACGCCGCGGCCCCCGAGATGAACGAGTGCCCGAAGCTGATGTAGTTCGTGTGACCGCTGATGATGTCCCAGCTGGCCGCGAAGATGGCCCAGATGTTCGCCAGGGCGAACAGGTACGCCCACGGCGGCGCCCAGACCGGGACCGTCACCAGCGAGACGAGTAGCACAGCTAACACACCTCCCTGGTACAGGTTGACCCTGGTGTCGAACAGGGGTATTCCGTAGCCATATGCCGACTCTTCCGTGACCGAGGTGACTGATTTACTCAATGAACTCCCTCCCAAACAGGCCTTCTGGTTTGGCCAGTATGATCACGACCAGCAACAGCAGCGCGAACATCCCTCGCCAGGCCGGTCCGACGAAGGTGACTGTCATCGTTTCGAGGAACCCGATGAGGTACGCTGCGATGATCGACCCCTTGATACTGCCGACGCCACCGATGGTGACGATGATGAACGCGAGTCCCAGTGGGTTGATCCACATCGTTGGACTGGTCGACTGTAGCGTGCCGATGAAGACGCCGGCAAAGCCGGCGAACGCGCCGGCGACGAACCAGGTCGCGACGTTGACGTAGAGGACGTTGGTCCCCGCCAGCTTCGCGCCCTTCTCGGTCATCGAGGTTGCGAGGATGTTCCGGCCGAGCGTCGTCCGACGCACGAACAGGAACAGCAGTCCGAGCGCGACCCACGAGAGGGCGAACGCGATGAGCTGGTAGTACCGGACGCGGGTGCCTGCGAACGCGATGCCGCCGCTGACGATCGGCTCGAGCGAACGCGGCGCGAGCGAGTACTCCAGGGTCAGCAGCTGCTGGATGATGAGCGCCACGACGACCGTCGCGAGGAACGTGATGACGACGTTGTGCTCGATGTACCTGACGAGCCCGAGATAGAGCCCGACCGCGAACAGTCCCACGAACAGGATGGCTATCACGAAGGCAGCCACCCCCGACACCTGACCGCCAGCAACCAGGTACGCGAACGCGCCCAGCATGATGAAGGCCCCGTGTGCGAGGTTGATGACGCCCCGGACCCCGTATATCAGCGAGAATCCGATGGCTATCAGTACGTAGAGGGAGCCGACCATGGCGCCCGTGACGAGTATCGTTGCCGGATTAACCATGTCTCACCGTTGTGACCGGCACCGGTTTGAGGGGTATCGACGGTGGTCGTGACGCGTTCATGCCATCCACTGCGGGATCTGGTGGTCGCCGGCCGCGAACTCCTCGGGCCAGACGCAGACTTTGGCGCCCTCTCCCTCTATCATGTCGTTCTCGGCATCCCCCTGCCACTGGACGATGGGGAACGGGGCGAAGTCGTTGCCGTACTTCACGTCGTGGGGGTACTGGTGGTCCTGTCCGTAGAACTGAATCTGCCCGGCCGTGCCGGTGTAATCCGTGTTCTCGAGTTCCGCGACGATGTCGTCCAGGTTGTTCTCGAAGTCGACGGTCCCGGCAGCCTCGGCTGCTTCCTTGAAGACGTAGCCGGCGTCGTAGGTACCGTATCCCATGTACATCGGGAGCGTCGGTCGTTCGGTGAACCGGCCGGCGTAGTCCTCCGTGAACGGGACCGTCTTGTCGGTGATTTCCGCGGTGCCGCCGCCGCCCGATTCTGCCGTCGTCTCGTAGAGACAGCCGCCGTTCGTGTCGCTCCAGTACTGGGGTGACATCGAGGCGACGTTGATCCCCTCCTGTGCGAAGGGGTACTCGCCTGCGCCCCACGTCGAGAGCATCGCCGTCCCCGTGATGTGGGAGATAGCTTTGAGCATGCAGGACGCCCCGGATTCTTCGACGCTGTCCAGAATCGGCGTGAAATCGGTCGTGTCCGGCGAGATACGGCGGGTCATTGCCACCTCCAGCCCCGCGTCCTCGATCACGCCCGGCGTCCGGTTGGTCACCGGGTTCGTCCACTCGGCGTCCTCCACCACGACGGCGAAGGAATTCCAGCCGTGCTGGTCGCTCAGGAACTTCGCGTACTCGCCGAGTAAGTCGGCCTGGAAGTCGGCGTTGACCGGGTTGTTCCGGAAGACGTTCTTGTACTTTTCGTAGTTTTGCCCGACGTGGCCTTCTGTGATCTGTGGCGACGCCGACCCCGTGTCGAGGAAGGGGACGTTCAGGTCGGCGACGCGGTCCTCGATGCCCAGCATGGTCTCGCTGGCGAAGGTCCCGGAGATCATGGCCACGTTCTCCTGGTTCACCATCTCCTGGACGCGCTGGTTCGCCTGGGAGGGACTCAGCTGTGTGTCGCCCTCGACGAGTTCGACGTCGCGGTCCAGGATACCGCCGTCCTCGTTGAGGTGGTCGACCAGCATATTGGCGCTGTTCATCGACCCCTTCCCCATGTCCAGCTGTACTGGTGCGAGATGACCGATTTTGACCGGGCCGCTCCCGCCACCCCCGCTGCCGCCGCCGATACAACCCGACAGTCCGAGCGCCGCCGTCGAGGCCAGCGTTCCCGCGGTCTTCAGGAAGGTTCTCCGGTTCGCGCCTGCGCTCCGCCTGGAATTCTGTGCCACGTCATCATGTGACATGTTTGGCCATGCAACGAGAGCCCACTTATATCTTGGTCATCCTGTCCCGATCGTGTTTCGTTAAGGGTGAAAAGCGAGGCGGGAGAATTCCTCGGTGGTCTATGCCAGAAATCGCCCGCGTCACCGGAAGTAGAGACTGGATTGATTTGGAGTTTGTGGAGCGCGAGCGGACACCCGAGCCGGCGACCGCACCGCGAGTATTGTCTTCACCGCGCTGGAGGCACGAGGACTTGCGGGTAATCTCTTTCACTCCGTCGCTGCGCCGGAAGGCCATCCTCGCGGAGAAGGCAATCCTCTCTGTCTCTGTCGAGGACCCGACCGACGAGATCATTATCCACGAGGTGCTCATCCGGCGACACAGCCCGCTGCACGGCGTCCGGGTCACGGACTGCCCGGTCGTGACCAATCCCGACAGCACGCTGGTTGCGGGCTGGTTCGACGGGGTGTTTCACCTCCCGCCCAACCCCGACGACCGGATCACGCCCAACACCGTCCTCATGATTGCCGGACCCGAACACGCCGTCGACGAGGCCGCGAGCCAGGCTGCCGGCGCCCGTGCGACCCGCCCGGGAGGCCAGTCCAACGTCGTCGTCGCTGGCAGCGACGAGGCGGTCGCGGAATTCGAGCGGATAGTCGACGTGACCCGACCCAGCGGTCGTCGCCGTACCTGTTACAGAAGCGGACTGTGAGACCAGTTCACACCTCCCGAGCGATTTTTTACCCTGACACACGAACACATACGTGTATGGGGTTTGGGAGCTACGACGAATCCGAACAGGAGAATCAGGAGTACGACGCCGACTACGACGACAACGACGGTGTGTCGGCCGAAGAGAACGCCCACGACGGTGATGTCGAGTTCGAGTTTACCGCCTCGAACGGTGAGCTCCTCGACCGGCTCGAAGATATCAAAGACGATACGTGAAAGCCGGGGTCCGCGCCCTCGGCGTGGCCGAATCGTACACCGGCTCGCACAGCACAGTCGCCGGCGCGGTGGTCCGCGCCGACCGTGTCGTCGACGGGTTCGCCTTCGACCGGTGGACCGTCGGCGGCACCGACGCGACCGACACCACCCTCGCCCTC
>NZ_JAQCNH010000065.1 GCF_028275115.1 Halorientalis sp. | reverse complement strand
ATAAAGTCAGTTTCAACCGCTTCCCCGGGGTCGGCAGTCGCGACGTTCGTCAGCTCTTGATTGGTCGGATTCGACTGTCGGACGACTTCGCCAGTCTCGGTGTCGACGGTCGGCGCGCGGAAGGTGATGGTCCTATCGGCCCAGTCGGCCTGCATGTAAGGGTCGGTCCCGCCGTCGCCGCTGGACGACCCGCCACTGCCGGTCACCACCCGTGGCGACACCGACACCGAGTCGGTCGCCGACCGGCCTGCGACGTCGGTGACCTCGACGGTCAACGTGTGGCTCGCGGCCGACTCCATACTGTGGACGTAGTTGATCGAGTTCGCATCGGAGTCGTTGATGGATCGCTGTACTGTCTGCTCGCCGTCGACCTGCCACGTGACGGCGTCGACCCGATGTCCGCCCCGAGAGAAGTTCGCGACGTAGTCCGCCTGTCCGGACGGATCACCGCCGGACCGCTCAACGGTCGGCTCTGTCGGCCCGGACAGTGACACTGTCGGTCCCGGCGCCGGGTTCACTTCGACGTACAGCGTGTCCGTCGCCGTGGCACCGTCGTCGTCGGTCACGGTGACGGTGACGTTGTATCGTCCGGGCGTTCCCGGGCTGAAGACGGTCGTTCCGCAGGTCCCACAGTTCGGCGTAGTCGTCCCGCCGTCAGGTGTCTCTATCGACCACTCGTACCCGATGACGTCGCCGTCTGGGTCCCGGGAGCCGGTGGCGTCCAGCCGGACGGTCTCACCCGCCACGGCCTGCTGGTCGAGGCCGGCCTCGGCCAGCGGCGGCTGGTCGTCCCCGCCGGCGGCGACGCCCGACAGCGCGAGAAGCGCGACCACAGCCAGGAGTGTAAACCCACACAAAGTACCCCGGTCCATATCCCGTGTCCGAGGGTTGTCGCGGTCTGGTACTTAAACTTCAGGACGACGGACAGGTTCTCAGTACCGCTGGAACCCGTTGGTGTCGAGGTAGTTGTGCGCGACCGTGATCGCGTGGTCGGCGTGGAGCGCGCGTGGCGAGAGACTGAGGCGGTGGTCGGCGTAGTCGGCGAGCAGGTCGGACTCGGCATCTGTGAACGACTCGTGGTCAGAGAGGACGAACAGCGGGTCCTCGGGTGGTTCGACGTCGACGGTTGGCTCGCCGTCCTCGTGGAGGTGGACGACGGTACTGTCGGCGGCGGCGTCGTCGAGCGTGGTCTCGAAGCTCCTGCGGGAGATGGAGACGCCGGGTGAACTCTCGGCAGGAACGTGGCCGATAGCCTCGTCGCGGTGGTCCAGCGCGGTGCGGACGAGTGCAGCAGTGCTGCGCTCGTCGGGGTTGAGGTTGCGGAGGTCGGCACCCTCGAACTGGATTGTGAACTCGTCGCGCAGGACGAGCGAGACGCGCACGTCCTCGCGGATGTCGTGGGAGAGGACGAACGCGGCACTGATGGCGCGACAGAGGATATCGAGGCGGCCGGCTTCGCTCGGAAGCGCGTCGAGGGAGAAATCGGGGGTCGTCGGCACGCGGTGGCCCAGCAGGCAAAACTGGCGCATACGGCTGTGTCGACCTGCAGGGAAAAGAACGTGTTCGTCTCGACGTATTCGCCGAGAGGTAGCGGGACGGTATACCGAACCAAAGCGCAACCGAATGGGCCGCTCTTATTACTCAGCCCGTGATACGGATAGTTGATGTCCGAGTCCGGATTCACGGTTCAAGAGCCCGTCACAGCGTTACCCGGCCCGGTCGAGGCCGAAACCGTCGTCTACAATCCGTCGCTCGACCAGCTCCGGGGATTCTCCCGCGAGATGGAGACGACCACGGAGTTCGGCTCGCCCGCCTACGTTAGCGATCAGCAGTCGCGCAACGCGGACAGGACGAGAAACAGGAGGGACCACGAGTTCGACGCCGACGACCTCACGCACGTCAAGGACGCCGTCGAGTTCGCCGCGGACACCGAGATGATCTGCCTCGACCGGCAGGTCGGTCGCCACCCAGACCACGCCTACGTCTGTCGGTACTACGTCCCCAAAGCGTACGGCCGCATCGCACTGTCGGTGGCGAAGCTGTTCGAACCGGTCGACGATCCGGACGCGGAGCCGGACTTCGTGACCGTCCAGGTTCCCGAATGGAACGAGACTGCGATCCGCGTTCTTCCCGAGGCCGGCTTCACGGCCGTACTGGGGAGCGATTACACCGGTGAGGCCAAAAAGTCGTTCCTGCGTCTGTTCATGCTCCGCGCGAAGGAGGCCGGCGGGCTCGGCCTCCACGCCGGAAGCAAGCGCGTCTGTCTCGAATCCGGCGACGGCGACGAGGACGACCTCGAAACCGTCGGGCAACTGTTTCTCGGCCTCTCGGGAACCG
The DNA here is from genome assembly GCF_028275115.1 of Halorientalis sp. Lineage (GTDB taxonomy): Archaea > Halobacteriota > Halobacteria > Halobacteriales > Haloarculaceae > Halorientalis. Next base: position 4,470 of record NZ_JAQCNH010000065.1, on the reverse strand, counting down.
GCAAGTCCACCCTGACCGCACACGGTCTGGGTCTATCGGACCCGGAGGGCGCGACCATGCTCCAGGACGACGTCTGTGCCCTGTTGCCCGACGGCTCCGTCGCCGGCAGCGAGGGACAGGGACTTTATATCAAGACCATCGGCCTCGAACGCGAGGAACAACCGGAACTCTACGACGCGGCGACCAATGAGTCCGCCGTGCTGGAAAACGTCGACGTGGCCGAGGACGGGACGGTCGACTTCGACAGCGACCACCACACCACGAACGGCCGCGCCGTGATTCAGCGCTCCGAACTCGACTCTGCGGGTGGGGAGATCGACCTCGGCGGGTTGGACCAGATCTTCTTCATTACTCGCAACCCCCTGATGCCACCGGTCGCCAAACTGGACCCGGACGAGGCCGCCGCGGCGTTCATGCTCGGCGAGTCCGTCCAGACCAGCGCTGGCGACCCTTCGAAGGCCGGCGATTCGATCCGTGTCGTCGGAACGAACCCCTTCATAATGGGCTCGGAAGGCGAGGAGGGCAACCGGTTCCGCGACCTCATCGACGACCTCGACGTGGACTGTTTCGTCCTGAACACCGGTTCCGTCGGCGGTCGCGACGTGGGCGTCGACGACACCGTGACGCTCCTTCGCGGGATCTCTCGACGGACCGTCTCGTGGCGCGACGACGACACGACCGGCCTGACCGTCCCGAGCGAGGTGCGCGGGATGGACGTGTCGGCGTTCGACGTGGCGGCGAATCTGGACGACGCCGACGACCGGGTGGCAGACCTGCGCGCGGAGCGCCGGGAGTACCTGGCGCAGTTCGCCGATCTGGCCGACGAGATCGAATCGGCCGTCTACTGATCGCTCGGAGAGCGGTTTTCTCGCCGTCACTGTCTCCGGAACGGCCAGCGGCGCCGTTGTCGATGGGTTTATTCACTCGTCGCGGGATGAGCGAGACATGGCCGACGAGCGCGACGCCACGGCGACGCTGGAGGAGCGTCCCGAACTGGCGTCCGCACTCGAATCCGTTTGCCCGGTCGACGACGACGCGGAGACCTGGACTTTCGAGGACGTGCCGATCGATTCGGGGACGTTCGGCGAGCTCGTCTCTGCGGACCTCGTCGAGAAAGTGGATGGCGAGTACCGGCTTCCCGACACGACACGCCGTGCGCTCGACGGCGAGAGTGAGGTCCCAACCGGCGACCGGGAGGGGTCCGCCCTCGATTCGACGCTGCCCGCCTTCGACGTTGACCGGCGGGCGGCCGGTGCGCTCGCTGGTGTGCTCGCACTGGTCGTTCTCTTCCGGACGGTGTTTTCGTTCGGTTCGGTGTTCCGTGACAGAGCCGTGGTCCTGTCGGGCAACGACCCCTACGCGTACCGGTATTACGTCGAGAGTCTGTTGACGCGGGGCGGCGGGTTCGATGCCGCGCTGTTGAGTGATATGCCGAGCATGAACGGTGAGCCGTTCATGATCGCGACGCTGTACTGGCTCTCGGACCTGTTCGGCGGGACCGCATCCGCGGCCAGCACGGTCCTGGCCTGGTACCCCGTCGCGTCGGCACTGATTACGGCTGGGCTGCTGTACGTCCTTGCGGTCCGACTCACGGACGACAGGCGAGTGGGGCTGGCCGCGGTCGTGTTCCTGGCGACCACGCCGGCCCACGCGATCCGGACGAGCCTGGGCTTCGCCGATCACCACGCCTTCGACTACCCGTGGCTCGTCCTCACGGCGCTGGCGCTGGTCGTCCTCGCGGACCGGGACGAACGTGCGTTCCGCGACCCACGCGCCTGGCTCGCGGGCCTCGGACTCGGCGTCGGTGTCGCCGGCCAGGTGCTCGCCTGGGACTACGGGACCGCGCTGGTGGTCCCCGTCGCGCCCGTGGTGGCGCTGGCCGTCCTGCTGGACGTCGACGCCGACCGCTCACCCCTGCAGTCGAACGCACCGCTGCTCGGTGGGCTCGCGCTGGCCGCACTGGTCGTCCACCTCGTCCACAGCGAGACGGGCTGGCACACGGACTTCGTGACAGCGGTGCCCCTGTTGCTCGTGGGTGGGACAGCGGCCGTCCTCGCCGTCGGGGAAGTCGTCCACCGGCTCGAGTTCCCACCCCTCGCGATGGCCGGTGGGGAAGTCGTCGGAGCGGTCGCAGCCGTCTTTCTGGTGCCGGTCGTGTTCGAGAACTTCTGGGCAGAGGCCGACGGCCGGGCCGATCGGTTCTTCGCGACCCGGAACATCGTGGAGACACAGCCGCTGATCAGCGGCGATTTCACCTGGTTTCTGTTGCTCGGGCTGGTGCTCGTTCTCGCCGTCCCGCCGCTGGTCTGGGCGAGTCGCCGCGCCACCGACGGGTCGAAACCGTGGCTCGTCGCGGTCATCTACACCTGGTACTTCCTCGCGCTTGCGGCAGTGCAGGTCCGGTTCGTCGGCGAACTCGCTGCCTTCACCGCTCTCTTCGGTGGCCTTGGCTTCGTCTGGCTGGCCCACTGGGTCGACCTCGCCGCGATTCCGCGACCGTTCGCCGACGAGCCAGCCACTCCGAACCCAAGAGCGGGTGCTGGCGACAGCGCCGCCGACGGCGGTACCGCGACGCTTCGGGTCCCGACTGTGCGTGAGTTCGGGTTGCTCGTCGCGCTCTTCCTGCTGGTCGGTGGCATCGGCGTCCTCCAGACGCCGATCAAGACGAGCCAGGTCACCATCGAGGGTGGCGCGTACCAGTCGGCGGCGGCCATCGACGACCACGCGACCGCCGCGAACCTGAGCTACCCTGACGATTACGTCCTCAGCCAGTGGGGCCGTAACCGGATGTACAATTACTTCGTCAACGGGGAATCCCGGTCGTACGGGTACGCACGGGAGCAGTACCGGACGCTGTACACGTCGGGCAACGAGTCCCAGTGGTACCGGAGCCACCGGAATCGAGTCGGCTACGTCGTCACCGAGTCAGTATCGAACTCGAACGCGAGCGCACGGTCGCTGTTCACCCGTCTCCACGACGGGTTCGGCTCCCGACAGTCGCCCGTCGACGGACTGGCCCACTTCCGTGCCGTCTTCGCGTCCGACGGGGGCGACTACAAGACGTTCCGACTCGTCCCCGGCGCGACGATCACCGGCACCGGACCGGCGAACGCGACCACGACACTCTCCCAGTCGGTCGACGTGCCCGGCGCGTCGTTCACCTACGAGCGCCAGGTCCGGACGAACGGCGCGGGCGAGTACGCCGCCACGGTTCCGTATCCTGGCGAGTACACCCTCTGGAACGAGACGAGCAGCGTGAGCGAGCGCAACGTCACGGCCGGCCAGCGGGTCGAGTGACCAGCGGCGTCGGCTCGCGACACCGCAGCGTTGTGTGATCCGAAGCCCGTATCAGCGTCGGCGCCGTCCAGTCCGACGATGTGGCCCTGGGGACACGCCGCCGTCGGCTACCTCCTGTACACCGCCTACCGCCGATCCCGGTTCGACCTGCGCCCGAACGGTGTCGCCGTCGTCGCGCTCGCGGTCGGCACGCAGTTGCCGGACCTGATCGACAAGCCGTTGGCCTGGCAGTTCGCCATCCTGCCGAACGGTCGGTCGTTCGGCCACTCGCTACTGATCGCCGCCGCACTGCTGCTGGCGCTGTGGCTCGTCGCGCGACGGCTCAGCGCCCGCGAGAGTGGTGTCGCGTTCGGCATCGGCTACCTCGGACACCTGTTCGGTGACGCGCTCTACCCCGCGCTGGCGGGTGAGTTCTACGACATCGGCTTCCTCGGGTGGCCGCTGATCCCCGCTATCGAGTACGAACTGGCGACTGGTGGCTTCCTCGATAACCTGTTCGCGCTCGATCTCGGTCCACTCGCGCTCTTCGAGCTGGGACTCACCGTCGTCGCCGTCGCCCTCTGGTACCGCCACGGGGTGCCTGGGTTGGGGGTCGTGGTGCCGGGATACGACGAATCTATCCCGGAGGAACAACCGAAATCGTGAGCGGGTGTCCTCGGCCAAACTCGTGCCGACCTATGTGGTTCGGTCCATAGGATGATTACCGTAGGCGGAGTAGTAGCGATCATCGGATGACGTCCTACACGACGGTCGTCAAGTGGACGGATGTCGAAGATGACTACGTCGTCGATGTCACTATCCGCCGAACGGAGGACGATACGTACCCGAGTGGCTGGAGTTACGCGCTCCATCTCGGGGAGGTTGGTTGTGACACCATCCTCCGCTACGACAACGCCCACGAACGAACCAAAGGGCACGAACGGCACACCCGGGGAACTGTCGAGACCATCGACGTCCCGGGGATGCTGGCCCTGTACGATCGGTTCAATCGGGAGGCCGAAGAACGCTCTCCGGTTACGTGGGAGTGGCCAGAGTAAGATGCCATCAGGAGGTCCACACAATGCCAACGCTCAAACTCACTGTCGGGGAACGCGACCGACTCGATCAGCAGGCGCGGCGTCGTATCGAGGCCGCACAGGAGGGCGAGGTTCTCGACGATTCGCAACCGGTTCT
>NZ_JAQCNH010000064.1 GCF_028275115.1 Halorientalis sp. | reverse complement strand
ACCCAGATGGAGTCGACGATGCCGTGGACGACCCGCCAGCCGCCCGCTTCAAGCCGCTGTTTCGCCGTCAGCAGAATTTCGCGAGCGAACGCGTTGATCGCCTCGTGGCACTCGATGCGGCCGAACTTCGCGTTGCTGAACCCCTGATAGCCGAAGCAGGCGACGAGGATCCACTTCAGCGCTCCCGACCGTCCCTCGAGTTCCGCCAGTCGGTCCTCGTCGGGGTCGTCCCGTTCCTTCTCGCGACGGATGGCCGCCTTGATCTCGTCGCGAGCGTCGATGATCGGCTGTAGCACGTCGACGAGGTACCGGTCGTCGCAGATCGAGTACCCGAGGCCGGGGACGTCGTCGCGGTCGCTGTGGCAGTCATACCGGATGACGTCCGGCGAGACGTTCCGGGTACAGATGATGTTCGGATAGAGACTCGAGAAGTCGAGTTCGTGGACGTTTTCGTGGAGGCCGACCTCGGGCGCGAAGATGAACCCGCCGCGGTCGGCGTCATGGAGCGTCCCCATCGGCTTGTAGAACTCGTGGCGCCAGGAGTTCCATGGCACGAGGACGCCGCGGTCGTGGGCCTCGCAAATCTGGATCGCCGTCAGCACGTTCCCGATCGACGCCCACGCAAGTTCCTGGACGGGCTTCTTTGAGCGCGACACGAGGTCGAGGACGCCGTCGAGGTTCGTCTCTCCGTAGAAGAACATGTTCGACTCGTCGATGATCGCCCGGCCGGGCACGTTGTACCGCGCTGGGGAGTGACCGACGCGACCGTAGCTCGAGTACGTCGACCGGCTCGCGAGCTGCTGGTAGTCGACGTCCGCCCACCGACTCAGCGAGAAGTCGTCGACGCCGGCGTCATCGGTTCCACGCCGACCTGCGTGGCGCGTGCCGCGAGCAGCTGTCGCCAGTACGCGAACGTCGTTTGGTCGTACGCGCCGTCGTCGACGGGATAGACGAGCGTCTCGAAGCCCTCGCCGACGACCCGTGGGCCCATCCGCGTCTGCTCGCACTCTAGATGGTGGTTGGCGACCGTCGCGACTGGCTCGGTGAATTCGTTTCGTTCGTTTCTCGTAACGAGCACCGGGATGTCGTATCCTTCGGCGTAGGTCGCCAACTGGGCGAGAGTTCGAGCCTGAAGGGTTTCCGCGTGGGTTTCGCCGAGGGTATCGTCGGCGCGGTACTGGGCGTCGATGGCCAGCGCGACGATGAGGGCGGGTGTGTGGGGCGACGTGTCCTCGTCGTGACTTGGTGGCCGTTGACCGGCTGCCCCGGCATCGGTGGTGGACATCTGGATCGACTTGTTCACCGCCGTCGGGAGATCACAGACGGCGCCGTAGTGCTGGTAGGCGGTGAATCCGCGGGCGACGTGAATTCGGTTGAGCAACCGTTGGCTGGGCGCGATCTGGGCGAGTGTCGTCGTCGTCGCGTGTCCGTCTGCGTCGACCCAGAAGGCGGGCCCGTCGTGCAGGAGGAGATGGTCGAGCACGAGCGACTGCAGGATCGGGACGCCACGGCCTCCCTCGACGTCAAGCAGCGTGATGCCGTCGTCGAGTGACGGCCACAGCATCTCGTCTGTAGCCGGATCGGCCTGGTCAGCAAGGGACCGATTGCGGTCAGCGTCCCGTGTCGGCTGGTCCACTGTCAATCTGTTCGACGTTACTTGTTCTCTCATACTCGACTAGAGGTCTACCTACCCGATAAGCCGCGGCGTGTCGTTTCTGTGTTTCATAGAAGCCACGAGACAGTAGGTTACTCGGCCCCAGTCAGCGAGTTTCCGCGAGTGTTCGATGGCTTCCAAGAACGGGTCCGGGGACTGCCTCGAATTGTACTCCCGAATTAACCAACAATTGGTGTCGAACACGTCATAATGTTGGTTAATTCTAGTCGCTCTTATGTAGAAACGCGGAAAGCCCGTATAATTACACTCAGACAGTTCTAATCTGGCGATATGTCTTCCACTGAGTCAGCGTTCGGCGGGATGTTTCGGCAGCTGATCGAGCTCGGAGTTATCGAGATCAACACCGAGCCGCTCGATGC
>NZ_JAQCNH010000060.1 GCF_028275115.1 Halorientalis sp. | reverse complement strand
GGAACGTCGCCTGCGGAGTCCGGAGTCCCTGTGCCCACGTCGGGGATAAATTCCGACACAGAACCAGGCGGCCCTGTCCTCGACAAGCGAGGGGCGGGCAGCCCCGAGCGCGGTAGGGCAGGGGAGTTCACTACAGCACCCTCTCCGCTCGTGGCTGCCGGCACTCGGTCGACAGCAGCCGGCTCTCCTGCGGTCGAGCCGTCCGTCAATCGTCCGCCGGTTCGCTCGCGTCGTCGAGCTCCGGGTTCGCCCCGCCGTCGAAGACAAAGCCGGTGTCGGCCGCCTCGTCGACGACCGAGCCGCCGCTGTCGAGCGTGATCACGTCTTCGTCGCCATCGCCGTTGTCGAAGACGAACCCACCGTCGTCGGCCTCGTGGTCGTCGAAGGAAAACTCCGCTCGTGTGTCGACCGACTCGCTGGGGTCGAACGCGCTCTCGCCGAACACATCGTGTGGTTCGGTGGTCGACCCGCCGGTCGTCACCGACCTGGTCTCGACCGGCTGTGGAACTCCGTCGTCGCCCGAATCGGCCCCGCTGTAATGCCGGTAGACGATGATGCCAGCCCCGGCCGTCAGCACGAGCAGCAACGCCGACCCGGCGGCGACCGAAATGCCGTCGCCGCCACCCCCGCTATCGCGTCCCGGGTCGGCGGCCGCCGCGTCACTCTCATGCTGCACGTTCGGATTCTGTGGTGCGTGATCGTACGGGTCCGGGACGCCATCGCCGTCCGAGTCCCCGAACTGCACGTTCGCGTTGTTCGGCGCGTAGTCTCGTGCGTTGACGACGCCGTCCCCGTCGGAGTCGAACAACTTGGAGTCACGACTGCCTACCGACACCGGCGAGTCGGCCGACCCCCCGCCTGCGTCGGCTGACACCGACGTCTCGCCGTCACCCGATGCCGTCTGACCCGCCGGCAACCCGAGTCGCTCGCGAAGGTCCGGTGGGAAACACTCGACGTAATCGTTCGGGACCATCGTCCGGAACTGCGCGGCCGACATCCGTTCGAGCGTCCTGTTCACTTCCTCCCGGATGGTCTCGACCGGCGGACAGTCCACCTCGCCGTTGCCGGCCCTGGCCGCAGTCCCAGTGTCGTCCCCCGCTGGGGTCGGACTCTCCGTGACCGCCGACGCCACGGTCACGTCGGTTCCGATGTTCAGCTTCGACCTCACGTCCGCCGGCAGACAGTCCTCGTAGTCCTCGGGAATCTGTTCGCGGACGGTCGCAGCCGAGGCGTCTTCGAGCGCCGTCTCGACCGCGTCGCGAATCTCCCCGTCCGACGGACACTCGACGCTCCCAGTGCCGCCGTCGGTCGCCCCGTCGGTACCGCCTGTGTCGTTGGACGACGAATCACCCCCGACGTCGAGCCGATCTTTCAGGTCCGACGGGAGGCAGTCGATCTCCTCGTCGGACAACTCCTCGCGGACCGCCGCTGCTGACTCGTCGGCCAGTGCCGCGTCGACCTCCAACCGGAGTACGGTGGTCGGCGGACAGTCGTCGGTCGAGACGGTGACGTCCGTCGAGTTGTCGTCGTCCGTCTCGTCCCCGAGGTCCAACACCTCCCGCACGTCCTCCGGGAGGCATCTGACGGCTTCCGACGGAATGGTCGACCGCACCTCCTCGATGCTACGGGTCTCCAGACCGTCGAACACCTCTTTCCGGAGCGCGTCGGCGGGTGGACAGTCCGCCGCGACCGGCTCCGACCCGTTGGTCGCGTTCCAGTCGGTGTCGTTAGACTGTACGGCGGCCGCTGTGCCGGCCGGCCCGGCACCCGAGAGCGCGACGCCACCGAGCACGGTAACGCCGAGGATGACGGCGAGTCCGCCAAGCAGCGGCCAGAGTCGCCTTTCGTTACGACGCATCTCCCGGCCCCTCTCCCAGCCGTCTCCCCGCGGACTGACACGCATACACCACAGCCCGTTCTCCGAGCACCGGGCCACCCACGACGCTCGCGCTGTTCGCTCTCTCCCCCATTTCGGTTTTTATATCGGTCTACAACATCTTAGAATTTTCGCCCGGGCAGACGAACAGAACGAATCCACAGGCCGACGGAACCACCATCCACCGATACTGGTGTCCCGGTGTCAGTTTATCGGTTCGGTCGTGGTCACAGGCGGGCGGCGATGGTCTCGGCGGTCTTTTTTCCGACGCCGTCGACCTGCTGGAGCTGGCCGGGGTCGGCATCGCGGACGTTCTCGACGCTGCCGAACCGACGGAGGAGTCGCCGACGGGTCTCTGGACCGACGCCCGGTACGTCGTCCAGCGCCGTCGACACGTCGTCCCGGAGCGACTGGTGGTACTGGACGGCAAAGCGATGTGCCTCGTCGCGGACGCGCTGACAGAGGTGGAGGTGGGGGGCATCGTCGTTCCAGTCGTACGTTCCCGACGGAGTAACGACCAGTTCCTCCGCCTTGGCGAGCGCCACCACGGACACGTCCCAGCCCGTCTCGGCGAGTGCGTCCTGGGCCGCGCCCAGCTGCCCGTCGCCGCCGTCGATCAACAACAGGTCGGGGGCAGGGCGGTCGTCGCGGCCCGCGACGGCACGCTCGGCCCGCCAGCGAACCAGTGCGCGCATGTTCGCGTAGTCGTCGTTACGTTCGTCGAGTTTCCGCCGCCGGTAGTCGCTCTTCTCCGGGCTCCCGTCGACGAAGGTCACGTTGCTGCCGACGACGGCGCTGCCCTGGGCGTGGCTCACGTCGAACCCCTCGATGCGTCCGACCGGCGACTCCAGCCCGAGTGCCTCCGCCAGCGCCGCGCCCTCGTCGCCCCGTGCGCCGACGCCCCGACGGGCGTTTTTCAGCGCCAGATCGACCAGCTTGGCCTCCCGACCCGCGCCCGGGACCCGGACGTCGACGCCCTCTGCGGCCAGCCAGGCGTCGAGTTCGGGGTCGTCTGGCCGCTCGGAGAGCAGGATGGCGTCGGGTAGCTCGCGTTCCGCGTAGTACTGCGGGACGAAAGCCGCGAACACCGCGCCGATCCGGGTTCCGGCCCCTGCTCCCTCGGGCGCGGCCAGCGTGTGCTGCTCGCGTTCGACGAGCTGGCCGCCCGCGGCGTGGAGGCGAGCGACGGTCGCCTCGTCGCCTTCGACGGTCGCGCCCAGCACGTCCACCGCACGCTCGCGGCCGCTGCCACCGGCGCTGACGGCCTCGCCGCCCTCGCCGTGGAACGCCTCGACGGCTTCCAGCCGGTCCCGGAGATTGGCGGCGCGCTCGAACGCCTCGTCCTGGGCGGCACGCTCCATCTCTCGCCCGATGGGGTCTGCGAGCACGCCCGTCTCGCCCTCGAAAAACCGCTGGACGCTTTCGACGTCTTGGCCGTACTCCCCGTGACCGATCTCCCCGGTGCAGGGTGCGGTACAGATGCCAACCTCGTAGTCGAGACACGGCCGGTCGCGGTTGCTGTACTTGTGGTCCGAACAGCCCCGCAGGCCGTAGGTCTCACGCAGGGCCTTGACGACCGTCTCCACGCGGCCCTTGTCGGTAAACGGGCCGTAAACTGTCGCGTCGTCGTCGGGGTCGCGGGTAATCTCGATCCGGGGCACGTCGTGAGCGGTCAACTGGACCAGCGGGTAGGACTTGTCGTCTTTCAGTCGGACGTTGTAGCGTGGCTGGTGGCGCTTGATAAGGTTCGCCTCGAGCAACAGAGCCTGCGTCTCGGTGTCGGTGACGGCCACGTCCAGGTCGGTGGCCCGCTCGACCATCCGTCGGATACGCTCGCCCCGCGGGTCGGCGTAAGACCGCACCCGGTCACGCAGGTCGACGGCCTTCCCGACGTACAGCACGGTCCCCGACTCGTCGAGAAACTGGTAGCTACCCGGCTCACGGGGCAGGTCAGCCGCACGCGTCCGGACCTCGCTGGGGTCCATCTCGCCGAGCGTACGGGCCCGCTGGGTATGTGGATTACCCTTCGTCGTCGCCGGAGTCGCGACCCTCGTCGGTTGCGACCTCCTCGACCGGTTCCGAGACCGTCAGGTCCTCACCCGGAGCCGCGTCCTCCGCGTCTGCGGTCAGCGAGCCCAGAATCGTCCCCACCATTCCGGGACTGGACGAGTCGCCCGCGGCCGTGTCGACCGGCGGCGTGGCTCCGGATGCGCCGTCGAGGTGTCGCTGCAGTCGCGTGACTGCCGTCCCGGGGTCCTCGGACGGGATGTGCAGGTCTGTGTCTCCCGCGACGGCTAGCCGAACCGTTTTCGACCGGCTCTCGACGTACATGCCGAGCGCGCCGAGTGCGAGCGCCAGTGCCAGGAGGCCGCCGACCAGCAGCACCTGGTCGAGTAGTCCGAGCAGTCGCGACAGCTGCTGTAGGACGGTGAGCATGCCGCCCATGCCGACCCGGCCAGCCCCCTGCCCGCCGATCTCGCCGACCTCTAGCAGCGTTCCGAAGTCGACGGTCAGGCCGAGGGCGACGCCTGCGACCCCGCCCAGTCCGGCCTTGGCGACGTAGCCGAGCCAGCCCGTATTACTCGTCGAGTCGACGGCGACGTCCTCGACGTTGGGTCGCTCGACCGACCGAAAGTTCGACCCGTCGCTCCCGGGCGTGAACGTGAACACGCGCTGACTGGTGACGACGACGCCGTTGTCGCCGACCGAGACCGTCGTCTCGACGGTCTCACCGTGACGAAGCCGTTCTCTGGCCCGCTCGTCCCAGCGCGGCATCGTCGACGGTTCGCGAGCCCGCCAGATGAATCTGGCGCGCGACTCGACTGCGGAGCCGCGATGCGTGGATACAAGCCGGCCGGTCCGCAATCACCGGTATGGCCGAGGCGACCGAACGGGTCTGGCTCGTCGAGCGCGAGTACAGCGACAAGGGGCTGCTCACGCTCGTTTACGCCACGTCCGACGGCGAGCGCTACATGCAGAGCAACCGCTCATCGAACATGCTCCGGAGCGGCGGCATCACCGCCGCCAAGGAGGCCACCGCCGACCAGTTACAACCGGTCGAGAGCCCCGACCTGCGGGAACGATACGCCGACGAGGCCGCCCGCGTCGCCGAGAACAACGACCCCGACGACGAGATCTGATGACAGAAAACACCGTCCGCACGTGGCTGGTCGCCCGCGAGTACGAACACGAAGACATGGTGACGCTCGTCTACGCCACGCCCGACGGGGAGCGCGCGGTCTTCCAGCAGAAGTCGACCCGGATGCTGTTCGACTCGACGGTGACGGCGGCCCTCGACGTGGAACCGAACAGACTAGAGACCGTCGACCCCGAAGACCGTGAGCGATACGCGAACGAAGCCGAGCGGATGACCGAGCGTCACGACCCCGACGACGAGGTCTGAACTCAGCGCACGCCCCGCTCGTCCAGCAGGTCGCGGAACTCGGCCTCGTCGATCTCGGGTACGTCCTCGGCGTCGGCGTCCTCGCGTTTGTTGGTTCCCGGGTTCTCGCCGACGACCAGGTAGTCCGTGTTGCCCGAGACGCTGCCGGTCGCCGAGGCTCCGTGTCTCTCGACGAGGTCCTGGGCGTCCGACCGGGTGAACCCGTCGAGCGAACCGGTGAACACGAACGTCAGCCCGTCCAGTTCGTCGCCGCCGTCGACCGCGACCGGTTGCGGGTCGACGCCCCGTTCGCGAAGCTGTTCGATCACCGCGCGGTTGCGTTCGGAGTCGAGAAACTCCCGAATCTCGCGGGCGACGGTCGGTCCCACGTCGGTGACGGTCTGTAACTCCTCGGTGTCGGCGGCCAGCACCGCATCGAGGTCGCCGAACTCGCGAGCCAGCGACGTGGCGGTACTCGTCCCGACTTCTGGGACGCCGATGGCCGCGAGGAAGTCCGGGAGCGGCGGCTCGCGGGCGGTGTCGACCTCGGCGAGCAGATTCGCCGCGCTCGTCTCACCCCACCCCTCTAAGTCGGCCACCGCCTCGTGGTCGAGGGCGTAGATGTCCGGCAGTTCCTCGACCAGTCCGGCGTTCATGAGCTGTTCGATGCGTTCGGGACCCAGCCCCTCGATGTCCAATCCTGTCCGACTGGCGTAGTGTTCGATGGCCCGCTCCAGCTGTGCGGGACAGGCCAGTCCGCCGGTACAGTAGGCCATCGGCCCGTCGCGCTCGACGGCGCTGTCACAGACCGGACAGTGCTCTGGGAACTCGAAGTGGCTCTCGGTGCGGTCCGTGACCACTGCACCCACGTCGGGAATCACGTCCCCGGCGCGTTTGACCCGCACCGAGTCACCGACGCCGACGCCTAGTCGCTCGATCTCGTCGGGGTTGTGGAGGCTGGCGCGCGAGACCGTCACGCCGCCGACTTCGACGGGTTCTAGCAGCGCCACGGGCGTCAACCGTCCCGTCCGGCCGACCTGGACGACGATGTCGGTGACTCGGGTCACCTCCCTGCGGGCGGGGAACTTGTAGGCGAAGGCCCACCGCGGGTGGCGGCTCGTCGCGCCCAGCTCTCCGCGAGCCTCGTGGTCGTCGACCTTGACGACGACCCCGTCGATCTCGTATGGCAGGTCCTCGCGGTCGTTGAGCAGGCGGTCCCGGTAGTCGATGGCCGCCTCGATGTTCTCGACGCGCTCGCATTCCGTGGCGACCCGGAGCCCCCACTCCCGGAACCGGGTGAGCTGAGTCCAGTGGTCGTCGGGTCGCTCGCTGGCGTCCAGCACGGCAAAAAAGAACACCGCGAGCGGCCGTTCGGCGGTAACGGAGGGGTCGAGTTGCCGGAGTGTGCCCGCGGCGGCGTTGCGCGGGTTGGCGAAGGCGTCCTCGCCGCGTTCGACGCGCTCGCGGTTGTACTCCTGGAAGGCTGCTTTGGGCATGTACACTTCCCCACGGACCGCGAGGGAGTCGGGGTAGTCCCCGCGGAGTCGCTGGGGCACGCTCGGGATGGTGCGGACGTTCTCGGTCACGTCGTCACCTTCCTCGCCGTCGCCGCGAGTGGCTGCTCGCTCGTACTGGCCGTCCTCGTAGACGATTTCGACCGAGAGGCCGTCGAACTTCGGCTCACAGACGTACTGCAGGTCCCCCTTCCAGTCGGCGTCGTCCAGACCGTTCCGGACGCGCTCGTCGAACTCCCGGACGGCCTCGGCCTCGCCGCTCTGGTCGATGGACAGCATTGGCGCGACGTGTTTTACCGTGTCGAGTTCGTCGACCGGTTCGCCGCCGATGCGACGGGTCGGACTGTCCTCGCGGTCGAGGTCGAACGCGTCTTCGAGGGCCTGCAACCGGGAGAACAGCGCGTCGTAGGTGCGGTCGCCGAGCACCGGGTCGTTCTGGACGTAGTACCGGTAGTCGTGGTGCCTGATCGCCGCTCGGAGGTCCTGGGCCTGCTGACTGGCCACGTCCTCCTCGAGGGTTTCGACCGGCGCGAAATCGGTGTCCGGGTCGGTGACGTACGGGTTGTTCGTGGGAGCCGCCGCGTCCATACTGGTCTCAGTATCGGGTGCGTATAGAGTCCAGTGGTCCATGCTGGCGTGGACTGCCGGTCCAGTTTAGCTGATTATAGGCGCTAATCCCCCTTGCTCAAGGAGCGACCGGAGAGAGCGAGTAGGGAGGGGATACAGCGTCCCCAGAAATCTCCGATTTCTGGTGTGCGAACGAATCGCGGAGCGATTCGTCCACGCCGTCATCGTTTTACTTTCGCTACACGGCATGGCCTTACTACCCCTCC
>NZ_JAQCNH010000057.1 GCF_028275115.1 Halorientalis sp. | reverse complement strand
CTATCAATGGGAGTACAGCCACCGGCCGACGACACCGATGAGCCCACCGCTATCGAGTTCGGCCTCGCAGCGCTGGACGCGAAGCTCAGCGAGGAGACCATCGACTACCCCGCCACCGCACAGGAGGTGCGCGAACAGGCGGGCCACATGGAAGTGCCCTACGACTCCGCCGGCCACAGCGTGACCGTCGCGGAAGCTCTCGAAATGGCGACAGCGACCCGGTTTGACTCCGAGCAGGAACTGTTCAACGCGCTCCACCCTGCCTTCGAACGCAAGCGGGACGCGACCGCAAACAGCCTCCTGACACAGCTGCGGGCGCTGGTTCCGTTCTGAGCAGCGTGTCCCGTTGCACTCTTGTCAGAACGGTCACCAGCTCCGGCGTACGACAGTCGAAGAACCAATATGGGGTCGCTTGCATCTTCTGATATGGGAATTAAGCGGCGGCTCATTAATACGCTACCGCCGGCGGCGAAACGGGCCCTGGCTTACCCGTATGACTACTACCAGATGCGGACAGCGGACGGACAATTTGCCGAGAAGTGCCTGCCGTCCGGCGAGCCCGCTGAGGACGCTCCCGATCACATCGTCTGTGTGGTCGTCGACGCACTCCGGGCCGACTACGTTGATGCTGAGACGACGCCGTATCTTGATGGCCTCAATCGTGCCGACGCCGTGACTCCGGGGTCGTGGACGTTTCCAGCGGTGTCGTCAATGCTGTCCGGTGTGTATCCGCACGAGCATGGTGGCATGCGTCAGACCGACGAACCAGATAACTCCGACGGTATCAGGCTGCCACCCCGGATGGATGCACACCGGGTGACCATCACCGAGGCACTCGCCGGCGCGGGATACGAGACGTACGGCGGGTTCGGCCACGACACCCCGTTTGTCGCACTCTCCGGCCGGTTCGACAAACATGCGCTATACCACAACTTCAGCTCCAACGCGGACGACATCCTCTCGGACTATCTGTCTTGGGTCGACGGTCGCAACCAGACGTTCGCCTTTCTCCACCTCGCAGACCCACACATTCCTCTCGACCCGCCGGCGGAGTACGTCGAGAAGTACGACGTCGACACGACTATCGAGAACCTGGCGAACTGGGACTACCACCGGGAGACGGACTGCGGGGACGACTGCCAGCGGTATCGCGACCACCGCCAGCGATTCTACCGTGCGTCAGTTGATTACGTGGACGACGCCATCGCGCGATTCGCCGACAGCCTCAATTCCAGGCTGGACGATCCACTGCTCGTCGTCACCGCCGATCACGGGGAGGCCCATTGGGAACACGTCGAGTTTGACATCGAGTACTTCGACGGGTCTGGCTGTGTCGACCACGGCGGCGCACCATACGAGGATGTCGCCCGGGTCCCACTGCTGACCACCGCCGACTGGCCCCTCGATGGCCCCGTCTCGCTCGTGGACCTGCCGGCGACGTTCGCGGACCTAACTGGGGTCGAACTCCCCGGCGCTGTCGGTCACTCGCTGGTCGAGACGCCGCCCGCCGACCGACTCATGTTTGTCGAGGGGAGCCTCGCGGGCCACGAGAAGAAAGCCGTCTACCACGGCGACTATAAGCTCCTCGCGTCGCGAGGCCACGGCGTCGAGGTCGGGTACGAACTTCCAGACGAGACGGTCGTCGACCTGCCCGACGAGGAGTCCCAGCTACTGACCGAGAACGTTCCACCGTGGCCGTCGGGTGGTGACGGAGCGGCAGCGGACGCGGGCGAGACAGAGGTCGGCGGCGTCGTTGAGGACCGCCTCGAACAGCTCGGATACAAATAGGTCAGACGGATTACTGTAGCCATATCTCGATCTCAACGATACCGAGACGGGACGACAGTATCAGTTCCGGCGGTTCTCTGCCGGCGCTGTCGCTTCTGTCTCATCGGACTCCTCCATTTCGCGTGTCTGCTCGTTCAGCCGATTCGCGATGTTTTCGAGTTGCTGTGTCTGTTCCCGGTTTACCGTCACAATCATATCGGAGAGGACACCGAACATCAGTAGCTGGATGCCCAGCACGATAGCGATGCCACCCACGGTAGCGATGACCTGATGGGAGATACTGTTTACGAACCAGTCATAGAGGACGTAGACGCCCAGCAACGCACCCAAAGCGATTGTAGAGGCGCCGACGCTCCCGAAATAAAACAGAGGGTTGTTTGTCTTGGCCATCCGGTACAGCGTCACGAGTATCACTCCCCCGTCACGCACCGGACGGAGGTTCGTCTCCGATTCGTCTGGTCGGGGCAGGTAGGTTATCGGGACGATGACAGTTTTGACGCCGTGTTTGACACACTCGACGGCCATCTCGGTCTCGATGCCAAACCCATCCGCCGACAGCGAGAGTCGGAGGAACGACTCGCGACTAAAGGCGCGGTACCCACTGAGGATGTCGGCGTAGTCGTAGCTGTGGATGAGCGAGAAGGCGCCGTTGATGATGCGGTTGCCCATTCGGTTGAGCCGCGTCATTGCACCCGGTTTCATGTCGGCAAAGCGGTCGCCGATGACGTGGTCGGCACGCCCCTCCAAGAGCGGCTCAAGCATCCGGTCGGCCTCTTCGGCACGGTAGGTCTCGTCGGCGTCGGCCATCAACACGTATGGCACATCGATGTATCGCTCGACGGCCTCACGGATGGCCTGGCCCTTTCCCTCGCCCGATTGCTCGACGACGCGGGCGCCGGCGGCTTCGGCGAGCGCGTAGGTGTCGTCGGTACTCCCGCCGTCGACGACGAAGATATTCTCGAACCCCTGCTCGCGGAACCCCTCGACGACTGACTCGATGGTTGCGGCCTCATTGTATGCGGGGAGGAGGACGCAAACATTGTCACGGTCGGCCATTGTCGACCATCTGCCACGCGTACTCAAATAATTGCGGGTCCCAGGGTGTGGACTCATGTGTACCCGCTCGACGCGGCTAGTAACCTCTGTGACAGCAACGACACT
>NZ_JAQCNH010000054.1 GCF_028275115.1 Halorientalis sp. | reverse complement strand
GGGCGGAAATTCATGTCAGCTATTGCATTCCAGGCCGGGATCCAGTTTGAAGCTACCAAAGTCTGTTATCTTCACGTCCACTCTGGGAAACTGTTCGGGCGAGTGTATGCAGACCTCCCACGGAGTGCCACGACGCTCTATGATTTTAGCTGAATTGAGGCGCTAAGCCCCCTTCCTCAGCGAGCGCCGACCGAACGAGAGGCGCGAGCAGGGAGGGGATACAGCGCCGCACGGTTCTCATACACTCTACGGTTGCAGGCCCACAGGCCCACGTAGTCGTAACGTTTTTGCAGTAGGGTAGCACAGTATTGATTGAACCCAATGGAATACGACCTCGACTCGGGAGCGCACTCGACGTTTTCCTTGCACTACCACCTGATACTCACCACGAAGTATCGGCGCGGAGTGCTAACCGAGGAGCGAACCCAATTCATTCATCAGGTCATCAGCGGGTTCACGGACAACTACGGTGTCGAACTGACGAACCTCGACGGCGAGGACGACCACGTACACATCCTCTTCCGAGCGAAGCCAACCACAGACCTCGTGAAGTTCATCAACACGGCCAAGGGCGCGACCGCCCGCCGTATCCGCAACGAGTACGCGGACGAACTGAAGACCGAACTGTGGGGCGACTCGTTCTGGAACGATTCGTATTGCCTCATCTCGACGGGGCAGGTGTCGCTGGATGTACTGAAACAGTACGTAGAGGACCAACGCGAGTAGAAGGTAGTTCACTTCGGTGAGTACGTCGAAGAGCCGATTGCTGAGAGAGTCCTAAACTCGTCTCCGGCGCTCTTCGGCCGGATTGAGTTCCGGTGGACCTCTGGTGACGTGACGAAGGCGAGGTCGTCACGGGCCACTATGTCCGTGACGGCGGACGCCCGGAAACACGACTCGATATAAACCACGAGGGGCAAATTGTCTCTGGAGTCACCACGCGACAGCAAAACGAAATCCTCCGCGTGGTCGGCGGTGACGCACTCCTGAAACTGGGAGAGGCATGCACCACCCTCGATAATCGTGCCGACCAGACGGGTCCAGTGGCGCTGACCAGGGAATCCGGCGGCCCGCCGCACGCCGCGCGGAGACCACGTGGCACGCGGTTCGAGCTGTACACGTTTCTCGACCTGATCGATACGGGCTACCGTGGCGTCCGCACTCCGCTGGTTCGTTATTCTGCCGCTCCCGGGGTAGCTGCAACAACTGACGAGTAAATATTTCTGATCGATACTGCGGTGTCGAAACGGCTTCATGTGCCAGAATAAACCGTTTACCGCTCGAGTACCCGTGCGATTGACTCGTGATGGCCCAGTTGCCAGCGTTCAACACGGTAATAATTTTTGTATAAGACAAATATCAAAAAGGACTGGGGGGAACGACTTTTATTTCGTGGATGCGATTGCGGTTGTATGGCGGAGTACGATGAGATGCTCTGGCGGGAGAACGCAGTGAATCGGGTGCTGTCGCTGCGGGCGGCGGTACTGTCCGACCAACCGACGGAGACAGTCGGACTGGACGCCGTCGCGGGCCGGGTGACCGCCGAGTCGATAACCGCGAACCGGGACGTGCCGGACAGCGACTACGCAACGATGGATGGGTACGCTCTCGACGCGGCCGACGGGTACCCTCTGACGGTGGTCTCGGACGAAACGTTCCCCGAAGACGAGGGGGCAGCCCTCGACGTGGGGGAGGCAGTCCGCATCGCGACCGGTGCGCCCCTGCCCGAGCGGGCCAACGCCGTGCTGAAACGCGAGGAGGCGAGCGTCGAGGACGGCGAGTTGACGGGGCCGGCGCTGGAGCCAGGCACGGACGTCTACGAGCGCGGGAGCAACGTCGCTCGCGGCGAGGAACTGTTCACGACTGGCGAGTTGCTCTCGCCGAAAGACAGCATCCTCCTGGGTGACCTGCACCACGAGGACGTACGGGTTCGCGAGCGGTTCTCGACGGCGGTCCTCGCCACCGGAACCGAGATACACGAGGGTGAGCGTCAGGACCTCGACTCAAACATGCTCACGGGCCTCGTCCGGGCCTGGGGGCACGAGGCGACCGACGAGGGGTCGGTGCCCGACGAGTCCGACCGGGTCCGCGACCGGCTGGCCGGTCTCGTCGCGGAGTACGACGTGGTCCTCACGTCCGGTGGAACGAGCGTCGGTAAAAAAGACTACGTCGTCCGTGCACTCGCCGACCTCGGCGAGGTGCTGTTCCATCAGGTTCGCGTTCGGCCGGGTAAACCCGTCGCCGTCGCACAGTCCGACGAGGGGGTCTTTTTTGCTATCCCTGGGAAGCCGGTGGGCGCACACACGGTTGCGAGTACGGTCGCCCGACCCTTTTTTACCGGCTCCGGGTTGCTCCCGACGGAGGCCGCGACGGTCACCGCGGACGTGGAGCTCGGCCCCGAGGGCTTCGAGTACGCGATTCCCGTCGTTCGCGACGGCAGGAAGGCCGTCCCGCTGGGCCACATCAGCTCCGAACTCCCCGTCTACGAGACGACGTTCGACCCGAGCGTGCTCTCCTCGAGCACTCGCGTCACCCGTGCCGACGGGCTGGTACTCACGAGGTCGGCGTTGTCGGCCGGTGAAACCGTGTCGGTTGTCCCGTACCCCGTACTCGAATGAGCGACGACAGGCTCCCGGTGCTCTCGCCGCCTGCGGAGAGGACGGACGAAACCACGGTTCGAGGCGTAGTGCTCGCCGCCGGTTTGAGTTCGCGCTTCGGCGAGCAGAACAAACTCCTCGAATCGGTCGACGGGAGGCCGGTGGTCTGGCAGGCCACCGAGCCGCTTCTCGCGGTCGGGCTGGCGACGACCGTCATCCTCGGTCACGAGGCCGACCGCGTGCGGGAGGCGCTCGCCAACCTCGACGTCGCGTTCCGGACGAACGAGGCGTACGAGGACGGCCAGAGTACGTCGGTCCGGGAGGGGGTCCGCGCGGCCGCCGAGGCCGACGCCGTCCTCGTCGCACTCGGCGACATGCCGGGGGTGTCACCGGTGACCGTGCGAGCGCTGGTGGCGACTTACGAGCAGACCGGCCGGTCCGCGCTCGCGGCTGCCCACGAGGGAACCCGCGGGAACCCGGTGCTGTTCGACCGCCGGCACTTCGAGGCACTGACCGACCGGACCGGCGACGTCGGCGGACGGGCGGTCCTGCTGGGAGCCGGGGACGGTGCGCTCGTGGAGACGGGCGACCCCGGCGTCCTGCGGGACGTCGATAAGCCGGGGGACCTCGCGAACGAGCGGCGTGAGGAAAGGTAGGAGGAGTCAGGAGGCGTCGCTCTCGCGGAGCCACTCACGGATGCGGTCGGGTGTCGCGGGCACCTGGTCGGCGACGACGTCGAACGGCTCCAGCGCGCGGTTGATAGCAGTGGTGATGGCAGGGGGACCGTCTATCATCCCGCCCTCACCAGTTCCTTTCGCGCCAGTCGCGGTGAACGGCGACGGCGTCTCCGTATGTTCCATCTCTATCTCTGGGACGTTCTTCGTCGAGGGGAGCAGATAGTCGAACAGTGTGACGGCCTGGGGCTGGCCGGAGTCGTCGTAGGCGAACTCCTCCATCAGCGCCGCGCCGATCCCCTGGGCGATCCCGCCGTGGGCCTGACCCTCGACGATGGTGGGATTGAGCTGCGTGCCACAGTCCCGCAACGTGTAGAACTTCAGAATCTCCACCTCGCCGGTCCGGATGTCCACCTCGACGATCGGGGCGTTGGCGGCGAAGGCTGCCGTCGGGTAGACGGGGTACTTGTTGGTGAACGCCTCCTCATACTCCTCGTTCTCGTAGACGGGGTGCTGGTAGTCGTAGGCGGCTCGGGTGAGTTGCTCGTCGGCGTCGCGCTCGGTGTCCAGCCCCGCGAGGTCCACGAGCGAGAGACGGGCCTCGCCGTCGGCACGCTCGACACTGCCGTCCTGATAGGTCACGTCGCTCTCGGCCACGTCCCAGTGTTCTGCGGCCAACTGTTCGAGGTTGGCAATAAACTCGTCGGCGAGGCCGTCGGCGGCCCCCGAAAGCATCACTGCCATCCGTGATGCAGCGCTGCCGTACTCGGTCGGAGCTTCGACGCTGTCGAGATAGTCCACGTCGATGTCGGTCGGGAGGAGGCCGAGTTCGTCGGACATGAGCTGTTTGACGATGGTCTGGTGGCCCTGGCCCGAGGAGTCCGCCGCGAGGTAGACCAGCAGACGACCGTCGTCAAGCAGTTCACACCGGAGATGTTCGGGCAGTTCCTCGACGTCGTCCATCTCGCGGTCCGAAAGCGAGTCGCGGTCCGAACGCTGCCGGTCGGTCCAGTCCGCGCCGCTGACCCCGGGTTCGACGTGGACGGTGTAGCTAACGCCGCGGTACTTCCCCTCCTCGCGGCGCTGTTCGACGATGTCGGGGTCGAGAAGGCCGTCCTCGACCTGCTCCTCCTCCTGGACGAGCTCCTTGATACGGGTGAGCGCGGCCGGGAAGTCCCCGGAGTCGTACATGTTCTTCGTGGGGAGCTTGTACGGCATCTGCTCCGGTTGGATGAGGTTGTGCTGGCGGAACTCGTATGGGTCCATCCCGAGTTCGCGGGCGGCCTCGTCGACGGCCATCTCCAGCGCGTAGAGGTGCTGTGGGACGCCAAACCCGCGGTATGCGGTCTGTGAGGTCTTATTCGTCAGAACGAGTTCGTAGTTGTACCGGAGGTGGTCGATGTGGTAGGCGTTGGTGACGTTGGTCAGCGGCTTCAGGGCCTGGTTGACGGGATACCGGGGGTAGGCACCGAAGTCGTCGGTGAAGTTCACGTCTATCCCGCGGATGGTACCGTCGTCGTCGAACGCCAGCCGGAAGAGGTACTCCCGGTCAGAGGAGTGCATGTCGCCGCCCTGAAGATTCTCGATGCGGTCCTCGACGTACTTGACGGGGGTTCCGCCGAGTTGCTGGCTGGCTATCGCCGCCAGCGTACAGTAGCGGTGGATGGCGATCTTCGTTCCGTAACTGCCGCCCACGTCCGGCGGGACGTTCAGCGCCACGTCGTCGGGGTCGTACCCCAGGGGCTCATAAATAGTGTCGTCGACGAGCGTGTGGAGCTGGATGTTGCAGTCGATCTCGAAGCTGTCGGTCTCGTCGTCGTACTCGGCGACGGCACCGGCCGTTTCGAGCGGGACCCCCGAGATTCGCCCCCAAGAGTACTGATTCTCGACGACGTTGTCGGCCTGCTCGAAGGCCTGCTCGACCTCGCCGAAGTGCATATTCTCGCTGTCGGGGACGTTCGTTCCGAGTTCCTCGTGGAGGACCGTCTCGTCTTGCCGGGCGTCGATAGGGTCAACGACCGCCTCCTTGGTCTCGTACTCCACGTCGATGAGGTCGATGAGGTCCTCGACCACGTAGCGGTCGGCAGCGACGACCAGCGCGACCGGTTCCCCGACGAAGTGGACGGTGTCCTTCGCGAGCGCCCACTCGGAGATGCCGTTCAACCCGCACGGCATCGGGTTGTACTCCGCGGCGATGTCCTCGCCGGTTAGCACGAGGGCGCAGTCCGGGTGAGCCTCGGCGGCGCTCGTGTCGATGTCGACGATGTCGGCGTGAGCGTGAGTCGCCCGCAACAGCCCCATGCTTTGGGAGTTCTCGGGAGCGATGTCGTGGACGTACTCGGCACGACCCGTGAGGATGCGGTGGTCCTCAACGCGATTCAAGCCCTTGCCGACGAAGCCCTCCTCGTCGGCGTCCTCCGCGGCGTCACTCGCGGCGGGGGCGTCGGACCGCGACATCAGTCGTCACCCCCCACTTCCGGGGCCGCCGTGTCGTCTTCCGCGCCGCCCATCTTCTCGGCGGCTCGATCGACGGCCTCGTAGATATTTTGATAGCCGGTACACCGACAGATGTTCGAGGAGAGGTGTTCTTTCGCCTGTTCGCGGGACGGGGCGGGCTCCTTCTTGAGGAGGTCGTAGGTCGACATGACGAAGCCGCTGGTACAGAAACCACACTGGAGGGCGTGAGCCTCGTGGAAGGCCTCCTGGACCGGGTGGAGGGAGCCGTCCTCGCTCAGGCCCTCGACGGTCAGTATCTCGGCGCTGTCGGTCTGGACGGCGTACATCATGCAACTCTTGACGAGGTCGCCGTCCACACTGACCGTGCAGGCACCACAGACCCCATGTTCACAGCCCACACGGACGCCGTTGAGGCCGACGTAGTTCCGGAGGAAATCCGAGAGTTTGAGTCGTGGCTCGACCGCCTCCGTTACCGGCTCGCCGTTTATGTTCATTGAGACCTCCTGTGTCGGACGTTCCCCGATGGGCTCACCGTTATCGGAACTCATGTTTCGTAACAAATATTAATGAGTGCGAGTCGATATAAATCTGTTCCCGGCACGGAGAAACCACAGGCGGGTCGCGGGTGTGGCCGACGGGTGTTCGTGGTCGGAGATGGACCAAGCGGTGGCGGGTTCAGCGATCGCGTGGTCGTGGGACTGTCGGAACACGCGTCCGGTGAAGTCCCGGGCGAGTTCGCGCTTGTGTGTCTCGTCGGCGTGGATCTCACCCCGTGGCCTGACCTCGTCGTAGGCAAGGTCACCCGCGGCCTTCAGCGACTCCTCGGAGAGTGGTTCACCCTCGATTTCGGCCTCGACGGCTTCGATACGCAGCGGTACGTCGGCGGCGTTTGCGTAACCGACCCTGACCTCCTCGCGTCCGGTCTTCATCTAGACGACAAAGCAGTCCGCGGCATCGACAGTTCGGGTACCGTCGACGGAACTGAGTTCGAGTGCACCGTCCATCGCCACCAGCACGCAGGGGTAGTTGCCGGCGGGGTTGGCCTCGCCGACACTCCTGCCGAGGGTGCCACGGTTGTGAACGACCGGCCCGGATATCTGCTCGGCGGAGGCCGGCAGGACGGGGAGTTCCTCGGCCAGCACCGACGAGGTCTCGATGTCGCGGTGGCGGGCCATCGCTCCCACCTCGACGTGTTCGTCGTCAGCCTCGATGTAGTCGGGTTCCGTGATTCCGTTCAGGTCGATGCTGTGTTCGGGGTTCGCCAACCGATTCGACATCACGATGCTCAACGACTGGTTGCCTGCCATCAGTTCCGCCTCGGCAGGTCCGCA
Organism: Halorientalis sp.; assembly: GCF_028275115.1. Taxonomy (GTDB): domain Archaea; phylum Halobacteriota; class Halobacteria; order Halobacteriales; family Haloarculaceae; genus Halorientalis. Next base: position 28,089 of record NZ_JAQCNH010000054.1, on the reverse strand, counting down.
AACAACTCCGTCACCTCCGCGACGCTCTCCGGCCGGTGGTAGTCGAACGGAGAGGGTTTCATCGGCGGCCACCTCAGCCCCAGCGGAACGGGAGAGCGAGCGACTCGTGTGTTGTTTGTCGCACGCAGACGACAGTAACTGCCCCAATAACTTTCACTCCGGCCCGGAGCCGTCCGCTCGCGGGTGGATAGGTCCCTTCCGGTCGCGGAGCCGTCCGCCGGCCCGGCCGTTGCTCACTGCCAGAACCTCACTCACGACGCTGAACGCAATTTCGACTGGCTCGCCGCCGCCGAGGTCCAACCCGACCGGCGTCGACACTCTGTCGAGTTCCGCCTCGGTGAGGGTGACACCGTCGGCCGCCAGCGACTCACGCAGTTCCTCGAAGCGTTCGCGGGGCCCCATCAGCCCGACGTAGGGGACCGCGGTCTCACGCAGTAGCGCCTCGACGGCCAGCCGATCGTCCAGCAGGTTGTGCGACATTACGACCGCGGAGGTGTGTTCGTCGTGAGCCACGTGGTCGGCGACCGCGGTCGGGTGGCCGGTGGTGACGGTGTCGGCCGCGGGCACCGACGACTCGTCGACCGCCCCGCGCCCGGAGTGGACGTGGACGGAGAAGCCGACCTGACTCGCCAGCCGTGCGACCGGCGGCAGGTCGTTCTGCCCGCCGAAGAGCAGCAACTCGGGGGTGGGCGCGAGGCCGTCAACTAGCACCCGCGTCCCGCCGGTCTCGACCAGCCGGGTCCGGCCGGTGCCCCGAATCGCCTCGACGGCATCCTCGGTGGCGTCGAGTACCTCGGCGGGGAGCTCGGGTCGGTCGGCGATGCTCTCCCGGCGGCCGTCGACGACGACGGTGCGGCTCCCGACCGTGACCGAGTCAGCTTCGACGGCAGTCAGGAGCGTGACCGAGTCGCCGTCACCGAGGGCCGCAAGCGGGCGGTCCCAGCCCGTGTCCAGCGGTTCGACGAACAGGTCGATGACGCCGTTACAGCCGAGTCCGAGCCCCCAACTGTCGTCGTCGTCTTCCACAAGGTCGAACGTCTCGAGTCGGGACCGGCCGGTGTCGATGACCTCGCGGGCGATGTCGAGGACAGCGTCCTCCAGACAGCCAGCGGTGACCGCGCCGTAGTTGCCGCCGTCGGCCGGGGCCAGCAACTTCGCACCTGGCCGGCGGTACGCGGACCCGTCGACGGCCGCGACAGTGGCGACTGCCGCCGGGCGGCCGACCTCGCGCAGCTGCCGCATCCCCGCGCGGAGGTGCTTCTGGGTGACACTCCAGGGGTCATCGGTCCCCACGTTCGGTTCGTTCATTAGTATATGTACATGTGAACACGCCACACTCTTATTTCCACCCGTACGACTCAGTCAGTCTGGTCCGGGTCGCCGAACGCCCCCGCCTCGCGGAGTCGCTCCAGGTACTCGTGGTCGTAGCCGAGTTCTCCGAACACCTCGTCGGTGTGTTCGCCGAGCTCCGGAGGGGCGCTATCGAACCCCGAGCGGGCGCCGTCGAAGTTCAGCGGATGCTCGATGACGGGAATCTCGCGGTCGCCGTCCTCGATGTGGTCTACCATCTCTCGAGCTTCGGTCTGTTCGTTCGAGAGGGCTTCTTCGACGCTCTGGACCGGTCCAGCGGGTATACCAGCCTCGACCAGTGTCTCCATCCACTCCTCGGTGGTCCGCTCGGCGAGTGTCGCCGACAGCGCCTCCTCGAGTGCGTCCATGTGCTCGACGCGGTCGGCGTTGGTCTCGAAGCGGTCGTCGGCGGCGAGGTCGGGACGGTCGATGGCCTCACAGAGGTCCCGCCAGAGCTTCTGGTTCAGGCAGGCGACGTTGATGTGGCCGTCGGCTGTCGGGAGGGTCTGGTAGGGGGCAAGTACCGGGTCTTTGGTACCCATCCGCTCGGGTGACTCGTCGGCGAACACTTTCCCAGCCTGCTTGGTGAGCCAGGGGAGCGCGGCGTCCAGCATCCCGAGTTCGACGTACTCGCCCTCGCCAGTGTGCTCGCGACGGTACAGCGCCCCCACGATGCCGAAGGCGGCCCACATCCCCGTGATGAGGTCGGTCTGTGGCAGACCCACCTTCACCGGCCTGCCGTCGCCCTCGCCAGTGACGGACATGATGCCGCTCAACCCCTGCACGAGCAGGTCGTACCCCGGCCGCTCGCTCCAGGGGCCGGTGTTGCCGAACGCGGAGATGTCGCAGTACACTATGCTGTCGTTGTGAGCCGTGAGGTCCTCGTAGGCGATGTCGAGGCGGTCGGCGGTCCCGGGTCGGAAGTTCTGAATCACCACGTCGGCGGCCTCGACGAGGTCGTAGAAGGCTTCCCTACCGGCGTCGCTCTTGAGGTCGAGTTCGACGCTTCGCTTGTCGTAGTTGACCGTCCAGTAGTACGGTGATTCACCGTCGACGAACGGCGGGCCGGAGTGACGGATGTCATCGCCCACGCCAGGGCGTTCGATTTTGACGACGTCTGCGCCTTGATTAGCGAGCATTAGTGAGCAGAACCCTCCGGTGACGAACGTCGAGAGGTCGATGACCGACACGCCCTCTAAAATAGCCTCGTCTGTCATGTCTGTCACCATGCTGGCATCGGACAAGTATGTACCGGCTACACCGCGATCCGCCAGACGCCGACGACGCCGAGAACTGACACGGTCATGAGGCCGAAGCCGGCGGCGTACCCCGCGGTCGCGCTGAGTAGTCGGCCGACCAGCCAGGGATAGACGAGCGCGACTGCGTTGCCCACGACTGTCATCCCGACTAACAACACGCCGGCGTCGACGCCGACGCGCTCGAAGGCCAGACTGAACAGCGGTCCGAAGGGAAGGCCGAACCCCGCACCGGTTACAGCGAGTCCGACGCCGAGTACGACCGGCGCCCCCGTCGCCAGCGCGACCGCGACCGCACCGAGGGCGACGGCGAGGACGACCAGTCCGACTTCGACGGCCCGCCGCCGAGTAAAGACGGCGGTCAGGTAGCCGCTCCAGGTGCGCCCGACGAAGGTGGCAGCCGCGAAGCTGGTGAGCACGAGCGTCGCAGGTAGGAGCGGTTCGCGGGCGAGTACGTCCGTGTACCACGTCGACGCGACGATGAGCAACCCGTAGGAGGCGGCGTTGGCCAGCCCGAGCGCCAAGCTCCCGGGGTCACGGAAGGCCGCGACGTACGCCCACATCGACTGGCGACCGTTGGTCTCGACCGGTGCTAGCGACGGGGCGGCGACGGCCGCCAGCCCCACCGGGACCGCTGCGACCACCCCCGGGAGGAACGAGCCGAGCCGGTCGACCGCAACGGGTGTGACGGCGATACCGACCGCGAGGCCGAGCGTGAACAGTGCCCCGATCAGTCCCTGCGTGCGAGCGACCGCACCCTCAGCCGCACACAGACCGGCGTACTTCATCGCGGCCAGGAAGGTCGCGCCCATCCCGATACCGAGCAGCAACCGTCCGCCGAGTGCGACCGGCACGGCGAGCGCCCCTCCGAAGGCGGTCCCAGCGGCCCCGAGCGTGAGGCCGGCGGCAGCCATCGCGCGGACCGACCGGACCCGCGAGAGGACGTCGGTCGGCAGAACGACGACGGACTGCCCGAACAGAAACAGCGTCGCGCCCAGGCCCGCCACGCCGGGTGGGACCTCGCGTGCGACCAGCAGGGAGACGTATGTGCCGAAGCCACCAACGGCAAGCCCCATCCCGAACAGGCCGGTTCCGAGGACGGCAATAGCCCGCCGGGGGAAACTCACCGGCCACCCCCTCCCGACGCGAGGCGGCGGTCGCCGGCGCACCGGCTCGCCTGTCCCGTCCGCTCTCGCGTCATCGGGGGGTCAGAACCGTCGTCCCGAAAGTGTCGCCGGCCCGGAGTTCGCGGTGAGTCGCCGCCACGTCGTCGAACCCTATCTCCCGGCGGACGACTGGGCTGACGCGATTGTCCGCGAACAGTCGCGCCGCGCGGACGACCTGGTCGGGGGTGGCATAACGCGACCCTACGATACTCGTCTCCCGCACGACGAACTCCTTCAGTAGCGGGGCGAAAGAACGATCATGATGGGTCGTTAGCGTGACGACTTGGCCGCCCATTGCGAGCGTCTCCCACGCATCTTCGAGCGTTTCTACGTCCCCAACCGTGTCGACGGCGACGGTCGGCCCGTCAGTGTATGGGGTCACGTCCCGAACCTGTTCTGGGACGTCTTCGCGACTCGCGTCGACAGTCGTCACCGCCGGGCCGGTCACCTCCTCGATATGGGCCAGTCGCCGCTCGTTGACGTCGGCCGCGAGGACGTGGGCGCCGCGGTTCGCGGCCAGTTGCGAGAGGTGAATGCCGATGCGACCCGCGCCGCCGACGACGAGGACGGTGTCGTCGTCACCGACGCCGGTCCGCTCACAGACGTGCAACGGGGTCGCCAGTCCGTCGGCAGCCAGGGCGGCCGCCGGGAACCCGAGGTCGTCGGGGATCGGCACCGCGTTGGCCGCGGGAATCGTCGCGTACTCGGCGTATGCGCCGTCGCGGTCGACCCCGAGCCAGCCGCTAAAGTCGGTACATCGGTTGCGCTCGCCGCGCCGGCAGGCGTCACACGTCCCGCAGGTGAGATAAAAGTACGCCAGCACGCGGTCGCCGGCCTCGATACCCGTCACCTCGGCACCGACCGCGTCGACGACACCCGCGAACTCGTGCCCAGGAACCCGAGGCGTGAGCGCCGGGTCGTCGGAGAGCCCACCCTGGACAGCGTTTTCGACGGTTCTGGTGACGGCACACGCTCGGACCGCGACTCGAATCTCGCCCGACCCCGGTTCCGGTCGAGGTACCGACTCGATTGAGAGGTCGCCGCCCCACTCCGGGAGGACGACGGCTGTCATCTCACTCATATGTGAAGCAAACGTGGCCAGTGATAAATTCTGTTCGGTCACACAGCCCGCACACGAGGGTGCGCTGCGCGGTCAGTCCAAGTCAAACACCGGCGGTCGTCGCGGCGGGCGGCCGAGACGGCGTCGACATCTCCGGCGGCGGCTCGGAGGCGGCGGACGTCCCCCGTTCGGGGAAGTCACGCGCCGTTATTGTGTGCGACTGCGGATTCTTACGTCGTGACGTTCGGGCAGGTTACGCAGGTGCCCACGCCCCCGCTCGAACTGGTCCGGTCGACACGCTGTGCGCCGGCCGGGAGCAGTCCGAGGCCGTGGGCCGGGTCGTCCATCACCACAGTCTGGCCCTCGAACCCGACATCGCGTGTTCGGGCGTCGCGTTGCCCGAACTGAGTGGTCGAGCCGCCGCTGACTGCGGTGGTATCATCATACATCCCCTGGTTGTGCGGTAAATCTAGCTCTCGCCGAGCTTTCGGCTTCCCAATCTTTAATTCGGTTGGTTGTGAATCGTGATTCGCATGTTGAACGGTTACGAGATGTACGACTTGACACAACCTTGGTCCGGGGACACCCCAGCCTGGCCGACGTACGACAATCCCAAGGTCTGGTACGAGAAGAGCTTAGACACCGAGAAGGTGAACGGGCAGAAAATCGAGTTCATGAACCACACCGGCACCCACCTCGACGGCGAGAAACACTTCATCGCTCACGGTCGGGACATCGCCGAGATGCCGCTGGACGAACTGGTGAGCGACGCCGTCGTCGCCGACATCTCCGATAAAGTCGGTGACTACGACGTCTACACCAGCGAGATGATAGAGGAAGCCGCCGACGTACGGGAGGGAGACATCCTCTTCGTCCACACTGGCTACCAGAGACACGCCTACCATCGCGAGGAGGCCGACCCTCACAAGTTCTTCTGCAAACACCCTGGTCCGAACGCCGAGTTCGCCGAGTGGTGCAAGGAGATGAACATCAACTATCTTATTCTCGATTGCGGGAGCGCTGACCACCCGATGAATACCGTGATTCGGGACATTCGCCCGGAACTCGCGGCCGAGGCCGCCGACCACTTCGGTGTCGACGATCTGGACGAGGTGTTCCCGCCGGAGGGATACCAGCTGATGCACACTGAACTGTTCCCCGAGGGCATCGTCCACGTAGAGAACGCCCAAGTGCCGTCGGAACTGCTTGGTGAGCGCGTTCAGATCGGAACGTTCCCGTGGCGGTTCGAGGGTGGCGAGTCCAGCGTCTCCCGTGTCGTCGCGTTCAAAGAGACGTAGCGTTCCAGCGGTCACTTTCTATTTTCCCGCGGCCCGACACAGTTTGCGTGTCCGTGCAGCGGGTTCTTTACATTCATTCCTGAAGAACTGCCGTCCCATCATAGCGGATAGATACCGGATCGATGGTCGCTCGTGCCGGGCCGAATTATATTTGTCCCGCAACAACGGACGCACGTCTTACACGACCGAACGAGTATCGGCGAGCGTTACCGGCACACATGCGTCTCGTTCACACGCTCTGCGGGGCTCTCCGGTCGTCTCCGGATGCTTCGTCCGTTGACCGACTCGGCGGGTCACGACGGACAGGTCCGTCATGGGTCGATCCACGTCGTGTACATCTCTGCTGTCTAATGAACTCGCGAGTACACGACGGTGAGATTGTTCAGTATTCTTAACAGCATTAGGCGTGTTATTTTTGCGCCACCGAGCGAATCTGTGTTTTTTCGTCCCGTGATGTGGGACGAAGAGTTCATGCTTAGGAGTAGGTCAGGTCGAGCTCCACGACCTTCGCGACCTTGCGTAGCGTGGTGGGGAACTCCTCACGGAACCGCTCGTCGTTGACGCGGCTAATCGGGCCGGCGATACTGAGCGAGCCAATAACGGTCCCATCGCCGTCGGTCAGCGGGACCGCGACGCTCCGGAGCCCTTCGAGGCGCTCTTGATCGTCGTAGGCTACGCCCTCGTCGGCCACTTGATCGAGTTCCCTAAATAACGCTTCACGGGTCGTAATGGTGTTCTCGGTCAGTGCCGGGAGCCCGCGACTGTCGATGATGTCCCGGACTGCCTCGCGCGGGAGCGAGGCGAGAATCGCCTTGCCCAGCGCCGCCCCGTGCAGAAAGATACGCTGGCCAGTGTAGCTATCGATGTGGACTGCTTGTTCCCCCTCCGCCCGATGGAGGAACACTCCGAAGCCGTGTTCCTCGACCAACATCGCTGATATCTCGCCCGTATCGGCCGCCAACCGGTTGACGTCCTGACGGGCCACCTCGTGGACTTGGTGGTGTGCGCGTGCCTTCGCACCCAGTTTGAGGAACTGACACCCGAGTCGGTAGGTCCCGCCGTCGTTGACCACGTACTCGTTCTGTTCAAGCGTCTTGAGATGGTTGAACACCGTACTCCGGGGGAGTCCGACCTGCTCGGCGAGTTCCGAGACACCAACACCGTCGTGCTCCTGTAGCGCCTCCGTCACCGTGAACATCGTCTGAATCGCGTTGACCGGAACGTTCGACATAGCTCAGCGTAGCGCGGGCTGTACTAAAGTGCGTTTCGCATTACGAGACGTACTGTGTCTCCTGCCGGACGGGCTGTTTCCGCGGACGGACTACGCACCAGACGGGGGCACGGGACCGACCGGCCGAGATGGAAAGACGCCCGAGTCACCGGTCATTTCCTGACATGGGACGGCTACACTGTGGGGACGCCGTCGGCGTACCGGGGGAGGTAGTTCCGGCCGCCCTTTTCGGCTTGGAGTTCGCCGTCCTCGACGACCACCTCGCCGCCGACGATGGTATGTGTCGGCAGGCCGGTCAGCTCTTGTCCGTGGAAGCTGGAGTAGCGGGGTTCCATCGTGTGGTAGAAATCGTCGTCGACCACTGCGGACTGCTCGAGGTCGACGACGACCATGTCGGCGTCCGCCCCCTCGACGAGTGCCCCCTTCCGGGGGTACAGTCCCCACCGCTTGGCGTTGTTCTCGGCACAGACCTCGACTAACCGCTCCATGCTAATGCGGTCTTCGTTGACACCCTCGCTCATCATAACCGGGAGGAAGTACTCGATGCCGTTGTTGTCGCCGGGGATGGCCTCCCAGATATCGCCGAACTTCCCCTCGTCTTTCTCTTTGAACGGCTTCTTGTGCGGGCAGTGGTCTGTGCCAGCGTAGTCGACGACTCCCTCACGCAGCCCCTGCCAGAGCTTTTCTTTGCTCTGTTCGCCCCGCAGCGGCGGGGAGATCTTCCCCCAGACGCCGAGTTCCTCCTTCTCTTTCGTGTGTGCGAGGAAAGACGGCAGGGTCTCCGCGTTGATGTCGACGCCCTGTTGCTGGTAGCGCCGGCAGATGTCGACTCCCTCGCCGGTGCTCATATGTACGATATAGGCGCTGGAATCGGTGTACTCAGTGAGCTTGGCGATGTTCTCTATCTGCATCGCCTCGCAGATGTTCGGCGCGGATTCCGACCAGGCTTCGAGGTCGTTACGCCCTTGCGCTTTGAGCTCCTGGCGGCGCTCGTATGCGAGGTCCTCGTTCTCGGCGTGGAACATCACGATCCCGCCCTCGATGTCGGCGACGGTGTCGAGCAGGCGGTACACCCGCCCGGAGTCCGAGTGTTCGATGCCCAACTCCGGCGAGGCGTGTTTGTACCAGTTGTAGAAGATCTTGAACGAACGAATCCCCTCTTCGGCCAGCGTCTCCACCTCCTCGAAGTGGGGCTTCTTGTGGATGATGGCGTGGTAGGCGAAGTCGATGTACGAGTTCTGCTCGCCGACCTCCCGGAAAAAGTCCATGTCGGGGCCGTAGGGGTCGGGCTGGAGCAGGAAGTTCACGACGGTCGTAACCCCACCGTGGACCGCCCCCCGAGTCTCGGTCTCGAAGTCGTGTGCGAGCCCTTCGTGATAGTCGTACTCGTATCGGGAGAGCCCCCAGTGGACGTGCGGGTCGATGAAGCCGGGGATGAGATAGTTGCCCTCGGCGTCGATGGTCCGGTCGGCGTCCGGGAGGTTCTGCTCGGAGCCGACGGCGACGACGCGTCCGTTGGTCGCCGCAACCCCGCCAATGAGTGTTCCGTTCGGTGTTACTACCTTCGCGTTGACCACGCTGAGGTTAGCACTCGTCATTGTCAGTTGTAGAATTCGGTCGGAGTCTCTTAATACTACCCCGTGGTCTGCAGGCCGAGCAGGGCGAGTGCCTCGGGCCGGACGGAAGACGAGGTCTTCCGTGATGACGAGACGCTCCGGTCTCGAACCACCTGCCCCCGAGGCAGTTCACCGCACCCGCTCCAGTCCGACCGCCTCGACCAACCGCTCGTGGCACTCCTTGGGGTGGTCCGGGTGGACCGCAACAGGTTTGGGCTCGTTCTCGACACCGATGACCAGCGCGTACCGCCTGTTGTATGTGCGGTAGAGACTCGCTGACCCGACGGTGGCAAAGCCCACCCCGACGAGCGGGTTTTGCGTTGCCGCCACGTAGCCGCCGACACCGACGAGTAGCAGGCTCATGACTGCCAGATCCCACCTGATGGTCCGAAGGCCGACCTGGACGATGTTGCCGTTCCGTATCTTGATGCGCTCGTCTTCGCGGTCGACGAACACCGCGTCCTCGGAGTAGCCGACCCACCCGCCTGGACGGAGCGACATACGCGTGACCGACACCTCATCGGTCGCGTCTGCCGCCTCGGTGTCTGTCTCAGTCATACCGAAAGAATCGCAGCGACGTACTTCGGTGTTACGCCGCCGGATAGAACGGCGTCAGTCGTCGGCGGGGTCCGGGCCACCGGCGTCGCCGTCGGAGAGAATCTCCTCGTGGAGCGGCGTGAAAGCGTCTCCGTCCTCGGTGATGTCCTCCCAGGCGGTCAGGCCGCGTTCCTCGTCCGTTCCGGGAATAGTGTTATCGAGGATGAACGCGGCGATGCCACCGACGGCAATTTGCGTACTCAGGATGATGCCGATGGACTGTGCGACCTCGGGAATACCGAGGACGGCACCCAGGCCAGGGATGTTGCTCAGCCCCGTTTGGAGCGCACCGCTTTCCAGCCCGCTGGCGTACTGCGGAATGGAAAGGCCGGCGAACAGGCCGAACCCGACCACGAACACGTTGCGGTTCTGATTCATGTCGACGTGTTGGAGCTGTGAGAGTCCGACACCGACGATCTGTGCGAACATCGCCAGGAACAACCCGCCGACGATGGCGGTCGGGATGGTCGTGACGAAGGCACCGAAGTAGCCAACGAAGCCCACCAGAATCATCACGATAGCGCCGATCTGGACGACGTACCGCGAAGCGACGCCGGTAATACCGATGGCACCGACGTTCTCGGTGTAGGAGGTTGAGCCGTTACCGGTGCCCATGACTCCGGCGAAAGCGTTGCCCAGCCCCTCCATTCCGAGGCCGTGGTTGACACGACGCTTGTTTGGCGCACCCTCGCCAGCCATCCGGGCGACGGAGTGGTAGTCACCGAAACTCTCGATGGCCGAGGCGAGCATCCCCGCGATCATCCCGGCGATGGCGGAGGCCGAGAAGGTCGGCATCCCCCACTGGAACGGGGTGATGATGCGGATAGGGTCGGCGTTGAACACCGGCTGGAGATCGACGATGCTGGCGACGCCCGCCACCGAGGCCACGAGCGCGACCAGATAGGCAAGGCCGAGCCCCAGCAACACTGGGAATAGCTTGAGCGCCCGCGAGTAGTCGTCGAGGTACTGCGAGAACAGCACGATGAGCACCAGCGTGAGCCCCGCGAGGTACCAGTTCTGGCTCGAAGAGGTGATCTGTGGCACGCTGATAAGCGCGAGCCCGATCAGCGAGATGACGACGGCGATGATGGCGGGGCCGATGTACCGTTTGAGCCGGCCGAAAACACCGAGATATCCGATTAGCACCTCGACGAGGCCGGCGACGATAATCGCGCCTTGAAGCGCGCGCATCCCGGTGACGCCGGCGCCCGCCGTCCCAATAATGGCGATAGCCGGCCCCAGCATCGAGAACGTCCCGCCTTGGACGATGGGGTACCGGTTCCCGGCCGTCGTCTGTGCGAGGGTCGCGATCCCCGAGACGAGGAAGAACGTCGCAACCAACTGTGCGGTCTGTCCGGCGTTGAACCCCAATACACCCGCCAGCACCAGCGGGATAGCGATGGTCGACCCGACCATCGTCAGCCAGTGTTGGGTGCCTAGAAGAATCGACTGTCCCAGGGGTGGTTTGTCTTCGATACCATATGTTACCATTCCACCATCGGTCTCGACGGTGTCGCTCTCAGTTTCTTCGGACATGATTTACAATCGGAACGATTCTGAGTGATAGTTACTCACAACCGCGTCACTCCGACATTCGTGAGATGTAAATCAGCATCATAAAGCTATTGATGGTGGGGAAATTTTGTGACAACCTTCCCGCCCGCGCCCCGAGGCCACAGCAAATACTTATATCGTGTGATAGTGTGCTACGGCGTATGTGGCAGCGAATCCTCGACTCCGCCGGCAGTTCGAGGCGTGCGCGGGAGGGACTGCGCGCTGGAGTAGTTCCCCGGCGCGGCGGTGACTCTATTCCACGTACGCTTGAGCGGGAGCGGTGACGTCGCGACGGTCGGTGGGGGCCGTCGTCGTTCGACGCCGGGACCGACAACACCGGCGGGCCGAGCCACCGTCACAGGTACGAAAGACGACGCTGTACAGAACGGCGCTCGGGCGTCGTGAGCGAAACGGCGTCGCACGAGTGCTGCCCGGGTGTCGCCGGGGAGGCGGTTCGAAGGTCGCCGGTACCGGTGCCGATGGTGGACGGAGACCGGCTACGTAACTTATTTGACGGTGACGGCACTCCGTCGGAGCATGGCGACACAACCTGAGTACGGCGTCCACGCGGCGTTGAACGTCCGCGTCGAGACCCGAGACGGGACGGAGTTGGCGACAGATATCTACCGACCGGCCGACCCCGACACTGGGGAGATGCTCGACGAGCCGCGACCGGCGCTGCTCGACCGCACTCCCTACGACCGCACCGGCGGCCGTCTGCGCCACGGCGAGTGGTACGCTCGCCGCGGCTACGTCGTCGCCATCCAGGACGTTCGGGGGCGCTTCGACAGTGGCGGTGACTTCTACATTCATAAAAACGAGGCTGCGGACGGTGCCGACACCGTCGAGTGGCTCGCCGAACAGGACTACTGTGACGGCCAGGTGGCGACGCTAGGTACCTCCTACGGCGCGTGGGTCCAGAGCGCCCTCGCCACGCAGGACCCTGAGGGCCTCTCGGGAACGTTCGTCAACATGGGCGCGGCCAACGGCCGCAAGAAGACCTTCCGGCACAACGGCGCCTTCGAGTTGCGGTGGCTCTGTTGGGCGCTCACTCTCGGAGCCGGCTTCGCCCACGAGTCACTCGCCGACCCCGAGATGCAACAGCGGTTCGCGGACGTGGACGTGCGCGACGTGCTCGCGGATAGCCCAATCGAGCGCGGCGAGTCGCCGTTGGCGGCGCTACCGGGCTATGAAGAATGGGCCTTCGACATCATGGAGACCGGGAGCGCGAGCGCCGACCTCTGGCAAAATCCCGGACTGAACTTCGAACGGCACTACGACCAGTCGGCGGACGTGCCGACGGTGTACGCCGGCGGCTGGTATGACTCGTACACCGGTGCGACCTGTGACAACTTCGTCGGCCTCGGCGACCGGAAGGAGTCCGACCACTACCTTCTGATGGGACCGTGGACCCACCTTGCCCGGCTCCCCGGCGGTCACGACCACAGCGACGCGCTACTGTTCCCGCCGCTGAGCTGGGAACACCCCACCGCCGGTAACCTCGCGTTCGGCGAGGCCGCCGCCCGGAACTACCGCGAGACCCGTCTCCGTTTTTTCGAGCAGTACCTCGGCGACGGGGACGGCTGGAGCGACAAGCCACGCGTCGAGTACTTCCTGATGGGTACCGGCGACGGCCACCGGACCGACGACGGGTTGCTCTTCCACGGCGGCGAGTGGCACCAGGCCGACGCTTGGCCCCCCGCGGAGACGGAGATGACCCGCTTCTACGCCCGCGGCGACGGCACCCTCTCGACCGAACTCCCCGCCGGTGGCGACGACGCGACCACCTTCGAGTTCGACCCGACCGACCCGGTGCCGACCATCGGCGGCAACACCTCCTCGTACCTCACCTACGAGCCCCGCGAGGAGTCCGTCCGGGACCACCCGCTGGGCGACCGCAACATCATCGACTTCGCGGGGCGAGGCGGATACGACCAGCGCACCGACGAGGACACCTTCGGTGCCAGCCCGCCATACGGCCCACTCGCCGACCGCGACGACGTACTCGTCTTCCGGACCCCACCGCTGGAGGAACCGGTCGACATCGTCGGCCCGATTCGGGCGCGGGTCTACGGCGCGACCGACGGCGAAGACACCGACTTCACTGTCAAACTCATCGACGAGTACCCCGAGAGCGAGACCCACCCCGACGGGTACGCGTTGAACATCTCGGACTCCATCTGCCGGGGCCGTTACCGTGGCTACCGCGACGAGCCCGACCTCCTCAGCCCCGGCGCAGTCTACGAGTTCTACATGGAGCCGTACGATACCGCCAACCGGTTCAAACCCGGGCACCGCATCCGGCTCGACATCTCTTCGTCGAACTGGCCGCGCTTCGACGTGAACCACAACACCGGTGGGCCGCTGTACGGCCCCGGCCAGCGACGTGTCGCCGAGAACACCGTTCGCCACGACCAGCAGTATTCAACCCACATCGAACTACCCGTCCGGCCGACCGACGACTGAACCACACTCAGCTCGCTGGCACGCGGTTATTCGGCCGGTTGACGACTGCGGTGCCGGCGGACCAGAGAGTCGACCCCCAGCGGACACTGCCCCGGTAGATATTTACGACGGTCGGACTCACACGAAATAGTCACGGGTGAGTGCCGGCGTCCTACGGCCTCGCCCGGTACACAGACCTATGACGACAGACGCACACGCGACACGGCACTGCGGTACCGGTCGTCCGGAGAACACGGCGGCAACGAGAGGTGGACGCATATGATGGAGTTCGCCGGCGAGTTCACCGTCGACGGAACCCCCAAAGAGCTGTGGAAGTACGTCACCGATCCGGACATCCTCCAAGACGCCGCGCCGGGTTGTGAGTCGATGACCCTCGAAACCCCTTCGCAACTGACCGCGACACTCGCGGTTGGCGTCGGCAGCGTCAAGCCCTTCTTCGACGTGGACGGTGTGGTGGCCGAGACGGACCGTCCCAACCGGCTCGAAATAGAGGCGAGCGGTGAGGCCAGCCGCAACTGCTTCGAGGTATCGATCCGGCAGGCGCTCCGGGACAACGGCGACGGGACGACGACCGTCGTCTGGGAGGCCAGTGCCGACGTGTCGGGCATTACTGCGAACATGGGCGAACGTGCGCTGAGCAGCGTCGCTGACAACCTCGTCAACGAGTTCTTCCAAGCGCTCGAGGACCACGTCAACGCCGGCACGCCCGCGGAGTCTCGACTCCTGGGCGTCGACGAGGACGAGGCCATCGCCGACGCCGAGGAGGCCGTCGCCGAACCCGAACCCGTCGCCACCGGCGCGGCCGGCGGTGCCTTCGCAATGACCGCAGGTGCACTCGGCGGCGAGGACGGCCCCACTACGGCGGCTTCTCTGGGAGTCGGCGCCGCCCTCGGCGTCATCGGAACTGCGCTCTGGAACCGACTCCGGGGCGGCCCCGCCACACCACAGGGGGAAACGGGCGAAGCGGCGGAGCAGGTCGGCGCCGGCCAGCCTGCGGGTGGCGGTGGACGGTCCCTGCTGACGGTCGCACTTGCGCTCGCACTCGGAGCCGTCACGGCATTGCTCTGGAATCAGTCCCGGGACACCACGGCAACGGGCGCCGATGGAACCGACACCGCTCCGGCCGCCGCGACCACCATGGAGGCGCCGACGACCGACACGGCCGAGGCCACCCACACCGAGAGCGGCTCCGAGGATAGTGTCGGCGACGAGCGCGGCGACCCGTTCGAGGCGAACCCCATCGACTGGCTGGAGAGTCGCTGACGGGCCGACCGTCAAGGTGAGTGCAGCACGATGCTCCCTGCCGGGACAGCACAGAAAGCGGCTGTAATCTCGGCGGCTGACGCCGATAGTGGAGACGGTTCTGGAACACATCGTGGGGACGTTGCGGGAAGGGGTCAGCGACACAGAGCCCTCGAAAGGCCCTACAGGGCTTGTCGTGGCACTCACGGACAGGGAGTGTGGCGACGACCGGTGGTACGGCGTGTCAGAGCCACGGTGTGCGCCTGGCTCAACCGGTTCGAGACGCGGCCACCGGACCGGGCGGCCACCGATAGCTCGCACTGGGCCGCCCGAGCGAACTCGCGCCAGACCAGCGGGCGTCCGTGAATCGGGCGCTGAGTAGGTCGCCATGCAGGTACGACGAGGCCATCTGGAGCGCCGGACTCCTCGGGCGATACGTCGGTACGCATTGGGCGTCGATAGTAACGAAGACTGCCCTGCACTGGCGGCACTGACCAAACACGGTATCGAAGATTCCGTCGCCGTCGACCACCCGGAAATCAAAGAGGAACGGCACCGGCACGCCACGATGGGGGAAACAGATGCAGGAGACCAGGCAGACAGCGTTTGACAACGTGTTTCGGGATAGGAACAGCAGTTCGTTCACGACCAACTCTACACGGATCGAACACGGTCTCGCCAGCGGGGTGAGATTCCCTGTTCAGCCACACATCACGAGATGCCCGAGACTACTACAGCAGGCGCTTCGGCATCGGGTTGGACTGCCGGTTAGACGAACAGAGCCTCGCTTGCCAGTTCTCAGGAGGTTGGATTACGGCTGACGACGTTTCTGGTCTCTGGTACGTCTGTTGTTTCAGAACAGTTGTGAACCGCTGCCCCGGGTAGCCCGGACGGCACCCGGGCACGCAGGGCTAGTCCAGCGAATCGGTCACTCAACGACCGGTTCTTCTCGTCGCTGACCACCGCTCGGAACGGCGGTCGTATGCGGCGACGCTGTCTCGTCGCCGGCAGTCTGCCGCCGACGACGGCTCCACGCCACCGAAACCCACAGTCCGTATCAGTTCGACAACTGGACGCGCACCGAAGACGGCAAATTCTACTGGAAGTGGTGGTGGCTTCTCGACGTGACATGAGTTGCATCGCGCCTCCAGGTCGCGACTGCCAGCGCCCGAAAGTGTGGTGCGCCATCCGGTACCACGGCCAGTTCATTTTCGAATTCTTCACATAATTCTGCGATGGTATGTGTTGGGCGTGCGGCGATGAGATACTCCCCGAGTCGGGAGGAGAAACAATCACCGTCTTCGGTGACTGCGTCCAGCAGACACGTCCAGTCGCGTTCGCCAGCACGTCCGACAGATGACCGCGTACAGCGTGGAACTCACGCGGCACGCGACTCGACGCACGCGGATTTTTGAACCGGTCGATACGGACCACGATAGCGGCTATCTCCCGCCGCTTTTCGAGCTCGTCGCGAAATTCATCCTGCTCGACGTCGTCGGCTGTGGCGGCTGAACGGGACGCTTCGAAACGCTCAGTCCCGCTTTTTCGACAACCACCGCCGACTCAGGATCGGACAGCCGACACCGTGCGATCCCTGCAAATCATCGTGAATGAGTACCCCGCGTCCATGTCGGCGCGTTGTTCCACAGTGTTTCGGGTGGTCTGTGAGTGGCCTCCTCAGTTACTATAACTGCAGAGTGACATTTATTGTTTTGTAATAGTACGTTTACCATTCGTGACCTGCTTCTGCGACTCGGCACTGACGAGTCGCATGACGCGGCTGTGAGCCGGTGTTCGACTCGTGTCGTGTTACTCGGCCTGTTTTCTCTGTAGAGACCACGGGGATGTCGAAGAGCGACTCGATGAAACTGAGACCGGCGACATCGCCACACCGAAACGCGTCCGCTTCGGGGACAGGGGCTTCTCACCGCTGTCGAACGCGTTTGCTCAGCCGGTCCCGCCCGCAGAGACTGTGGTCGACAATCGCGACCGTAGTCACGCAATCCTCGTCGCGATACGGACATCGACGAGCGCAATTGCGAAGCCGGAACAGCAGCTCCGAAACCGGTGGGGCATCGAAACCGCGGTACGAGAGGCCGAGAGCCGCCGCCGGGCGAAATGTGGCTACAGCGAGCGTCGAATCCAGGCATACTCCGTCACCGTCGCGACCGTTCTGTACAATCTGGTCCAGTACGTCGATAAGCGGCTCGAAGAACGTCTGATGATAGGCGACGTTGCCTGGAGTGGTCAAGAGCTCCTCCACTCGGTTCGGCGAGTCAGTCCGGACAACGTCCCCGACCGGGGCGGGAAGTTCAGTGCCATCGATGACAACGACCGGATTCAGATCTGGCGGGCTGGGCTCGGATGACGCTCAGTTTAACCGATGAGCGACGAGACTTTCTTCATCGCGGTCGGGCACCAGTGTGAGCGCGACGGGGGCGATTAAATTCGGAAACAACTGTTGGCCGAAGACGAGAGGAACTGTTCGGCGGCTACATGTACTCTGAAATATTGGTTGCTTCGCCCTTCTCCCGTGAAAACGTCCGTGTCACCTCCCCGTCGAACTCCTCGACGTCTTCAACCAGCAGTTCGACGTCTGCACCACTGCTAATCCGACGCTGAACCATCCCTTCGTAGAGCTCTCTGAACCGCTCGACAGACAGTTCGAGACCGAGAATGTCCAAAATGAGTGTATCGATGTCCGTCTGTGCACCGTCGTTCCCTTCGATGAGCCGGTCTTTTGCATCAGCGAGCCGTTCCCGCGTGTCACTGTCGAGTTTTCTGACGTCCAGCACAGGGACCGAAGACACTTCGTAGGTCATGAGCTGGAGTGCACCACCGCCTTCTGCTCGCCCCCATGTTTCGAGAAGCGCTTTATACACTGTCGAATTGAAAAAGGCGACCATCGCGTCAGAATCAACTGACTCATCAAGATTGATGCAGTCGATGGCATTCGACGGCATGAGCCGGTCTGGGTTCGCTATCGTATAGACACGTTCGTTGAAGAACTTGGGATGTAATATCTCAGGTGGATTTAAACTACCAAGATCGAACCACACCTCTCGGTTCTCACAGGTTCGACCAGTGTGATGTTCCGTACGTTCTCCCCACTCGATATACGATCGGGCACCGGAGTAGCCATCCCGCTCAAGCGCGTTTTTGACTCGGGTTACGAGAGCGGAGTCACCCGCAAGGCCCCCAGTATCACGCTCAACCTGCTGGACATACTCATGGATGTCGAACAGGTACTTTTCGGTGTCCTCGGCACGGACGACACGCGAATCCACATCGCTGATACTCTTAATCGCCGGCTGAAGGAATCGGTCTTCGATATCCCAATCCTGGCGAGCTTCCTCATTCACAAAGAAGAACCCGTTCGCGCCGGTCATCGTTCCGCGTTTTATATCACCAATATCGTCATCTAACGGGACCAGCGCCTGGTGTTCGAGCAGTTCGATAAACTCACTCGGAGCACGGATGTACGGCAGGAGCTTTCCTGGGCCGGTTTCCATCAGGTAGGACTGCTCAACAGCAGCCACGCGGTACGCCGGTCGGTCCCGGATTTCCATGTACGCACCGTCAGGCGTCTGATAATCAACGGCAACTGTGTCGATAATGTCGTCAGCGTCCATCGGTTCTCGAATCCTGATGAACGGTATCGTCGTATCTTCGCGCTGTTCCTGGTCGTGACACCGTTCTATCATGAGCAGGACTGTATCGACCAGCGCGTCCTCAAACGCCCGCGCTGTGAACCCGACGACGCCTTCGATTTTGTAGTGGTCGAATAAGAATTGCTGAAGTGACTCACCGTACCGTGAGGTCAGCCATTTGTTTGGGATAATAAACCCGAGGCGGCCGCCGTTCCGGAGGAACTGAGTCGCATGGGTGATGAAATAGACATACGCGTCGGACTTCCCGCTGAGCGACTTTGAGCCATCGAGATATGTCGTGTAGCCCTCCCGACCGAAGACGCGGAGGTGTCCCCGAAAATGTTCTTTGCTCGGATGGAGGTCCCCCTGGCGAATGTACGGGGGGTTGCCCACAACAGCATCGAACTTCCCAATTTCTTCATTAGAGCCTTCAGCAGCGTTGATCCGCGTATCGACGAGCCGATTCGTTTCGGGGTCCATATTGAAGAAGCTATCATCGAAAATGTGGAGATGGTCCGTCTCTTCTTGAATATTCTGTGACGAGAGATTCAGTGCCGTCAGATGGAGCGGAAAACGGTTGATGTCGACAGCCACCAGTCCGTCGATCAGTTTTTGATGCTCCGCCTGTGTGTATAGGTTTCGCAGAATGTTGTAGCTCTCCACGGTGAAGGTCCCACTTCCGCATGCAGGGTCGAGGACACGAGGCCGTTCCTCGGAGGGTCGCCCAATTCCTTCATCCGGGCGAGCAATGGCCCATTCGGCGAGTGTTTCGGCGATACGGGGATGTGTATAAAACTGCCCGAGTTCTCTCCGTTCGTCAGCAGGGATCAGTTGTTCGTAGACTTCACCGAGAAGGTCCTCGTCAAGTTCGGTAATCCGCTCTGACTCGATATTAGCGACGAAATCCTCCAGCATTCCCAGTGCTTTCTGGTTCTCTGGAAACGCGGCAAACAGGTCTGAGTGTTCCTGGAATACCGGACGATAGTCCACCTCGTCGACGACAGTCTGGAACTGCTGGCGAAGATGCCGGGCCAGGTTCTCGGTAGTCGTGTAATCAGTGAGCGGGGCAAGCGGAAAGCCACTCTCAGTCTCGATCGGCGTCACCATCCCACCGACATCAGACTCGTATTCAGCACGGGTCTTCTCCCGGACGACTTCGTAGAACAGGACTCTGTTGGTAAGCAGGTACGCATACTGCTTGGCGGCGATTTCAAACTGCTCGTCGTCTGAGAGAGACAGATAGTCGTTTTCCCTGATCCAGTCGTTAAACGCCTGCGTGAACCGCTCGTTACGTCCGTGTTTCTCCGCTGCCAGTGCCTTGTACGTTGGCCAGACAGAGGCGTGAAAACTCCGAAGGATACCGACGATTCGCTCACGCTCCTGCTGTGATGGGAGCTGTCCCTGCTCGTGGACGTGGACGACCGCAGAAAGCAGTTCGTCGACGAACTCCCGAAGCTGCTTCTGACGAAGATCGAAGTACAGGAATTCTATCTCGGATACGTCGTACTCGCCGTCGTAGTGGTAGAGAAAGAGGTCTTTCGAGGTACAGGTGGCAAAAAACTCGGTTCCGAGGTCGTCTGCATAGTCCCGAGCCTGTCGGACGACATCTCGGTCGCGTGGGTAGACGTCATCGCGTTTGACCTCGATGACTAGATCGCCATTCAGCGGACTGGGAACGTAGATATCGGTGTAACCGCTATCCACTGTCTTCTCCGCTACAGGCTCCGCAAAAACCGTCTCGGACTCACGAATGTGGTCCTGCAGTCTAGTGAAGAGGACACCATGAAATTCCGCTTCCTGTGCTGGATCTTCGTCTGACATACCGGAGTACAACGAAGGCGTCAATATGAAACTACTGCTGACTGCCCGCTTGGCGTGTAATACCGAACGAGACAGGCGTCGAGGGCCTCTACGACGCGGTCAGTGCGGAACCCCGTCGTTGGCGTCACGCTCGATCTGGAGCACGTCACGAGTCATCAAGAATGGCGAACCGGGGCACTCACGGCGACCAAACTATCGCACCAACAGCGGAAGGCAATGATGGCGTGGCTTGTCCCGAGCGCGACCGGATAATCCGTAAGCACAGTCTCGTGTCTGTTCGTCTGTTCGGAACACCCGTGGACAGGGGCTGTGTGCTGCGTCGACAACGCGTGTTTTCGGGAACACGAGACGCGCTTCAGCGAGACACTGAGTGGCCGCCGGACGGGCTCGAACGACGATAGACAGTCACAGTTCCGGCTCGATGTACACCAACTCTACCCGACCGTCGACGTCGACGAGTGCCTGCTCGATCCGCTGCACGTCTTCGTCGATATCGCCGGTCACGAACTCCGGGTCGAAGCTCACGTCCGCAGTGGCGAGTACCCTGCCAGCCCCGGTGAACATCGTCCGGAAGTCGTCGAGATCGACAACGCCGTCATAGGACTCGACGGCCGTGCGTAACTTGCGCTTGAGTCCGCGGAGAGACTCTCGCCGACGACGAGCCGCTTGTTTCCGATTACCAGTGCCACCGCGAACACCGTCAGGAGAATCCCGATCACGACTGCGGTTGCGGCGTCGTATGCGGTGTTCCCGGTGATGCGTGTCGCAGCGACGCCGACGAGCGCGGCGAGGAGTCCCGGCAGAGCGACCGCATCCTCGGTGAGGGTAGTCAACGTCGTTATGTCGCAACTCGACGGTGGCCGTCGGGAAGGTGGACGCCTCGAAGGCTACCGCTCCGAGCAGAATGGCGATCACGATGTAGAACGAGTCGACCGGTGCCTGCAGACCGACCGTAGTTCCGAGAAACGTCGCGGGGCCCGCCCCGATTTCCTGTCCGCCGGTCCGCAGTTCGGAGATGCTGGGGAACGCAGTGTTGAGGTGCTGAAGCAGAACGAGTGGAATACGTCGAAGACCCGCTCGGACTGCAGTGACGACCGGAGCTCAAACCGGGTAGAACGCGGATTGTACGTGTGTGAGTCGTACGGTATGCTCGGGAATGCAGACTGTAATGCGGCGGAGAATATGCGACAGAAAATAACTCTGAGCCCTCATGGCGAGGCTAAGGAGTAACGGCCGTGTGGCACAGCCATCAGTCCACTTGTTCGATACATCGACGGGGAGAATAGCCCCACAAGAATAAGTTATAGAACTGTAGACCAGCAAACATTCCACACTGCAGTTCGGGAAGCCTCGCCGTCGTCGGGCTACCCCCGACTGCTTGAGGGAGCTTCGCTCCCTCTCCATTTACGCCGAGGAGGATGTCACGTTGACCGGTAAACACTCCGCGGACCGCGTCCGGCAGTGCCGACAGGTCACGGGTGACGGTTGTGAACTCCATGCCTGAACTGTCTCTGTCGGCACGCGTGTCGTGCCAGCCGGGCTCCCGCGAGCCGGCAACCGACCGGCGACCCGAACGCCGATACGCCTGCAGTCGCAATTGGCGTACGAACAACGGACAGATGGCTACGACGCCCGTTACCATCGCCTACGAGTACGAGCGACCCCGGTTCGAGTATTCGATCCCTGGCCCCAACGGAAGCGAAGACAGCGTCAAAGCGAACTACTGCGTCCGCCGGGACGGCCAGTACGTCTTCGGCGAGGTGACCGACTTCGTCAGCGCCGGCCGGACCGTCGAACTCCGGTTCGAGACCGTCGCCACCTGCGACGTGGACGCGATAGAGACCCCCGACGGCGACCAAGTCGGCACCGACACCTGGGAACTGCAGGTCATCAGGCCCCCGTCGCTGCTGGAGCGCATCGTCCCCTGGTGGTGGCCGCCCGATGTCGCGGAGTTTCCCTTCGCCGAACCGACGGCCGACGACGAACTCGTCCACCCCGACGAGAGCCGCCTCGGGTCCTGCTCCGTCGAACTTCTGCACAGCCTCGACGTCATCCCGCCCGCCGAACGGCCGGGCTGACGCCCATCTGCTCGCACCGAGTCCGACCGTCCGCTCCCGCGTCAGGTCGTTAGCATGGGAGTCCACTGACGAGCCTCTGGGATAGGCCGTTGACCGACCTACGTCTGCCTATCGACTGTCTGGGAGCCCGGCTCCCGGACGGTTTGAAACCACGACAGAACGCGGTTTCGAGTCCTCCCAGCCACGACGCGCCGTGTGATACGGCGAGAGGAGAGCCGCGATCTGGGTGATTCTGAGCAGCGTGTCAGCATAGAGAGTGAAGACAATGAGACACTCCCCGGGGGTGAGTTCCGAATCGTAGAACGCTGCCTCTCAGGCGTCCGTGGCTTCCCGGTCACAGCGGCCACGGCGGAGACAGCCGGAACCGTGAGGGCGAGGAAACCGTCTGTGCCGCAGTGTGAACTGCTCTGTCCTCGAACGGGTGTGAGCCGCGATCTCGGGAACTAGTATAAATTCCAACCGCAGTAGTCAGTAGATACTTATACATGCGGCGAGCGTCAGCAGGCCGGTCTTGGGCCACGAATTACGAGACAACCTGCGTTGCTCACGGCGAAGACGCTCGTACTTATGCTCGAGGCCGACCCACTCCACGGGCTTCCAATCACTGGTGTGGATGCAGTTCAGGATGCCGAGGTCGATGCCCACGCTGTTGCTCGTGTCCAACGAGTCCACGTGGGGTTTCTCAGGCAGGTCGGCGTCGTCGGCTTCGAGGCCGAGCGAGACGAACCAGTCACCGGTCGTCTCCTTCTTGATATGACTTCTTTGATAGATGCTTCATCCGAGATGTCGCGGTGGTAGCGGATGGTGATGTCTCCGATTTTGGAGAGTCAGCGTGTCGCGTGTCGGCCACTCGTATTTTTGAGTTCGAAGCCAGACTGCAAAAACGGCATACTCTGGAACTCCGTCGGTGACCTCCACGTGAGTTTCCCGACCCTGTTCCGGTTCTCTTTCTGGTCTTCCAGGTTCGAGAGGTTCTGATAGAACCGTGTGACGGTTCGTTGCAGAGTCTTCGGATTGCCCTCCGAGAAGACGGGGAACTCGTCTTTCCAGTTGGGGAGCCGGTAGTGGTGTTTATAGGCGGAGCCAATGTCGTCGGCGTCCACGTTCTCGTATTCGTACCGGTGAAGTTGTAGGCTTGGCGATAAATGCCGATATGACGGTCCAGTTCACCGGCTACCGTTTGTGTCGGGTAGGCGTAGTAGCGGTGACCGTAGTCCATCGCCGTCTCTCGATTAGAGGTGTGTTCAGTTGACGGCTCGTATCACGAGTTGCTGGCTTCAACCCCAGGGCATTCGCCTTGACCGCCCGTGAAACGGGAATCCCTCGCTCGGACTGGCTAAAGACGCCAGTTACTGCTATCGTCGGGTGACTCCATCGGCCGGTTCATGTAGAGTCTGCAGTTGCTCGGTCGTACGCACGTTCGATCGCACGCCGGCCGTAGGTCCCGGCGATGTCCGGCTTGAATTCGCCATCGGTATGGACCTTTTCGCTCGGATCGGCGGCCGCTGTGGCCGCACGTTCGACCGCTTCGGCGGCCGACTCGGTCAGTGGTTCGCCTTCGAGTTCCCGTGGAACTGCGTCGACGGCCGGAGGAACGTCGGCGACGTTTGCGAGCGCTAATCGGGCGTGTTCGATTGTTGGCTCGGACTCGTCGGGCTTTGCGACACGAACGGCCGCGGCTGCACTAACGTCGGCCCACCCCAGGGCGCTCCGTTTGAGTTCGATAAAGGACATCCCTGTCCGGTCCATGGGGAACTGACTCCGGTCGACAGTCACCGACTCGACAAGTTCGTTTTCACGCATGTCTGTAGACATGTACGATGTGAAGAACTCCCGGGCTGGCACCGACCGTGCACCCTGGAGTGACCGGAGATTGATACTGCCCTCGAGAGCGCGCAGGGCAGCGGGGTAGTTTCCAGCGGGGTCCGCTTCGGCAACACTCCCACCCATGGTTCCCCGATTACGGACGCTCAGGCCAGCAATCTTGGCGGACTCGGGTAACATCGGGAGTGCCTGGTCGAGTTCTTCGGACCGTTCGATCGTCCGGTGTGTCACCATCGCACCCACCTCGACGCGTTCATTCGTGACGTCGAGGAAGGACAGTTCGTCCACAGCGTCAAGATCGACGATGTGATCGGGGCGTTTATTCCGACTCGCCATGTCGAGTCCGAGGGACTGATTACCGGCCATCAGTTCCGCGCCCTGCGTCTCGCTGAGCAGTGTGAGGGCCTCCTCGATTGTCGACGGTCTGTGGTAGTTGAACGGAGCAGGTTTCATCTTGCCTCCACCGCGCCCGCACACCACAAGAGGCACCGTTGCTGGTCGCTCCCAACCTCGCTGTCAGTCGGTACACTCATCGCCTGTACAACAGAACCTCTCAGCAATACATTTTGTGTTAGTGTGACCTCCTCCTCGGTACAAACGGAGAGGGAGCGAAGCTCCCTCAAGCAGTCGGGCGTAGCCCGACGACGACAAGGCTTCCCGCACCGCAGGCGGTGGGATATTTACTGGCTTGCAGACCAGTCGGCATGGCGGGTCTCCTGGCGGGGCCAGACCGCCGTTACTCCTATCCCCGGCATGGGGATTCAGAGTTACCGGACTGGGAATCCAGCGACCTGAAGGGGATTCCTTCGAATGTAGATTCCCATGAATCCGATAGTATCCGTTTAGTTGGGCGGTCAGGCCGCCTCGGTGTATGTCATATTATGTGTTGAGAAAAATAAATTTCAGGGTGGAAGTACTGTGATGAATGGTTCCTGAAATGGACGCGATTCACGCCCGCCGTGAACGGCGGGATTCTCTCGCTGTATCAAGATAGCTGTCGGCACCGACAACAACGTATTCAGAGGAGTCAGCAACAGACTCCATTTTGAGTTTGTGGACCACAACAGTCCCTTTTAGCTGACTACAGGCGCTAAGCCTCTGTCCGCAGGGAACGAGCGGAGCGAGTGAGTAGGGCTGGGATACAGCGTCGTCGTCGTCTAGGTTCACTGCACGGCATGACTGTACTGTCCCTACGGTCAATATTAACAGTACGATACTCGTCACGCCTCCGGTGGTGTTCAAACGCGAGAAGAAGCGCGCACCGTCGGTTGTGGCTGAGTGTCCGGTCGGTAGGAGTGGGACGCTCCGAACCACCTGTGACGGAACGTCGCTTGGGGAGTCTGGAATCCCTGTGCCCACGTCGGGGATAAACTCCGACACAGAAACAGGAAGCCCTGCCCTCGACAAGCGAGGGGCGAGGAGCCCCGAGCGCGGTAGGACAGGGGAGTTCACATCGAGGCACAGATATTCATAGCGAGCAACTGTCGTAGTGTCGCCGTCCCCGCCGGAAAAGGAACTGTGCTTCCGACCGCTCACGACCGTGGCCAGGGGTTCACGGTCGCTCACTCGCAGGACCGCACGCCTTTTTGTGTCTAACCCGTTGGTAAAGACGATGCGACGACTGTTCGACTTGGTCAAGAGCCGGGTCCTCCTGTGGATTCGTGGCGGGTCGGAAACGGATACCGGTCCAGAGCCGCGGTACGGGAGTTCGGTCAGCTACACACCCTGTGCTGCCTGTGGCGAAGGGTCGCTAGTCTACGACGAAGACCGCGGCGCGAGCGTCTGCAACGTCTGTGGCGCTGTCGACGAGCGACCGGACTGAAACCACACACGGACTGGTTCAGGTCACCTGATAGACACTGCTATCGGCAAAGGAGTTAGGAACGTCCGGTTCTTGAATATGATATTCGCATGACCCGCACTGATAGTCCAGGTTGGACGTGTATTGGCCGCTGGCGGCATCGTACTACCCGTGGCGGAGCGTAACAGCCGCGTCGGCCGGTTGCGAAATTCGAGTGTCGCCCTCGCGACGTACTTCCGGCGGCTGGTGACGCCGCCGGTTCCGGGCGACGGGTTGTTGCTCGCGGGGTTCGTAGAGGGTGTCATCGGGTGGGGGCTGAGTTGGGTGTTCGCGACGAGTCCTGGTCTGGCGCCTCTCGGTCCCATCACCTCTATCGTCGGGTTGTGGCTCGTGCTGACCATCGGTATCGTCGCTATCGGTATCGTCTACACCGCACCGACCGTCCGTCGGAACCGGGTCTGGATAGTATGGGGTGTGCTCAACTTGGCCGCGACGGTCGTCAACCTCGCCGCGGTTGCCGGTGCCCTCCCGCTGGAGTGGCTGCGGTACGCCTACTGGCACCCGTGGTTCGCGGTCATCGGAGCTGGATACGTCGTGACGGCCGTCGACAACTGGGGGAGTCCGCAACTCCGCTATCAGGAACGACTGGTGTACGGTATCAGCGGGGTCGCAACGCTCGGTCTGCTCGGCCTGACGGTCGCCTCTCCCACAGTACTCTTCGGGGCACAGGTGTTCCTGATCGGTGGCGTCATCCAGCTTGTGCCAATCGGCCACGACGTACTCGCAGACGCGGTTCTCATTGCGCGTCGTCACTGACTGGCCATGGGCCAACGTTGATACGCGCACGACAGGTAGTCGGAACCGATGTACGACACTATCCTTCTGCCGACCGATGGCAGCGAGGCGGCCGCCGACGCCGCCGCCCACGCGTTCAGCCACGCACGCCGGTACGGCGCGACGGTACACGTTCTCTCTGTGGTAGAGCTGTCGAGCGGGCTCGGAACCGCTGACCGAGACGACGAGCAGCTACAGCAACTGCGGGACGAGCGGGCCGCGGCAGCGAACGATCTTATCGAAGGGATTGATAGTGACGCCGTCGACGCACAGTCGGTGGTCGAAGTCGGGAGTCCAGCGCGGGTCATCACCGACTACGCGGCCCGCGTCGGGGCCGACCTGACCATCATGAGCACACACGCAAGGAGTGGCGCCGGTCGGTTCCTGTTCGGGAGTATCACCGAACGGGTCATCCAGGACAGCGACACACCCGTGCTGGCGGTACAGCGGCAGTAGTGACGAGTCCGTGCTATCCCAGGTCGGTCGCACTCGTCTCCCGACCGCGCTCGAAGCCCCCGCGAGAGCGAACTGAGGTGTTCGAGAGACTCTGTCGTGGCTCAAAAAAGCATGACTATACCGGGCCCGCCGAGACGCAAGCCCGAGGGTCCGTCCTCGCTACCGAGGAACACCGAGAACTGGCCCGAACGCCTCGCCGGCGTCTGTGAGCAACTGCACGAGGAGCGTCACGGAGCCACTTCGACGGTTCGGTATCGGTCCGAGCGGCTATCGCGCCGTCGCGGTGAGCGATTGCACGGGCGGTTCGCGAGTCCGACCAGCCGATGTGTGGGTTCTGTGAGGGGCGACTGGACGTTCCCCGCGTGACCTACCGTGTCAGTCCGTTGTTCCCGGGTCGGGACCGGCGCCGTCGCCGTCCCAGGCGTACTCTGCGGAGTTGGTACACCGACCGCCCGCACATCCACAGGTTTCATTCCCGTCGAGGTCCGACGGCGTCAGTTTCCGAAAGTCTGCATCGGAGTGGCCCCGGTAGCCGGGACTGGTCGTCTGCCGACGGTGTGAAAAACAGTAGTACTGAACCATATCGGTTCGAAGGCGGTCGGCGGAAGTAAGCGTGTCTGCAGCGGCCAGCCTTTCTGTTTGGCTGGGGCGCGCCGACGCCGATTCAGGCGCGGTGTCCATCGAGGAACTCCCCAGCCCGGTCGCGTCCGAGGCCCCACAGTTCTGCGAGAAACCACCCGGTTGAGACGCGCGAACAGTTCGTCGTCTCAGTCGGGAGTGTGACCGACA
>NZ_JAQCNH010000047.1 GCF_028275115.1 Halorientalis sp. | reverse complement strand
GAACTCTTCGGCGACGACCATCCGGTCGCCGACGGTGCGCTCGATCATACCATCGAGGCCGAAGCGCAGGCGCTCGCTGCTCGATTGACCCACCTGTTCGACGATTCGCCGCAAGTCCAAGACCCCGATACAGGTGCTCATCGTGATGCGACGCCGGACGACACGGCAATCCTCCTCCGCCGGCGAACGCATTTGGATCGGTATCAAAGGGCCCTCGAAGAGTACGACATCCCCTACACTGTCGTCGGTGGCGTCGGATTCTACGATACGCCTGAGGTCCAAGCGCTGACGAATCTGCTTCGGGTGCTTGGTGACCCGACCGACGATGTGTCCCTCTACGGGGTCCTTCGGTCGCCGCTGTTTGGCTTCACCGATGACCGCCTCGCACCGGCTGTCGCAGAAGCTGCGTCAGTGTGGGACGCACTCGCCGAGACGGACGACCCACAGCTGGCTGACGCCTTCGACCTGCTCACAACCTGGCGGACACTCAGCGGCTGTGCGACGCCGTCCGAAGATGGTGTCCTCCCGTGGAACCGCCTGCTGTCCCGAGTGATCGACGACACAGGGTATCTGGCGAGTGTGAGTGCTGATGAACGCGGTCAACAGGCCGTCGCGAACGTCGAGAAGTTCCGCGACCAGGTCCGCACGTGGAGCGAAAACGGTGTTCACACCGCTGCCGGGTTGCTCCATCGGATCGACCGCCAAGCCGAGATCGACCCTCGTGAGGGGGAGGCAGATATTCCCGGTGACGCCGAGGGCGTCCGGATTATGACGATCCATTCCGCGAAGGGACTCGAGTTCCCGATCGTCACGGTTCCCGATCTCGGGAGTGATCTCAACTTCGGCCGCTCCGTCGACGACCATGGCTACGTTCGACTCGTGGACGGAACTGATGACGCACCGCCGGTGCCGGCGGTTGGTGGGCCGAATCCGGGCGATGCGTTCTCCATCGAGAAGACGGCCGTTCACGAGTACGCCGACCGACGGTCGCGTCCTCAGGAGCGGGCGGAGTCGAAACGGCTCCTCTATGTTGCGTGTACACGAACGCGAGATCACCTGTTGCTCTGTGGGACACTCGAGATCGACGTTGCCGATAATGGTGCCATCGAACTCGGCGAGCCCGCTGCGTTCGACGAGGCAACTCGGTGGCGAGACTGGCTTCAGCCAGCTCTTCTGGACGGTGAACTCATTGGTCAGGCGATGCGAGACGGACAGGCTCGTGGAGAGATCGACGGCGCTAGCTATATGATTCGCAAGCCACCCCGTCCAGTCGACTGGGACAGCGACGACACCAGCGAGGAGTCGGATCCAGCAATCTCGATTCCGTCACCACCGATGCAGTCGCCTTCGAAACGTATTGCGGCGACGACGCTCGTAAATGCGGTCGCAGAAGCAACTGGTGACGGACACAGGTCCACGGGAACCGACGAGTCAGCTGGTCTGAGTCCGACAACATTTGGGACGGTCGTACACAGAATTAACGAACTCCGTCCACCCAGAGACGAATGGCCAACACTGATTCGGCGTCTGAGCCGAATGGCCGGGGAAGAGCCCACGCAGAGTGATCTCGATGATGCAGTTACTCACGCTGCAGATGCGGTCGAATTTGCCGACCACATTGAGGCCAATACCAAGCTCCAGGCGACCTATGATGAGTACTCCGTTGTGGCCCGGCTTGACGGGGCTCGTATTGTTGGGGATATTGACCGCCTGCTCGTGACGCCCGACAGCTACCACATCATCGACTACAAGACGAATGACCTCTCGGCAACCTCGACCGCCGAGATGGCTGACCACTATCGGCCCCAGATGCTCGCCTATGCGTTAGCTCTCTTCCAGCACGATTCTGACCGAACTGTGCGTGCCTCCCTGCGGTTTACTGACGCCGGC
>NZ_JAQCNH010000039.1 GCF_028275115.1 Halorientalis sp. | reverse complement strand
GCCTGATAAACCTGCCGCGGGTGTGCCTCGCCGATAGCTGTCGCTGACCGGTGTGAAGAAAGTCAAAAGTGCGTGGTCGGTTATGCGTCGGGGCCGGTCTGCTCGGAGAGGGTGGCGGAGGTGTCGCCTTCCTCAGGTTCCCAGACGAGGGAAATATCATAATCGCTTGATGCAGTGATTGATTCCGTATTGCCTCCCACAACTGCTGAGGTGTCTCCGATCGAGCCGGATGCGTTCTGAGCGGTCCAGGTCTCCCCAGCAGATTCAACGCCTCCTGTTCCATATCCGGACGGCGCCCCACCGAGGAATCCGCTTCCGCGGAACTTTAGCTCAGAAACTTTGATCGAATCGCCTCCGTCGTGAGAGACGGTTGCAATTCCTTCTGTGTCGTCGTCTCCGACATCCTCGTAATCCCACGAGAACGATGCCTGCGGTGTCTGCTGCTGGCTGCCGCCGAGCCCCAGTACGAACGAGGCGATGACGGCGGCCAGAATGACTGTAATCGCGACCATCAGGATGACCCCGATGACCGGACTGACGGCGTCGTCGTCTTCTAGCAGTTGGCGTACCTGCATATCAAAGCCGTTACTTGCTATGCGCATTATACGTTCGGGTCGGCTCAACGGCCGAGTGAGGCGTTCCAGCTACAGAATGATGAAAATAATCTCTGCGAGTAAACGAGTCGTTAATCGACCGGTGAACCGAAAAAATGGAGTAATGGGTCGTTACGCGTCGGGGCCGGTCTGCTCGGCGAGGGTGGCGGAGGTGTCGCCCTCTTCAGGTTCCCAGACGAGCGAGAACTCGTAATCGTTCGTCGCCCCGATTCTCACCCTGTCACCGCCGACGACGGCGGAGGTGTCGCCCAGCGATCCGCTGGCTGCGACTCCGGGCCAGTTCTCTCCGGCGTCACCGCTGCTGATGTTCCTGTCGGTGCCTGCAGCCTCTCGGAACCCGCTCCCTCGAAACACCAACTCGGTGTGTTTGATCGTGTCGCCGCCGTCGTGGGTTATCTCCGCGAGACCTTCCGGTTCCGGAGCAGTAGCAGAATCGTTGTACTGTGTGAACTCCCAGGAGAACGACGCCTGCGGTGTCTCTTGCTGACTGCCACCGAGTCCCAGCACGAACGAGGCGATGACCGCAGCCAGAATAACTGTAATCGCGACCATCAGGATGACCCCGATAACGGGGCTGACTGCGTCGTCGTCTTCCAGCAGTTGGCGTACCTGCATGCGACATCTGTTGTTATGACCGTTACTTATCTATTTTGACTCGACATACGCAGTAATTAACCGATGAACTCGGGAAGAGAAATAATAAAGACTGCAAGACAGCGAAGTATACTCGCTGATCGAACGGGAAACTGACGCGTCGGTTACGCGTCTGGGCCCTCGAACGTCGCGATGGTGGCCGAACTGTCGCCCTGCTGTTGCTCGAAGATGAGTCGCATCTGTCCGTCGGTCCCGATACCGATTTCGAGGAAGTCTCCACCGGTCACCGCGCTCGTACTGCCGATTGACGCGCTCGCGGTGCCGTCGGTAGTCGCACCGTATCCACTCGGATTACTGATCATCTCGGTCCACGTCACGTCGTATCCGAAGGTGCTCTGTGCATTAGACCCGTTCTGCCCGCGGAGGAACAGTTCGTTGGCCTTGATCGAGTCACCGCCGTCGTGGGTCATCGTCAGTCGTCCGTCGACGTTGTCCTGGGTCTCCTCGAACTCGAAGTTGAAACTCGCCTGCGGAGCGGTGGAACTCACCTGCTCACCGAGTCCGAGGACGAACGTTGCGATCACTGCGGCCAGAATAACCGTAATCGCGACCATCAGGATGACCCCGATGACCGGGCTCACGGCATCGTCGTCTGAGAGTAACTGTTTCAGTTGCATAGGTGGGTGGGTGGGGGCACGCGCGCCGTTCGGGCCGTCCCAGCCGGGGGAATCCCACCGGACGGACGTCGGTCCCGTAAAGAACGAGCGTGCTTACAGTATGACAAGGCCGTGACTTCACATAAATGCTCGTACTGTTTTAACGGCTGTTTACACCCGCCTCACGGCATCATAACTGCTGATTTGTATTCCTCTCGTCCCTGGGTTTTGCCCCTGACACCGTCAATCGATGCGTGCCGCCCCGTCACTCCCGATGAATGGTACAAATTATGATATATCGGCCGGTCGGAAGCCGGTTTTGGGGTCGATTCGGACCCGATTCACCGGCGAACCGCCCATACAAAAACACAATGGCTTTGATTCGGACGCAATATAGTTATCACGACAACAGTGACTGCTGTTCACAACTCAGCGGCCGAGTCAGGCCGGTCGGCGGTCCGGTTGCCCACGACTGCGGGGTGGCTACCGTGACGGGTGAGCGACTGCTCGTCCCCGTCAGCGAGTCACCCACTCTCCGGAATACGGT
Source organism: Halorientalis sp. (assembly GCF_028275115.1). GTDB lineage: Archaea > Halobacteriota > Halobacteria > Halobacteriales > Haloarculaceae > Halorientalis. The sequence continues at coordinate 95,216 of NZ_JAQCNH010000039.1, read as the reverse complement.
GGCGTACGCCGTCCGAAACGCAGTCGAGGCCGAGGACCGCTACGACGCGGTTCACTTCGTCTGTCCTGCCTCGCGCCGAATCGCGGGCGAGGGGTCCGTCGAGAGCGCCCGCGAACTGCTCGAACGGGTCGCGGTCTGGGCCGCTGAGGATCTGGGCGCGGACGACCCGGAAGTCGGCGTCGAAACCGCCCTGATCGGCGTCGACACCTACCTGTTCAGCCCCAGCGACTACGTCGAGTTGCTGGCCGACTACGCCACCGACAACGACATCGACTCGGTTCTTCTCGACCCCGAATTCAATCCCGGCGAAAACACGCCGCTGTTACCGCCTCTGGAGTCCGAACTCGAACGGACCGGCTTCAGCGTCGAGATGGCTCCCGTCGAGCGCGGGACGCGTCGGGGCCGCCTCGTCAGGCGGGCCGGTCTCGGCCAGTTCGTCCTGCTCGCCGGTCTCTCCTACGGCTTCTATCTACTCATCGGCGGTTCGCTGGCTGCCTTCGACTTGGTGACCGGCGCGATGAGTGCTGGTATCGTCGCTACGGTCCTGTTACGTGTCTCGACGACCGGGCCGGTCCAGCCGAGGAAACTCGTCGCCCGTATCGTTCGTATGCTGGTGTACACGCCGTATCTCCTCTACGAAATCGTCGTGGCGAACGTCGCTATCGCCTACGTCGTGCTCCATCCGTCGCTGCCGATCGACCCCGAGGTCGTCGAGTTCGACGCCGTCGTCTGGTCGGAGCTGTCGGTGATGACGCTGGCCAACAGCATCACGCTCACGCCAGGAACGCTGACGATCGACGTAAACAGCCGGCACTTCGTCGTCCACACACTCACCGAGGGCTCGCGCGAGGACCTGCTGGAGGGCGGCCTCGAACGGGCGGTCCGATTCGTCTTCTACGGCCGGGCGGCCGCTCGTGGCCCTGGCCCGCGCGAGCGCGGCGACGACGGAGGTGAGGAGACGTGACGCTGCTCACCGACGCACTGCTCGCAGCTGCGGGCGCGTTCATTATCCTGTCGGTCGTTATCGTCTACCGGATCGTCCGCGGCCCGACGATGCAGGACCGTGTCATCGCTGTCAACGTCGTCGGGACGAACACGGTCGTCATCATCGCGCTGTTCGCCGCGGCACTCGACTCCCCGGGCGTTCTCGACATCGCTCTGGTGTACGCTCTGCTCAACTTCCTGATGAGCATCGCTATCTCGAAGTTCACCGTCGAGCGTGGAGGTGTCATGTAGATGGTGACGCTGTACGAAGGCGCCGTACTGGCGCTTCTGGCCGGTGGTGTCTTCTTTGGCGTCGTCGCCGCGGTCGGTCTGCTTCGCATGCCGGACCTGTACACGCGGGCCCACGCAGCCTCGAAGGCCGACACGCTCGGTGCGGGCCTGTCGCTGGCGGCCGCGGCCGCGGTGCTCGCGTCCAGTCTCCCGACGATCAAGGCCGTCCTGTTGCTCGTCTTCCTGTTTCTCACCAACCCGACCGCGGCTCACGCTATCTCCCGCGCGGCCGCGGACCAGGGAATCGAGCCCTGGACGGCCGAGGACGGGGGCGGGGGTGACGGCAAGTGATCGACCCGGTCCCCGTCGCACTGCTCGCGCTCGTACTGGCCTGTGCGCTTGCGACGGCCGTCCTGCGTGACGTGCTGGCCGCAATCATCGCGTTCGCGGCCTACAGCCTCGGAATCGCGATGATCTGGGTCCTCCTGGAGGCCCCAGACGTGGGCCTGACCGAAGCGGCGGTCGGTGCTGGCGTCACGACAATCCTCTTTTTGGTCACTATCACGAAGACCGTCCGACCGCCGAGCGAAGCAATCTTCGAATCCCTCGACCCCAAAGGACTACTCGTCGCCGTCCTCATCGCAGGCGTTCTCGCGTCGACGCTGGGAGCACTCCCGCCGGTCGGTTCGGCGGAGACGCCCGTCGCCCAGTCGGAGGTGACCGACTACTACCTCGACAACGCCTACGAACAAACCGAAGTAAAAAACGCCGTGACGGCGGTGCTCGCGGCGTACCGCGGCTTCGACACGATGGGTGAGGCCGTCGTCGTCTTCGCCGCCGGCGTCGGCCTGCTCGTCGTCCTCGGTCGGGAGGTGTTTGCATGAGTACACCGGAGAGCGAGCCCGTGACCAGCGAAGACGGCGACACGGGCGATTCCGACCGCACGCTGTACGTCGAGAGCCCGATCATCATGGGGACGGTCCGAGTGGTCGCGCCGTTCGTGTTCACGTTCGGTCTGTTCATCATGTTCCACGGGGCCGACTCGGCGGGCGGCGGCTTCCAGGGCGGAGTCATCGTCAGTACCGTCATCTTGATGCTAGCAGTCGCGTTCGGCGTCGAGTCGACCCGCGACTGGGTCACGCCCGAACGCCTCGTCGCTATCGTCGGGGTCGGTGTCTCCGTCGTCCTGTTGCTGGGGATCGGTACCGTCGCTCTCGGCGGCAGTTTCCTCGAGTACGACGTCGTCCCCATCGACCATTTCAACAAGTACGGGATCGAACTGTTCGAAATCGGCATCGGCGTCATCGTCTCCGGAATCGTCGCCGGCCTCTTTTTCGGACTAGCGGCCGGGGCGAGCGGTGACCAGCGAAACGACCGTGACGCCGACGAGCGGGAGGGGTTGCTGTGATCGACGCCGCCCTCGCTGCCGGGCCGGTCGAACTGCTCGCGACCCGGTCGTACTACGTGGGGACCTTCCTCCTGCTGGGGATCGGTGCCTACGTGATGATCGCCAGTCCGAATCTTGTAAAGAAAGTGATCGGTATGAACATCTTCCAGACCGGCATCTTCCTGTTTTTCATCGCCGCGGCGTACGTCGACGGGGCACAGAGCCCCGTCCTCGAACAGGCGGGCCCCTACGTCAGCCCACTGCCGCACGTCCTGATCCTCACCGCCATCGTCGTCGGGGTGAGCCTCACAGCCGTCGCACTCGGGCTGATCGTCCGCATCTACAACGAGTACGGCACGCTCGAAGCAGACGTGCTGCAGGAGGTGCGTACCGATGACTGACCTGCCGCCGTTCCTTGTCGTCCTGCCGTTAGTGGCGTCGGTGGTCGTCCTGTTCGCCGGCCTCGTGCGCTCGAAAACCGGGTGGCCAATCGCGGCACTGGCTGGCCTCGGCCAGCTCGGCCTCGCTGCGGTCGCCGTCTACCGTGTGTTCACGGCCGGCCCGACCAGTTACGTCGTCGGCGGGTACGAGTCGTTCTACGGGATCGAACTCGTAATCGACGGACTGTCCGCGTCGGCCGTCCTCCTCGTCGCGGCCGTCTCCCTCGGGGTCCTCGCGTACGCTCGCACGGCCGGTCCGCGCGGGAACCCATTCTACGCGACGTATCTGTTGCTCATCGGCGGGCTGACCGGCGTCGCGGTCACCGGTGACGTGTTCAATATGTACGTGTTCATCGAAATTTCGGGGCTCACGGCGTACGCGCTGGTCGCCAGCGGCGACACGGGCCGGTCGGCGGTCGCCGCGCTCAAGTACCTCATCGTCGGCACCGTCGGCGCGTCGCTGTACCTGCTGGGCGTGGGCTACGCTTACATCGGGACGGGGACGCTGAACATGGCGGACCTGTCGGCCCAACTCGCACAGGTCGGGTACGGGTCCACGCTGGTCCAGACCGCCTTTGTTTTCATCGCTATCGGGCTGTTCATCAAGACCGCGGTCTTCCCGCTGCACACCTGGCAGCCCGAGGCGTACGCCGGATCGCCGGACAGCGTCAGCGGGCTCATCTCCGCACTGGTTTCGACGACGTTCGCGTACGCCCTGATCCGAGTCTCACTGTCGGTGTTCACGCCCGACTTCTTCGCCACGGCCGACCTGGCACAGACGCTGCTGCTCGTCGGTGCTGTCGTCAGCATCGTCGCTGGCAGTCTACTCGCCGTCTCACAGACCGAGATCAAGCGCATGCTCGCCTACTCGTCGGTCTCGCAGTTCGGCCTCGTGCTGGCAGGGCTCGCAGTCCTGAACCAGACCGCCATCGTCGGCACGAGCGTCCACCTGCTGAGCCACGCGATAATGAAGGGAGGCCTGTTCCTCGCGGCGGGGCTAATCGCCACCGCAACCGGTGCACGCGAGGTCCACGAGTACGAGGGGCTGAGTGAGCGGATGCCCTACGCCGCCGGCGCGTTCGCCGTGTTGGCGCTCTCGATGGTCGGCGTCCCGCCGACGGTCGGGTTCGTCGGGAAGTGGTACATCGCCTTCGGGGCTGTCCAGGCCCAACTGTGGCCACTGGCGGCGATTATCCTCGCTTCGACGCTGCTGACGCTGGCGTACTTCGCCCGGCTCGTCGAGCGGATGTACTTCCGCGAGCCGGCCACGATGGCCGACCGTGCCGAGAGTGAGGCTACGGCGGCCCAGCCCGACGCGGTGGTCGCCGACGGCGGACGTCCCTCTGTGGGGATGTACGCTGCCGTCTTCGTGGCCGCCGTGCTGGCGGTCACGCTCGGCGCGGCGGTCGTTCCGTTCGCTGAACAACTCGCTCCCACGCTCGAACTCCTCCTGTCATGACCGAGGTCTTCTCACTCCGGCCGCTCGCGGCGGTACTGGTGTCGGCAATCGCTATCGTCCCGATTCTGCTGTCGGCCCGACGGCCCGACCTCCGGGAGTCCTGGACCGTGCTGGCCGCGCTCTCCATGTTCGGCATCATCGCCAGCATGGTCCCCGGTGTCCTCTCCGGGACCGTCTACGCCACTCGACTGGGCGCCTTCCTGCCCGGCGTCGAGTTCGCGCTCAGGGCCGACCCGCTCGGGCTCCTGTTCGGCCTGCTCGCCAGTTTGCTGTGGATCGTTACGAGCTTCTACTCGATGGGCTACATGCGCGGTCTGGACGAACACGCCCAGACGCGGTACTTCGCGGCCTTCGCGGCCAGCGTCTCCTCTGCGGTGGGCGTCGCGTTCGCCTCGAACCTGTTCGTCCTGTTCGTGTTCTACGAACTGCTGACCGTCGCGACATACCCACTGGTCAGCCACGACGAGACCGACGAAGCTCGTGCTGCGGGCCGGAAGTACCTCGCGTACACCTTCGGCGGCGGTGTCGCGGTGTTCGCAGGTGCGGTCCTCGTCTACTGGCTGACCGGCACGGTCGCGTTCACCCCTGGAGGCATCGCGAGCCTCGCCAACGCCGACCCGATGATGGCCCGGGTGGCCTTCGCCCTGCTGGCAGGTGGCTTCGGCGTCAAGGCTGCGCTGATGCCGCTGCACTCCTGGCTCCCGGACGCGATGGTCGCGCCGACGCCCGTCTCCGGGCTGCTCCACGCCGTCGCGGTCGTCAAGTCCGGCGTGTTCGGCATCGCACGCCTCGTGCTGGACATCTACGGTCCGGGACTCGTCGGCGACCTCGGGATGGGGACCGCCCTCGCCGCCGTCGCCGCGTTCACACTGGTCGTCGCGAGTGTCATCGCACTCCGGCAGGACAACCTCAAACGCCGGCTCGCCTTTTCGACGGTGAGCCAGCTCTCCTACATCGTTCTCGGGTTAGCCGTCGGGGCCGCCGCCGTCGGCTCACCGGGCAGGGCCTCGGCGTTCGCTCTCGTCGGCGGGCTCTTGCACATCCCCGCACACGCGTTCATGAAGCTCACGCTCTTTTTCTGTGCGGGTGCGCTCCACGTCGAAACCCACACTGACGACATCTCCAACATGGCCGGCATCGGGCGGCGTATGCCGCTCACGATGGGGGCCTTCGCCGTCGCCGCGGCGGGGATGGCTGGTATCCCCATCGTCGCCGGCTTCGTCAGCAAGTATTTCCTGCTGATCGGCGCGGTCTCCGCTGGCGGGACCATCTACGCGGTCGCACTGCTGGTCTCGGGCGTTCTCAACATCGCGTACTTCTGGCCAATCGTCTACACCGCCTTCTTCGAGATGCCGACAGAGACCGACCACAAGCCGCTGGTCGAAGGGCCGTCTGGCGGCCGGTTCGCCGGGACTGACCCCGGGACCGTGACCGACGGCGGTCGGGGCGAACGCCACCCGGACGGCGGCGACTCCGACACGGACCACGGCTTCGCCGGTGACCACGAGGGACAGGGTGTACAGGACACGGTCGAAGCGGCTCACCAGCTCGACGAGGAACACGGGCCGGACGACCGGCTCGACTGGGAACACCGCCGCTGGACCGGCGCGGAGTCCACGTGGCTGATGCTCGGACCGATCTGCTTCGCGGCGGCTGGCTCGGTCGTTCTCGGAATCGTCCCCGACTTCGCCGTGTTCCTCGAAATCGTCCGTCTCGTGGTCGAGAACGTGACGGGGGTGGTGATCTGATGGTCGATCCGATCGTCCCACCGTTCGTGCCCGTCCTGGTGGCGACGCTGCTGCTCCCCCTGACCGACAGGTATCTCGGCCGGAGTGCGGCCCACGCGCTGGGAATCCTCGCGACCGTTGTCGTCGTCCCCTACGTCTGGCTGGTGCCCGAGGGTGTCTACTTCATGAACGTCGACCTGTTCGGGTTCGAGACCGTCATCTTCCGCATGGACGTGTTCTCGCGGCTGATGGGGCTGATCTTCGGGTTCATTGGCGCGGTCGCGGTGGCGTACTCCTTGGCTAGCGACGCCGAGGCCGTCCAGACCGCCTTCGCGCTGTCGTACGTCGGGACCAGCCTTGGCGCGGTCTTCGCCGGTGACTGGCTCACCCTGATCTTCTTCTGGGAGCTGATGGCCGTCACCTCGACCCTGCTGGTCTGGCACTACGGTGGCAAAGCCGTCCGCGCCGCCTACCGCTACGCACTGCTACACGGCCTCGGCGGGACGCTCCTGCTGGCCGCCGTCGTCTGGCAGTACGCGACCGTGGGCACGTTCCTGTTCGGGTCGCTCCCGGGTGTCGCACACGACCCGGGCGTGGCCGGTGCCGTCGCGCCCGTCCTCGCAGCCCTGGGCATCGGCGTCAACGTCGGCTTCGTCGGCCTCCACGCCTGGCTGCCCGACACCTACCCGCGGCCCCACATCGCCGCCAGCGTCTTCCTCTGTGTGTTCACGACCAAAACTGGCGTCTACGGCATGTACCGGGCATTCCCCGATGGTGAACTCGCTATCGCGTACATGGGCGGCGCGATGGCCGTCTTCGGGGCCTGCATGGCCCTGCTACAAAACGATATGCGCCGGCTGCTCTCCTATCACATCCAGTCGCAGGTCGGGTACATGGTCGCCGGGGTCGGCATCGCCAGCAGCCTTGCGACCGCCGGCGCCTTCGGCCACGTGTTCAACCACATCCTCTACAAGAGCCTGCTGTTCATGACCGTCGGCGTCGTCATCTACCGCACGGGCGAGGAGAGCTTGAAGAAGATCGGCGGCCTCGGCCGGAAGATGCCTCTCACCGCCGTTACCTTCTTTGTCGCCGCCCTGTCCATCGCCGGCTTCCCGCTGTTCAACGGCTTCGTCTCGAAGGGAATGGTTATTGTCGCGGCCCACAAGAACCACTACGACGTGTTGTGGTACCTGCTTCTCGCGGGTGGGGTTGGGACCTTCCTCTCGTTCATCAAACTCGGCTACTACGCCTTTCTCCACGGCGAGTACGACGGGTACGTCGAGGATGCGAGCATCGGGCAGGCCGTCCCGATGGTCGCGGTCGCGGCGCTGTGTGTCCTGTTCGGCGTCTACCCGCCTGGGCTGTACGCCATCCTGCCGGGTGGGTTCGACTACACTGCTTTCACCCCCGGCCACGTCGTGGAAGGAGTCGCGCTGGCGGCCGCCGGTGTGATCGGCTTCGTGATTCTGAAGACGCCGCTCTCCAGAGTCGCGAAGATTCCCGACATCGACCGGCTCTACAACCCCGGCACGCTGTACGGGACGCGCGGGCTCGTCGTCGGCACGACCGAACTGTACGCCTGGGTCGACCGTGCGGTCGTCGGACTGACTCGCTCGGCGACCCGACTCGTCCGTGACCCCCGGTCGCTAATCGACGACGCGACCGTCGAGCGACTCACCCGACAGGATACCATCGGCTTCGGTATCCTGCTCGTCGTCATCGCGCTTATTGCGGCCGTCGTGGCGTTGTGAGTCCCCTCACGACCGTACCGGTTCCGTCTCGGGCGGTTTACGCTACGGAACGCCCCGAACCGCCCCGTGCGACGAGCCCGCCAGACTGTTGTGGTCGCGGCTCTCTTGTAATGGCCGGCCGTGACGGACCGAGCGGACAAACCACGACCACTGCGCCCGACGCAGCTCCCGCGTCACCGACGATGGCCGACGCGACCGTCACCCCTTCCGGACGTGCCCTCTCACTCGACTGAACCTGGGTGACGGCTAACAACAGACACCACGACGAGTACGTGTGGACGGCTGCGACCCCGGTCGAGAGGCCGGACTGGACACCCGCGAACGCGACCGGAACCGAAACCGGGACCGGGATGCCCCGATGCCACTCGCGATGGTGAGCCACCGTCTCAGAGACAGGTCCCGTCGGCGCTGACCACCACGTAAGCCGCCGCGTGCCGTTCGAGCTCACGGTCACGTCGCTTCGGTCCCGTGTCGGTGACTACAAGAGACCGGTCACACGTTCCGGGACTCCAGGAGCTACAGCTCCGTCGCGAGTTCCTCGGCGACGCGCGCGCCGAGACCGGCCTTGCTCCCCGTGTACTCGTCGACGTGGTCGGGTCGGATTACCAGTGCCTCGGTGCTGGCCTCGCCCATCACGTCCGCACGGTTGCCGACGACGAACGACAACCCGGCCCGGTTCATCGTCTCGCGGGCACGCTCGGTCAGTGTCTCCGCGCCACCCTCCGTCTCGAGTTTGAATCCGACGATCTCCAGTTCGGGGTGGGCCTCCCGGACGGTGTCGATGAGCTTCGGTGTGGGTGTCAGTTCGAGCGTCAGCCGGTCGGCCCCCGATTTGATCTTTTCAGCGGCGGCATCGACAGTGTAGTCCGAGATGGCTGCCGCCGACACGAGCGCGTCGGCACTGTCGGCGTGAGACTGTACGGCGTCGAGCATCTCCGCTGCGCTCTCGACCTGTGCTACGTCCGCGTAGTGAACGTCGTCGCCGTGGTGAACGAGCGTCACGTCGGCACCGCTGACGTGGCAGGCTCGTGCGACGGCCCGACCGGTCTTGCCCGATGCGCGGTTCGAGAGCGTTCGCACGGGGTCGACGGACTCGGTGGTCGCGCCGCTCGTGACGATTACGTGTTCACCGGCCAGCGGATCGGGCGTCGTCGCGCGGGCGACTCCGGTGACGATGGCCTCCTCGCTGGCGATTTTGGCCTTTTGCTCTTCGATTCGCGGGTCAACGAACTCGACGCCCCAGGATTGGACCTGTGTGATTGTTTCGACGACGCCAGGGTGGTCGTACATCGGTTCGTGCATGGCGGGCGCGACGACCACGGGCACGTCGGCGCCCAGTGCCGTGGTGGCACAGGTCGTCACCGGCGTGTCGTCAACCGCCGCTGCCAGTTTCCCCACAGTGTTGGCCGTCGCCGGCGCGAGCAGCAGCACGTCGGCCCAGCCCTCACGGCCACACAGTTCGACGTGTTCGACCTGCCCGGTGATTTCGGTGACGACGGGTTCGTCGGTCGCGAAGTCGACGGCCCACGGGTGGACGATCCCCCTGGCACTGTCTGTCATCACGGCTCTGACCGACGCCCCCTGCCGACGTAGTTCGTGGGCCAACTCCACGGTCTTGACCGCCGCGATGGAGCCGCTGACCCCGAGCGCGACGTTCACTCCGGAAAGCATTAGCTACTCGTTGGCCCCGACGTGGTAAATCCGTAGCGGATGTGATGATGGGCCCCCGATTTGGGGGTGCTTAAAAAGAAGCCACACATTTCCCCGTGAAGTTTTACTAGGGTTGGGGTCTCACGTGGTGATGCTATGGCAGATGGACTCATGTTCCCGAGCTCGGAATGGTTCGACGACTACCAACAGAAGGTAAACAGCAACGAAGAGTACGCCGAGAAATCGGCCGGTTGGGGTGTCGATTTCAACGGCGACTTTATTTTCAAGATGACTGATATGCCTCTCGACGAGATCGACGTCGAGGCCATGCCCGAACACCTCCAGGAGGAACTCGACCAGTACGTCACAGAGACGTCCGAGGGTCACACGGGCCTCTCCATCGTCGGCCTCGAAGACGGCGAGTGTACGGAGGCCTCCCTCATCGAATCCGAGGATGAGGTCGACAACGGTTTCAAACTCACGGGTACCTACGAGAACTGGGTCGAACTGACGCGGGGCAACATCGGTGCCGTTGACGGCATGATGTCCGGCAAGTTCGAACTGGACGGTGACATGCAGAAGATTCTCCAGTACTCCGACGCGGCGACGCTGCTGACCGAGTGTGCGGGACAGGTCGATTCCGTGTTCGCACACGAGGAGTACTGAGGAGGTCACTCGAACGTCGACAGCACCCCTCTCTACCGAAGCCGACCCAAAGCCGGTCGGACCGTGCGTAACACCCGTGGGGGTGGGGCGCGAAAATCGTCTTTCTTATGGCGCGTACGTCCCTTCGAGCCGCGTGTTCGCCAGCAACTGCCCCATCATCTCGTCTTCCAGTTCGTTCTTGTCGGCCGCCGACGACAGGGGAAGTGTCGTATCCAGTGCGTACAGCCGGAACCGATAGGTGTGTTCTCGGTCCGGCGGGTTCGGCCCGCCGTAGCCGTGTTCCCCGTAGTCGTTCTGGCCCTCCATGGCATCCTCGGCCGCCCAGTTCTCGGGGATTTCGCTGGTTCCCGGAGCGATGTTCCACACGAGCCAGTGGTCCCAGATTTTCCCTGCGGGTTCCATCGCGTCCGGGTCGTCGACGATCAGTACCAGCGACTCCGCCCCGTCCGGCACGCTCTCGATTCGCAGTGGCGGGTTCACGTCGTCCTCGGTGTAGCCGTAGCGGTCCGGAATCCGCTCCCCGTCGTCGAAGGCCGGACTCTCCAGTCGTAGGTCGCTCATACTGCCTCTACCGGAGATACGACGCCACGGCAAAAGAAACTACGGCGTGAGTACCCCCGCGTGTGGCGTCCACGTTCGCGGTCGCTTGGTCACTGCCCCCACCTCCGACGCTCAGTTGGTTCGTGTCTCCGACTCGTCGTCCGCTGCGACGCTCGGATGTTGGGTCGGTTCGTCAGGATGGCGCTGTGTGAACGCCTCGGTCATCGCGTCCATCGACTCGCGTTCGCGTGTCTCGCGCTCGGCCTCGTCGATTTCCTCACAGCCCGGCGGCACCTCACGTCCCCGGTCTGAAAAGTAGCCATCCGGCGTGACCCAGTCGTGGTAGAACGGCCGGTCGTCTGCCTCCAGCAGCGCGACGGCCACTTCGGCCCCGTGGCCGGCACAGACCGCTGTCTGATGGGGCTTCTCGGCGAGCCGACCCGCGGCGTAGAGTCCGTTGATGCCGGTGCGACCGCGCTCGTCCGTGTCGACGTACATTTTCCCGCGGTCGACGAGCCCCACACCGTCGATTCCCCGAAGATAGTCGACCGTGTTCTTGGTCGCCGCGACGACGTAATCGGCCCAGAACCGCTCACCGGCGGCGGTCTCGACGGCGAACCCCTCGTCGTCCACGCTGACCCGAGTGACCTCCCCCTCCCGGAACGCACAGCCGGCCTCCTCGGCCTGCCGTTCGAGCATATCGAGGAACCGCCGCGCGTTCACTCCGGCGGGGAACCCGGGGACGTTCTCCAAGTGGGCGTTGCGGGCGAGCAGCGATTCGCCGGTACTCACGACGGTCGTCTCCAGCCCGTGCCGGGCGGTGAACACGCCTGCGCTGAGGCCGGCCACGCCGCCGCCGACGATGCATACGTCCGTGGTTTCGGTCATGACAACGACGGTTCGTGGCCCTACAAATAGAAGCGTTCGATTTTCTCGCGGGAGCCGACCCCTTGGCGGCGGTCTCGATGACATCGCTGCCCTGCTCCGCCCCGTGGCGGGGATGGCTCCCTCGGCCGGTGGGAGCGTCCGAGCCACTGACACGTTTCGACGCGAAACGCGTCGCATAGCTCTCTTACCCCAGTGGCTCTGGACTCCGGCGAGTCGTCTGCAAAATACTTACGGACCGCTCGGTCCCAGAGACGGTGTGGATAGAGTTGAGGTCAGTACCATCGTCTACCTGCCGCCCGAGGAAATCTACGAGTTTCTCGAGGACTTTCCCGGGTACGCGAACTACTCCAAATACCTCAGGGAGGTTCAGAGCGACGGCGACGGCACTTCGGGGACGCGCTACTTCCTCACCTTCGCCTGGTGGAAACTCACCTACACCGCCCACTCCAAGGTGACCGACACCGACCGGCCGAACCGGATCGACTGGGAGATTACGAAAGACATCGACGCCGAGGGCAACTGGACTGTCGAACCGATCCCGGAGGAGCGCGCCGACAGTCAGGAACACGCCTGTCGTGTCCGTCTGACCGTTACGTTCCGACCGGATTCCGCGGACTCGGGCGTGCTCGACCTCCCACGATTCGTCTCGATGGACTGGGTGGTCGAGAAGGTAAAACCGAAGATTCAGGCGGAGGCCGAACGGGTCGTCGAGCGAATCGTCGCCGACCTCGAAGGTCGTAATCGTGAAGTCGACCTCGAAATCCACACGGTCGACACGTCAGTTTGAGCGGTCCCGACGGTTAGTCCGGCGTCTCGTAGTCGCCGCCGTACTTCATGAAGATGTATGACAGGCCCAGTGACGCGCTCATGACGACCGCCGTCGCGACGCCGATGGTCTTGGCGCTTCCCGGCAGGGCGGGGCCGCCACCACCGCCACCGCTCGCTGGCTCTACGGTCGGGTAGTCCGTCCCGACGACGACCGAGCCGAGCATTCCCAGGCTCTGGTGGGGGCTACAGTAGTAGTTGTAGATGCCGTCTTCCTGAAAGGTCAGTTCGTACATGACACCCGAACCGCCAGCAGGCGAACCGGAGTCGATCGGTCCCTCGTCGGCGACGACGTTGTGTGAGCCGCCGTTACCGGTCCACTCCCACTCGACGGTCGCGCCGTTGTCGACGCGGACGCCCGCCGGCGTGAAGCCGTAGCCCTGGTCGCCGGTCCCGACCTGTACCGTCACAGTGTCTTGGCCGGTCTTGTCCGTGACCGAGCCGTCGTAGGTGTTTGCGTTGTCCAGATAGCCGCCGAGGTCTGGAATGCCACCGCCCTCGGTTCCTTTGGGGGCACTCGTCCCGTTGGCCCCCATTCCGTTTGCCGTTGCAGTCCCACCCGCCTCGGTGGTCTCTTGGGCAGTCGCCGTGCCCGTGACGCCAGCGGCCGCAGCGCCGCCCGCCGTCGCCATCAGGAAACCCCGTCGTGACACGTCCTCCGAACGGTCGCTCATGTCCGAGCGTTAGCATGGGGTGGTAGTGAATATGTTGATTCCAGACTCCTCACAGCGAGGTTTCGATGCGTCTTTTACCCGCCGGCCATACGACGCTGTATGGAAGAGCAACCCGGCCTGAGCGATCAGTACCGGAAAGCCAGCCCGTGGCCAATGTTCGTCGCGCTTGGGTTCGTACTCTCGGAGGTCGGCATCATCGTCGGTATCTTCTCGATTGCCGTCGGCGGCCTCCTGTTGTTCGGTGGGAGCGTCGCCGGAATCCTCAAAGAATCGGCGTACGCCGACACGCTCTGGGGTTCCCTGCTCGCCTTCGGCAGCGTCCTCGCTGCCATCGGCGTCAGCGTCGTCGGCTGGCGGGTCGGTGTCGCGCCCGGCGTCCTTGTCGACGTAATCGCCGCGCCCGGTGACTTCGGGCTCCTCGTTCCGCGCGCGCTCGCAGTCGCAGTGGCCGGAATCGTGCTACTGGCCGCCGGAGGTACCGTCCAGGCGCTCGAACGGAGCGCCGACCCCCGATAACGGGATTCGGCCGCGGACGTCACGCACTGGCGCGACGATTCCGACAATCTATTTATCGTCGTCGCTAAATCGTTGCACATGCTCCCGAGTACATTCGACCGTGATACCCTCCTCGACCTCACGGTCAACATGATTCCGCTTGGCATCCTGCTGTTTTTCATCGTCGCCTTCGGACTGGTCAACCCGTTCGGCTGGGACAACGTCATCTCGTTGCTCCAGTTCGGTATTCTGATCATCGCCTTCGTCCTGCTGACCGTTCTGACGTACTACTCAGGGAAAGCAATCTCCGAAGCCGAGGCCGAAACCGAGACCGAAGTACGAGACGAGGACCACTCAGACTGACCGGGCGTTCGGTCGCTCTGTTCTCGCAGGTGCTCACCGGCCGGAAGTTACGCTCTCCTGACACCCCTGTATCGCCGCGCCGTCTCCGGACGAACACGTTCCTAGAGGACACAAAGGGAATCTTTCTTTAGCCCCCAGTACTGAGGCCCAAGTATCAATGGCTGCAGAACAGCTCGCACTAACGGTGTTGATGGGCGTGTTCCTCATCGCCGTGGCGGCGTTGCTGACGCGAATCGAGGACTGGCGCTCGTACACGCCACTCGCCGGTGGGGGCGCTCTCGGCGAGGAAGCGGGGTACGGGCACGATGAAAAGCCCGGTGGAATCGTGCGGTGGCTCACGACCGTCGACCACAAGGACATCGGAATGCTGTACGGCACCTACGGTGTGCTGGCATTCGCGGTCGGTGGTCTCATGGCCTTTCTCATTCGGATGCAGCTCGTCGTCCCGAGTGGGGCGGTCATCGAGAACGGCTTCTACAATGCCATTCTGACCAGTCACGGCATTACGATGCTGTTCCTGTTCGGGACGCCGATTATCGCGGCGTTCTCGAACTACTTCATTCCGCTTCTGATTGGGGCCGACGACATGGCGTTCCCGCGGATCAACGCCATCGCGTTCTGGCTGCTCCCGCCCGGCGCACTGCTGGTCTGGGGCGGCTTCCTCATTCCCGGCATCGGAACCGCACAGACCTCCTGGGTGATGTACCCGCCGCTGTCGGTCGAACAGGTCCAGATGGGTGCCGACCTGATGATGCTCGGCCTGCACCTGACCGGTGTCTCGGCGACAATGGGGGCGATCAACTTCATCGCGACCATCTTCACCGAGCGCGGTGACGATGTCACCTGGGCGAACCTCGACATCTTCTCGTGGACCATCCTCACCCAGTCGGCGCTGATCCTCTTCGCGTTCCCCCTGCTGGGTTCGGCCCTGATCATGCTGCTGTTGGACCGGAACTTCGCCACGACCTTCTTCGCCGTCGAGGGTGGTGGGACGATGCTCTGGCAACACCTGTTCTGGTTCTTCGGCCACCCCGAAGTGTATATCCTCGTGCTCCCACCGATGGGGCTCGTGAGCTACATCCTGCCCCGGTTTGCGGGCCGGAAGCTGTTCGGGTTCAAATTCGTCGTCTACTCGACGCTAGCCATCGGAGTCCTCTCGTTCGGTGTGTGGGCACACCACATGTTCACGACCGGGATGGACCCACGCCTGCGAGCTAGCTTCATGGCAGTTTCGTTGGCAATCGCGATACCGAGCGCGGTGAAGACGTTCAACTGGATCACGACGATGTGGAACGGGAAGATCCGGCTGGCGGCACCGATGCTGTTCTGCATCGGGTTCGTCTCTAACTTCATTCTGGGCGGTGTCACCGGCGTGTTCCTCGCATCGATTCCGGTCGACATGGTGCTGCACGACACCTACTACGTCGTGGGTCACTTCCACTACATCGTCATGGGTGCTATCGGCTTCGCCGTCTTCGCGGCCATCTACTATTGGTTCCCGATCTTCACCGGTCGGATGTACCAGCGGACGCTGGCGAAGTGGCACTTTTGGCTGTCGATGATCGGCACTAACATCACGTTCTTCGCCATGCTGGCGCTTGGTTATCTCGGCATGCCACGCCGGTACGCGACCTACGAGTTCGACGCCACGGTCGCACCGCTGGCGACGACCACGACGTTCCACCAACTGGCCTCGCTGGGCGCGGTCATCCTGCTGATCGGCCAGTTGATCTTCGTCTGGAACATCGTCCAGTCGTGGCTCGAAGGCCCACACGTCGGCTCGGACCCCTGGAACCTCAAGGAGGAAGCGCCGGAACTGTTCGGTCGTGAGTACATCTGGCACGAGAACCGGCAGGAAACCCAGATCGCCACCGACGGCGGCGAAGGTGAGGATGTCGCTGCCGACGGCGGCGAACCCGTTGAGGCCGACGACGAGAACGGAACCTCCGCGGACGTCCGGTCCGACGGCGGCGAACCCGCCGACGGCGACGAGGCCGCCGAGCAGGCAGGCGACTGACGACGCGACCGCTGTCCTCGATTTTTTCGCTCTGTCGGACGCGCGACATGGAAAGCGATTTAGCCGACCTGTGGCTACGCGGGCACAATGAGTCTGTCCGATCAGGACCGCGACCTCGTCACTGCGGAACTCGGTCGCGAACCGACGCCGGCCGAGGCCGCGCTCTTCGAGAACCTCTGGAGCGAACACTGCGCGTACCGCTCCTCCCGACCGCTGCTTTCGGCGTTCGAGAGCGACGGTGAACGGGTCGTCGTCGGCCCCGGGGACGACGCGGCCGTCGTCTCCCTGCCCGACGGGGAGACCTACATTACGCTCGGTATCGAGAGTCACAACCACCCCTCCTACGTGGACCCGTTCGACGGCGCAGCGACCGGTGTCGGGGGTATCGTCCGGGACACCCTCTCGATGGGAGCCTATCCCATCGCACTGGCCGACTCTCTCTACTTCGGTGGCTTCGACCGTGAACACTCTCAGTACCTCTTTGAGGGCGTCGTCGAGGGCATCAGCCACTACGGCAACTGCATCGGGGTCCCCACGGTGACGGGAAGCGTCGCCTTCCACGACGGTTACGAGGGCAACCCGCTGGTGAACGTCTCCTGTATCGGCCTCGTCGAAGACCCCGACCGGCTGGTCACCGCCGAGGCACAGGAACCGGGCAACGAACTGGTCCTCGTCGGCAACGCCACCGGCCGGGACGGACTGGGTGGGGCCTCCTTCGCCAGTGAGGACCTCGCGGAGGACGCCGAAACCGAGGACCGGCCGGCGGTGCAGGTCGGTGACCCCTACACGGAGAAACTCCTGATCGAGGCCAACGAACTGCTGGTCGACGAGGGGCTCGTCGAGTCGGCCCGCGACCTCGGCGCCGCGGGTCTCGGTGGTGCGACCAGCGAACTCGTCGCCAAGGGCGGGCTCGGTGCCCATATCGAGTTGGGCCGGGTCCACCAACGCGAACCCGACATGAACGCTCTGGAAATTCTGCTCGCAGAGTCCCAGGAGCGGATGGCCTACGAGGTGACGCCGGAGAACGCGGACAGAGTGGCCGAGATCGCAGAACGCTACGACTTGGGCTGTTCGGTCATCGGCAACGTGACCGAGGGCAACTACGTCTGTGAGTTCGAGGGCGAGACGGTCGTGGACGCACCTGCGGCGTTCCTCGGCGACGGCGCGCCGTTCAACGACCTGGAGTCGGTCGAGCCGAGCCAGCCCGAACGGGACCTCCCCGAGACCGACCTCGTCGACGCATTCGAGGCCGTCGTCGGGAGTCCCAACACGGCCTCCAAGCGGTGGGTCTATCGGCAGTACGACCACGAGGTGCAGGTTCGGACCGCGACGCCGCCGGGCGACGACGCCGCGATTCTCGCTGTTCGCGAAGCTGAAACCGGCCTGGCATACTCGGCCGGAGCCGACCCCAACTGGACGGACGCCGCGCCCTACCACGGCGCACGGGCGGTCGCACTGGAGAACGCGACCAACGTCGCCGCCAAGGGGGCCATCCCGCTCGCGGCCGTGGACTGCCTCAACGGCGGCAACCCGGAGAAACCCGACGTGTACGGCGGGTTCGAGGAGATCGTCGACGGTCTGGCCGACATGTGCGCCGAACTCGACGTGCCGGTCGTCGGTGGCAACGTCTCGCTGTACAACGACTCCAACGCTGGCCCCATCCCGCCGACGCCGACGCTCGCGCTGGTCGGGACCAAAGACGGGTACGAGGCACCGCCGGCGGCGCTCTCCGGTGACGGCGAGATACTGGTCGTCAACGACCGGGCGCTGTCGGGCGAGGTCGAGCCTCGACTGGGCGGGTCGGAGTATCTCGCCCAGCACGGGGGCAGCGACCGGTTCCCGACCCTGCCCGACGACCCTGCCGCATTCGTCGAGACGCTCGCGGACGTAGCCGATTACGAGGCGACGCTCGCGGCCCACGACGCCAGCCACGGCGGCCTCGCCGTGACGCTCGCGGAGATGGTCACCGACGACGCGGGCGCGGACGTCTCCCTCGACGACGACGCGTCCGCCGCTGAATACCTCTTCCACGAACAGCCCGGGCGCGTCGTGATCGAGACCGACGACGCCGAGGCCGTCGAAGCGGCCTTCGAGGGCGTCGCACCCGTCGAGCGCGTCGGTTCGGCCGACGACACGGGTGCGCTGTCGCTCTCCGTCGGCGACCATGCGCTCGACTACGACGACAGTAGGGTCGGCGAACTGCGGTCTGCCATCGAGCGACAGCTGGAGTAATCAGTCTTCGCGTTCCGCCTCGGACCAGTACTCGACCCTGCCGTCCGTCGGGTAGTATCCCTCGAAGGTTCGCTCGTCGCGGCCGCCGGGTGGCGAACCGACGTAGACGCCGAACTTCTCCATCTCGGGGTAGATCGTCACGTCGGGCTCGTTCATCGTCGAGACCGCAAGATAGCGCAGCGTCTCCTCGCCGTCGTTGACGACGCGGTGGCCACCTGACTCGTCGGCCGGCAGGGTGACGAAATCGCCCGCCTGGAGCTCGTGTTCGCCATCTTCGGCCCGGAGCAGGCCGTCGCCGGCGAGCACATAGATCGCCTCCTCGTTTGCGGTGTGGTAGTGGTAGGGCCACGAGCGGTTGCCCGCCGGCAGTTCGTAGAGGCTACAACCCAGGTCGTCTGTGTCGACGGCCGTACCGAGTTCCTTCCGGTAGAACGTCGCCTCCTCCCGGTCGTACTCCTTCCAGTCCAGTTCGGACTCGTTGACTTTCCGCATACGGACGGGCGTACTCCCACCAGTCGAAAATAACTACGGACGGTCTGGGACCGTCTCTCAGAGCAAGAAGGGGATACCGAACGTGACCGTGAGGCCGATCACGAGGACGACGAATCCGAATCCGACCTGACTCCTCGCGTAGTCGCTCTGTGGGGCGGTGCTACGTAGTGGCGGTTCCCCGTCGGGAATATCGGGACTCTCTGGGTCGTAGTCCGGCCGATCTTCGTCGTGGTCGTCACTCATACTACTGAGTTCGCGGTCGGCACACTTCGGTGTGTTGGAACCGTGGCCCGCGCGACTCAGCGGCCGATACGCGGCGAGCGGTAAAGTGGAACACCGCCTACCCCGGTGTATGTTCGGAGCCGAGCTCGTCGCCGGACTGGCACTGGCTGTACTGCCCTGCATGATCGCACTCTTCTACGCGTTCATCCGCTTCGAGCCGACCGACGAACACCTGGCTGAGGCCGACGACGTCTCGCAGTAACCTCCGCGCCGGCGGCGAGTGTGGGAATCAGACGGCTTTTGTCGGGTGGTGTCGTAGCCTCGCACAACCGATGACCCTCACGAAGCGGATTATCCCGTGCATCGACGTGGACATAGACGACGAGGGCAACGCCGCCGTGTACACCGGCGTCAACTTCGAGGACCTGAAGTACACCGGCGACCCGGTCGAGATGGCGAAAAAGTACAACGAGGCTGGCGCCGACGAGTTCGTGTTCCTCGACATCACTGCCTCCGCGGAGGGGCGGGAGACGATGCTCCACGTCGTCGAGTCCATCGCCGACGAGGTGTTTATCCCGCTCACCGTCGGTGGTGGCATCCGCACCCGCGAGGACATAAAGGAGACCCTGCGAGCGGGCGCGGACAAGGTCTCGGTCAACACCGGCGCACTACAGCGCCCGGAACTCATCGAGGAGGGCGCGGCGGCCTTCGGCAGTCAGTGTATCGTCATCAGCGTCGACGCCCGCCGCCGGTTCGACGAGCAGGGCGATCACTACGTGGAGGTCGACGGTGAATCCTGCTGGTTCGAGTGCACCGTCAAGGGCGGCCGCGAGGGAACCGATATCGACGTGCTCTCGTGGGCAGAGGAGGCCGAGGAACGTGGCGCGGGTGAACTGTTCGTCAACTCCATCGACGCCGACGGGACCAAAGATGGCTACGACATCCCGCTGACGAGAGCGGTCTGTGACACCGTCTCGACGCCGGTGATCGCCTCCTCGGGCTGTGGTGGTCCCGAAGATATGCACGAGGTGTTCACCGAAGCGGGTGCCGACGCCGGACTCGCGGCCTCTATCTTCCACTTCGGTGAGTACTCAATCGCGGAGACGAAGGGCCATCTGGACGAGCGTGATGTGCCGGTGCGGCTGTAGGATCGAGTCGTCGCCCCGAGCGCGAGTGAGACGAGCGCTCGGTTTTTTCGCCCACGTTTTTGCCGGGAGCGGTGACCGCCGGTCACCCGAGCGGAAAAAAGGTGGATTCGGACGAGCGTGATGTGCCGGTGCGGCTGTAGGACCGAGTCGTCGCCCCGAGCGCTCTGCGCCGGGAACCACGGCACTCGGTGCCACGGGCGCTGACGACTGGGAAAGAGGAAAATGCAAAGGCCCAGTGCGCTAATCGGGGCGTATGAAAGCGACGGCGAAGGCACATCCGATAGAGGGGTTGGTGAAGTATCACGGGATGCGCGACGAACAGCTGCGCCAGCCGTACCACGACTCGGTCAGCGTCTGCACGGCACCCAGCCACACGAAGACGACAATCGAGTTCGAACCCGACAGCAACGACGACGTGTTCCTGATCGACGGTGAGGAAGTCGAGGGGCGGAGCCGCGAGCGGATCGAGAGCGTCGTCGACCACGTTCGTGACCTGGCGGATATCGACCACGCCGTACGGTTCGAGTCCGAGAACGACTTTCCGACGAACATCGGTTTCGGGTCGTCGTCGTCCGGATTCGCGGCCGCTGCGCGGGCGCTCGTGGGCGCGACCGATCTCGACATGACGCTGCCGGACATCTCGACGGTCGCGCGCCGTGGGTCTGCGTCCGCTGCGCGGGCGGTAACGGGTGCGTTCTCGCATCTCCGGACCGGAAAGAACGACGCCGACTGCCGGTCCGAGCGCATCGAGACCGAACTGGAAGAGGGCCTCCGGATCGTCGGCGCAGAGGTCCCCTCGTACAAGGAGACGGAGGAGGCCCACCGTGAGGCCGCCGACAGCCACATGTTCGAGGCGCGGATGGCGCACATTCACGGGCAGATCGACGAGATGCGCGACGCGTTGCTGGCGGGCGACTTCCACAGGACGTTCGAGTTGGCCGAACACGACTCGCTCTCGCTGGCGGCGGCGACGATGACCGGCCCCGCCGGGTGGGTGTACTGGCAGCCCCGGACTATCGAAGTGTTCAACACAGTTCGTGAACTCCGCGAGGCGGACATCCCGGCCTACTTCTCGGTCGACACTGGCGCGAGTGCCTACATCAACACGACCACCGACCACGTCGACCGCGTGGAGGGCGCCATCGCCGACTGCGGCGTGGACACGCGTGTCTGGGAGGTTGGCGGCCCCTCGCGGCTGCTCGACGAGGGCGACGCGCTGTTTTAGGGTCCGACTCGCTGGACCCGAGGTGGGGGAGAGCTTTAGCCTTCGGCGGCCCAACGAGGTGAGCATGAACGTCGCAGTTTTCGGGGCCGGGTACGCCGGACTGACGCTCGCTCGCCGGCTGGAACGAGGGCTGCCGCCCGCGGTGAACCTGATCGTCGTCGACGAGAGTGAGGACCATCTGGTCCAGCACGAACTCCACCGCGCGATCCGCTGCCCTACCATCGCCGAGGATATTATGGTTCCGCTTGCGGAGTGCCTCGAGCGCGCCGAGATTCGGCAGGCACGGGTCACCGACGTGGACGCCGACGCGGGCGTCGCCACGCTCGACGATAGGAACGAACTCGTATACGACGTGGGCGCGGTCTGTCTCGGCTCGGCGACGGCCTTCTACGACCTGCCCGGTGTCGAGGAACACGCGACGCCGCTGAAGCGGCTCACCGACGCCGAACGCATCCGAGCGGACGTACTCGACGGCGTAGACGCCGGTGGCGCGCGGGTCGTCGTCGGGGGTGCCGGACTGTCGGGAATCCAGGTCGCCGGCGAACTCGCCGCGCTGGCTCGCGAGGAAGGAGCGAGCGGGTCGGTCGATATCACGTTGCTCGAACAACAAGAGACCGTCGCGCCGAGCTTCCCCGAGCGGTTCCAGCGGGCCGTCGGTGAACAGCTCCGCGACCGCGGGATCACGGTCCGGACGAGCGCCCCTGTCGAGGGGGCCGACGCGGACACGATTACGCTGGACGACGGCACAGAACTCGACTACGACGAGTTCGTCTGGACTGGCGGTATCCGTGGTCCGGACGCGCTGGCTGGCGACCGACCGCTGGTCCGAAGCCGCCTCCAGCTGGCCGGCGACACGTTCGTCGTCGGCGACGCCGCACGCGTCGTCGACTCGGACGGCCAGGCCGTCCCTGCCAGCGCACAGGCAGCCATCCGCGAGGCCCGCGTCGCCGCGGCGAAC
This sequence comes from Halorientalis sp., assembly GCF_028275115.1. Classification (GTDB taxonomy): domain Archaea; phylum Halobacteriota; class Halobacteria; order Halobacteriales; family Haloarculaceae; genus Halorientalis. Next base: position 72,842 of record NZ_JAQCNH010000039.1, on the reverse strand, counting down.
ATCGAGAAACTCGTCGACCATCGCCTCGAGGGTGACGCCGGTGGGTTCGAGCCGCGACTCGACGATTTCCAGTTCGACTCGCCAGGCTGGCTGGTCAGCGTCGGCGACGGCGCAGTCGCGCAGTTCGGTGCGACGGTCCTGACCGGCCCAGCCGCAGTCGCGCTCAAAACGACCGTCGGCGCCGGTTACCTGACGTCGGTCGGTGCGGTCAGAAAGGCGGTCGGGCTCATCGGCGAGGAACTGGACCTCGACATCGACCCGGACGATGCCGACGACGTGACCGGCGGCGAAGCGGTGGACGCAGGAGTGGGGACCGTGGACGTGGACGGGGAAAACGACGCCGAGAGTTAGGACGACGAGGAGTTCGACGCGAGGTCGGGGGTCGTCCAGACGATGAAGTCGTCCTCGTCCTCGCGGTTGATGACGCCGTTGATGTGTTCGTCGTTCTCGTCGGGTGACTCGTTGACATCCTCGTCTGTGACGGGCGTGACCTGGCGTACCTCGTCGACGACCCAACCAAGGTGACCCTGCTCGTCCATCTCCTCGGAGTCGAAAACGACGATGAGTTCGCCGCGACCGTCGTCGTCGACGGCGAGCGTGTCCTTGGGGTTGATAATGGCCGTCACCTGTCCACGCAGGTCGACCACTCCTTCGACGTGGGACGGCGAGTTGGGAACCCGCGTCATGTTCTCCAGTTCGACGATCTCCTCGATGTACTCGATGTCGAGGCAGAATCGCTCGTCACCCAGATCGAACTCGAGAACGCGCGTCTGGTCGGCTCCGTGAGCCGTGCGCCGGCCGGCCGCGGCCGCTCGTGCCGCAGCGACGGTCCCCTCCGCGTTCAGCATCGACTGCTCGTCGTCCTCCGAGACTGTCGTCGCCTGATCGGGGATGGCGAACGTTTCGGTCCCCGAAAGCGCGTCGACGGCCTCGGCCGCGCCCGCCGAAGACACCGACTCCGTGACACCCGACTGCGGTGACGACTGTCCGCCCGTCTCGGTCGCCGCGTTTGCCGATGCCGTCTCGCGGTCGTCGCCGCCCTCGCTCGCTCCGTTACGCTGGTCAGCGGAGTCGTCGGTGCCCGTGTCCTCGAACTCGAACCCGCTTGTTTCGACGGCGTGTTCGTCGTCGGTACTGGCGAACTGGCCGCGACCGTCAGCACCGGCAGTCGAGGCGTCGGTCGTCTCCTCGGACTCCGCGACGCCAGCGGACCCGTCCGCCGTGGATTCGAACGGCTCCGGGTCGTCGTCGGCCGCCGACGAGTCCCCGGGTGGGTCGACCGTCTCGTCGATGGTTGCCGTCGAACCGGCCGTCCGTCCGCTCCCGTCCGCCGTCCCGTCGGCTACGGTGTCGCCGTTGGCGGTTTCCGACTCGGCTGTGCTCCCGGCATCCGTGACCGCGTCGGACGCGTCGGCCCGCTCGGCTTCAGCCTCGCCGCCGTCCGTAGTCGCGTCGGACGTCTCAGCGTCGTCGCCGTCCGCGGGTGTGCGGCGTCGTCCTTCGCGCATCTCTCGAATGCGATTCGCCCGTTCCATCCGGTTGTTAGTGTCCTCGTCGGTCATTGTGGTATCTCCTCGGCGAAGCCGTACTGTCTGTCGAGGTCGGCGGCGATCTCCAGGAACCGGTCGGCCATGTCCACCGCGGGGTCGTGAGTGAACAGTGACTGGCCACTGGAGAAGGCTCGCTGGAGCGCGACCCGTTTGCGGATCGACCAGACGGGCACGTCCTCGAACACTGCCTCCAGCCAGTCCAGCATCTCTGCGTCCTCGTTCGTCGACTCGACCCGATTGGCGACGACGCCGACTTCACGCACACTCTCGCCGGTGCGGTCCTCGAGGGCCGCGATCTGGTCGAACAGGAGTTCGATGGCCCGCTCCGACGTTGCCTCGGTCAGCGCGGGAATCAACACGTTGCCCGTCGCGTAGATGGCGGTGTCGGTCAACTGGCCGTAGAACGGTGGCGAGTCGACGACGACGTAATCGTACCCCGAGAGTTCCGCCAGCACTTTCTCCAGCCCGTCTAGCGCCGTTTCCCCGCTGAACGTCTCCGGCCCGACGTTGATCGTCAACGGTTCCAGCACCGCAGGGTCAACACCAAGCGACGGGTCGGCATCAAGTGTGGCCATCACGTTCGCCAGCGTCAGTTCGTGCTCGGCCTGGAGCATGTCGATGTTACTGGGCAACACGTCCATCTCGTCGTGTGGGACGATCAGGTCGTGAACGGCCGACCGCTGCTCGGGGTCGGTCAGGACGTCGAACAGCGTGGGCGGTGCCGCGTCGTACGCCTCGACGAGGCCTAACCCCTCCGTGGCGTTACCCTGTGGGTCGAGGTCGACGAACAGCACGTCCCGTCCGCGCTCGTTCAACGCGCCCGCGACGTTGATCGCCACCGTTGTTTTCCCCGTCCCGCCCTTGGCGTTGGTCACACAGAGCGCCGCGGGACGGTCGTTTCGATACATCGGCACTACCGTAGCTGGGTTACGCCATCTTATAAAAATCCGCTCCCGATTCTCAATTGTTGTATCTTCAGTCGAACCGGGCGACTGGTCCGTCATCGGTATCCTCGACCGTCGCGCCCAGCGCTTCGAGTTCGTCCCGTAACTCGTCGGCCCGTTCGTAGTTGCCCGCCTCGCGCTCCCGTTCGCGCACGGTGAGTATCAGGTCTGCGAGTTCCGTTGCGACGCGCACGTCACCGCCGCCCTCGCCGCCGAAGTCGAGGCCGAGGACGCTCTCACCGAGGTGTTCGAAGGTTTCGATGGCCCGGCGCAGTCCCACGTAGTCGTACTCGTCGTGGTCGTCGACGTGACGGTTGACCGCGCCGGTCAGGTCGAGCAGGGCCGTCGTCGCCTCGCGGGTGTTGAAATCGTCGTTCATCGCCGCGGTGAACGCCTCACGGACCGTCGCGACCGTCTCCCGGAGCGTACCGTCCTCGACGGTCGTGTGTGCGTCGACGCTGTCGGCGGCCTCGACGGCCCGCCGATGGCCGGTCTTCAGTCGCTCCCAGCGTTCTCGGGCCTCGGCGACCGTCTCCGTGCTGTATGTCGCCCTGCTGTGGTACGCCGTCGAGAGCAGGAAGGTGCGCGCGACGTTCGGACCGTGTTCCCCGACGAACTCCGCGACGGTCGAGAAGTTCCCCAGCGAGGAGGACATCTTCTCCTCGCTTGTTTCGAGCAGGCCGACGTGGAGCCAGTAGCGGGCGAACTGCTGGCCGGTCGCGGCCTCGCTCTGGGCGATCTCGTTCTCGTGGTGGGGAAAGACCAAGTCCTGCCCGCCGACGTGGATGTCGATGGTGTCGTCGAGGTGGGTCGTGCTCATGGCCGAACACTCGATGTGCCAGCCGGGTCGTCCCTCGCCCCACGGTGAATCCCACGTCTGGGCGGTCTCGCAGGCCGCCGCCGGCGGGTCGGCGCCCTCGTGTTGGTGGTCGGCGATGGCGTCGGGGTCGACGCCGTTTGCCTTCCAGAGCGCGAAGTCTGTGGGGTTGCGTTTCTCCGAGCGTTCGTCGGGGTCGCCCTGTGCGTCGAGTTCCTCGGGGTCCTGGTTCGAGAGTTTCCCGTACTCGTCGAAGGCAGTCACGTCGAAGTAGACCGAGCCGCTCACCTCGTAGGCGTATCCGCGCTCGATCAGTCTCTCGATAAGCTCGACGATTTGGGGAACGTGTTCCGAGACGCGGGGGTAGACGTCCGCTCGCAGGAGATTCAGCGAGCGCATATCTCGAATCACCTGCTGGACGTAGGTTCGAGCCACGTCGGCCTCGCTCTCGCCGTCCTCACCCACGCGTGCGACGATCTTCTCGTTCACGTCGGTGAAATTCTCGACGTGGCGCACGTCGTAACCGAGGTGTTCGAGCCAGCGGTGCATCACGTCGACGTGCACCCAGCCCCTGGCGTGGCCCAGGTGGGCCGGGTCCGATGTGGTGAGGCCGCAGTAGTAGAGCAGCACCGAATCGGAGTCCTGCGGCTCGAAGGCCTCGCGCTCGCCGGTGAGGGTGTTCGTCACGCGAAGAGTCATTACCGGAATGGAGCGCGGGCGACGATTTCAATGCGTCGGAAACCCACTACCGGGACTCAGTCGTCCCTCGCCGGCGCAGTCGAAAGCGCCGTCTCGACCGCCCGGACCGCGTCGGCACCGGCCCGACGCTCGACAACGACGAGCAGCGCGTCATCGCCGACGCCGGCGGCCGTCACCGCCACCTCCTCGGCCCGGAGGCGGTTCAGGACGTGCGCGAGGGCCGCGGCATCTACGTCTCCGCTGGCCAGGATGCCGGTGAGTTCGCCCCCGGCGGGGACCAGCGACGCGTCGCCGACTGTCAGTAGCGCGTCGGCAGTTTCGCCACTCTCGACCACTCCGAGTCCGCTCTCCATGCTGACCCGGGCGTCGGTCCCCTCGGGGTCGTAGCCGGGCAGGTCCTCGGCGTAGCGGCGGAGTGCGGCCACGACGGCCTCCTCGGGAGCGGTAGCGGCCGAGGGCTCGTCGGACTCCAGTCCGACGGTGTCTCCATCCTCCCCGCCGAGGTCGAGAAAGCGGGCGGCGGCGGTGTAGTTGACGACCCCCGCCCGCAGCCCGTCGTAGAGGAACGGATGAGCGCGGACGGCCTCGCGTGTCCGAGCAGCGAGCGACATACCGCATCCCCGTCCGGCAGGCCTAAAAACGCCCTGCCTCGACGGGCTAGTAAAACGCTCGGCCGTTCGTAGCAGTCAACCCATTCTCACGGGGAGAACCCACACCGACGTGTCGGGGGGAGTGCCCGACCGAACATGCCACGTCGGAGACCACGACTCCAAACTGCACGGGGCACTGTCTGTACAAACGATCTATCAGCGGTGCCTGCACCCACGACCTCGAACGGTCACTACTCGGGCGCTTCCCGAGAATCTTGGGCAGGCGTGCTCGTTCGGCACCGACTGAGCCGGTCTGCTCGCCGTTCGGCTTCCGCTGGCCGGACAGTTCTGCGGCGATATCCGAACCCCTAAGACTCGGCTGGCCGTACTAACGACTATGCAAGCGCTGGTCATCGCGGCCCACGGGTCGCACCTCAACTCGGAGTCGAGTACACCGACGTTCGACCACGCGGACACGGTCCGGCGGTCGGGCGGGTTCGACGAGGTCCGTGAGAGCTTCTGGAAAGAGGAACCGCACTTCCGTGAGGCACTCCGGACGGTCGAATCCGACGAAGTCTATCTCGTCCCGCTGTTCGTCAGCGAGGGCTACTTTACCGAGCAGGTCATCCCCCGAGAGTTCCGACTGGAAGACTGGGACGTCGACCAGTGGGAGTCCAACGGCACCGGCGCCACGCAGACCACGCTGACGGCGACCGACACGGGCCAGACTGTCCACTACTGCGGTCCCGTCGGGACACACGACGCGATGAGCGACGTAATCGCCCAGCGCGCGGAGTCGGTCACGGGCGATCCCGAGGTGGGCGAGGGGTTCGGCCTCGCCGTCGTTGGCCACGGCACCGAGCGCAACGAGAACTCGGCGAAGGCTATCGAGTACCACGCCGACAACATCCGCCAGCGGGACCGTTTCGACGAGGTGAAGCCCCTCTACATGGACGAGGACCCCGAAGTCGACGACGTGACCGACTTCTTCGACAGCGAGGACATCGTGGTGGTCCCCTTGTTCATCGCCGACGGCTACCACACCCAGGAGGACATTCCCGAGGATATGGGACTGACCGACGACTACCGGACGGGTTGGGAGACGCCCGCCGAGGTCGACGGCCACCGGGTCTGGTACTCCGGGGCAGTCGGTACCGAACCGCTGCTGGCAGACGTGGTACTTGAACGGGCGGCCGACGCCGGTGCCGACGTACACGACGCCATCGAGCGGGTCCGTGAGGAGACTGGGACCGGTACCGGTGAGGAGCAGGCGACCGCGGACGACTGACGGGCGACAGAGCGGCCGCCACCGCCCGTTGTGCCCGTTTTCTGACCTGGAAAGTGACTGAGGGCTTTTAATCCCCACTGGTTCTATGCTGGACTCGTGAGTGAGGATTGGGAGTTGGCCGAGGTCCTCGACCTGCTCAGCGACGAGTACGCCCGCTCAATCCTCGCGGCAACGAGTGTCGAACCCATGTCCGCTAAACAGCTCTCCGAACAGTGCAACGCGTCCCTCCCGACCGTCTACCGACGGATCGAGTGGCTCCAGGAGTACGAGCTAATCGAGGAACGCACGAAAGTCGAACTGAGCGGCAACCACCACAAAGTGTACTCGGCGACCCTCGACGAGTTCGCCATGGACCTCGAAGACGGTGGGTACGAGGCTACCGTCGAACGAACCTCTCGGGCCGAATTCCCCGGCGAAGACGCCGACGACACTGCCGACCGATTCACCAAAATGTGGGAGAACCTCTAAGATGTCGGCAGTCGACCAACTCGCGTACTGGACGATAATCGCCCTCTCGGCCGGCTCGGTCATCGTTGGGAGCTACGTCGGTTATCAGGCATACCGCGGCTTCCGTCGTCACGACAGCCGACCGATGCAGTACCTCTCCATCGGCCTGTTCCTGCTCACGGCTGTAGCTTTCGGGCTCTCCTTCGTCGGCTCGGTTCTCCTCCGGATGCAGGTCCTCCCGCCACGCACGTTCCAGCAACCGCTGACGCTGTTGACGCGGTTGCTCCAGTTCGTCGGCGTTTTTTTCATCGCGTACTCGTTGCACAAACGGTAATCCGGACGGGCCGACACTCGACGGCGGACAGTGACGCCGGACGCCCGGCGTTGACACTCACTCACAGCCGACCGATCTGGCGATTTCGACCAGTAACTCCGGTGCGACGGCACGGCCGGACACCTGGTGATTGTAGCCGTCACACGACCACGAAACGTAGTTGGTGTAGCCCACGCTCACGTTCGCCCGCTGGCCCGCGACCTTGACCGACCGGTCGGGCGTCGGCGGATAAAAGAGCCCGTCGACCTTCGAGACGGAAATCTCCATACTGTCGTTGACGTACTGCTGGCCGACGCTCGCGACGCGCGGGCTCTCGGTCCTCGACGCGAACTGGAGTCGGAACGACGACGGGAGGTCCGGCGCCGGCACCGAGACGTTTGTCACCCGCCGCAGGGCCGCCGTCGACGCGTAGAAGTCCTGCTGTGGCGTGTCCTCCCGCTCGACGGAGACGTTCGTGGACGGATCGAACCGGAAGACCGACTCGTCGAACCCCGTATCGAACGTCACGTTCTCGTAGACGACCGTCTTCGCGTGCTCGACACCGTCCGACTGCCACTCCGAATGACGCTTGAGCGGGAAGAACCACTCCGCGTCGACCCAGAGTGTTTGCCGGAATCCACCTACCATCGACCCGTTGCGGGGCGTGATACTCAGGACGTAAACCGTCCGACCGTCGACCGTCTCGGTGCCGTTGTAACTGACGGCGAAGGCCGCGTTTCCAACGGTATCCCGTCGGTCACCGGCCTGTGGCCCGGACACACCACCGGACTGTGGGACGGCCGGCAACGGGTTGATGCCTGGTGTCGGTGTCGCGGCGGTCCGGTCCGTGCCTCTCGTCACGTTCAGCCGGGCGAACAACCGCTCGATGCGCTCTCCCTCTGTTCGTTGCGCCGACAGATTGGGATTGCTTAGCGTGAGGCGCTGCACCCCGCCGCTGGTCCGATTGCGCCACCACATTACAGAGCCGTTTGTCACGGTCAGATTGTGCCGGTGGTGGGGTCCGGCCAGTAACTCCTCACGAAACTTGTCGGTCCCGGGACGCATAGCGACGCGGTGGACAGACCGACTGACGCTGTCACCGTTTCTGTTGATCGTGGTTCGTGTGGCATTGACACCGCTGATTGCGGCGTACTGCTCCGAGGCGTTCGACCCGATCTGCTGTGGGGCGGTCCCATCAGGGCTGCCCGTCGACAGAAATCCGACTGCGAGAACGCCCCCCACGAGCGACAGCAGACACGCCCCCACGACGATCCGTTTCGGTGTGACGGTTCCGCGAGACATCTGCTCGTTCGACTAGAGGTTCAGACGCGTTGATAGTCGTTTCGAGACGCGCAGTTCCGGGACACGCCATCGACCTGGCCATCTCGACCAGCGGTGGTTTCGAGGCGAACCGGCCGCTGACGCCGTACCGGAGCGTCTCACGGGCCACGAGACAGTCCGTGTCAGTCCGGCCCCTCTGTACCGTCCCGTTCGGTCCCCGATCCGAATCCGTTCGCCCCGCCGCGTGTCGTTTCCGGGGCGTGCCGACTCGTCTGTCACGAGTGCCCTGACGACCAACTGCGACGTTTCGCTCCGGTCGGTTAGCCCTACCGACTCGACGTACTTCGAGTCCGTCGTCCGTTTAAAAAAAGCGTGAAACCCGGCGGCACCGCCGGCGTGGTGACCTCGGCCGGTGCGTTTTCGACCATCTCCTCGGAACCGTCGTAGCTCCGTGGGCCACCGAGGTCGCTCCGCGTGACGCTCGCGTCCACCGGCGGTTCGAGGGTCAAGGCCCCTCGGGGGAATCCGTCGGTGACTGTCAGGCTTTGGCACGCGACCGACGAGGTGAACAGGTTCACACCGGCGCCGAACGCGGCCGTTGTTTCACCGGAAAGAACGTCCCCGCGTCGACCCGCAGCGTTCGTGAGACGCTTCTCGTCGCGTCTTCGCGGGGTCACACGTCGAGGACGACGGCAGCCGTCGTCGTGGAGCGCTCGTCGAACGGCACGACGCGAGAGACAGATAGCTCTCTTATACCAGCAGTGCCGGCAGGCGTTCGGGTAGTCATTCGTGGAAACGTGGTGGGCTGGGTGGCGGTTGCAGGCGAGAGAGGGCCGAAGCGTGGAGGGCCGAAGCATGGTCGCGGGCGACCGGTCGGTGACAGGGCGGCAACCGACGACAGTCAACGTGAGACCATGCATGTCTTGCTACATTCCCCTGTATAAAAAAGGGGGAATCGGCGTTTCCAGGCCGGAAGTTCGGCCCAAAATATAAGTACGAGAACGGGACTGCCGATGAAGCGGGACGGAACGACGGAGTTTATTCCACTGGCACCATATCGTTCGGACATGACCGAGACGGCGGTTCGCCGGCTGCGGGAAGCCGCGAGCGAGGATGGCGTCGATTGTGACGGCCTCGAAGCGGAGGCGACGGACGCGGGTTATCGCTTCCGAACGCCCGAAACAGACCGTGAGGGGCTCTCCGAGGCCGAGTTCGAAGATGCCGCGACTGACAACTTGGCGTACGTCACGAACTGGGACTTCTGGACTCGCGTCGCGCCCGACGCGCCCGCCGACCGGGCGTACCTGCGCTGGCTCGAAGGTGTCGAGGATCGGTCGGTTCCGGACCGCTACGACCGACTGGCAGAGGGCCTGACCCGCGAGTGGGGGCAACTTCGCCTCGGCGTCGAGCGCGACGACGGCCGACGACAGTACGAAGTCCGGCACGTCGACGACGCCGACACACCGGTCGACGACCTGGTTCGACACGACGACCCGCTCGACGCGCGCCAGATCGCCAAACACGACGAGCGCGACCGGTACCGGCCGCTAAAGACCGCACCGACGCTCCAGTCGGGCTGGGTGTTTCCCGCCCTCGACCCGGAAGAACTGGTGCAGACAGTCGATTTCTTCTACCCGGCGACGGTCGTCAACTGGCACCGCGAGCGGGAAGGCGACCTCGACGTGGACGACTGGCGCGAGACGATGGAACGGCAGTCGGGCATCTACGGCGTCATCCAGACCTGGGACCGCGGGGAGGGCTACGAACACGTCAACTGGGTGGCCGAGGCCTGTTGTGACGACTCCCAGTGTCTCAAGCGACGCGAGTGGGAGTACGACGAGGAGACCGACCTCGACGTGGACGGCGGCGACGGTCAGTTCCCCTGTCGCGAACCGTGTTCGCTCGTCGTCTCCGCCGCACGCCAGTGGACGAAACTCGAGGGCGAACAGTCACAGACCTACGAATTCGACCTGACGCCCAGTGAGAAAGACCAGATCGAGGCCCTCATCGACGCAGTCGCGGACAGCCGGACCGACGAGATTCGCGAAGCGGACGTGTACGACGGTGCCAACCGCTACCGCGCACGATACCTCCGGGCGAAGTTGTTCGACGACGACGGGGAACTCCCTGCCGTCGAGACCGAGGATTAGCGGACGAGCAGATAGCCGGCCAGCAAGACGGCGACGAACACGACGACCGCACCGGCGGCAACCAGTCCGCTCTCGAAGACCGTCGCCGCCCCGACTGCGACGGCGATGGCCAGCACACCGAGTGCTAGCACGGGCAGCGCCGCCTCATCCGCAAGCGTCGGTCCCGTGGGCGACGGCTCCCTCTCGCCACCGATGTCGTCGCGTTCACCGCCGCCGGGTTCCGCGAGACTCTCGTCGACTTCGACCGTCCCGGTGTCGTCGGGTTCGGTCAGGTCTACGTCGACCCACCGCGTCGTCGCCCCGTAGCCCGCTGAGAGCTTGAGCTTCCCGTGGACGACGCCGCGCTCGTGAACACTCACTGGAATGTCCCGCCTGCTGTTTGCCTCGACGTAGTAGTTGGTCTCCTTGAGGGAGGCGACCGCCGAGAGGTTCTCGTCGAGGTGAACGTGGACGCGGCTGGCGTTCCCGTGGTTCCGGACCCTGACGACGAACGAATCGTCGGTTTCGATGGACGCCGGGACGTTCAGGGAATTGCGCTCCCGGCGGTTCACGTCGACGGGTAACTCCTCGGGCACACCGCCATCTGCGCGTGGCGAGGCAAAAAAGGTTCAGTCTACGCCGCCGACTCCTCCCGCATGTCCGGCGGCAGGAGGTTCGGAATCCCGTCCTCGATGGGGTACTCCTCCCCGCACTCCGTACAGGCAAGTCGTCCCTCCATGATCTCGTCGTCGTCCCGGCGGATGACCTCCAGGTCGAGTTCGTTTTTGTCGAGTGGACAGCAGATGATGTCCATCAGGTCCTCACGCATACTGAACTCTCCGGCCGGCCGGGACAAAAACGTGCCGAACCGACCCCCATCCCGACCGCTCACCACCGACAACTTCGAACCCAGTCACGGTACCCGCGTCCGCCCCCGGCCGTCCACGCCGCACAGTTCACCGGTCCGCCGCCCTCCTCGAACCTGGGAGCAGCGCTCATCCGGAACCGACTATATGGTGCCGACGGCATCGAAACCGCAGTCCACGAGTTCTACGACTGGACGCTCACAGACCACCCGCCGCAGCCCTCTTTACGGGACCTGCACACGGAGTACCAGCGGCGAGACAGAACGCCTTCGTCAGCAATCTTGACGGCGGTCCCGCCGAGTACAGCACCGAGACTGTCCGTACGACCCACCGAAGCCAGAACTCGTGCTGGCGGCTCCGGAAGACCCGTCTCACACCGTCGCACGGGTCTGGACGTCTGTGGCGCCGACGCCGACGACGCGGTCACGGTGGCGCGGGGCTCGAAGACGACGTTCTCTGCCGCTAGAAGGGACGTTCACGAACGATGGTCTGTGAGCGGCCCGGACCGACACCGACCGCGTAAATCGGCGTGTCGAGTTCGTCGCTGAGGTAACCGAGATACGTCCGGGCGTTCTCGTGGAGCGCGTCGTACCCTTCGCCGGCGACCTCGGTCCAGTCCTGATCGGGCCAGCCGTCGAACGACCGGAGGGTCACTTCGCAGTCGGCCCACTGTTCGGTGGTGGCTGGCATCGTCTCGAGCGTCTGGCCGTCCAGTTCGTAGGTGTGGCCGACCTGCAACTCGTCGAGTCCGGCGAGGGTGTCGACGTGGTTGACGGCGAGGCCGGTGAAGCCGCTCGCACGGGTCGCGTGACGGAGCATCGGCATGTCGAGCCAGCCGACGCGGCGCGGTCGGCCGGTAACGGTCCCGTACTCGTCACCCTCCTCGCGGATGTATGTGGCCAGTTCCTCGTCGTCGCCCTCACCCTGTTCCTCGTAACCGGGTGTGTCACCTTCGACGCCGCCGAGTTCGGTCGGCATCGGGCCGCTCCCGACGCGGCTCAGGTAGGCTTTGACGATGCCGACCACCTCGCCGTCACCGACGACGCCCGGGGAGAGGCCAGTGCCTGTACAGGCCCCGCCGGCTGTCGGGTTCGAGGACGTGACGAACGGGTAGTTGCCGTGGTCGATGTCGATGATCGTCCCCTGTGCGCCCTCCAGGATGACGTTCTGTCCCTCGGCGATTGCGCTGGTGAGAAACTCGCCCGCGTTGACAGTCATACCTTCGCTCTCCAGTCGACGTCCGAACTCGCGGAACTCCTCGTAGAGAGACTCCACGTCCAGCGCCTCGGGATATTCGAGGTCCGACACGCTGAGGCCGTACACGTCCTCGACGATGGCCCGCTTCTGCGGGACGGCGTACTCCAGTCGGTCCCGGAGTACGTCGGCGTCGAGCAGGTCACCGACTCGGACGCCGCGGCGGCCGGCCTTGTCCTCGTAGGTGGGGCCGATGCCACGGCCGGTCGTTCCGACTTCGTCGTCAGTCTCACTTTTAACGTCCTCCTCGATTCCGTCCAGAACCCTGTGATAGGGGAGAATAACGTGTGCGCGTCGGGCAACCCGTACGTCCGGGTCCAGCCCACGGTCCCGGAGCGCGTCGAGTTCCTCGAACAGCGTCCGCGGGTTGACGACACAGCCGTTGCCGAGGACACCGACTTTGCCGCGAACGGCCCCGCTCGGGACGAGCGACAACTTGTACTCCTCGTCCCCGTCGACGACGGTGTGACCGGCGTTGTCGCCACCCTGGTACCGGACGACGACGTCGGCGGCGTCGCCGTAGAGGTCAACGATGCCGCCCTTGCCCTCGTCGCCCAGCTGGGACCCAACGATAGTTACGGTCATCACCGAAATTTCTGTCCATCCCGATAAACAGGTTACGGTCCCTTCGGAGCGGTCCACTCCCCGCGTCCACAGTCGCCTGGTCGGTCGCTCCGTGCCGTGTGGTACCACACAAAAGTTTAAATCCGTGCCCGACGAACGGCCTGCTTGAGGCTACTTGTTAAGTACGTCGGACAGCAATCTTTAAAACCTACGAACACAAGTTAACAATTGCCATGATAGACAGACTTGAGAAAGAAGTAGATATGCTTGAGCGCCATCTGCAGGTTCTCCGGATGGTAATCGAGAACGAGCCGATCGGTATCGTCAAAATGTCGAACGAAACCGGCTACCCACACCACAAGGTCCGCTACTCACTGCGCGTTCTTGAGGAAGAGAATCTCATCGAGCCGTCCAGCCAGGGTGCAATCACGACCGAACAGACCTCCGAGTTCGTCGACGATCTGGACGAGAAGATTGACCACATTATCGGGAAACTCGACGATATGAAGATCGAAGACGTCGCGGAAATCGAGAACTAAATCAGATCTCCGGGACGGAGAGGTTGAAATTCTCCTCGCGCGCTTCTACCAGACAGAGGTGGAACCCGTCTTTCCGCGAGAGTTTCACGAAGCTCTCGCGCTTGTCCCGGCTGAGTAGCCCGCTGCCCGTCGCGCCCGAGGCGGCTTCCATTGCCTCTGGTTCGAAGAAACTCGACGTGACGAGGAAGGCGCCGGCCAGTGACTTCTTGGACTCGCCGACCCGCTGTGACGCCGCAATCAACCCCTCCATCATGCTCCGACTTGCGGGCTGGCGGGACTCGTTCATGTTCGCGACGATCAGGGGATTCCCCATCCGGTCGCGCAGTACCACGTCGAAGCCCTCCTGACTCCGGTGTTCCTCACCGTCTTCCTGGTACTGGACACCGACCGCTCCGTTCAGCTCTGCCCGGTCGATCCGCGGGAGGGCATCGTACAGCGGCCCGAGCGCCTCCTGGTGGCCGGTGTCCCTGATCTCGTAAGGGAGCACTCGCACGATCCACTCGACGAAACTGTACTGGATGGTCTCCGTGAGGTAGGTCCCGAACGGCCCCCCGTTGACCGCCGCGTCTTCGGCCTCGAACTGGGTGTGGTACTGGATCTGCATGTTGTCGTTGACCGCACCCGCCTCGGCGGTCCCGGCGTGACCCTCTTCGAGCGTCGCGTCACCCTTCGACGCGTACCGGACGAAGAGGTTCGTGCCCTCTATCGCCTCTGCTGGACTGAGTCGCTCGCGACCCGCGACCGACTCCCCGCCCTCGTCGGTCCGGAGGTCGTCGATCCGCTGTTCCAGCTGTTCGACTCGCTCCCGGAGTTCGTCGCGCTCGGCCGCCAGCTCGTCGCGTTCTGCTGCGATACTGTCGCGCTCACTCTCGACCGTCTCCAGTCTCGCCTCGAGGTCCGCGACCGCTGCCTCCCGCGATTCGAGCTCCGCCTCCAGTTCGTCGATTTCGCCTGTGCCAGGGCGCTCTTGTGGCTCGCGCTCCGGCTCGGGGCCGGCAGGCTCCTGGCGTGGCTCGCCTTGTTCTCCCGCTGTGGATGGCCGCTCCGGCTGTGACCGTTCGGGTTCCTGCCGGGACGTGTCCTGCCGCGGCGCAGGGTCGTCTCCCTGCCCGGTCGGTCCCCGTCCGTGGCGCGACTCGCCCTCAGACCCCTCCGCCGGCCCGGCTTCCCGGTCCGAACGCGTGCCAGACCCGCTTGTCGTCGGGTCGCCGTCGGCCGTCGGCCCCGCCTGTCCGCTCTGGTCGTCGGACTCGCTCGTCCGGTCGGGGTCGAGCGACGGAATCGACCTGGTTTCCAGTTCGCCGGCGTCGTCGGCACCGCTTTGCTCCGTCTGCCGGCCGTGGGTGGACCCGGCTGCCCCCGACTGCGGTTCGTTCGTGCCTGCAGTGCCGCCCGTACCGTCAGCACTCCGCGACCCAGTCTCGCGCTGTGTCCCCGCCTCCCTCGCCGCCGGTTCCTGCGCGCTAGACCGCTGTCGATCGGACCGCGTCTCACTGCGTCGTGACGCCGTTTCCCGGTCAACCTGGTCCTGCTGTCGCTCCGTGCCCGCGGACCCGCCGCGCTCGCTATCGGACTGCGAGGCGCCCACTTCCCGACGCTCCGACTCGCTACGCGTCTGCTCTGTGCTACCGGCGTCCTCGTCGCGAGTCCCCGCCTCCGTCTCCGTCGTGTCGCCACCGACCGCGCCGTTACCGCTTTGTTCCTGCGTTTCGGCCGACTCCGGCACTGGCTCGGACCCAGACGCAGCACCGCCCGCCGCGTTCGTCTCCGCGCCTGTTTCCGGTTCCACAGGAGTGGGGTCCGACCCGTCGACTGTCTGCCCGCCCGTCTCTGCCTCCCTGGAGTCGCTGGCCGACTCCGTGTCGGCCCCGCTTCTCTCGTCGTCGACCGTCGCCGGTTCGGTGTCGTCGGCCGTCGAGAGGTCGAACACCTCCGTGTCGGTCGTCGCCGTGGTCGCCGCGCCGGCTCCTGGCGTTGTTTCGTCGGCCGCTGACTCGGCGGGTGCGGGAATATCGACGACTTCGATGTCGACGGGTCGCACCTCGTAGATGCCGACCTCGTCGTCGGCTCGGTCGAACGCCTCGTCGTCGGTCAGGCGGTTCTCGCTCGCGCCGACCCAGGCGACGCTCATCGAGCGGCCCTGGTGGTAGACCAGATAGTAGTCGCCGCTGAGAACATTTTCCGACAGCACGACGTAGCCAGTGAAGTTCCCCTGGGTGAGCGTCCGGTCGACCTCGTCGATACTCGTTTCTTCGGTGTAATACTGGGCACGAACCTCGTCGCTTCGCTCCTGCATGACCGAGAGCAGTGGGAGCGCCGCTGTTGGCGCCTCGTATGCGGTGCCAGACGCGCCCTCGAAGTCCTCGATGGTACCGTCGAGGATTCCGATCACACGCCCCGACGTCATGCAGAGCCGCGTCGGTCCCGCCGCGACGATACCGGAGAAGTCGTCGTCAGCTAGGTCGTGCAGGCCGCGGTACCCGCCCGAGTACGGGTGAGCGTTCCAGTTCTCGACCTGCTCGACCGCGCGTATCGTCATTATCTCACACAAGTCCCATGCGCTCCTAATACTTTGTGCCCCTTCCGCTTCGACCACGTGCTGGAACCCGACGTGTTTTCGAGAGCCCGACGATCTCTTCAGTATTTTTGAGGACCCTCGGCCGGCCTGGCGGCCAGCCTCGGGTGTTATATCGGGATATCTCCCGTTCTCCGGTCGCCCCGAACGTTTCGACCCCGCAGACCATCAGGGATGGACTCGCAGGGAGTTTTCCTCCTGGACGCGCTCGCCACGCTCCCGGCCGGGCAACCGGTCTGAACCCAGACAGCCGGCATGCGAAGCGCGCCGCCCGGTGACGCACAAATTCAGTTCGTAACACTCATTCCTCCGATGCGGGTATACCAAGGTATGGAACTGCGGGTTATCGAAAAAACCGACACCGAACTGTCTATCGAGATCGCGGGCGAGGACCACACCTTCATGAACGTCCTGAAGGGCGCGCTACTCGAATCTGTGGGCGTCGAGGCCGCGACCTACGACGTGAACCCCGAACAGTCCGGCGGGCAGACCGAGCCGATTCTGACGGTCAAGACCGAGGAAGACGTGGACGCGCTGGACGCGCTCGAAGCCGGGGCCGAGCGCGTCATGGAGAAGGCCGACGACTTCCGCTCCGCGTACGAGTCGGCCACCTAACAGACGATCTGGGTTACGTAGAGAACCCCATCTGGCCCTGCGTGGAGGTCGATACCGACCAACCCTTCCGACCCGTTCTCGAACGAACTGGTCCGTGCGTAACTCGTCGTCAGTCGCTGCGCCAGTTCGCGCTCGGCACTGGATGCCTCGTCCGCTCGGTCCGGATCGTACGAGTACGTCGCGGGTGCGTACCCGTCCGCGCAGTCGTCTCCCAGCCTGTTGCTGACTTCTGATTGGTCGACTCTCGGGCGCTCCTCGTCGCCGTACTGTGCCCGGACGACCTGCTGATTGATGTACGTCGCCGCCGAGGCGAGGTTCTCGTCGGCAGTCAGATTCCCGAACCCATCCTCGGACCGTCGGGTGTTCAACGCGCCGACGTAGGCCGACTCCACGTCAGTGAACAGCAGTCCGTCCGCGGTGGTGGCGTTCCCGGGCACCGGTGGCGTCGGTGAAATCCCCGGAATCTGAACGACGCCGAAGAAACCAAGCGCCAGGTACGCCACCACCGCCGCCACCCCCAGAAAGAGCAAGACGAGTTTCGCGTCGATGACCTCCAGGTAACCGACGTCCGCGGTCGGCGCCTGACTCGAACTCCCCTCGAGCATCTCCTCGACGATCTCGTCCTCGTCGTAGCTGAGCTCCTGACGTTCCAGTTTGGCGTTCCCACACCGGTCACAGGGCGGCGTGTGCTTGGGATGGTCGTTGCCACACTCGGTACAGATCCACGCGTACGTCCTGCTAGCGTCCTCGTCCTCGGCTTCCGGTGCCATCGGCACGACTGCCTTCTCGAACTCGCTGTGTCCACAGTTGCCACACGGCGGATTGTTTCGCTCGTGTGGCTTCCCACAGTACTCACACCGCCACTTCATCGGTCAAATGGAAGAACCGACAGGCGGAAAGGCTGTCGGTCGGGAGCCGTGACCGGAGCGACGAGCGAAAACCGAACCGCGGTCTCAGAACAGTGCGGCCGCGGCGTCGAAGGCCGTGCCGGAGACGACGCCGAAAGCCGGCAACAGCAGGAAGGTCACGATAGCAGCGCCGACGACGGCCGCATAGAGGCCGGTCGGGTACGACGTGACCTCGAAGTCGCCCGTCGGGTCTTCGAGCCACATGGCTTTCACCACCCGAGAGTAGTAGAACAGCGACAGCGCGCTGTTGACGATGAGAGCCGCGGCCAGCAGCCATGCACCCAGCGTGGCGGCACTGGCCGTCGCCGACAGCAGCGTCCACTTCGAGAGCGCCCCGCCCCCGATGGGCAGGCCCGCGAGGCTGAACAGGAAGACCGTCATCGCGACACAGGCTACGGGGGCCTGTTTTGCCAGTCCGTTGTAGTCCTCGAAGGTCCGGCCGACGCCCCAGTACTCGACCAGGGCGACGAACAGGAACGCGCCGGTGTTCATGAACCCGTAGACGAACAGGTGGAGCATGCTGGCACCCAGGGCGTAGCCCTGATCGGCCGTGCCCGTCAGTACCGCGATTCCGATCAGCGCGTAGCCGGCGTGCCCGATCGAGGAGTACGCCAGCATGCGCTTGACCTTGTCCTGGGTCGCGGCAGCGAAGTTTCCGACCGTCATCGTCACCAACGCCAGCACGGTGAACGCGAGTGCCCAGTCGATAGTACCCGCGACGACGTCGAGCGGGAACGCGGTGACGAAGATGCGGAACGCCAAGACGAATCCGGCGGCCTTCGAGGCCGAGGACAGGAACGCGGAGACGGGTGCGGGCGCGCCCTCGTAGGCCTCCGGCGCCCAGAAGTGGAACGGCACGGAGGCGGTCTTGAACGCGAAGCCGCCCGCGACCATCAGGATGCCTACGCCGAGGACACCGGTGTTGTCGATGCCAGCGGCCAGAACGCCCGCGATGGCGGGCAACTGCAACACACCCGAGGACGCGTAGATAAGGCTAATCCCGTAGGCGAGGACAGCCGAGGATACCGCACCGATCAGGAAGTACTTTAGCCCGGCTTCGACGCTTCCGCGGTCGTTCTTGAGATACGCGACCAGCCCGTACGACGGCAGGCTCGACAGTTCGAGCGCGACGAACGCCGTCGCGAGACTGTTGGCCGAGGCCATCACCGACATCCCGGTAGCCGCGAGCAGCACCAGCGCGTAGTACTCGGCCTGGTTCTGCCGACCCGACAGATAATCGTAGCTGGCGACGGTGATGAGTGCGGACACGCTGGTAAAGATGAACGTGAAAAACAGGCTCATTCCGTCGACGACCAGCTGTCCGCTGAACAGTTCGATTGCGCCGCCGGTCCGGGGCATCCCGGTCCCCGCGACCAGATACCAGCCCGTGACGACCATCGCCAGGACCGGGCCCAGCGTCGCGACGCCTGCGAGCAGGCCCGGCGACTCGTCGCTCGGGTCGATACTGTCGATTAGGAACAGGGCCAGCGCGGTCACCGCGAGTAGGACTGCCGGGGCCAGCGCCGCCCAGTCTGGTAACGTGTCTGCGGTCTGGAGCGGAATCATCAGGCACCACCTCCCAGGCCCAGCGCCGTCACTTCGAACACTGCGTCTTGGATCATCGTGTAGAACAGATCAGGCGCGACGCCCAGCGCGATGACGAGCGCCAGCAGAACGAACAGCGGCGCGACGTCTTGGAACGGGGCGCGCCCGATGTCGTAGTCGGTCTCGAGCCGGAACGGCCCGAACAGCGTCTTTTGCATCGCACGCAGCAGGTAGCCCGCGACGATCACGATTCCGAACATCGCAATGCCGGTGAACAGCGGGGCCGCCGAGATGGTCGTGGACCGGAACGCGCCCATGAACACGAGTACCTCGGCCGCGAAGCCACTCATCAGCGGCAGGCCCATGTAGCCAAAGGCGGCCGCCACGAACACCCCTGCGGTGACGGGCATCCGGTCGGCCATCCCGGACATGTCGCCGATCATCCGGGTGTGTGTCTCGTTGTACATGACGCCGACGGCCATGAACATCAGCCCGGAGATCAGCCCGTGGCTGACCATCTGGAAGGTCGCTCCGCCGACACCGTGGGGCGTGAACGCGATCAGCCCCAAGATGACGTACCCCATCGACGAGATAGAGGAGTAGGCGACGATCCGCTTGAGGTCCTTCTGGGCCAGTGCCAGCAGGGCCCCGTAGATTACCGAGACGACCGCGAAGATGGCGATCAACTCGGCGTTGGCCCGCGCCACGTCCGCGAGCATCGTGAAGTTGAACCGCAACAGAGCGTAGGTCCCCATCTTCAGCAGGACGCCCGCCAGAAGCACCGACACCGGCGTCGGTGCCTCGACGTGAGCGTCCGGTAGCCACGTGTGGAAGGGGACGACCGGCACCTTGACCGCGAAGCCGAAAAACAAGGCGGCGAACGCCGCCAGTTTCACCGTGCTGGGGCTGACGCCGCCGATACTGCCGAGCTGGCCGGCGTTCAGCGCCTGCGCGATGGCCGGGAGCCCGAGCGTACTGATCGAGTCACCGAGTCCGAACACCAGCGTAAAAAAGCCCACGAACAGCACGAGACTCGCCACGTTGGTGTAGACGAAGAACTTGATTGCGGCGTACTTCCGACGCGGCCCGCCCCAGACGCCGATGAGGAAGTACATCGGGACGAGGACGGCCTCCCAGAACACGAACCACAGCAGGAAATCGAGCGCCGCGAAGACGCCGATCAGCGCGGCCTGCATGAACAGCACCAGTCCGTAGAACTGTGACTCCCGCTCGTCGATGGGTGTCCAGGCGCTGACGATTGCGAGCGTCGTGAGGAGTGTGGTCAACACGACCAGCGGCATACTCACACCGTCGAGGCCGACGTGCCAACTGATCGCGTACGGGCCGAGCGTGACCCAGCTCGTGATCGTCTCGAAGGCGGGCTGGCTCCCCTCCAGTAGGGCGTTGCCCGTCCCGTCGAAGATGCTGTACATCCAGAGGCTTACGCCGACAGGCACGAGACTGAGGACGGCCGCGGACTGGCCCGCGTACTCGTCGGGGACGAGGAAGACGATCCCCGCCGCCACCAGCGCGAAGAGGATGAGCAGTTCGACCAGCATTCAGAACCACCCCCCCAGAATGCCGAAGGCGACCAGCAGGAGCGCGAGCCCGACGGTCAGCAGGGCTGCGTAGTTGGACACGATACCAGTCTGAACGTGCCGGACGCGGTCGCCCGAGAACAGACTCACACTGGAGACGCCGTTGACGACGCCGTCGACGATTCCCTGGTCGAACGTATCGGCCAGGCGGGCCAGCGGGAGCGTCACGTCCTCCGCCAGCCACACCTGATACTCGTCCTGGTAGTAGTTGTGCATGAGCAGCGTCCGTAGACCGCCGAGTTTCTCCGTGTGTTCGACCGGTTCCTCGACCGCGTACAACCGATAGGCCAGCCCGACGCCGGCCAGCGCCAGTCCGAGCGACAGTGCCGCCGAGAGCAGCAGCGTCGGAATCTCACCGCCCGCGATGAAACTCGACTCGATGCCGGCGACGTTCTTCAGAATCGGCTCGTAGTGTTCGAGCCCGGTCAGGAACTCCGCGTTGAGCGCCTCGGAGCCCACCAGCCACTTGTGGAGGAGGTCGATCTTCAGCCCGGTCAGCTTCTTGATCGGTACCATGTTGATGAACCCGATGGTCGCCGCCAGCACGCCGAGAACCCCGAGCGGGAGCTTCACGTTCCAGCGCACCGACTCTGGGTCTTCGGCCGTGTCCGACCGGGGCTCACCGTGGAAGGTCAGGAAGACCATCCGGAAGGTGTAGAAGCCGGTCAGGAAGACGGCCAGCAGGCCCATCGCCCACGCGACCAGCAGCACCGGGCTGCCGAGGCCGTGAATCAGTGCCTCGTACAGCACTTCGTCCTTCGACCAGAAGCCCGCGAAGGGGACGATACCCGCCAGCGCGAGCGACCCGGAGAGGAACGTCCAGTAGGTCACGGGCATCTTCTCTTTGAGTCCGCCCATGTCCCACATGTTCTCGTTGTGGTGCATGGCGATGATGACTGACCCCGCACCGAGGAACAGGAGCGCCTTGAACACGGCGTGGGTGGTCAGGTGGAAGACCGCGGCGACGTACCCGCCCGAACCCAGCGCGAGCATCATATACCCGTACTGAGAGATGGTGGAGTACGCGAGCACCTGCTTGAGTTCCTGCTTGACGACGCCCATCGTCGCCGCGAACAACGCCGTGAAGCCCCCGATCAGCGCGATAATGGCTAGGGTCGTCGGCGTCAGGAGGTAGAACCCGTACATGCGCGCGATGAGATAGACACCGGCCGCGACCATCGTCGCCGCGTGGATCAGCGCGGAGACGGGCGTCGGACCCTCCATCGCATCGGGCAACCAGGTGTGCAGCGGGAACTGCGCCGACTTGCCCACCACACCGCCAAGCACGAGCAGGCCCAGGACGGTGAACCACTGCTGGGCGCCCATGCCGACGGCGCCGAGGAATCCACCAACCGGTTCGGGCATCTCGCCGGCGACCGCCTGTTCGGCCATATGCGGGAACCCTGCCTCGGTGGCGAACAGCCCCGTGCCGAAGGTGGCGAAGATGCCGACGACGCCGATCAGGAAAAAGAAGTCACCGAAGCGGGTGACTAAAAAGGCCTTTTTTGCGGCGCTGGGCGGCGCGTCCTCGCGGAACCAGAAACCGATGAGCAGGAACGAACACAGGCCCACCAGCTCGAAGAACATGAACGCCATCAGGATGTTGTCCGCGAAGACAAAGGCGAGCATGCTGAAGCTGAACAGTGAGAGCGAGGCGTAGTATCGGGGCAGCCCCGTCTCGTCCTCGTCGTTCATATAGCCGAGCGAGAAGATGAACACGAGGACGGAGATCAGCGAGACAATCAACAGCATCAGGGCGGACAGCGGATCGACGAAGACCCCGAGATGCAGGTCGAACGTCCCGGTCCCCGTCGCGAACCGCCATATCGTCTCTCGATAGGCCGTCTCCGACCCGAGGAAGCCCGCGACCGTCAGCGCTGTCCAGATCGAAATGAGCAGGGAGCCGACCGTCGCGAAGATTCCGGCCAGCGCCCCCTTCTTTGGCATCCACTTCCCGAAGGCCAGCGCGACAACGAACGATACGAGTGGCAACACCGCAATCGCCGGAACGAACTCGAATGCACTCACCATCTTACCACCTCATAGTCGTCGGCTTCGTTACGTCGATGTCCGCGAAGTTCCGGTACAGCACCAGGATGATACCGATCCCGATGGCGACCTCGGCGGCGGCCAGCGCCATCAGGAACAGGGAGAACACCTGGCCGGTGAGGTTCCCCCACTGGAGGGAGAACGCCACCAGATTTATCGCGGCCGCGTTGAGCATCAACTCGACGGACATCAGGAACAACAGGGCATTGCGACGGGTCAGGATTCCGAACAGACCGATACAGAACATCCCCGCCGACAGCAACAGGTAGTACTCGGCGGGAACCATCAGCGCTCACCTTGTCCCGGTGACTGGCCGCCGTCGGCGAGCGTGCCAGCCGTCTCGTCGTCGCGCTTCGCCAGCATGACAGCCACGTCCAACGCGGCGTCCAGTGCGACCGCGATGACGATGAACGACACCAAGAACTCCTCGGTCTCCAGCATCGTCTGACCTGCGAGGTCAAACATCGCGTAGCCGATTCCTGCGGTGATCGACGCGTCTGGGAACCCGGCCGCCGATCCGAACGAGGAACCGAGGAACACGGCCACCAGTACGGCGAGGAGCCCGAGCGATGCGATACCCGCCGCCCAGTTGATATCGTCCGCAATCCGCGGTCGGGTCGTCATGTGGTCACCTCGGGCGACTCCGCTGGCGTTTCCCTGCGGGTGAGCATCACGGCGAACGTAATCAGGATCAGAACGCCGCCCACGTACACGAGTATCTGCATCGTGGCGACGAACTCGGCCTGTAGCATCACGTAATGGATTGCGACGCTGAGCAACGCAACGCCCAGCATCAGCGCCGAGTGCCACACGTCCCGTAACAGGACGACGCCGAGGCTGCTCGCGATGGTAACGAACGCGAACAACCCGAACCCTATGATTTCGTACAGTCCCATCTTACTTCACTCTCTTATCGGTGGGCCTTTGAAGATTTCTTTATCAGATTCGCGCGCGCAGCCGAAACCGGCTTGGGCCCCGGAGAACGCCACATCATCGGGATCCCTGTGATGACAGTGACATAGCTCCGCGCCGGTCGAGCGACCGCGGCGACCGCTGTCGAGGAGTGGGTCACTCAGTTCACGAACCAAACGCCGGAGGTACTGGCGCGAAAGCCGGCGTCTCGCTTCGCTCTCCCCGGTACAGCGCGATTTTACTGGTAATCGAGTTCGCCTTCGCCTTCGCCGATCCAGGCCCCACGGTCCGGTTCACGGGACTCGAGTGGGTCGATGTCCTTGTACCAGGGGACGTTTTTTAGCTGTTCTTTGTTGTAGGCGAGTTCGTCTTTCGTGTCGGCGGTGAACTCGAAGTTCTGGGTCAGCAGGATGGCGTCGACGGGGCAGACCTCTTCACAGAGCCGGCAGTAGATACACTGCCCGATGTGGAGGTTGTATTCTTCGCCGTTGCGTTGTTCGTCGGTCACGATCTGAATCGTGTCGTTCGGGCAGACGTTTTCACACTGCCGACACCAGATACAACGCTCTTGACTGAACTTGTGGACCCCGCGGAAGCGGGGGCTCACTTCGGGTGCTTCTTCAGGATACTTGACGGTGAACGTGTCTCCGTCAAGCGCGTGTTTCATCGTCGTCGCCATGGATTTGAGCAGTCCGATCATTGGTTACCTCCGAACGTCGCGTCGGTCATCAGACGACCACCCCGACGATGATCGCCGTCAGAATCAGATTGGCGAAAGAGAGCACGAGCATTCCCTTCCAACCGATCTCGATGAGCTGGTCGATACGAACCCGGGGCAGCGCCGACCGCGCCCACTGGGTTAGCAGGAACACCGCCCAGATCTTGACGAGGAACCAGACGATTCCGGGCAGAACCGGACCGGCTGGTCCACCGAGGAAGATCGTCGCGATGATCGCACCGCCGAGGAAGATGTGGATAAACTCCCCGAGATACATCAGCACGAAGTAGACCGAGGAGTACTCTGTCTGGTACCCGGCGACGATCTCGGTCGGTGCCTCCGGTGTGTCGAACGGGTTCCGGCCGACCTCGGCCAGATTAGCCACCAGAAAGAGCATGAAGGCGAACGGGTTGACGAACGCGTACCACGACGGAATCTCGATGCCGCCGACGGTCGCCAGCGTCGCCTGCTGTGCACCGACGATCGTGTTCGCGGCGTTGACGTTCCCCAACTGGAGCGTGCCCGCAAAGAGGACCACCGACACGCCGGTCAGGACCAGCGGAATCTCGTAGGCCAGGTTCTGGGCCACAGCGCGCAGGCCGCCCAGCATCGAGTACTTGTTGTTCGACGCGTACCCCGCCATCACGAGTCCGACCGAAGCCAGCGACGCCACCGCGAACACGTACGCCAAGCCGACCTCGGGGTCGGCGACCTGGATGCCGCTCCCCATCGGAATGACCGCGAAGCCAAAGAGCGCCGAGCCCGCGATGACCAGCGGCGCGAGGTCCCACGCCGGCCGGTCGACCTTTTCTGGGACGATCAGTTCCTTCGAGAGCAGCCGGACTGCGTCTGCCACGATGATCATCAGACCGAACGGCCCGATGCGGTTGACCGCGATGCGGTCTGTGAACGTAGCAGTGATCTTCCGCTTGGCCCAGGGACCGGCAATCGCGACGTTCACGAGCATGAACGTGCCGACGATAGTCGACGCGATGATCGCCGCGATGCCAAACTGCAGGGGGTCGTTCGCGTTCAGGCCCAGGAGACCGGCGATGGTGTCCGACAGTGTCATTACCGGTCCACCTCACCCATGATGGTGTCCAGACTGCCGAGCGACGCGATCAGGTCCGCGATGTACTCGCCCTCGGCCATCTCCGGCAGCGTCTGCAGGTTTGAGAACGAACCACCCCGAATCTTGAATCGGGCCGGCGTGTCCGTCCCGTCCGAGCGGATGTAGATTCCGAGCTCACCCTTCGCAGCCTCGACGGACTTGTAGACCTCGGTGTCGGGTTCGGGCTTGATAGTCCGGGGGACGTTGGCCTGAATCGTCCGGTCTTCCTCGGGCCAGCCCTCGAGCAGGTCGACACACTGGTTGATGATTTTGGCCGACTCCTCCACCTCCTGGAGCCGAACCAGTAGACGGGCGTAGTTGTCGCACCCGTCCTCGGTGACCACGTTCCAGTCGAGTTTGTCGTAGTAGCCGTAGGGGTCGTCCCGACGGATGTCGTAGTCGATGCCCGACCCGCGGGCGACCGGTCCCGTCGCGCCGTAGCTCTTTGCAATCTCGGGCTCGAGCCGACCAGTGTCGACGGTCCGGATCTGCAGAATCTCGTTGCTGGTCAGCAGATTGTGGTACTCCTCCAGCTTTTCGGGCAGGTCGTCGATGAACGCCCGGATCTGCTCGAAGAACTCCCCGCGGGGCTCGGGCAGGTCCCAGGCGACCCCGCCCAGCCGGAAGTAGTTGAACATCAGCCGCTGGCCGGTCAGGTCTTCGAGGATGTTCTGAACCACCTCCCGGTCCTGCATCCCGTACATGAACGTCGCGGTGAAGTCACCGACGACGTCCAGCGCATACGCGGCCACAGCGAGCATGTGCGAGAGAATCCGCGACAGCTCGCCGGACATCGTCCGGATGACCTGCGCGTACTCGGGCACGTCGATGTCGGCCAGCGTCTCGGCCGTCCGGGCGTACGCCCACTCGTTCAGCAGCCCCGCACCGCCCCAGTCCCAGCGGTCGGGGTAAGGCATGATCTGGTGGCGGTAGGTGCCCTGCTGGCACATCTGTTCCTCACAGCGGTGGATGTAGCCGATGTCGGGCTCCACGTCGGCGACCTGCTCGCCGTCCAGCGTCGCCTCCACGTGGAGGACGCCGTGCGTGGCCGGGTGGTGAGGCCCGATGTTGAGCAACATCGTGTCGCTGTCGTCGTTGAGCCGCTGGTCCTCCTCGAGCGGGTTCTTGTTCTCACGCAGGGTGACGACTTGTGGCTTGGTCTGGTCGTAATCCATCGAGAGGGGGTGACCCTGCCAGGTTTCCGGGAGGAGAATCCGGCGCGGGTCGGGGTGACCCTCGTACTCGATGCCTACCAAGTCGTACGCCTCACGCTCGTGCCAGTCGGCCGTCCGGAAAACCGGCTCGGCAGACTCCGAGACGGGATTGTCCTTGCTCGTCGGCACGACGACGCCGACTTCCTGGGTTCGGTCGTCGTACTTCGTGAGGTGATAGATCGTCTCGTAGCGGTCCTGATACTCCTGTGCGGTAACGCAGTTGCAGTTGTCGAAGCCGGCGTCCGTTTTCAGCGTCGAGAGGACGTCCTGCACGGCGTCGGGCCGGATGACGAAGGCCTCGGCGTTGAGGTGTTCCTCGCGGCCCAGCACGTCGTCGCCCAGCAGCGATTCGAGTTCGTCGTAGTTGACGTCACCTGTTTTCGTGAGGCCAACGTCACGTGGCCCCGGGTCTTCCAGACTCATGGCGAATCAACCCAGTTGTACCGCATGACCAGGTCGTCGTGGTCGATCTGGCCGGCGAGTTTTTCGACGAGTTCGTCCCGGTCGAGGTCGCCGAACTGTTCCAGTTCGTACGGCTTGACCGTCACGGGCGCGGACTCGCCGTTCGCGACCCGCTCCTGAAGCTTGGCAATCCCGTAGATTAGGGCCTCCGGACGAGGCGGGCAGCCCGGGACGTGAATGTCGACCGGAATGACCTCTTCGGCGCCCTTGATAACGTTGTACCCCTCTTGGAACGGGCCGCCGGAGATGGTACACGAGCCCATACCGACGACGAACTTCGGCTCGGGCATCTGGTCGTACACCCGCTTCATCCGTGGGGCGAACTTCGAGACGATAGTCCCAGGAATAATAATCACGTCGGCCTGTCGCGGCGAGGCCCGCGGGACGCCGGCTCCGAACCGGTCGAGATCGTGTTTGACCGAGTACGTATGCATCATCTCGATGCTGCAGCAGGCGATTCCGAACTGCAGCATGAACATCGACGAGCCCCGAACCCAGTTCATGAACTTGTCGAACTTCGTGAGAATGAACGGGGACGAGCCCAGCGCCTTCCGGAGCGGGGAGTTGAACCGGTTGTCGGCTCCCTCGCCCATCCGGGCGTCCTGTGTCGACTGCGAGTCGGCACCGACCGTATCCGTCAGTTTGTCTTGACTACTCATGTGTTACCTGGCATCTTTCTGCGTTTCGGCCCGCGGTGAGCGGACCCATTTGACCGCGCCGTTGCGCCACGCCCACCCGAGACCGACGACGAGAACGCCGATGAACACCAGCATTGGACCCAGCGTCCTCGTCAACGAGACGCCGTTCTCCAGCGCGCTGCGGTAGATGACCGTCCACGGGAAGATCAGGACGGTTTCGATGTCGAAGATCACGAACAGCAGCGCGACCATGTAGTACTGGATGTTGAACCGAATCCGGGTGTCACCGGTCGGGATCTCACCGCTCTCGTATGTGGAGCGTTTTCCCTGCTCGGGCACACTGGGCCGGAGAAGCTTCGATATCCCCATCATCCCGACTGGGATGAGAAGGCCGACCAACGCTAGTGCCCCGATGGCTATCCATGGATTACCCATCCGTATACACCTATCATCCTGTGGTTGGGAACGACGCCATATAAGGGTTCATAGATTCCACGAGCCCAAAAATCACGGTTTTGACCGCTGACAGAAACCGGGCCACCTGCCCCCGCTAGCTCAGGGGCGCTCGAACTCCGCCAGTCGGTAGTCCTGGGTGGTCGTGTCGACTGCCAGCGCGAACGGCCAGTCGTACTTCACACAACTGACCGGCCCCGTCTCGTTGCCCGGGAAGCGAAGCTCCATCGTGTAACACGGCTCTCCCGCGACGGTCGCAGTCCCGGTAATCTCCGCAGTCGCCTCGTCCCAACTGACCTCGAACCCGTCGCCGACGCTCACCTCACTGCCCTGAATCGTCCACGAGTTACCGACGCTCAGGTCGTGACCCGCCGCCAGTACCACCGGCGTCCGCACGTACAGGAACGGTTCGCCTACGGACCCGTCGCTGATTATCTCGGCGAAGATGTCCGCCTGTGACGCGGTGGCGTTCGTCCTGAATCGGTCGACGGTGACGCTCGCAGTCACGCCCTCGTACAGCCCCGGGTTCTCGCTGGCCGTCGACGTGACGACCCACGCCATCTGTGTCGTCCTGTTCGGCAACTGTGCCTCGTACCCGTAGGCCTCGCTCTCGTTGAATACGTAGAATCGGTCCCAGTCGCTGCCGAACCGTTCGCTGGCTTCGGTGTCACTGTCACCGGTGACGCCGCCGTCGGTGCCAACGGTGGCTGTCCCCGCGTCGGTCGACGTGGCGGCTGGTGTGTTCGTCGGCGTGGTAGTTGCGCCCGGCGTGCTGTCGGCACCGCCGCCGCTACAACCCGTCAAAACGAGCAACAGCGCCAGTAGTACTGTACCCCCGACCGTCCGCGCCCGCAACGTCCCCATAGCCACTCGTATTACAGTTTGGCGTTTAGTCTTATTGGACAGTCACAGATCAAAGAGCGGAGACCGGGACCGTCCTCAGGGCCGGTCGAAGTCGACCAGCGTGTACGTCGTGGTCTGGCTCTGGAGCGTGAACGTCATCTCCAAGGCGAACGGCCAGTCTTCCCTGACACAGGCACTGAACGTCTCGTTCGCCGTCGACACCTCCACGTCGTAACACTGTGTCCCCTGAATCTGTGAGGTGCCGGTCACGCTCACGTTGACCTCTTGGGACTGCTCCTGGGACTGCTCTTGCGGTTCCGCTCCGCTGACCTGGAACTCGTCACTGGACACCGTCCAGGAGTTCCCTGGTTCGAGCGTCTCACCCTGGATGAGAGCCTGTGGAATCTGCAGCAGCACGAACGTGAACGACTGCGGTGGGTTCTGGTCCGTTCCGTTGAAGACGTCGCCCTGTGGCCCCGTGATGTTCACCGTCTGAGACTGACTGCCGAAACTGCTCGTGAGTTCGGCCGTCACCGCTCCATCGTTCACGTCGGTGACCACCCACGTGTACCGACTACTGCTCCCTTGTGAGGCGTCACTCTCGTAAGTGTACGATTCCCCCTCGGCCCACTGGTAGCTGTCCGCCGATACTCCGGCTTCGGCGTCGGCGTCGGTCGAACTGTCCGTTCCACCGTCCGTCGGTGTCGGGCCCCCGCCACCCGAACAGCCCGCCAGGACCATCGTCGCAGCCAGCAGGACCGCGATAATCACCTGTCGGTCGCCAATGCTGAACATATCCGGCCGGACGCAGGAACGAGTAAAAAAGATGCTGGGTTCGACAACGTCTCGCCGCCGGACGCCGCCGCTGTGTCACTCGTTTCGTCGCCTGAATCCGGGCGTCCCGAGTTCGTGCAGGTCGCGTGAGACCTCGGCCACGCCGTCCTGTAGCCCCTCGTGGTACTCGACCAGTCGGTCACGGAGTTCGTCGTGCTGACGCGCGAGGTACTGGACCGCCGACAGCGCGGCGTTGAACGACTTCCCCGTGTCGACGGCCGTCAGCGGTGCGCCCTGTGGCATCCCGATCACCGAGTCGACCGACTTCTCCTGGACCGGGACGCCGATCACCGGCAGGGGGTAGGCGATGGAGGCGGTCATGTTCGGCAGGTCCGCCGACTTCCCGCCGGCGCCGGCGATGATCACGTCCAACCCGCGGTCCTCGGCCGTCTCTGCGTACGCGTACATCAACCCCGGCGTCCGGTGTGCTGAGACGACGACCGTCTCGAACGTGAACCGCGAGTCGGGCGGGTCGTCGTAACTGGTCTGTTCCGCGAAGTCCAGTTGCTCGGTCAGGGCGTCGTATGCTCCAGGACGGCCAGACTCGGAGCCGGCCATCACGTCCAAGTCCGAGTCCGAGCCCATGACGACCCCGATTTCGGGTGTGTCCTCGGTCGGTCTGTCGCGCTGTGCCTCCCCGCGTAGCGCCTGTCTCAGGCTGTCGATGTCGTCGCTCATTCGAAGGTGAGTTGTTCACGCAGTTGTCGTGCCGATGCCAGCAGTTCGTCGGTCCCCTCGTCGTCGCCGGTCAGCGTGACGTGGCCCGTCTTCCGAAGCGGGTACACCTCGTGTTTTCCGTACCAGTGGAGGTGTGCCCGGTCGCGTTCGAAGACGGTCGCCTCACCCGTGAGCCGTGCTTCCCGGCGCTCGTCGCCGTCACCGAGGATATTGAACGACACCGTCGGGTCCCGGCGTTCGGTCGAGCCCAGCGGCCGCCCCGTGACGGCCCGAACGTGTTGCTCGAACTGTGAGGTGTGACAGCCCTCGATGGTCCAGTGCCCGGAGTTGTGCGGGCGCGGTGCGACCTCGTTGAGCAGGACCTCCTCGCCCGTGTCGAACAACTCGATACCGTAGACGCCCCGTCCGTCCATCTCCGCCAGCACGTCACGGGCGACCTCGCGGGCGGCGTCGATTCGCTCGTCGGGCGCTCGCGCCGGCGAAACCGTCGACCGGAGAATCTCTGCTTCGTGGACCGTCTCGGTAACGGGAAAGATGTCGGTCTCCTCGTCACCTTCACACCCCATCACCGCGAGTTCGCGCTCGAAGGGGACGAACGCCTCGACCATCGCCGGACCGGCGACCTCGTCCATCGCCGACTCGGCGTCCTCGCGAGCCTCCACGAGGACGTTCCCACGCCCGTCGTAGCCGCCCTGGCGCGCTTTGAGCATCGCTGGCGTCCCGAGGTCGTCCAGTGCCGCCCGGAGGTCCTCGACAGCATCGACCTGCCGGAACGCCGGTACCGGCACCCCCGCCGCCCGCAGTCGCTCCTTCTGAACGAGTTTGTCCTGTATCAGCCGGAGTGTTTCCGGTGCGGGGTGGACCGGGACGCCTGTCTCCTCGCCGACTGCTTCGAGCAGGTCGGGGTCGGCCAGTTCGATCTCGAAGGTGAGGTAGTCGGCTCGCTCGGCCAGTGCCCGCAGAGTCTCGGGGTCGTCGAAGCCGCCGACGATCTGGTCCCGGACGACCGGTGCGGCCGGCGCGTCAGGCGTCGGGTCCGACACCACGAGTTCAACCCCGAGCGGTGCCGCGGCTTCGCCGAGCATCCGGCCGAGTTGGCCGCCCCCGACGACGCCGAGGGTCGGTCCTGGCGACGTGAGTGTCATCGATCGCCGATTCCCAGGGCACGCGGTTAAGTATTGTCAACCCGGGAGCCGGTGGAAACGGTCTTCGCGGCGCTCACCCCGGCTGTGTCGCCGACGCGTTCACTTCGCCCACGTAGTCCGGGTGGACGAGGAAGACGGTCTCCGTCCCGTAGGTCCGGAGCTCGTATGTCGCACTCCAGTACGTCGGGAACTGTTCGCGAGCCTGTCGTTCCTCGTTGACCTGGTCCTCCCCGTCGTCATCGTCGTGGGCCCGCACGACGACGATCGGTGGCTCGGACTCCGCTGCGTCGCCGAGTTCGGGGGTGCTGTCGGCACAGCTCACGTCGGCCCCGGACCGGTTGAGATACCACGGGAGCGGGAGGGCGTTGAACCAGTCAGCACATGCGGGCGAGAGAACGAGCCGTCGGTCCCCTTCCGGGAGCAGGCTCGAGTCGGCCGGGTAGCCGGCCCTGACGAAGTCGGTCGTGGCGTTCGTTTGGTCGTTGACGAAGAAGTCACCGTAGAACAACACGTCGGTGCCCTCGTTGGCGGCGGCGGCCATCTCCATGCTGTTTAGCGCTGGCCGCACGTCGTCGCCGGGTTGTGCGTACTGGACGAGCGCGTTTTCATTCTCCTCGGCTTGTGGCGTCATGTAGACGAACGACGCCCCAGCGCCGACGACGAAACTGACCGCGACGACAACCACCACTGCGGCCGCGGCCATCGCGACCGGGTCGTCAGCGGCGAGACTGTCACGACCCCACCTGAGAACCAGCCCCAACCCGACCGCCGCAGGGACCGCCAGCGGCACGACCGCGTGGATGGCCGCCCACGGGGCCTGGATGTCCGTGACGATAGGGTAGCCCAGTACGGAGACGAACCCACAGTAAAACGAGAAGGAAACGAAATCACGTGGGCGCTCGCCCGAGTACCGGTCGACCACGAATCCGAGTACCGCGAACACACAGAGCACGAGCGCACCGTACCCCAGGGTCTCTGCGATGTCGCCGAGGTACGGCAGGTAGGCGTGGTCGCTCATCCCGCCGTCGACCCACAGCCCGTAGAACTCCGTCCAGGAACCGACGAGTGCCCGGTCGACGACGGTAACGAACATCCCGAGGTCGCCCTGGCCGATGGCGTTGTACAGGCCCACGTCACCCGGGTCGCCGTCGCGGGGCGCGTAAAAAAAGACGACGATGAGGAAAAACTGGACCACCGCAAGCAGGAGCCAGTGCAGCCAGTCCCAACCGGCGGAGACCGTCCCGACGACTCGCTCCTTCAGAATCGCCGTCCAGGCGCGCTCGCCGTCGCGCGCCACGAAGAGCCGGTGGTCGAGCAGCAGCACCAGCGCGCCGAGCCAGGTCACCGGATAGATGATCGCGTTCTCTTTGGCGGTCAGCGCGAGGGCGACGCCCGTGACGCCAAAGAACAGGTAGCGCGCCTGCCTGAAGTCGACGAGACGGACGAAGGCGACGACCGCGCCGAACATAAAGAAGGCGACGATGGGATCGCCTCGCATGAACCGCGAGTAGTACAGAAGCAGGGGATTGGCGGCCAGAAAGAGCGCGAGGAGCGCGACCTCGACGTCACGCAGGCGGTGCCGGAGTCCGAGTGCGGCCAGTGGCGTCAGCCCACCGAGCAGTGCCACGACCGCCCGCATCCAGAAATCGCTGGTGCCGAACACACTGAACAGGAGGCCGTTGACGTGGTGGTAGAATGGACCGTGGATGATCGCTCGATACGCGTAGTCGCCGGTGTGCACGTACTGGAGGATCCACCAGCCGACGCGGCCTTCGTCCCAGTGGGCGATTCGCTCGCCGAGGAACAGGAAGCGAGCGAACAACGCGAGCGCTGTGATGGCTGCGACGCTCAGCACGAGGCGGTCGACGCCGAGGTGCGTGGGGAGGGCAGACTCGGACCGCTGGGCGGCGGACTCCGTCGCGGAATCGTCGTCCTCGACCGTTGCCATTGTCGGTGCAATCTGTCCGAGGATTTAGAACCCTTCTGGTTGCAAACGAGCGGCCATCGGTTTCGGTCGCACCCGACGACCGCCGAACGGTATTTCTTTAGGTCGCGGTTGCTATCCGGGACACATGGTACGGCTCGGACTGGTGGTCGCGGAGTTCAACCGCGACGTCACCGAGGAGATGGAGGCGGCGGCCAAGACGCGGGCCGACGAGCTCGACGCGGAGGTCGTCGAGACCGTCCACGTCCCCGGCGCGTACGACTCGCCGCTGGCCGCCGACCGGCTGGCACGTCGGGACGACGTGGACGCCGTGACGGTCGTCGGTGCGATCAAGTCCGGCGACACCGACCACGACCAGGTGATCGGCAACGCCATGGCACAGGGGCTGACCGACGTGAGCCTCGACCGTGACACCCCGGTGACGCTCGGCGTGACCGGCCCCGGTATGAGCATGGACGAAGCCCGCGCCCGCACCGATTACGGTGTCGCCGCACTGGACGGAGCCGTCGACCTCGTGGAGGAACTATAATATGGACCTGGACTTCGCATCCCGCGTACAGCGAGTGGAACCGAGCGCAACCCTTGCGATTAGCAACCTCGCCGCAGAACTCGAAGCCGACGGCGTTGACGTCGTCGACCTCTCGGTCGGCGAACCCGACTTCGACACCCCCCAGAACGTCAAAGACGCCGCCGAGGATGCACTGGAGGCCGGAAAGACGGGCTACACCCCCTCGAACGGGATTCCAGAACTGAAAGAGGCCATCGCCGCGAAACTCGCCGACGACGGCCTCGATCACGACACGGACGAGATCATCGTCACCCCGGGTGGCAAGCAGGCGCTGTTCGAGATCGTCATGGCTCTCGTCGACGACGGTGACGAGGTCTGCCTGCTTGACCCCGCGTGGGTTTCCTACGAGGCGATGGTGAAGATCGCCGGCGGCAGCCTTAGCCGCGTCGACCTGTCGCCCCACGAGTTCCAGCTCGAACCCGCACTGGACGAACTCGCGGAGGCCGTCTCGGACGACACCGAGTTGCTCGTCGTCAACTCCCCGTCGAACCCGACCGGCGCAGTGTACACCGACGCCGCCCTCGACGGCGTTCGGGACATCGCGGTCGAGCACGATATCACTGTGATCTCCGACGAGATTTACAAGGAAGTCACCTACGGCGTCGAACAGACGAGCCTCGGCGCGCTCGACGGGATGGGCGACCGCACGATCACCCTCAACGGCTTCTCGAAAGCATACGCGATGACCGGCTGGCGACTCGGCTACTTTTCGGGGCCCGAACAACTGGTCTCACAGGCGAGCAAGCTCCACAGCCACTCGGTCTCCTGTGCCGTGAACTTCGTCCAGCACGCCGGCGTCGAGGCACTCGAAAACACCGACGAGGCCGTCGTGGAGATGTGCGACGCCTTCGAGGAACGGCGCGACATGCTCGCCGACCTCTTCGCCGACCACGGTGTCGACGTGCCCGTCGGCGACGGCGCGTTCTACATGATGTTGCCCGTCGACGACGACGACCAGACCTGGTGTGAAGGTGCCATCGAGGACGCCCACGTTGCCACCGTCCCGGGGAGCGCCTTCGGCACGCCCGGCTACGCCCGTCTCTCCTACGCCGCGAGCAAAGAGCGCCTGCGCGAGGGCGTCGAGCGACTGGCCGAGCACGGCTACCTGTAACCAGCCGACTCGTCTTTTCGTCCCGCGGAGACGGCAGTACCAGTGATAGCTTCGGGACACCGTCGCGGCGACCGTCGACCTCGGCACGTCGATGTGCCAGCCCGTAGAACCGTCAGGACCACCGTGAAGAAGGAACTCGAGAGCAATCGGCTTCCGAGGCTACCGCCTTCGCCGAGCCAGCAGCGCCGCAGCCAGCATCGCGACCACAGCGAGACCGACGCCGAAGCCCGGCCCCGATTCCGCCGTCGTCTCGGCCGCGGTCGTCCCGGCCTGTTCGGTCCCGGTCGGTGCCGTGGTTGCTGCCATCGTTTCCGTCTCCTGTTCGGTCATCTCTTCCATCGTCGTCCGACTGTCGCTGTCGGTCGCCGTGCCGTCGTCGTCGCCGGTGGCAGTTCTGTCGGTCGAGTCGGTGTCGGTCACCGTCCCCGTCGTGGTAGTGGTGGTGGTCGCAGTCGAACTCGATCCGCCGCCGCCGCCACCGCCGCCGCCACCGCCACCGCCGCCACCACCACCGCCGCCGGTGCTGGCGACAGACAGCGATTCGCTCTCGTCGACTGACTGTCCGTTACCCCCGCTCAAGCTGGCGGTGAGGGAATAGTCGCCGCTACTGTCGCCAGTGACGGTGTACTCGACAGTCTCGGTCGCACCGCCGGCGACGGTTCCGCTGGTGGACCCGCTGGAGACGCTGCTCGAGTAGCCGCTCTCGGCGGACAGCGACAGACTGTAACTCGTCGAGGCGTCCCCGGAGTTGTGGACGACGGTCGTGAGCGTGGTCGACGCTCCCTCGTCGATACTGCTCGAATCCAGCGAGGTCGACAGCGTCAGGCTCGCGGGGCTGATCACTTCGAGACCGGCCTGTGTCGACTGGGACGGGTCGGGATCGTCGCCGGAACTGACCCCCGACGCGCTGACGGTGATCTCGCCGCTGTAATCTCCCTCCACGTCCGCGTCACAGTCGAAGGTGGCCTGCGCGGTTCCGCTCGAGAGCGTCACCGTCTGCGTCCCGGTCGGCGTACACGAGATCCCGTCGGGCAGGGTCAGCGACACGTCGACCTCGTCGTTTTGAATCTCCTCGCCGGAGACCGAGACCGTGAGGTCGAACGAGTCGCCCTGCGAGACGCTATCGGGCAGGGAGACGTCGGTGATCGATAGGGACGTGTCGGCGGCCACGACGCCGGTGGCCCCGACGACGACGGTCAGTGCGACCAGTATCGCCAGGAACGGGCGTCGTGACATCAGTCGCTCACCTCGACGAGCGTGTCGTCGACGCCGGTCGCGTCGCCGGAGTCGAGCCTGACGAGGTAGACACCCGAAGGCCGGTCGGTCGACAGCGTCCCGTAGTAGGTGTCACCGCTCTGCTGGTCCAACTCGACCTCGTACGTTTCGTCTTCGCCGATGACAGTGGCGGTCATCCCTTTCTGGTTGCTCTTCAGGTAGACGTCTTCACTCGTCGTGAACTCGGTGGCGTTCGCGCTGACGCCGGTCCCGGTCCAGACGCTCACGTTCCCACTCGACGGCTGGACCTCGACGACCTCCGTAATCGTCCCGACCGAGGGCACCGAGAGCTTCACGATGTGGTCCCCGGGTGAGTCGATGGTCATCGACGTGGTCGTGTCGCTGGAACTGGACACGCCGACGCTCCCATTGAACGCGACGGTGCCGGCGTTGGGCGAGAAGGCCGTCAGCGTGGCCGTCCGGTCCACCGTTCCGTCGACGGTCACCGTCGTCGACTGGCCGGCGGTTAGCGGCTCTGCGATCGAGAGGTTCGCGCTCTCGCTCTCGTCGCGCACGTCGACCAGCGTCGAGTCGGTGTCGCTGGTCCGGTCTTTCTCGAGCGTCGCGCTGATGGTTCGCGTGCCGGTGACGTCCGCGTCGTCCGGGACGGTCACCGACACGTCGTACGGGGCCGACCCCGACAGCGAGAGTTCCTTCTCGGCGTTGCTGCCGGGCAGGACCAGGGTCAGCGAGCCACCCGTCGCCGACACCGCGTTGCCGCTGTCGTCGGTCGCCGACACGGTCAGCGAGACGCTATCGCCGGGCGCGAACGGACCGTCCTCGGCCTCGACGCTCACGTCGAAGCTCCGGACCCGATAGCCGCTGTAGCTCCGTATCGACGGCGCGTCGGTCAACGCCGTCTTCAGGACGTACGCTCCGTCGCTGGCGTCCGACGGGATGTCGTAGTCGTGGGTCGCCACGCCGTCGCCGTTCGTGCTGGCGGTCGCGACCAGCGTCTCCGAGCTCCCGTCGGACTGGAGGACGAAGTCGACGTTCTGGTTGGCGATGGGCGATCCGTTGCCGTTGGTGACGGTCGCCGAGAGTCGTGCGGTGTCGCCGGGGCCGAAGCCGCTCTCGTTGGTTGCGGCCGTGATCTGTTTCGCGTTCGCCCCGGTGACGTTCATGACGCCGGCCGCGGTTCCGGTCCCGTCGGTCGTCGTCACCCTGACCGCGAGTCCGTACTCGCGGGCCGGGACCGACCCGGGCACGTCCACGTCGATGCTCGCTTCACCGTTCGTCGTCGTCGCGCTCCCGAGTTCGATGCGGTCGTCGAACGCGTCGATGTAGGCCGTCACGCCCGATCCGTCCGGGACGTCGCTGCCGTCCGATTTCGAGGCGTCGATGTACAGCGTCTTCGTCGTCCCTGGTTCGGCCTCGTACCCGTCGACGTCGTTCCCACTACTGTCTTCGAGGCGCACGGACACGTCGCTGACGAACAGCCCGAGGTAGCGCTTCTGCTCGCCGACCGACACCTCGAGGAAGTGTCCACCGCCCGAACTCGGTGACAGCGAGACCGACGCCTCACCGCTGGAACCGGTCGTGGCGCTCGCACTGTCGACCTCCCTGACCGGACCGGTCGAGTTCAGCGAGACGTCGACCCGCTGGTTCGAGACGGCCGTCCCGTCGGGCTTGCGGACGCCGACGGTGAGATCGACGGTCTCGGTGGTCGTGAACGTCCGCTTGTTCAACGAAGCCGCGATCTCGTAGCTCTTGACGACGACCTGGGCCGCGGCCGTCTCGGTCGCGCCGCTCTGGGTCGTGACCGTCGCGGTCGCGATGTGTTCACCGACGGCCAACTGCCCGAGGTCGACCCGGTAGAGGCCGGGTGCGGGGTTACTGACCGAGCCACCGCCGATGCTGACGCGCTCGCCGTCGAGTCTCGTGACCGTCACGGAACTGATCGTCTTGTCGGTGGGAACGAACACGTCCATCTCGGCCGACTCGCTCGGCGTGAACGACCGGCTGGTCGGTGCCGCCCGCGCGTCGAACGACCGGACGTCGAAGCCCGTGCCGCTGGTCTTGCGGACCACGCCAATGTCCGTCTCCTGGGTCAGCGTCACCCTGACAGGGTGTCCCCGATCCCAGGATCCACTGGCGAACTTGTTCGGATCGAGTGAGACCGTCGCTTCACCGTTGGCGTCGGTCGACGTAACCTCCCGCGTCCCGTTGACCCGTAATTCGACCGTCGCGTCGGTGATGGCACTGCCGTCGGTGGCGTCCGTCGCCTCGACGGCCACGTCGACGCTGTCGGTGGGGCTGTAGGTGTCTTTGTCCGTCTCGACCGAGAGTTCGAGCTCGCTGACGCGGACGACTCGCTGGGCGATGCCCTGTTTGCTCCCGGTGTCGACTTTCGCGGTGATCCGGTACCGTCCCGGGTCGTCGGGCATCGTCACACTGAACGACCCCTCGCCGCTCGTGAGTCCGTTGCTGGGATTGGCCGTCTTGACCTGCTTGCCGTTGCTGTCGTAGACCGAGATGTCGACGTCGTTCGCGTTGGTGTCGACACCGGTGCCGCCGTCGTAGGCTTTGACGAGACCGAGCAGGTTCGAGCCCGGTGCGACGCTCCGGGAACTGAAGTCGATGTAGGTCTGGATTCCGGTCACCTGCGTCGGTGCACTGATGGTGTTGTTGTACGTGCGCGTCCCCGACTCGTGGGACGCGGTGACGGCGATGTCGTAGGTTCCGGCGTCGACGCCGAGCGATTTCGGGTCGAAGGTCTTCGTATCGAAGCTACTGTCGGTCGCGTTGTAAGTCAACTCGACCGGGTCCGTCGCGACCGTCCCGTCCGGGTTGCGGAGTTGTGCCGTCACGGTGAGTTCGCTGTCGCTGAGCAGGTTCTCAGTGATGGGATCCGCGACCTGCACGGCGAGCGTGTTCGATCCGCTTCGTTTCAGCGACCGGACGAACCGGCTCGTCAGTGGTCGGATCTCGAACGGTCGACCGCGGTCGAGGGTGACGTCCGTCTCCGACCCCGACGTCACGTCCACTGCCGCGGTGTCGTTGACCGTGGTCCACCGGCCGAACTCCTCGGACGGT
Source organism: Halorientalis sp. (assembly GCF_028275115.1). Taxonomy (GTDB): domain Archaea; phylum Halobacteriota; class Halobacteria; order Halobacteriales; family Haloarculaceae; genus Halorientalis. The sequence goes on along the minus strand of NZ_JAQCNH010000039.1, from coordinate 33,328 downwards.
CGCAGTTCGACGGTGTACTTGCCGGCGGGAACCGGGATTCGCACGTCGGTCGTCACCCCGTCCTTGCCGGCGAAGAACTGCTGGGCACCGTCCGGACCGAGGTACGCTATCACCTCGCCGCTGCTGTCGTCACGGACGACCAGTTCGTTCTCGAAGAAGAACCCAACGTCCTCGGTGTTTGCGGGCCTGGACTGGCCCTGCTGGACGATGCTACCGTACTGGTCGACGCTGAGGTTGATGTAGCCGCCGTCCGCGAGGCTACAGGTCGAGTCGGTGTCCTTGCCCTGGGTGACGTCGACGTTTTTGACACAGAGATACTTCCCGGGTGCCTGGCCGAGCCCCCAGACGTTGTACGCGACCTGCGTGTCACTGCCGGTCGTCGGTGCCAGCAGTTCGACGGACGCAGTTTTTGCCTTCTGTCCGCCGAAGGCCAGCGTCGTGAAGGTGTTGACGTTCGCGGTGCGGGCCAGCGCCGGGTACGCCGAGGAAACCTGCGAGAGCGAAGAGAAGGCGTCGGCGACCGGGAGATTCCCGCTCGGCGTCGTCACGTCGATATCGACCCGACCGCCCTTCTGGAGTACCATCGGCGGGAGGACCGTCTTGCTCGACTGGATGGTGTACCCCTCACCGTCGTTGGCGTCCGTGGTTGGGTAGTAGACCGGCGTCCCGCCGCTGGTGTCAGTTCCGACGACCCGGAACCCGAGTCCCTGCTCGGGGAACTGGCTTGTCTCGGGCACCGCCATCGAGAACAGCCCGTTCGAGTCGGTCGTCGTCGAGTTGTAGACCGGGACCTGGTTTCCGTCCGTACGCTCGGGCTGTGCGACGACGACCGCGTCGGAGACGCCGTTCCCGCTCTCGCCGACGATCTGCCCGGCGACCGTCGAGGTAGCGACGCTCCCCGTTTCGATCTGGAACGCGGCCCTCGTCGTGCCTTTCGTCGGGATCACGAGCGACCGGTCGACCGTTCCGAAGGTCCCGCCGTTCTCCAGACTGAAGTTGTATCGGGTGTTCGGCCGGAGGAAGACGGGAGTCTCCGTCTCGAAGCTCACGCCGCTGTCCTCGTAGACGGTCTTGCCGTTCTCGGTGTTCGTCACGGTGATGTTCTCGACGTTCGGCCGTTCGTTCCCCTGGAGAACGCTCTCCCAGCCGACGAACACCGGGGCCGTCGGCGTGTCAGCCGTCAGCGTGACGCTGCCCCGGCTCCCGGGGTCGACCTTCTTCGAGGCGTTCGACTGTGAGAGCGCGAACGTCTGGAACGCGACCGGTGCCTTGCTGGTCTGCACCCTGCCGAAATCGTTCATCACCACGGAACTGGCCGAGTCCGTGTCCGGGTTCGTACACGTCCCACCGTCGTCGATACCCCGGCAGTGGACGGCTTTCGTCCCGGACTGAAGGAACCCGAATCCGCCCGACTCGTTGGTAGCCGGGTCGAACATCATGATCGGGACGCCGGAGAGCGTGCTCCCGGTGTGGTCCGTCCCGCTGACCTGGTAGTGGTTCGCCGTGATGACCGACCGGTTGCCTGTGTCCGCGCCCGCGTACGCGGTGTCATTGCTGGTGACGTTGACGCGGAAGGCACTGTTGACGAAGCTGAAACCGGTCGCCGCCGAATCGATGGTGTAGGTTATCGTCCCGTTGTTGGCCGAGGTATTCGAAAACGTCAGTGGACTCCCGGGCACATACTCCGCTTCAGTGCCGGCGTTCGCGCCGACGAACGCATTCGCGTTGCTGAACTCGATTGGCCCCTTCGTGCTGCCGCCCGGCAGGTCCCGATAGGTGAAGTCCAGGTCTGTCACCGACTCACTGCTGGTCGCCTCTACCGTCACAGCGAGGTTCCCGCTTTTCGTCTGCTGGACGTTCACGACCTCGAGTTGCGACGGCGTCGTGTTGCCCGCGGCCGCGGCCGTCCCCGACAGGGCGACCACACCCGCCAGTACCGAAACCACCATGACGACCGTCACCGAAACCGCGAGTACCTTCTCGCGCGGGCCGCGCTCGCTCATCGTGCCGTGCCTCCGTGACTCGCCCGGCCGCGGTCACTGCACCGACGGGGGACCCGTCGGCGAAACTCCGTGACGGTTCGCCCGCCCGAACTGTTATCAAAATTAATTTCGAAGTCTGTCGGTACCCGGTGTCGCATAGCACGAACGTCTCATGCTCCCAGATATAGCTATGGAACCAGCTATCACCGATAATATTGGATTTACACTGGCAGGAAAGATGGGTGAAAAGTTAACGGACTGTCACCTGGGGGCCGTCGTGACTGACCGGTGTTCGTGGGGTCGACCGGCTAGTCGGTCGGAAGCGACTGTGACTGCCTCTGGCCGTGGTCATGTCGACACGCCGACGCGAGCCCAGGTTCAGGTGGCCGGGGGCCGAACGCCCGGTATGACCCCGATTCCGTCACCAGCCCGGGACCGACTCACGACCGAACCCCTGGTCGCCCACCTCGCGACCTGCCACGACGGCCGGCCCCACGCCGCACCGGTCTGGTTCCACGTTCGTGACGACGCCATCGAGATTGCGACGACCGGGCGGAAACTCACCAACATCCGCGAGGACCCTCGGGTCGCGCTCTCGATCGAGCGGACCGAAGACAGCGAGCCACAGTGGGGGATGACGGTGCGTGGAACGGCGACGGTCGTCGAATCCGAGAGCGAGGCGATCAGTCGCCGACTCAACGCGAAGTACGGCGCAGACGAGGGTACCTGGACGTACGATTGAGTCTGCAGGAACGCGGTCGGCTCACTGGACGCCAGCGCGGTTTCGCCGCGCGAGCGCACGGAGAGGACCGTTTCGTGCTGTATTTCGGCGAGCCAGCGAAGCGAGCGCCGGTGGGAACTTCAGCAGCGTTCGTCGCAGATACGGTCGATTATCTTCCCGGTCGAGAGGAGTTCGTCGTCGTGGACGTTCTCACGGCCCGACGCACGCTTGACCCGGCAGTCGAGCCCGGCCTCTTCGAGTGCGCCTGCGAGTTTTTCCTCGTCGTGGTGTTGGTCGTAGCCCAACGCGATCACGTCGGGGTCGATTTCGCGAATCGGGACGAAGAAGTCCTCGGGGTGACCGACGCGGGCTTCAGTCACCGCGTCCAGTGCGGCCACCATGTTCCGTCGCTGGCGATTCGAGAGGACCGGCGGGTCTTTGTGGGTGACGTTCTCTCGACGGGCAACGATGACGTGGAGTTCGTCGCCCATCCCGGCGGCCTCTTGGAGGTAGTGGACGTGGCCGGGATGCAGGATATCGAAGGTGCCCTGAGCGACGATGGTCGTCATCGGACGCCCCCATCGAACTCCTCGTCACGCAACTCCTCGTCGATGTCGGCCTGCGTGAAGTCGAAGAACTCCTCTTCGGGGAGGTCGATGCTGAGGACCTCCAGTTCCCGCGGGCTCCCCTCTGTGTCGAAGGCCTGCCAGTCGGTCTTCCCGTAGGGCGCGCCGACGATGATGTGGGCATTTCCCTTGTGGAACGTCTGGAGGTCGGCATCACTCGGGCGGAGGACGCCGTTGGGGTGTGAGTGTACCGACCCGGCCGCGCGCATGTCGTTCGGTATCATATTCGTTTTGACCGTGGCGCTGACGGGATTCGACTGGGTACCGGGGATGACGAGCACGTCGGTGATGACTGTGCCATCGCGGTCCAGACCGACTTTGCGGGCACTTTCGCCCCGGAGCAGCCCCATGTACTCGTTAGGGTGTGCATCCTCCGAGGCTTCGAGCGCGAACTCCAGAGCGTCCTCGGCGATTCCGAGGATTTCGCCCGACCGGAACAGCCGCATAGTCATCTCTCGGGGCGGTTGCCTTCTAAGCGTTCCGGATGCGTAGGGGCCGACTCGTCAGCGTTTCCAAAGGTTAAAACACAAGTGCGCCGAACCTCAGTCAAATGTCTCCATCCACTCCCGATGACGGGGCGGAAGTCTCCGCCGACGGGGCTCCTACGGTTTACGACCTCGCTGACGGTTGCTCGCTCGACGACGTCGAACGCGACCAGTACTATCACGCGACGGTCAACGGCGTCGTGGCTTACGGCGTGTTCGTGGACCTCACCGACGGCCTCTCCGGACTCGTTCACGAGTCGAACCTACTGGGTGACTACGACGTGAGCGACGAGTTGCTCGTCGAACTCTCGGAGGTTCGCGACGACGGCGACGTGAGCTTCGAGGAGGTCGAACTCGCCGACTACGAGACCGAGCGGGTCGACGCCGGTGAGTCCGTCGCCGTCGCCAACCTCGAAGACGCCGTCGGATCGACGGTCACCCTCGACGGTGCGGTCGTCCAGATCAAGCAGACCGGCGGCCCGACAATCTTCCACGTCCGCGACGAGTCCGGTATCGTCCCCTGTGCCGCTTTCGAGGAGGCCGGTGTCAGGGCCTACCCCGAGGTCGAACTCGACGACGTGATTCGGCTCACCGGCCGCGTCGAGATGCGCGAGGCAGCCGTCCAGATCGAAGTCGACAGTCTGGAGCGATACGAGGGCGCCGAGGCCGACGCGGCACGTGAACGCCTCGTCGACGCGCTCGGGGAGTACGCCAAACCCAACGCGGTCGACCCGCTGGTCGAGTGGGCGGCCTTCGAGAAACTCCGTCCCGACCTGGAGCGGGTCGCTCGGCGGCTTCGCGAGGCCGTGCTGGAGGGCCGCCCGATTCGGATGCGCCACCACGCCGACGGCGACGGACTCTGCGCATCGGTCCCGCTCCAGTTGGCACTGGAACGGTTCATCAGCGAGCACCACCACGATCCGGACGCGCCGCGACACCTGCTCAAGCGACTCCCGAGTAAGGCGCCGTTCTACGAGATGGAGGACGTGACTCGTGACCTCAACTTCGCGTTGGAAAACCGCCAGCGACACGGGCAGAAACTCCCCCTCCTGTTGATGCTGGACAACGGTTCGACCGAGGAGGACACGCCGGCCTACCAGAACCTCGCCCACTACGACGTGCCTATCGTCGTCGTCGACCACCACCACCCAGACCCGGACGCCGTCTCCCCGCTGGTCGCCGAACACGTCAACCCGTACCTCCACGACGAGGACTACCGGATCACGACGGGCATGATGTCCGTCGAACTTGCACGGATGATCGACCCCTCGCTCACCGACGAACTCGGACACGTCCCCGCGGTCGCTGGCCTCGCAGACCGGTCGCAGGCCGACGTGATGGACGACTTCATCGAACTCGCCGCCGAGAACGGCTACTCCGAGGCCGACCTTCGCAACGTGGCCGAGGCACTGGATTACGCCACCCACTGGCTGAAATACAAGGACGGGCGCGAACTCATCAACGACACCCTGAACGTCGCCTGTGACGACCGGGCGCGCCACGAGGAACTGGTCGATTTCCTGGCGTCGCGGGCCGAACGTGACGTCGACAAGCAACTCGATGCCGCTATGAACCACGTCGAACACGAGCGACTGGACAACAACGCCCATCTCTACCGAATCGACGTGGAAAACTACGCACACCGGTTCACCTACCCCGCGCCGGGGAAGACAACTGGCGAGATTCACGACCGGAAAGTCAAGGAGACGGGCGATCCCGTCATCACAATCGGCTTTGGCCCGGACTTCGCCGTTCTGCGGTCCGACGGTGTCCGGCTAGACATCCCGAGGATGGTCGAAGAACTCGTCGCAGAGATCGACGGTGGCGGCGTCTCCGGCGGCGGGCACCTCGTCGTCGGTTCGATCAAGTTCGTCGAGGGGATGCGTGAGGAGGTCATCTCCGCGCTCGTCGAAAAGATGGCCGACGCGGAACTCGACGAAGACCTCACCGCGACGCTGCCCGACGAGTAATCGACGCTGCCGACCACCACCCTACGACCGAGGAGAGCCGCTCGGCTTTTCTGGAGCTATCCGACACCCAGTCGCTACAACCGGTCCGGAGCAGTCCGTTCCGGGTGCCACCGCTCCGGCCTGGCGGGCAGGCACGTGTCCGGGACCACGGTCGAACTGCGGTCGCTCCCGTGGGGTCCACGAACCCGTCCAATCGCAATCTCAAAGCGCACCCTCCGCGACTTCCGGGGCTCGCCCGGGCAACTGATGACTGTCTCACTGGGTCCGTGATTTCCTATCGCGGCTGTCGGTTTATCACCCGATGGAGTTTCCTGTGCGGTGTGCCTGTCCCGCCTCTTCCGTCGGAATCCGGGGACGCCTGTCTGGTGGTAGCCGCTGCAGTCCGCGCTCGCTCGTGGAAATCGGCCGTGGCTTCATTTGCGCCCTTCTCGTAGGGCCGGTATGTTGCCCGCACTCGATTCCGGCATTTTTTTCATCGCTCTCGGGTACGCGCTGGGTGCGCTGACGATGGTGTTCCTGACCGTGTACACGATTCGTCAGCGTGAGTCCAGCGCGACGCTGCTCTCTTTCGCCGCGCTGACGGCCTCCATCGCACTCTGGTCCGGGGCTGGTGTTGGCCGATTGTTGTTCGATTCACTGGGACCGAAACTGACGTCACATTACATCGGATACGTCGGTATCGTCTTCGCGCCCGTCGCGTGGATTCACTTCGCGGCTCTGTACACCGGGAAAGGCCGCTACGTGTCCCGGCGAACGGTCACAGGGCTGTCGATACTGTCGCTTGGCATCCTCACGCTCGCCGTCACGAACGTCCGAAATCTGTTCTACCGCTCGATCGACGTGGTTTCGATCGGCGATGCCTCGCTGCTGGCACTGGACGCCGGTCCCGCGTTCTGGCCGGTGGTCACGTACAACTACCTGCTCGTGCTCGTCGGCATCGTCTCGCTGGTTCTGTTTGCAGTCACGTCGGATACACTGTACCGACTCCAGTCGGCACTGATCGTCGCTGCTGCCGTCTTTCCCTTTCTGTTGAACGGACTGTACCTGTCCGGATTCAGCTTCGGACTCGGCGTCGACCTGACACCGATCGCGTTCTCGCTGAGCGGTCTCATGATCGCTGTTGCCGTGTTCTACGGTGATTTCGTCTCTCAGCTGCCAGTCGCCAGGGACGCAATCATCGAGCAACTCGACGACGCAATCATCGTCGTCGACCACACCGACGCGATTGCACACGCGAATCCAGCCGCCCGGTCGTTGCTGACCGGGGACGATGGCACGCTCGTCGGCGAGGACGTCGCAGCCGTACTGCCGTGGGACCTGGAACGGGCCGACTCCAGTGAGGAGGTCAGTATCGAGGCGGACGGTGGTCGGCGGTGGTACTGGTACCGACAGATAGAGCTCGATACACAACAGGTGGCTGCCGGCGACATCTACATGATCACGGACATCACCGAGCGCAAGCAGTTGGAGCAGCGGCTTCGTGCCTTGCAGAAGACACACCAGCGGCTCATGACGGCCGAAACTATCGACGAGGCCGGAGAGATCGTGGTCGACGCGGCCCGCGAGGTACTCGACCTGCCGATCACCGGACTCTGGCGGTTCGACGCGGATTCGTCGACACTGGTCCCTGTGACGAGTACCGCCGAGGCGACGGCCCTCGTCGGAGCCGTGCCGACCTACGCTCCCGGCAACTCGCTGGGATGGGAGACGTTCCAGCGGGGTGACCTCCGTGTGATCAGCGACGTCACCGACCGAGAGAAAGCGTACGACCGGGACAGCCCGATCACTGCCGAAATACAGATTCCGGTCGGCGAGCACGGGCTCATCGTGACGGGATCGCCGGAAGACCGAGAGTTCGACGAGGTAACTCTCGAACTGGTTCGTATCCTCGCCGCCGCCACCGAACGGGCGTTCATCAAGACCGAACGTGAACGCGAACTCCGGGACCAGGAGCGACAGCTGACCCGAGAGAACGAGCGACTCGAGGAGTTCACCAGCGTCGTTGCCCACGACCTCCGGAGCCCACTGAACAGCACCGACATCCTGCTCGACAGACTCACCGACGAGTACGACGACAGGCGGCTCCGGAAGGTCGCGTCCGTTCACCACCGGACGAAAGAACTCGTCAACGACCTGCTCGCGCTCGCCCGCCAGGGCAAAGCCGTCGAGGACCCACAGCCGACCGACGCGGGTGCCATCGCCGAGCGTGCCTGGGAGTCGATCGTGACCGAGGAAGCGACGCTCGACGTGAGACTGAACCACAGCACCGTGCTGGCCGACGAATCGCGGCTGCGACAGGCGTTCGAGAACCTGTTTCGCAACGCGGTCGAACACGGCGGCGAAGCGGTCGCCGTCCGCGTCGACTCGCTCGACGGTGACGAGGGGTTCTACGTGGCAGACGATGGCCCCGGCATTCCCGACGCGGAACGGTCACAGGTGTTCGACCACGGGTACACCCGGTCCGATGACGGCGCGGGATTCGGGCTCGCAATCGTCCGACGGATCGCGGCGGCTCACGGCTGGACCGTACGGGCGGCGCAGTCGTCTACTGGCGGATTCAGGGTCGAAATTGCGCTGACGACATCCGACGGCTCGGACGGCTGATACCCGGCCTACGCGATGCTCAGTAGAGCGCGCCCTGGATGCGGTCTGCGAGCACCTCGTACTGTTTGCTACCGATTCCTTTCTCGACGTAGTCGGTGACGTCGGACAGCAGCGCCTGCTTCGCGACCGCCTCGCTTCCCTGCCCGGTAAACAGAATGAACGGCAGGTCCGGGTGGCTGGCCCGAACCTGCTTGAGGAACTCGATGCCGTCGACGCCGGGCATATCGTAGTCGCTGACCACACAGTGGAACACGCCGTCGTCTGCGAGCGCCTCGCGACCACCGGCCGCACTCGTCGCTGTCTCGATGGACAGCTCCGGCTCCTGCTCACTGAGCAGCATCTCGGCCATCTCGAGGTCGTGTGGGTCGTCGTCGACGAGCAACACGTTGACCGAGCCGTGCGTCGACTCGCCTGCGGTCACCGTCGCGTACGACTGCATATACCGCCCGAGAAGATTGAGCAGACGGAACGAGGACAGCACGATGGCCGTCTTGGCATCGCGCTGCTTGCCCGCCCAGTAGACGAACACGACCGGTTGTTCGCTGTCTCCGAACTGTTTTCGCCCGGTCTCGAAGCCAGCCACGTCGTCGTGACGGATGGCGAGGGTTTCGCCGTCCCGTCGGAGCCGTACAGCCGAGCGTGTGACCGCGAGCGTGCCATCGGAGAGCCTCTCGCCGGCTTCCTCGTCCGACCTGATTCGGACATCGGTGCCGTCGAACAGGAGTTTGTACAGGACCAATTGGAAGTTCTCTAGGGTTCCACCCTGGCAGCGAATCGTCACCGTCTCCCGTATCTCCCCGTCGCGAAAGGCAATCGTAAGTGACTGCCGGCTGTTCGCGTCCGCGCCCTGCCCGACACCCTGTGAGAGGTCGAAGATATCGGAGACCGGGACCGTCCGCTGTGTGTCCCCTGTCGCGAAGACGACCTGTGACTCGCTGATCAGAACGCGCGTCGACTCGAAGCCGTCGGTATCGCTCCGGCTCGAATCCGTTTCGGCATTGAAATCGGCGACAGCCTCGGACATTATCTACAGTTGTCCGTGGTCGATTACATACCCTCGGACGGGTTCGGCCGACCGAAAGACCGGCGCCGACACGGTCGGGGCGTGTCCCACCCTCGCTGGAGCCTCACTGCCGGTCCGGTGACCGACGCGTCGCCGCGACCCAGACGAGGAGACAGAGCCCGGGTCGGACAGTCATCCGGCCGGGCAGCCGAGCGAGCGCGGCGAAAACACGCCGTTCCCTACCGCTCGAACTCGATACGTCGAGCAGTCAGGACGGCCACGAACCAGGACAGGGCTACCGCGAGTACTACCCCGGCCGGAACCGGCCAGTCACCCCCCTGCCAGTCCGCCCGGAACACCGCCGTGAAGTAGCTGGCTACGCCCTCGCCTTCCATCAGGACTGCGACCTCGCGGTTCTCGCGCGCGGAGTTGTTGTTCCAGTTGAGCGATCCGACCAGGACCTGGTCGTCGTCGACGATCACACCCTTGGCGTGGATCTTCTCGAACCGACCGTTCGGGTCGGCGACTCGGGCCGACAGCGGAATCGCTTCCCGGTCGGCCCGCTTGTTCAGCCGTCGCACCAACCGCCGGTTGGCCTCCTCGACGTACCAGGCGCCGCTGAGCAGTATCTGCACCTCGACGCCCCGCCGAGCGGCCGCGAGAGTCGCTCGCAGAAACGGCTGGCGTCGGCTTCCGATTGCGACCTGTTCGATACGAATCGCCTCGTCCGCGTTCCGGAGCAGTTCGAGCAGTCGTCTCTCGGCGTTGTCCGGAGCGCGAAGTAACTCGACGGCGTCGGGACTGAACTGCTGTGGATGAACGGCCTCGGGAAACGTGCCGTTGGCCGGTTGCCCGTCCGCCGGTTCGAAGCGTTTTCCAGCCCGATACCGACTCCACGCTCTGGCATCCAGCCCGCTCGTATCGGCTTGGAACGTCCTCGCGAGCCCGTGGACGACCCGGTCCGCACTGACGACGACACCCCAGCCACGACTGGCGTGGCCGCCGGTGCCGGCCGGTTTCCAGTTCTCGGTGGTGACGAGCGCCCGGTCGTCGACGACGGCATATTTTGCGTGATGAAATTCGTACCGGGCAGGTTCGGCCGAGAGAACTGTGACTTCCACGCCGCGTTCGGTGAGGGTATCGAGCCGCCGTGCCGACCGTCGGGAGAGCCCGCCGACCGGACTCCCGTCCACGAGGACACGGACCTCGACCCCGCGGCGACCGGCGGCGACGAGTTCCCGTGCGACCCGCTCCGAGGTGAGGGTGTAGCCGGCCAGCAGAATCCGCGTCTCGGCGTCGGCGAGGGTCTCGACCGGCACCGAGGCACCGGACGGGAGGACGAACGCCCGGGCCGACTCGCCTGCGGCGGCCACGACGGGGAAATCCGTCGCTCCGACCGGTCGCCAGGCGAGTCCGTCCTCGTCCCTGTCGCTCTCTCGCGTCGCGATCTCCCCCTCCGTGGCGTCCGTATAGTTGGCCCTGGCGACCGGCTCTCCATTGTGTGCGAGCGTGACGTGGTCGCCGTCGTTGGCGAGCGCTATCCCCTGGCTCAGTGCGACGACTGTGGCCTCCGTTCGGTTTCGTGTCAGATTCGGTGTGACGGTGAGCGCGACGCGGCCCTCGACGGTGCGGTTCGGGAGTTCGACCCGGTCTTCGCCGTCCGAAAGCGTGTATCCGCCCAGCCGTGTCGGCGCGGCGACGTCGAGAATCACGAACTCGCCGACGTCCTCGTCGACAACGGGGTCGGGATACACACCCACCACGTCGAGCGGTGTCGTGTCGTTTGCTGGCGGCGTCGAGGCAACTCCGTTCGCCCGTCTCTGTGTATCCGCTGACGCGACCCCTGACGCCGCGATGGCCGGAACTCCGACGACGAGGACCGCAAATGCCACGAACCCGACTCTGGAGAGAGACACGAACACGGGTGGTCCTGGCTCCAGTTATAAACCCTCGCCCGCGATACCGACTGGCTCCGATACCGATGAGGCAGTGGCCGTGCCTGTCGGCAGACCGTGGTCAAGTCGCGGGCCGACCCGCGCCCTGCTATCATATATTAAAACTGGAAGAACGATTCATCTGTCTGCGGCTCCAAGACCAATTAACATGGCTATGCGCCGAAACCGGTCTGAAGAACCTATGCGCGTTCTTTACGCGAACGACGACGATGCTTTTGCAGACCTCGTCCGGACGAAACTAACTCTTCTCTCTTCCAGTGTGGATATAATGCTTGAAAATGGAGTCGATTCGGCTCTCGACAGGCTGGCGACGGAACCGGTCGACTGTGTGGTAACCGCCTATTCACTTGGAGACAGCAGTGGGATCGACCTGATCAAGCGAGTGCGGAACCGTGACGGGGATGTCCCGACGGTCCTGTTTACCGGCCGGGGAAGTGAGCGAATTGCGAGTCTGGCGACCCAGGCTGGCGTTTCGGACTACATTCCCATCCAGTCCGGACAGGACGACTTCGAGATTCTCGCCAGGCGGATCGAGACGCTGGTGGATGCGACTCGACAACGCCGACGGGCCGACGCCGTCACCGACCGGTTTCGCCGGACGCTCGAACGGACGACCGACGCGATCTATGCGGTCGACTCGGACTGGCAGATCGAGTACATGAACGACCGGATGGCCGCCCGCGCCGACTGTGACCCCGACGAGGTCGTCGGGAGCGTTCTGTGGGAGCGGTTTCCCACCATCCTCGGGACTGAGTTCGAGACCCGTTATCGGGAGGCGATGAACTCCGACGAACCGGTGTCGTTCGAGCAGTATCTCGACGAACCGTTCGACTACTGGGTCCGAGTGCGTGCGTTTCCCGACGACGACGGGCTGACTGTCTTCTCCAGCGAGATAACGGCGGAACGGGAGCGCCAGGTGGAACTGCAACGACGGGAGACGGTCCTACAGAACGTGTACGACGTGGTTTTCGCCGTGGATACCGAATTCGACGTTCACTTCGCGAACCCCGCGGCCGCTCGTCTGCTGCGACAGGATAGTCCCGGAGCCGTCGAGGGGACGGCGTTGAGCACGCTCGTCGAGGGGATGGCAAGCGCAGAAGCGACCGCGGAGTTTCAGAACGCGGTGGCACAGACCTTCTCCCGGATGGAGTCCGACGGCGGCCTCACTGGACTGTACGACTTCGACCTCCGGTTCGGCCTCGACACCGAGGCAGGCGAGCGGACTTTCGACGTGCGACTCACGCCGTTCGAGGAAGCCGGCACCCGACAGGTCCTGGTGGTGGCACGCGACGTGACCGACGAGAGCGAGGCCCGGGCGCACCTCGAACGGGAGCGCGACGCGCTGAGCGAGATCCAGCAGGTGATGGCCGACAGCGACCTGACGACGGACGCCCGTCTCCAACGAGTGCTCGACAGCGTGCGTGAGACTCTCGACCTCGACGCCGGACTCGTCGCGTCGGTCGACGATGACGACTACGAAATCACGACCGTCTCGGCACCGGATATGCCCCTCAGCGCCGGTGATCAGTTCTCGCTTGAGGAGACGTTCTGTGATCTGGTCGTCGACCGTGACGAACCGGTGAGTTTCAGAAGCGCCGACCACGGCGACGCGGAGACCCACCCGGCGTACGAGACACGGGACATCGAGTCGTATCTCGGTGCGCCCATCGAAGTTGACGGGGCGCTCTACGGGACGCTGAACTTCTCTGGCTCGAACGTCCGCGACCGACCGTTCAGCGCGTTCGAGACGACGCTGGTCCGCCTGCTCGCACAGTGGATTGGCACGGAGCTGAGTCGTCGCCGCAACCGGGAGCGAGCCGCCGAGAGCCGCGACCGACTGCGCCAGATCATCGACACCCTCCCACAGCTCGTGTTCGTCAAGAACGCAGACGGGGAGTACCTCCTCGCCAACGAGTCGCTCGCCGAGACATACGGGGCGTCTGCCGACGATATCGAGGGTGCCACCGACGCGGTGTTTGCGCCTTCCAGAGACCAGGTCGAACGGTTCCGGGCCGACGACCACCAGGTCATCGAGTCGGGCGAGCCGAAACACATCCCCGAGGAACGGATCACGACCGTCGACGGTGAACACCGGACCGTGGAGACGACGAAGATTCCGTACGACGCCACCGATTCCGATACCGATGCCGTCCTTGGCGTCGCGACCGACATCACCGAACGCAAACGTCGTGAGCGGGAACTCGCGCGCTACGAGGCCCTCGTCGAGAACATGGACACGGGGGCGGCAATTGTCGACAGCGAGCAACGAATCGAATACGTCAACGAGCAGCTCGTCGCCATGTCTGACACCACTCGGGAAACGCTGCTCGGCCGCGCCGTCATGCCGTTCGCACGCGAGGTTGTCAGCGACGCGACGGACCTCGACCGACTGGAGACGGCCCTCGATGCCGCGCTCGTGGGAGAAGGGGTCCCACACGACCGCGTAGAACTCGACGTCGACACGTCGGCAGGGACCATGACTACCGAGTGTCAGTTCTCGGCGTTCCGCCACGAGAACGAGGTGAAAACGGCGGTCCTCGTCCGTGATATCACGGCGCGGACGGAACGCGAACGGGAACTCGATGTTATCAAAGAGCGACTCGACTTGGCGGTCACCGGCGCCAACCTCGGCGTCTGGGACTGGAACCTCGAGACGGACGAAGTGGCGTTCAACGACCAGTGGGCTGAGATGCTCGAGTACTCACCCGACGAGCTCGACCCGCACATATCCGAGTGGGAGAAACGAGTCCATCCGGACGACCTGCCGGAAACGAAGGCGACACTCCAGGCCCATCTCGACGGCGAGACCGAGTCCTACGACTCCGAGCTCCGGATGCGTACCCGCAGCGGTAACTGGAACTGGATTCGAACGGTCGGCAGGGTCGTCGAGCGAGGTGACGACGGGACTCCGAAGCGAGCCGTCGGTATCCACATCGACATCAACGAGCGGAAAGCCTCCGAGCACTCCCTCGAGACGGAACGTGACATGTTCGCCGAGGGGCCGGCGGTCGTCTTCAAATGGAGGAACGAGGACGGCTGGCCCGTCGAGTACGTCTCGGACAACGTCACGGAAACGTTCGGGTACACGCCCGAACAACTCCAGTCCGGGGCCGTTCCGTACGACGACCTGGTCCACGACGACGACCTGAGCCGAGTCATCAGCGAAGTCGAGGCCAACAGCGACGACACGACCGAACGGTTCAGCCACGACCCCTACCGGATGGTGACGGCCGACGGCGAGGTGAAGTGGGTCACCGACAACACGAAAATCGTTCGCGAGGACGGCGAGCCCGTCCACTATCTCGGGTACCTGATCGACATCACCGAACGAAAACGACTCGAGCAACGGCTCCGCGCGCTCCAGCGAGTCGCCAGCGAACTGGCGACGGCCCGGTCCGTCGAGGAAATCGGCGAGACAGCCGTGGACGCAGCGACGGACGTGCTCGGCCTCGACCTCACCGGCATCTGGAGCTACGACGAGCGGGCCGACGCGCTCGAACCGATCACCGAGACCGAACTGTCACGGACAGTGATCGGCGACTCGCCCCGGTTCGAACCGGGTGACAGCCTCGCCTGGGAGGCCTTCGACGTGGGCGAACTCCGCACGTACGACGACGTGTCCGGTATCGAAGGCCGATACAACGCCGAGACGCAGATTCAGAGCCAGATCCTCCTCCCGCTGGGTGAGCACGGGCTGATGTCGACCGGTTTGACGGAGCCACGCGAGTTCACCGAGATGGACGCCGACCTGTTCATGGTCCTCGGTGCGGCGGTCGAGGCGGCGATGGTGCGTGCCGAGCGCGAGCGCGAACTACGGCGGCAGAACGAACGTCTCGACCGGTTCGCGAGCGTCGTGGCCCACGACCTCCGCAATCCCCTGTCGGTCGCGAAGGGATTCCGGGAGGTCGCTGAGGAGACCGACGACCTGAGCCACCTGGACCGGGTCGAGTCGGCTCACGACCGGATCGAGCACCTGATCGACGACCTCCTGACCCTCGCCAAGGGCGAATCGACGGTCGAAGACCGCGAGCCGATCGGTCTCGATACCATCGTCACGGAGGCCTGGGGGTACGTCGATACGGACCAGGCGTCCCTGACAGTCCGGGAACAGGCACCCACGGTCCACGGCGACCCGGGGCGCGTGACTCAGTTGTTCGAGAATCTGTTTCGTAACGCCGTGGAACACGGCTCCACGAGCCCCTCTCCCCAGGGCGGTGCACACGTCGACGGAGCAGCCGCCGTCGAGCACTCGGCTGCTGGCGCTCCCGAGAACGCCGCGGAAGACGGCGGGACTGACGTGACGATCACCGTCGGCCAACTGCCCGACCGGGACGGGTTCTATGTCGAAGACGACGGCGTGGGTATCCCGCCGGGCCAGCGCGAGGCGGTGTTCGAACACGGCGTCAGCTACGGCGAGAATGGCACCGGATACGGGCTCTCGATCGTCTCGGACATCGCGAGCGCTCACCAGTGGACCGTCTCGATCACCGACGGCTCGACGGGCGGCGCGCGGTTCGAGTTCGAGACGGCCGTGTAGTCGACGGCCGGTTCACGGCGGCAGTGCGTCGGCGACCGATTCGACCGGGTGTGGGGGTTCCGCGTCGGCGTCGGGTCGGTCACCCAGTTGCGTCCGGCAGGACGCCCCGGGCGCGACGACTCGCTCGCCGTCGCTGTCGTCGACCTGTCCGAACAGGATCTCACCGATAGCGCGGCTCATCGAGTAGTGTTCGGCCTCGTAGCCGAACGAGCCGGCCATCCCACAACAGCCCGAATCGAGCGGGTCGACGCGGTACCCGGCCCGCCGGAGGACACCCACCGCGTGGTGGTCTTTGGCCGTCGCCTTCTGGTGGCAGTGGCCGTGGTACGTCAGGTGGTCGTCGGGGGCCACGAAGTCGATTCCCTCGTCAAGCCTGTGGGTATCGAGATATTCGAGGACGCCGTAGGCGTTCTCGGCGACCGTCTCGGCGGCCGCCGCGTCGTCGGTGTCGCCCAGCAGGTCGAGATAGTCCGACTGGTACATCACCGCGTCGGACGGCTCGACGACGACCACGTCCCAGCCTGCCTCGACCCGGGGCGCGAGTTCGGCGACGTTCTCCCGGGCCGTCTCGCGTGCTTTGTCGAGAAAGCCCTTCGAGAACGCCGCGCGACCGCTGTCGGTCAGCCCGGCCGGGACGTCCACGTGGACGCCAGCCGCTTCGAGTACTTCGACGGCCGCCCTGCCCGCCTCCGGGCGGCTGTAGTTGGTGTAGGTATCGGGCAGGAGGAGGACGCGCCGACTGGCCGCGTCGGCCGTGACGCCGGCCTCACGACCGCGGAACCATTTCTCGAACGTCCCTCGCCGGAAGGTCGGGAGCGTCCGCTCGCGGGCGATGCCGACGGTCTTTTCGGCGACGGCCCGCGAGCCCGGGATCTTCTGAGCGAGGTTCGAGAGCGGGGCCAGTGCGCTCCCGACCGCCGACAGCGTGTCGATGTTGGCGAACAGTCGGTCGCGCAGGCTCGCCCCCTCGCGCTGGTGGTGTTCGTGTGTGAGTTCGGCTTTCAGTTTCGCCATGTCGACCTCGCTGGGGCAGTCGTGGGCACAGCCCTTACAGCCGATACAGAGGTCCAGTACCTCGGTGACGAACTCCTCAGAGAACTGCTCGTCCGCGGGGAGTTCGCCCGACATCGTCCGCCGGAGGGCGTTCGCGCGGCCTCGCGTCGACAGCGACTCCTCCTCGGCGGCCCGGTAAGTCGGGCACATCACGCCGCCGGTCGTATCCTGTGCCCCTCGACAGCCGCCACAGCCGTGACAGAGTTCGGCCATTCCCTGCATGCCGTTCTCGTTCTCCCAGGCCAACTCCGGGTCGAACCCGGCGTCGAACTCGTACTCGGGGTCGAACCGGAGGTTCTCGGTCATCTCGGTCGAGTCGCCGGGCCGGGCGACGACCTGTCCGGGGTTGAGCAGCCAGTCGGGGTCGAATGCGGTCTTCAATTCTCGGAAAGCCTCTCGGACCGCCTCCCCGTACAGTTTCTCGTTCCACTGGGTGCGCGCGCGGCCGTCACCGTGTTCACCGGAGACGCTGCCACCGTACTCGACGACGAGGTCCGTCACGTCGTCGGCAATGGCCTCCATCTGTGCGACGCCGGCCTCTGTCTTGGTGTTCACCAGCGGCCGAATGTGGAGGACACCGGGGCCCGCGTGGGCGTAGAAACTCGCGTACGTGTCGTGGTCGTCCAGCACGTCCCGGAAGTCGGCGACGAACCCAGGCAGGTTCGCCGGCGGGACGGCGGTGTCCTCGACGAACGCGACGTGTTTCGCGTCGCTGGTCCGCCCCAGCAAAATTGGTAACCCGGACTTTCGGAGCTTCCAGAACTGTTCGCGCTCGGCCGCCTCGTGTGCCTCGTCTGCCGAAGCAGCCCGCACGGGTGCGTCCGTCTCGACGCCCTCGCCGGTCGGCGCGGTCAGCGTCTCGGTCCCGGGTGCGCGGTCGGCCAGCAGGTCGGCAACTCGCTCCCGCCCCGCCCCGTCACTCTCGGCGTAGAACTCCACGAGTAGGACCGCGCCGGTTCCCGCGGGCACCATCTCGGCCACGAGATCGCCGAACTCCGCGGTGTCGCGGGCCAGGTCCAGCAGTACGTCATCCAGCACTTCGACCGCGGCGGGGTCGTGTTCGAGAATCGGTGCCACGTCCTCCATCGCCGCGAGCAGGTCGTCGTACCGAAGCAGCGCGAGCGCTTTCGTCTCGGGCACCGGTTCCAGGCTGACCTCGGCCTCGGTCACGACTGCGAAGGTACCCTCGCTCCCCGCGAGCAGGCCTGGCATATCGACCACGTCGTCCTCGCGTGCACGCTCGATTAGCCAGTCGAGGTTGTACCCCGAGACGTTGCGCTTGAGTTCGGGGTAGGCGTCGGCGATGTCGCCGTCGTTCAGGACGTCTCGGACCGCGGCGTAAATCCGTGCTTCGAGGCCGCCTTCGGGGTCGGCCAGCGCGTCCAGTTCCTCGACGGGAACCTGTTCGAACGTGGTCACGGTGCCGTCGGCCAGCACCACCTCGCAGGCCTCGACGTAAGCGTCTGTCTTTCCGTACTGCAGGGAGTGTGCACCGGTGGAGTTGTTGCCGATGGCGCCGCCCAGTACCGACTTGTCGCCCCAGGCGGGGTCGGGCGCGAATTTCAGCCCCGCGCCGGCCAGCGCGTTGTTCAGGCGGCCGAGCGTAATTCCCGGTTGTGCGCGGGCACGCCCGGCGTCCACGTCGACGTTTTGGAGGGCGTCCATCTCTTTCGAGAAGTCGAGGACGACCGCGCGGTTCACCGTCTGGCCGGCGAGACTCGTCCCCGCACCGCGGGGGAGGACCGGAATCCCGCGGTCGGCACAGTACCCGACGACGGCAGCGACGTCGGCTGTCGAGGTCGGGAACACGACGCCGACGGGCGTCACCGCGTAGATGCTCGCGTCGGTCGCGTACTGCTCCCGGGAGTACTCGTCGAAACGGACGTCGCCGTCGATTAGCGACCGGAGGTCGGCGACGAGCCCCGGTCGCGCCACGTCGCCGCCCTGATAATCGTAGTTCGCCCGACCGTCTGCGTCTGGGTCGCCCGGCGACGGATCGCTCGTTCCCGACTCGGAACTCATGGATACGGATAGCGATAGCGGCCGGAGAACTGAAACAGTTGGCGTTGTGGCACGCGACGACCCGCGCCGACAGGTTACGCCGACGTGGACTCGGCGGCTTTCTCGGCCTCGACCTGCACGATGTAGGCGCGGTCGTCGGCGTAGTCGGCGGCGGCATCGCGGGCGCGCTCGGTGCCGATCCGGTTCAGTGCCCACGCGGCGCTGGCACGCACCTCGTCGGCCTCGTCCTCGGCCAGCACGTCGGCCAGCGGGTCGATGGCGCGGGTATCACCGAGCAGGCCCAGTGCGCGGGCGGCCGTGCTCCGGACCTCCGCGTTCTCGTCGGCCAACTGGTTGGCCACGACCTGGGTCGAACGTGTCTGTCCGATGGCGCCGATGGCCCGCAACGTCACCTTCCGGAGGGCCATGTCGCCGCCCTCGACATACTCCTCGATGGTATCTAACGCGTCCTCGGCACCGATCCGGCCGAGAATACGGATGGCCTGTTTGTTGCGTTTCTCGGCCATCGCCAGCAGGTCCTCGGTGGCCTCCGGCGGTGCGATCCGTTCCAGTGAGTCCAGAACGTTCTCCTGCATGAAGTCGGACCCGAACTTCTCCAGTCCGAACAGGACCATCTCGATAGCTTCCTCGTCCCCCTCCTTGTAGGCTTTCTCGTGGAGTTTGACGGCGTTCCACTCTGCCGGGAAGTCCTTCCGGTTCTCGGGGTCGAGCGGCTCGTAAAACCCCACGGCGTCGAGCTGTTCCCGGACGAGCAGGTCGTCCCACTCCTCCGCCTCGTCGATGGTCGTTTCGAGGCGCTCGACGTCCGATATGAGCGTCTCGATGGTCGCTGCGTCGTCGTCGGGGTCGAGATCGGTTTCCTCGACGATCTCGCTCACCGTTTCGAGTTCGGCCGCGAGGTCGGCCATCTCGTCGCTGTCGGGCTCGAACGTCTCGACGAGCTGGCTGCCGGCGCCGTCGAGGAACTCCTCGACGGCCGGAATGAGCTCGAGTTCGCCGTCCTCGGTCCACTCGGTGGTCTCGACGACCGCCGCGGCGTCGTCGATTTTTTCGGTCACGTCCTCGGCGTAGGGACCACGCTGGCTCTCGACGTCGTCACGGAGCGAGCCGAGGCGGTCCTGCAACTCCGCCGCCTCGTCGTCGTCCTCGTCGTCGGGAGTCAGGGCCTCGACGGCCTCTTCGACCGCGTCGAGGTCCGTGTCGATCTCGTCGAGGTCGGTTTCTGTCTCGGCGTCTTCGAGTGCCTCCTCAACCGAGTCGAGCCGGTCCCCGACGGCGTCTGCGTCGGCCGCGGGCACGTCGGCCCCACCGGCCTCGTTCGCGCCGTCCCCGTCGTCGCCGTTGCTCATACTCGGACACTCGCCTGCCCCTCATAAAAGGCGTTTCTATTCGGTCTCCGCCCCCGGACTGGGGTCTGGCCCCTCGTCGGGACCGTCCTCCGGTGCGTCGACGAGGTACCGCCGGTAGAACCACGGGCCGATCAGGTAGAGGACGGCCCCCACGAGCAGGGTCCGAGGAAAGACGCGGCCGAAGGCCGTCGGTGCGACGATAGCGCCGGCCTGGACCGCGCCCATCGCGAGCGCGTGGGCGGGCCGCAGTTCCGGGTAGGTCACCGTCGTGACCATCAGGTATGTGAACACGACCGTCATCGCGAGCAACGCCGTCGCGCCGCGGGCCCCGGGGATGCCCGCCAGATAGACGACGGCGATAATGGTCGCTGCCAGCGTCGTCTGGACGCCCTCGGTCTCCTCACTCCCGATGTCGTAGGCGGTGTACATTCCCAGGCGGACGACGCCCGAGCCGACGAACAGCGCGGGGACGACGACGGCCGTCGCGAGCAACGCCGGCGGGTCGGTGCCAGAGAGAGTCAGCCCCCACTCGGCGCTGGCGACGCTGTAGACGAAAATCGCAGGTGCGACACAGAACGAGGCCACGTCGGCCAGCGAGTCGATGAACTCCCCGACCGATGTGCTGCCGACGTTTCGAGCCAGGACCCCGTCGAGTCCGTCGGCGACGGCGGCCAGCAGGATCAGGCGCGCCCCCAGCGCCGGTTCGGCGGTGGCGGCGACTGCGGCCGCAAAGCCCAGACCTGCGTTTGCTACCGTCACCAGGTCGGCGAGTCCCAGCCGGCCGACGAACCGCGGCTGCATACCACGGGCTCCGAAGACCCCAGCCTTAATCCGTTCGGTACCGGCCGCTACTCGATGGCGTGCATGAGGCCAGTCACGAGCAACCCGAAGGCCGCGACCGTGGCGAACACCACGACGACGCCACCGAGCCGATTGTCCCCATCGGGGTCGAACCCGTAGCCGACGACGCTCGCCAGACCCACGAGCGCCACGAGTGTGCCCGCGCCCACGCCGACGCCGGTCAGTCGTGGCAGCTCCGTGCCGAACTCCACCGCGGCGGCCGCGACCGACGCGAGCCCCACGGCGAGCAGGCCCGCGCCGAACTGCGTTCGCTTCATACTATCGGCTGTGGTCGCGGGGTAGAAAAGTCCGCGCACTCGGGTCGCCGTGGTCGGTCTTCGACCCGAACCGCGCGACATATGTCCCTCCGGTCCCGAAACTCGAGTATGCGAAGACGGGCTTTCCTCGCGAGCGTCGGTGGCACGGCCATCACACTCTCGGCCGCCGGTTGCCTCGGTTTGGGCGGCTCCGGAACTGCCGACGACGAGTACGACATCAGTATGTCCACCTCCGCGTACCGTCCGCGGGAGTTCGCGGTCGCTCCGGGGACGACTGTCGTCTGGAAGAACACGAGCAAGAGCACTCACACCGTCACCGCCTACGAGAGCGGTATCCCGGACGAAGCGGAGTTCTTCGCCTCCGGCGGCTTCGAGAGCGTCGAGGCCGCTCGCGACGGGTGGCTCCAGGACAGCAGCGGTGGGTTCGCCACCAACGAGACCTACAAACACACTTTCACCGTCCCGGGCACCTACGAGTACTTCTGCATTCCCCACGAGAAGACGGGAATGGTCGGTACCATCGAGGTCACCGAGAACGCGACCCGCACACCCGAGACTCCCGTGACAGCCACGGACGGGACCGCGACCGAAACCGGCACCGAATAACCGACGCCGGCCGCTCCGACCGGCGTCGTCACTCTCGGTAAGAAATCGAAAAATCGAACACCGAACATCGAACGGCGTCAGTCGTCGTCCGCGTCGGCCTCGCTCGTGTCGGCGATGTCGGTGTCGTCGTCGCCCACGTTGACCCTGGTCTCCTCTTCGGCGGCGACCTCTTCGGGACGGGCTTCCATCGTCGTCTTCTGAATCTCGACGCGGCGCACCGGGTAGATGAGCTTCGCATCGTTGTAGATAGCGGAGGAGAGACGACCCTCGACGACGCTGTCGACGAGGTCGCTGAACGTGCGGTCGCTCGCGCTCTCCTCGACGAGGTCGATCATCGTTCGCCGGATGGCCTTCTCCTGGCTGTGGTCCGCGGATTTCGTCGTGTAGGCGACGGGCTGGACCTGGAGGCGGTAGTCGTCGGTCGTCAGGACCGTGACGAAGGCCTCGATCTTCGAGGAGCCGCGACGCACCAGGCTCCGCTTGTAGTCGCGTGTCAGCTCGAAGGTGTCGAACTGGGTGTAAGCCGAATCGCCGGCCACCTCGTCGACCTGGAAGGTGAGCTTCTTGTTGTTCTCGCTGGCATCGTTTTTCAGATCGCCCAGCGTGGTTTCGATGGTCCGTCCGAGGACCTGTTCCGATTCCGCTGCGGGCGTCTCACCGAGTTCCTCGCGCTCGAACTGCTCGGGCGAGAACACGGTGTACCACTGCTTGCCCTGCTTCTGTCGTGAGACTGATCGTTCGCTCATGATTGTGTCTGTGTGAGTTCGTCTGCGACTGTACAGTTGACCACGTAATCGTCGACCGTCGCGTGCAACCCGCCAGTCGACTCCCGTTCGATAACCGTCCTGACCGTCTCGCCGTCGACCGTCGTTGCCATCTCGTCGGTGTTGTCGGGGGCGACCGCGGCCGCGACCATCGCGGCCCGCTCCCGGTCGCCGTGTGTCGTTTCGATTACAGCCCTCATAGCGCCTCCCTGAAAGCCATAATGAACTCCGCGGTGTCGGTCTCGAAGGTGGCCTGCGCGCGCCGACCCGTCCCGGCCGCGTGCCCCCCCACGGTCTCGACTGCAACGTCCATCGTCGCCCCGAGTTGACAGTCCGCGACCGCAGCGGCGGCGGCCCGTCCGTCCGTGACGAACAGGGCCACCGGTTCCGGCGACCGAAAGTCCCGGAGCAGGCGGGCGACCGTCGCGACCGGAATCGCCTCTGCGTCCGGTAATCCCTGATCCGCCGCCGTGCCTCGTGCGACGAACAACCCGTCGTACCGACCGGTCGTCGCGGCCCCGAGCGCACGGTGTGCGCGCTCGCCGTGGGTCCGCCACGCGTCGAGAGACGTCTCGCGCGTATCGTGCCCCAGCGCCAGCGCGACGCCGGTGCCGGGCCGGACACGGGCGACGGCGTCGAGCACGTCGCCGTACCCCTCGACGGTCCCGAATGGACCGCCCTCGTAGGGGCGAAGCGCGGCCCCGACACGGTCCGCGGCACGCTGGCTCGCGTCGTCCGCGCCCACTGTGCGGAGCGCGGTCATCGACGCGAGCCGCCGCTGGTCGTCTTCGGCCATCCCGTCGGCGTCCTCGGCCGCGAGCACGAGGTTGCAGTCGGCCAGCGCCGAGCGTACGGACTCGGGGTCGCCCGAGAAGGGCGCGTGGAGCCGTGTTCCGTATGCCAGCCCGTCCGTAAGATCCGACGTGGGCGTCGCGATGCCGGGTCTGCGCTCGACGTCGGCGGCCTCGCGCAATCGGCCGCTCGGCGTGGTGTCGACCACGGTCGCGCCGGCCAGCGCGAGGACGGCATCGGCGCTCCCGAGTTCGTTGGCGGCCCGGAACGCCACCTCGCTGGCCGGCCGGGCGCCCGGCGGAATCGTCGCGTCCGCCGTGGTGTCGGCACGGCCGAGCGTGATCGTCGCGTCGACCTCTGTCGCGCGTTCAGCGGTCGCGGCCGGGGCAACGACGCTGGCCTGGAAGGGCCGGTCGGTCGCCGCGAGCGCCCGGCCGAGGACGCCGGTCGCCGCGAGCGCGTCGCCGTCCGCGGTGGCGACGAGCCGAACGAACTCGGCGTCGCGGCAGATCTCGGCGATGTCGCTCGCGGCGGACGCGGACTCCGTGGGACGGTCGGCGGTGGACATCTACTCGAGGAGTTCCGCTGCTTCGTCGTAGGAGTACGTGAACTCGGCGTCGAGTTCGTCGCCGCGGTAGTAGTCGACCAGGCGGCGAATCTTCGACTCCGTGTTCTGGAGCGCGCGCTTGTTCTGATGATCGTTGGGGTTGTCTTCCATGTGACCGCGCAGGCGAACGGCCCGCTCCATCAGGTTGCGCAGGTCCTCGGGCAGGTCGGGCTCGGCGTCGTGTTCCTCGAGAATTTCGGTGACCTTCTTGTCCGTGGCGAGGGTCACGTCGGGAACCGGCGTCCCCTGGACGCCCTCGTCACGGAGCTTCAGCCCGATCTCGCTTGGACTCAGCCCCTGCTCTGCCAGTTCGACGACGCGCTCCTCGACGGCGTCGGCGTCGACGTCGCTCCACTCCGGCGGTTCGTCTGCCACGGGCTTGTCCGAGTCGGACGAGCCGCGGCGGCGTGTGTGCATTCGTGCCATTGTTGAATGATTGGAACCGCATCGACCGCTGTCCGGCATGCCAGCAGGCGATGCTGGCCTCGATGGCACACACCGCGGGCCGGCGGACTGCCGAAACACTACCGCAATCCCAAGCCGCGAAAGTGATCGTAGCGGCGCGTCGGATTTGCGGTCGTGCTGTTCCCACTCTCACTTCCCCACTCGCACACTTTACGGTTTCTACTCGCGCCCAATTATCAGATTTCGATACGGCGGCCGGAGCGCTTTTGATACTCGGCACGCGACTTGTGGCAACATGACAGGTGGGACGCGACGGCCGGGCGCACGCGCACAGTCCGGTCCCATCGGCTACGTCCTCGTGTTCGCTATCGTGATGGCGGGGATGGCGATTATCGTTCTCATCGGCGCTGGTGGGCTGTCGAGCACGCAGTCACAGTCCGAAGTTCAGCGCGCGGAACACTCGATGACGCTTTTCGACTCGCGGGCGGCGATGGTCGCGCTGGGTGACTCCGGCGGACAGACCATCTCGTTCGGTCAGGGCGGTGGGACGTTCGAGGTCGACGGAGCGTCCGGCTGGCTGCGGATCGTCCACACCAACTACACCGACGACAACGACGCCGAGCGCGAGGTCATCTACAACGAATCGATGGGTGCGCTGCTCTACGAGAACGGTGACCGGTCGCTCGCGTACCAGGGTGGCGGCGTCTGGCAACGTGGCGCCGATGGCGATGCCGGAATGATCTCTCCGCCGGAGTTCCACTACCGTGGCGCGACCCTGACGCTCCCGATCATCCGCACGCGCGGCGGCGGCAGCGCCAAGGGGAGCGTCGACGTCTCGATTCAGCCCCGGAAGCAGGCCGGTCCCGTCTTCCCGGATAAGTCTGCCCCGACCGCCGGCGACGAGATTGGCGTGCCGTACAACGAGTCCGAGCGCAACTTCACGAATCCGATCCGCAACGGGACCGTCAACGTCACCGTCCGGAGCAGCTACTACGAAGCCTGGGCGACGTACTTCCGTGAGCGAACGACCGGTGAGGTCACTGTGTGGAACGGCAACCAGACCGTCCGTCTCGAACTGAAATCCATCGGTGGCCCTCCCGGTTCGTTCATCATCCCCGAAGAGGGCGAGAGCGTCTCCGCCGACGGGATCGCTGCCGGGCACCCCCTCACGGAGTTCGAGTTCGACATCGTCTACACCAACGGGAACAACGACCACTTCTCGCTGTACGACGAGAAAAACAACAAAGAGTACGAGTTACACGTCGTCCCGACGGGGAACAACTATCACAACAACTGTCCGACGGCGCCGACCTCGGACGTGTACGTCGGGATGTACTACTACCCTGGCGACGGGTCCGGTGAGTACGAGTACTGGGAGACGTCGATCGACCCGAGCGCTCACACAGACAGCAACGTCGAGTGGACATGCACCAGCGACGGGCCACAGCTCTCGATCGACCTGCTGTCGGACTTCGGTGGGATGGACTACGACCAGAACGCGCCCGGCATCAGTTGCGGAAACGGCGGCAACAAGTGGCGCTACGGCGAGAACATCAAGTGCGACTACACGCACGGGGACGCCACGCTCGACCAGCACGACGGGGCCGTCAGCTGGGAGTCCGACGGGCCGTACTCACCGGGCACCACCGGTACGTCTCGCACGCTCGAGAACATGGTCAACCACTACACCTCGCTGATGGGGCCCAACATGGACATGACCTCACAGATGGGCCCGGGTAACAGCCGCGCTATCGTCCAGGACGCCTCGTCAGGCAGGCTCAACTACGACACCGCGAGCGGCGCGGAGTACATCACGTATCTGCACGTCACGGAAAACGAAATCGCGGTCGACGTCGATTAGACTTCGAACTCGAAGTTTATCAGCGTCCGGGTGACCGACAGCCGTTCGGGGTCGTCGATTCGACACTGGACGGTCTCGGGACGAGTCACCGTACACGTGGCCTCGGCGTCGTCTTCGAGGTAACGCTGCCAGAGCCGGTGCCGTGGCGACGTGATGTTGACGATCAGGGCGTCGTAGTCGGACGCTCGCTGGACGAACTCGGGTAACGGTTCCCGGACCGCCCGTTCGGCTCGGACCCGGACCGTCCCGCCGGCGACGCTTGTGGTGTTGCCCATCTGCTGCGTCTGGATGATCGGAATGATGACTCCGCCGTCGGCAAAGCGGAACGGTGGCTTCTCGGTGACGATGCCACCCCGCGGCGAGTCGCGGAAGACGGCACCACCCTCGTAGACGATGGCCGTGTCACCGCGGCCCTCGTACATGATCGGGGTCGTCGAGTAGGAGACGTTGGGGTTCGTTCCGCTCGGGTCGACGCCGGTGACGTTGATAACGACCGACGATCGCACCTCCAGTCGCGCGTCGTCGAGTTTGATCTCCGTCGAACGACTCGGTGCGCCCGCGCGGTGGATATCGGCCATGTTGTCCGCGAGGACGTCGAAGGCCCGCTCTGCGTTGTTCACCTGCTCGGCGTCGCGTGCGTCCTGGAGGATGCCGATGCCGGTGACCGAGACGATACCGACGGTCGCCGCGACCAGCGAGAACACGACCACGAACCCGACCACGTCGCTCACGGCACGGTCCCGGCTCATATCTGTTCGTCCTCCAGAGCGAGTCGGTCACTGGCGGTGTAGTTGACCGCGACCGTCCCACCGGACACCGACGACGACTCGATGGGTGTGGACGACCGTACCGGGACCGTGACGGTGATCTCGGGGTCGGTCGTCTGCACCACGACCTGTGGGTCTGACCCCCCCTCGATACTGACTTCGTAGCTGCTCCCGGCGACACGCGGCGGCAGGCTGCGGCCCACCCGAACGGATTCGTTGTCGCTCGTCGTCTCGGCCAACCGGTCGGCCATCGCCACGTCCGAACTCACCTGTTCTGCGAGTACCGCTAACTCCGTCTCGATGCTCTGATCGCGCTGGGTCTCGACGAACGTGCCGCCCGCAACCAGCAGACCAGTGATCAGGATGAGTGCGATGGCGAGCCCGAGGACGTAGTTCAGCGTCGTCGACACGCCGCGGTCGTCAGTCATCGCTTTCACCGGGGCGGACCCGTGCGTCGGTCGCGTAGGTCAGTGACGTGGACCGGTACTCGACGTGAACCGTCGCCGCATAGACCCCCGTCAGCGTGAACGGCACGTCGGGTGCCGTCCCGTAGTTGTCGGACTCGATGTCGCCGCTATCGATCTCCTCGTCGACCACCAGCGAGTACGTGCCCTGATACTGGCGACCGTTCTCGACGGCGATGGTGTACGGCGTCGAGACGTCCTCGCCGTACTCTAGCCCTGGACAGTCCGTCCCGTTGAACGTGCCCGCCGTCAGCCCGACCGTCGGGTTCTTGCCGGCCGAGCAGATCCGCGACGGCCCCGAGGGGGGATCGACCTCCACCGCCGTCGTGGTGCCAGCGCTGTTGTTCTTGAACAGCCTGAACACCCAGGGCGTCCCGTCGGTGACCTGCAACTCGAGCGGACCGTTGGACTGCAGCGCCAGCTCCGCGGAGTCGGTCACGTTGAGCTGCACCGAGCGCGTCCCATCGACGCCCGTTGCGACCGTCCAGTCGCTCGCCACGTCGGCGCTGCTCGGCGCGGTCGAGTTCGTGAAGTTCCCCGTCGTCCGATTCTGGCCGATACGGGTCCCCCAGTTGATCGATGCCAGTGTCGCGTTGGCACTGATGCCACCTAACACTTGGAACCGCGCGGCCCGGCGACTCGTCGAGACCACCGCCCGCGAGAGCTGGTCCTGTATCTCCGACTGCGACGAAGCGTTCCGGTTGACCGACTCGACCATCGGCTCTACGCCCTCCGTAATGTCGTCGCGGTAGGTGATGGCTTCCCCGCCGGCTGCGTCGGCCCCGCGAGTGGCCAGATTTTCGGTGTAGATAACCGAATTCAACACCAGCGTCAGCGCGACGAACGACGCCGCGAGGACGAACCCCGCGACCAACAGCACCTGCGCCCGGTCGTCCTCCCTCAGATCCGCCACACGACCACCTCCACACGGACCACGTCGAACACGGGACCCTCGCCGTTGTTGTCGGCGTAGAAGTTCGAGCTGTTCACCGGCGGTCCACGGGTCAGGTTCCCGTTCAGCAGCCGCGTGTCGTTCGCGATGACGACAGTCCTGCCCGCCGACACCGCGTTGTCGGTCGGCTCACCACGGTAGAGGATGGGTTTGCGCTGTGGCTGACCCGATTTGTAGTAGCTCACGTAGACGTTGTAGGCGATCCCGCGGTCCCCGAACGTCCGCTGGAGCGACCGTCCCAACGCTGTCGGAAGCTGTCGTGTGTAGAACCCGGTCGGATTAGCCTCGTGGAACCGGTTTTCCGTGCTGTTCCAGTACAACACCGTCTCCCGCAGCGAGTCGTTCCGGGACGCTATCGCCAGCACGCCCGCCGCGCTGGCCGCCTGCTGGTTCTCGATGTGCTGACTCGAAGTGCTCGCCGACAGCGGCGTCACCGCCGTCATCTGGAGGGCCAAGACGATACTCGATGTCAACAACAGCCCCGCGACGATAGCCTCGAGCGTGTGGACCTGGCCACGCTCGCTCACCATAGTTTCACCACCAGCGACACGCTGGTCCCGTCGAGAGACACCGTGCGCCGTGCCGTCACCGACGACTGAGCACCCGACTCGGCGTCGTCACCGACGGTCAACGGTTCCACGTCGGCGACCGTACAGTCCGTCCCACTCTGTTCGACCAAGTCTCCGGTCGTCCCGTCCCAGCAGAGCAACTCGTCGGGCGACCCGGACCCGCTCACGTTCCCGCGAACCGTCACGTTGAGGAACGCACTCCCGGTCACGCCGACCTGCTCTTCGAGTGGCTGGACACTGAACCGACAGCTCGACGGCGGGGAACTCGTCCGATTGAAAAACGCCCTCGTACAGGCCGTCGTCAGGGTATACGGCGTGTTCGGGTCACCGAGCGTATCTCCGGATAGCCCATCGGCGACCCTGTTGACCGTCACGACGTCCTCTTGATCACCCGCTGTAAACGGCTCCACTGTTCCCGCCACGAACGCGAAGATTGCGACTAGGACGAACACGAACAACACGACACCGACGGTGAAGTCGATGGTCGTCTGTCCACGGGTCTGACTCACCAGCGCCTCGAAGGCCGAGTGTCGGTCCGAGTCCGACCCGTGGCTGTCGGCCGCCTTCACCCGCTCGGATGCACTTCGCTTCTTCATGCGAATTTCTCGTCTGAAATCGACTGCGTGGTCGTCGCTCCATTCTAGCGATTTAGGGCCCGCCGCCGACTGGCACTCTCGACTACCCTTAGTCGCCGAACTAGGGATATATTAGTTTTGGCCGCTAACAATAGTATATATATCTTTTGGCAGACGAAACGAGTTGTCCGTTTCTTTCACTGTGGAGGAACTCCTTCGATGGGTTTAAGAAAACTCACCGGGTAGCGACGGATGCGCGGGCTCGTAGATCAGCGGTAGATCATCCCCCTGGCACGGGGAAGGCCCGGGGTTCAAATCCCCGCGAGTCCACTAGTTCTGTCGATCGCAACTCGCGAGCGACGAATTCGTGTCTGTTCGAGCAGGGATTTGAATCACGCGAGACGAGCGTGGCGAGTCTCGCCATCGGGTTCAAATCCCCGCGAGTCCACTCACTCCTTCCGTCGCTTCGCTCCGTCAGTCGTTCGTTCCCCCGCGTGGTCCCACTCGCTCCGTCGCCGGCGCTGTGCGCCGCCTGCAAGAGGGACCTGTGGTCCCTCCCTGCTCGCGGGACCCCCGCGAGTCCATCCCGTCTCCGTAGGCCTGTGCAGATCTCGTCGAACAGTTCCCTGTAGGCGCGGCTGGTCACATCGCCACCAGCAGTCGACCGGAATACACAATACGCCGTCGTCCGTTGGCACGTGGCATGGGTGTGCTGAAAGACGTGGGACCAGCGGGACTGGTACCAGCGGCCTGGATCTTCGCCGCCGCGGCGGTTCTCGGGGTGGTCACGGCCCGGACCGTCCTGATCGCTATGACAGTGATGAGCGTGCTACTCGTGATTTTCTTCGTGGCGACGCTGTCAGAGATGACCGGTCCGGTCCTGAGTGCGTGGCAGCGTGTTCTGGGGGTCGGCGCGGTCGTCAACGTCCTCGGAACGGTGGACCTCCTCGTGACTCCGGGGGCCGACCCGTTCGCCGCGCTGACACTGTACGCCTGGATACTCCTCCCGGCGGCCGCATACGTCAGGACCTGGGCGGCGATGTCTGGGCCAGCCTACCGACACGTCTACCTGGTCGGTGCGCTGCTCTCGCTGTCCGGGTCGATACTGTTCGCCATCGGTGGAGCTGCACTCCTCGACGCGGCAACGGTCGCGGTCGGAGGGATGGCCCTGGTCGGGATCGGGCAGACGGCTGGCATCGTGACGGCAGCGCTCCAGAACGGGGGGCGGCTGGGGACATAACTTTGCGGTACTTTCGCGCTATGGCGACACGATGCTTCAAACTCTGAGACTGCGGGGCCGACCCGTTTATCAGATATCAAAATCCCGTAATCTGCCTGTTTCACGATCATAGGAGACACAGCGCGCATAACTGTCGATGGGTTTTTACTCAATTACCGGGAAGCAAATACGAAATGACAGCCCCAGGGGAAGGGATGCTAACGGGTGACAGAGCCGTATCGCCGGTCGTCGGGCTGGCGTTGCTGGTCGGTATCGTCGCGCTTGGCGCCCTCGTCGTCGTGGTCCTCGGCGGGAGTGTCGTACAGGACCTGAACAATCAAAATCAGGTGGAGGTTGCCGAGCAATCGATGCGTGAGGTGTCTTCTCGCATCGACAATCTCGAGAACAACAATCAAATGACCTTCGAGTTCCCGTCGAATCTCGGTGGGAACGTCCGGACGGTCGAACAGACCACGATCAATCTCTCCGTTGACGAGAACGTGGACGTCGCGAACGGGGGAGATATCTGTTACACTGGGCCGATCGCGGTCGGCACGCTGCTGGCCGAGACGGAGGAAGGCGATATCGTCGGATACGAGGCAGGCGGAGTCTGGCGCAAATCTTCGCGAGGCGGGAGTTCTATCGTCTCGCCGCCTGCGCTCAATTACCGTGAAGGACAGCTGGGGGTTAAACTCACGGACTTCGACGGCCAGATGAGCGAGTCCGACCGCCTCGTCGCGGCCGTCAACGAGTCGGGCTCACAGATCAAAGACGAGTACTTGCAGAAGGCACTGCTGACCGATAAGAACTTTGAGGAGGTCGAGGCGAACCCGGACGTGACGCCGTCGGACATTACGTGTGACCCGCGCGTGCTGTCGAACATGACGGTCTCGATCCAGAACAGTCCGTTCGCGACCGCCTGGCACACCTACGCCGAACGGAACTTCTCGCCGGATCGGACGATTATCGAAACAACCGACTCGACCGTCGACGCCGGCGACGACGTCAACATCACCTTTGCGATCGGCGAACGGGTCGACCCCACTTATATCGTCGAGGAGCCGCCGGGGCTGGTGGCATACCAGACTACGACGGAATCGACGGACTTCGAGGTCAACGCGACCATCAACAACACCGGTCGCCTGGGCGGCGCACAGAACGTCACGCTCGACTGGTACCGCGACGACGGCGGCTCGTGGACGCAACTCGAATCGAACGTCACCGGCTACGGCAACTTCTCCCTGTCGAACAACCAGAACGCCACGCTTCAGTTCGTGGTCGAACACGACAATTTCACCAGCGGGAATACGTACAAGTACAGCCTCGACACCGGCGACGAGGTCCGGAACGGGACGGTCGTCGTGGTCGCGTCGGCGTCCGACCTGGCGACGTTCGACACGACGATTACGGACGCACCCGGGAGTATGTTGGCCTCAGACAGTGAGACCATCGAGGCGGAAATCACGAACACGGGCGCGGTGGAGGCGATCAAGACGGTCGAATTCACCTTCCCCGACGCCTCCGGGTCGGATCGGACGGTCATCGGATCCAGGGAAATAATGCTCCCGGCCGGTGCCTCTCGGACGCTCACGTACACCGTGCCGACCTACCTGCAGGGGAACCTGAACGCGACGTTCGCTGTGGTCAACCGTCGTGGGCCGGCCGAAATCGCGTCCACCGACATCCTGATTGGTGACAACATGTACTTCAGCGTCGAGAGTACGTCACCACCCAGCGGCAGGACGGTGATCGTCGGTGACGACTTCGACATCGGTGCGACGCTGAAAAACGAGGGCAACTCGGGCGGGCAACAGGACGTCAAACTCTACGTCCGCAACGAAAGCGGAAACGTCGTTACGACAAAGATGAAAACCACGACGGTTCCGAGCAGCAACACGCAGACGGTCACCTTCGACAACCTCCAGGTCGGTGAGGGCGGCGTGTACCAGTACGAGGTCACTACCGCCAACGAGTCGGCGACCGGGAGCTTCACCGCCGGGGACAGCGAACAGGCGTACTTCCTCATTCAGGAAGCCGGTGCCGTGCCGAACCCGCTCAAACCGGGCGACACGCTGAACGTCTCGGCGCGGATCGTCAATACGGGTGTCGCGAGCGGCGACGTGTCGTACGCCATGAGCTTCGACGGGTCGGCCATCGACTCGGGAAGCCAGCGGCTCAACGTCAGTAACGCGACCGTGGTGGAGGACTCGTACACGATCCCGTCCAGCACCGCTCCCGGGACGTATCCAGTCACGATCTCTACGCAGAACATGACCTGGACCGATACGATCAATCTGACTCAGGACCCGCCGGAGGGCCCGG
>NZ_JAQCNH010000038.1 GCF_028275115.1 Halorientalis sp. | reverse complement strand
TCCGGCTCCGAAAGGACCGTCACGTCGTCCATGCCGATCTCGGCCTGTTCGCTCTTGAGCGCCGGGAGGATCGCCGAGTAGTCCGTCGGAACCTCCATCTCGAAGGTCGCACCGTCTATCTCGGCGTTGAGGAGGTTCTGTACGGGTTTGTACCGTCGGCGGGCGTCCGCCGGTGTACCCGGTGTCAGCAGCATCGTGACGGTGTTCTGGTTGTCGCCGCCCCCGCCGAGGACACCCGAACAGCCCGCGAGCCCGGTGACTGCCCCCGCTGCGACACCGGATTTGACGATAAATCCGCGTCGGCTCGTTTGTTCCCCAGTATTCGTGGTCGCTGACTGGCTGTCTGTCATCGTCCGATTGGTTGCCAACGGTTCGAATAAGGGTTGTCTGCGTAGAGTCCGGGTGGGCCGGCTTTTCGTTTACAGTCCGGGGACGACGACCCCGCCCTGCGACTCAGGTCCGGACTAGTACAGACTGATAGCAACAGTCCCGGGACTGAGAATCGAAACCGTGTGAACGATGTAGAGTACCCAGCAAACCATTATGACGGCTTTGCAGCTCCGTTCAACAGACTGTATGGTAGATCCACACGACCGTTCGGAGCGATTCGAGCTCATCGCCGGCTGTGACGGAGCGACGCTCGCCCGGTTCGCAAACGACGTACTCGAAGGCGACCCGCCGCTTTCGGTCCGCCAAGACCCCCGCCCACAACTAGTGATGCACCAGGTGGTTGAACCGGTCGAGCGCCGCCCGTTCAACCTCGGTGAAGTCGTCGTCACGCCCGCCGAGGTCGAACTTGACGGTCACCGCGGCTTCGCCATGCTCCCCGGCAAGGCCGAACGCGCCGCGCTCTCGGGGGCTATCGTCGACGCCGCCGTCGCCGGCGGCCACCCGCTCACTACGGAGATAACGAACACGCTGACTGACGTTGCGGCGGACCAGCAGGCCCGACGCCGGCAGGCGTGGGCCGAGAGCAAACACACTACCGTCGAATTCGAGACGATGGAGGACGAAGAATGAGGGCCGTCGGTATCGACCCCGTCGGCGGAACACGGACGACGTTCCGGGCGCTGTTAGACGTGATGAGCCGGCCGGGTACCGTCGAGTCGGTGCCCGAACGCGCCGACCAGGCCGTCGTCTCGACGCTGGTCGACCACGAGGTCAGCGTGGCGACCGACGACGACGAACTCCGCGACGCTCTCTCAGGACAGGGTCGTCTCGACGCCGCGGCTCACGACACGGCCGATATCGTCCACGTACGCGACCACACTGAATTCGACGTGACCGACTGCCAGCGCGGCTCGCTGGTCGAACCCAGCGATGGCGCGACGGTCGTCTACGCTGTTGAGGATCTCGTGCCGACGACCGACGCCGACTTGTCGACGGTCACCCTCTCCGGTCCCGGCGTCGACGGCCACACCGAGCTCTCGGTCGCCCTTCCGGAATCCGAACTGGCTGCCGTCGCTGCCGCCCAGTCCGACTATCCTCGCGGCGTCGATGCAATCTTCACCACCGAGGACCGAGTCGCCGCAGTCCCGCGCTCCGCCTCCATGGAGGTGGCCTGATGGGATACGTCGCGGTCACCGCCGGCGAGGAAATCATCGAGCGCGCCGAGGA
>NZ_JAQCNH010000037.1 GCF_028275115.1 Halorientalis sp. | reverse complement strand
TTGGCTCTCCAACGAGCAGAGTTCCGTTTGACCGCGACCTTCGTCCTCAGAGCTAAGCGTTCCTCAGCACGTTGGACTGGAGAAGCATCACGAGCGGTGTACCGGGCCGGTCGACGGCGCGCTCGTCGACGGAAGTTGTCCGATGTGCGGCGAGGTGTACGGTCGCTACCTCCAGCACCTCGCGGTGTGCGAGGCACCCGAGGCCAACAGCTCGACGGCGGAGGCGAACAGCGCGTACAGTCGGCCGGCCGTTACGCCCGGAGCCTCGAGAATCCCGACGACACCGCGACCATATTCGTTCGATCGAGCGTGCCCTCCGAGAAGTAGGTCGACCCCCAGGTGTCGGGCGTCGAGTGGCTCGCCACCGACCGGCACTGCGCGGTCGTCGAGGCCCTCCAGCAGCGCGAGCACACGACCGCCGCCGGGTTGGCCGACGCCGCCGACGTCTCGGAAGAGCACGTCCGGTCGACGCTCCGGCGACTCGTCGAGGCCGAGGGCGACGCCCGCGCCGAGTAACGCCGTCTGGACCCGTTTCGTTCGACGCCACTGTTATGCTGCTCTGTCGTGATGTACGCACATGCGCCTACCTGAGGTCCGGGACCTGTTCGCGCGGGAACTGACGTTTCCGGTCCGGTGTGAGGTCGTCGTGGAGGAAGTGGGCGACCGCGAGCTGGAGTCGCCCAACGGCGAGATGGAGACCATCGCCGCCGTACTGGGCCGGTGCGAGGAGGAGACGTTCCACTCCGTCGACGGTCTCTACGACGCGCTCCTGACGTTCGTGAGCGAGGGGTTCGTCGGCCGGCGGTTCTACGACGACCGCGGCGGCCAGTCAGTTGACCCCGACGAGGAGGTGTCGTTCTGATGAGCGTTACCGTCCTCGCGGGGGTGCCCGGCGTCGGGCTCACCGCGCTGGCCGAACGGGCCCGCAAGCAGCTCTCGGACGAGTACGAACTGGTGAACTTCGGCGACGTGATGCTGGAACAGGCGGTCGCGAACGACCTCGTGGAGACACGCGGCGACCTGGCGGCGCTCTCACGGGAGACGACCCGTCGGCTCCAGCGCCGGGCCGGCGAGTACGTCGCCGACCGGGGCGCCGCCGCGGAGGTCCTGCTGACGACCCATCTCGTCGTCGAGACCGATGTCGGACTGCTGCCCGGACTCCCCGACGCGGTCCTCCGGGACGTGGACCCGGACCTGCTGGTCGTGGTGGAGGCGACCCCCGAGACGATTCAGGAGCGGCGCGGGGACTC
Source organism: Halorientalis sp. (assembly GCF_028275115.1). Lineage (GTDB taxonomy): Archaea > Halobacteriota > Halobacteria > Halobacteriales > Haloarculaceae > Halorientalis. The sequence goes on along the minus strand of NZ_JAQCNH010000037.1, from coordinate 4,100 downwards.
GCCGCGGAGCTACGGGGACGAGACGGTCCTCGGCATCGACTTCCAGCAGGACTTCAACCGGACCGCAGCCTTCGAGTACGCTGTCGCCGCCGACGCGCCCGTCCGCCTCGTCGAGAACGAGACGGACGTGGCGGCCGGCGCCGAGACACTCGTCACGGCCGTCACCGACCGAACCGGCGACTGAGCGCCGGGTCGTCCACCTCCCGACCCGGTCGCTTTCGTCTCGCCTGACCGTGTCGAAGTCATGAGAACCGGTACCTCCGTCGGGCCGTTCCACGACTGCATCGACCCGCTGCCGGACGCGTTCGCGGAACTGGGGGTCGCCGAGTGCGAACTTGACGTCCCCCAAGCGCGTCGCGTGCGGAACGTGTGACGGCCTCGACGCCGACGAGCGCCCGGCCGAGTGCGAGTGCGACGAGTTGCACTACGCCGCCGTCCCGTGCTGGCCGTGCTACCGTGAGGGCTTCGACCAACCGGCGGCTGACGCCGAGTAACGTCGTCCGAATCCACTCTTTTCGACGCCACCCCTACCCTGGAGCCGTGCGTCCCGGGTTCCTCGGCGCCTGCTCTCCCCGCGAGGCCATTCGTCACCGTTCGCGTGTCAGAACGCTACGTATCCGACTCTCTGTTAATTACACTCGGGGCACATGGCATAGCCCTGTCCGGTCCAACTCTGCCGCAGGTGCATGTCCGCTCCGCACTCCTCGCAAGTTCGTTCATCTGCCTGATCGCTCATATTCCATACTTAGCGTCTCCCGCCGCTTAGTCTCGTCGCGTCGGTGCGTGCGCCGCTGGCGCCCGATGTGTGAACCGCTCGGGAGAGCGTCCGGGAGGGATACAAACACGGACACCCTGCTCGGTTCTTCGGCGTTACACCCGCATCGCGTCGCCGATACGGCTCGGTGGGTTCGGCGAGGTACGACTCGACGGCGGAGTGATTACTCCAGCCGCCGGCCATCATCGCCCGGACGTCGACCTGTCGCTCGACGACACGCCGGAACGGGACGCCCACCAGTCCACTTTCTGGGCCGACCCGTGCACGTTTTTCAGCCCCCGTGCATGCCTTAGCGGCAGGTTTACTCGCCTCAATCGTCTGTTCTTGAGGGGTGTGCACGGCATGCACGGGCGGTGTCGAAAAGTCGCGCTAGTCTGGAGAAATCACCGAGTACGCGCTGTGGCAACTAGAGAGAAGAAGTTCTGTGCTCCACCCGTGCACACCGTTCACATCAAAATGTTACCAGGCGTGCGTTAGTTACCGGTGTACCGCCACTCGCTCCGCCCATCGCTCGGCTCTCCCGGATGGTGATGCCCGAGGCCGGGCAGGTAGTAACGATTGAATGCCCTGGTAGCGACGCCTGGGGGCCGGCCAGGTAGTAACGATTGAATGCCCTGGTAGCGACGCCTGGGGGCCGGCCAGGTAGCCACGCCAAGTTGGCCAGGCAGCCACGCCGGGTTGGTCAAGTAGCAATGTCTGGTTGGTTGGAGAGAGTGGCCCGGTCAGCCGGGGAGGGAGGCCTGGTGTGCAGCCCGGTGGGGCAGATCGGCTCGGCTATATGAGGCAAGGGCCGTGTCGCCTGGGGGACCCAGCGTCTTGATTCTCAGTCGGCGGTCGTCACCAGCGCGACGGCCCCCAGCATGACCGGGAGAACGCCGCCGAAGCTGACGGGGAAGGCGACCCAGAAGAAGCCCACGCCGAGGGCCAGCAAGCCGAATGCGACCCCGAGAGTGAGCATCGTGGCGATCCCGGACACGATGCGCCCGGTGGCGAGTCGATTCGTGGTCAGTGCGCCCTGTGGTTGCGTTGTCGTCGCCATACGTCCAGTCGCGCGAGGGGCGATTATGAGCATTGCCCAACATGTTGCACATGTTCGGGGGCGCCCACGCGTCGTTCCAGGAGCCGGTCAATCGGTGGCGACTGCCGGTGGCGCTGGGACCGACGGGGAAGGGGGGCCGGTCGCGCGTATCTGACAGGCGGGCGCGCGAAATCAGTCGTCGTCGCTCCGGAACCACTGCGCCCACCGCACGAAGAACGGGGCATCGGCGGCGCACTCGCGAGCAGAGCGGCGGACGTTGGCCTCCACGGGCTCGAGCATCCAGCCGTCGCGGACGGTCGGGTCGCCGCCTTTCGTGTTCTTACCGCGGACCTCGAGGAACCAGCCCTCGGCGTCGTCGCTGTACCGCAGCTCGGCATCGCCAGTATAGGAGACCCCATCGGCCCACAACCCACAGCGGGCCATGAGCTGGGCGGCGATCTCGCGCTCCCAGTCGCTCCGAGCGGCAGCCTCCTCGAGCCAGGCGATTTCGTCACGGTCGGGCCAGCACTTCGTGACCTCGCCGGAGTGGTCGACACGAACCATGCACGGATTGACAGGCTAATCCGGATAGCGAGTGCCGATGATACCGGCCATTACCCCCTGATGACGGGGTGTTTCGGGGTGTTCGTGGCCGAGTTGTTTCACAACCCGATTACGGGACGGGGAACCCCTCGGGCAATGATCGGTTTCAGAAGCTGTACCCAATACAGGGCGCATTCTGCACAGAATCATTCTCCGACCCGATCAAAGTTGTTCGGTCAGTACAAGCGGTGTGCTAACCGTTCCATGACACACTACTCGTTGTCCTACCGCAGTTTCACGTCCATGCGGGTGACCGCTGGTGGTCCGATCCAGACCGGTTCGATCTGGCTTACTGGGACCAGAGCCCAATACCGCCGGGTGACCGACCCGAATAGTTGTAGTTCCCCTTCGGTGGGGGTCCACGCCACTGTATCGGAATGCGATCCGTACAGATGGAGCCCAAGTTGGCACTCGCGACCATCGCACGGCGGTGTCGGATCACACACGATCATGACGACGTCGTCATCAATGTCGGGTCCACTGTCCGCCCCGACGAGACGGTATGGGTGACAGTCGCGCGTCGGTCCTGACACTGTGTCGACGGTCACACGGGATCTCGTTCGACGTCGGTCCGCTCGGACCAAGACCGTCGCTCGAGTGACCCGATTGCCACCCGACGGTACACAGCGACCAGAGTCACTACCAGCACCAGATACAAGAGCACGTACGCTGCGAGCGCACCACCCTGCAGTGTGGACGTGTCGAAGAACACGATGCCAATCGTGCCCGGCATGTTGCCGGCGGCGTGGACCAGAATCGGCAAATACAGGTTCTGCGTATACTCGTAGAGCAGACCGAAGCTGAGCCCCGAAAAGAGGAGGAAGGCTCCGTACGTGGCGAGTGCCTGTGTCCCAGGGACACCGCTGGTCAGGACGCGAGGCGCGTGGGCCAGCGCGAACAGCACGCTCGCGGCGACAACGCCGAACGCCCCCCGGAACCGGGTGGTACTTGACAGCACCGCGATCACCTTCGACTGCAGGTACCCCCGAAACGCCACCTCCTCGACGAGCGCGGCGAAGAGGAGGGCCTCGGCGAACACGACGAGCGCCATCACAGGGGGGACGGTCCACTGGTAACCCACAGCGCTGGCGCCAGCTATCGGCAGTAACAGACCGATACCGACTGCGTTCAACAGCAGATACAAGCCGGTGACACTGAACAGCGCCGGGACGATTTGATCCCGTGCGAGACCGATTTCGGCGAGTGAGACACCCTCGGATCGGAGGAACCACAGCGCGATGGCGAGGGGGATGAACCGGACGGCCGCTTCCAGGACTGTCACTTCGAGCTCGGGGAGGACGGGGCCGACGCGCAGTGTGTCTCCGAGGGCTCTCGTCCCGACGAGATACAGAAGGAATGCCCCGACAAAGAGCCCGATCCAACCGGTGTCCCCCTCGAACGTGACGTGACTGTTCTGGTCCGACATCGTAGGTCGACACGCAAGCCGACACTGTATATATGCGTGACCGGTATCTCAGAGACAGCAACACAGCGACGCGGACAGTGGTGACGACGAGTCGAACAGTGTCACGGCGGTCCCCAGGGGAGTGCGGTTGTGACATCCTCCCGCGGCTAAAGGCGCGGGCCTCTCGCCCGGTGTTGGTCGGGCAGGTCAATCCTGAGAGTTGAGAGTCTACGGTTTGCTGGACAGTCAGCCAGTGGCTCTGCCACGAAGCCGTTACTCGTACCCTGTAGAGGGCTTCG
>NZ_JAQCNH010000035.1 GCF_028275115.1 Halorientalis sp. | reverse complement strand
ATACTCTCACCAGCAGACCGTGTTCCGGTTCCAAAGTCGAACGGGTACCGGGTATACGCGGCGCTTTTGAAAGCGCTCGACGATGTGGACGAGGCCGTTAGTGAGCGCGTCCACGACACTGAGTTCGGGAGCATCCACCAGAGTGGACTGCGTGGTCGGTTCGGTCGGTGTGACCGACAAAACCACCGGACGCTGCTGCCCGGCGAGACGTACACGCTCATACTCGGTGTCCCGGACCCGGCAGACGACGACGTGTTTGAGGCACTCGTCCGCGCTCTTGTCTTCGACGGTGATCGGATCGAGCTCCCCGACGGACCGGTGTTCGTCGACTCCTTCGAGAGCGAACGGACGGATCGCCAGGAACTCCTCGGTCGTGCCGCCGATCTCGACGATCCATCGTTGACGCTCACGTTCCACACGCCGACGTGTATCGAGGAGCAGGGCTCGGTGACGGCGATGTTCCCGCACCGCGGGCTGGTGTTCGCTGACTCGTTAGCACCGAAGTGGCAGCGCACTCTCCCCACTGACGCCGACCACCGTGCGTTGGACCTCGCACGCCCGACGGTCGAGGAGAGCGTGATCACGAAGCCCGAGGAGTCCACCTACGACACCCACAGTGTGTTGACGAATCGCGTCCGCGACGGCGATCGCCCTCGAGCGATCCTCAAGCAGGGATTCACCGGCACGTACACTTACGAGTTCAAGCAGGCCAGCGAGAGCGTCGAGAACGCGGTCACGGCGCTCGCGCTGTTCGCGGAGTACTCCGGCATCGGGAGCGCCGTTGCTCGGGGGTGTGGGAATGTGAGTGTGGAGGTATCGACGTGAGAGCCAGGAACGCGTCAGAAGACAGATGACAGAAGACTACACACAACAGCGTCTCGGTGATGACCCGACGACAGAGACGACACCGACCGCAGAGGCCGAGGACGACGAGCTGAGTTTCGGTAAACACCTCGACGTGGATGTCCCGGGAGTCGGCGACGCGACGGACACCGGTGAGTCCGGCTCCGACGACACGCTCGAAGAGCGAGTCCTGGCAGCGTACTACGAAGCGGTCGATCCACACCTCATCGACGCTGGCTGGGGCTTCGAGCCGGCAAAGAGCGTTGAGTTCGGTTACACAGATCAGTCACTTCTGAACCACGTCCGCAACGGCGTCGCCGCGCTCGCACGCGTGAACGAACTAATCGACGAAGTCGGGGGTGTTCCACGCGACGAGGCGGAGCTGCGGGCGGCCGTCGCGTTGTACGTGATCCACGATCTCCACAAACTCGACGCCGAACGTGACGGCGACCCGCGACGGCGGTTCGACATCCCCGAGTCCGAGGTGGAGTCGTACGTCGAGCAGTTCGGTCTGCTTGACTGGGCGGATGAACTGTCGCTGGCCGACTTCGCATCGTGTGCCGTGGACCACCACGACGACTGGACTGCCAACCACGAAACGTCGACACGTCGGTTCAACGAGCACCGTCCGTCGGTCAGGCTCGCGGACGCGCTCGCCTCCAGTGACCGTCCAGAGGGAGCAGCCGAACCGAAAGTCGAGGACGCGGTCGCAGCCGCGTATCCGAACGCTGCCGGGTCGTTCTCACTCAGACACCACCGCCTCGATACCGTGACCGGTGTGTTGACGAATCTCCTGAACGCCGCCGTCGCGGACACGCTCGGCTCTCAGTTCCACCGGCTGTTGCTGTATCAGGACGGGGTTGTCTACCTCACGCCTGCAGACGCCGAGCCACCGACGACGGGTGAGGCGTTTCTCGACGAGGTGTTCGAGCAACTCCGGAGTAACGTCCGCAGTTCTCACGAGGCGTATCAGGACGAGGGACAACTCGTCGACAACCTCGGTGTTGAGTCACAGGGATTCTACAGTATCAACGATCAGGACTTCTTCTACGCCGGTCCTGAGACGGTTCTGGAAGCTGTGGCACTGAAGGCAGCAACTGACGCCGATCCGGATTCGGACCCGACAGACGCCATGACCGACACGATGGCCGATTTAGAGTCGCACCTCCCGTTCGACATCACACGAACCCGCGAACCAGTCGGACTCGCTCGACTCGCCTACACAATCAAGCGCTCCTTCATCGATCCAGTACTCGATACGAGCGGCGATAGCCAATCGTCCCTTCGGGCAACGTGTGGGCTCTTCAACGTTGATGAAGCGACGACATCGGGGATCGAGACAGCAGACGAAGAACTCCCCTTGAGGGCCGGCGGGAAGTGGGACCACGCCTACGGAATCGGGCAGTCACTGCTCGACCGCGGACTGACGGAGTACAGTGATCTCGCTACACTCGTGATCGAGGGTCTAGACGACCTCAACCCTGAGTGGCGGACGATAGTCTCCAAGGGACAGACAGGGAACCTCCGGACAGAGCTGTCTGCGTTCCTGGTTGAGACCGTGACGCTCGACGGTCGGCGTGTCGGTGGGTCCGAGGATCGGCTCACCGACCCGTTCACCGAGTACGGCGGCTCGCGTCGCGGGAAGACGTGTGACCTGTGTAACCGGGGGACGACAGGGACGAAAGGCGACATGAAGTCGTCCAAGTCGCTCACGACACTCCAATCCGGGTACTCGAACCACGTCGCAGTAGACGCCGGGAAGCCAGAGAAGCTCCTCGTGTGCTATCCGTGTCAGGTGGAGCTTTCACTCCGAGAAGCCGGTGCAGAGCGTCGGGAGGGTGGTCGACTTTACTACCACCTCGTCCCCGACTACTTTTACACACCGGCGTCATGGCGCGATTACGCGACGTTCGCCGACAACTTCGGTCCGGACGCGAAGACCGAACTCGGCGGGCTCGCCGAAGCGGTCCTCCACGTTGGCGAGGGTGGGATTGACCCGAGTTCCCACCCCGGACGCGACGCTGAGACCGTTCTGAGCGACTACGTCGGTGGGCTCTTGAATCCGGAACATGGTGGGTCGATGGTCGAAACGCTCGACAGAGGATTCGACCACGCGAGCGGGTTCGGGACCCAGACATTCGCGTATTTCAAACCGACCGACAACGACACCGAGTTCCAGTTCTTCGGCACCTTCCTCGGGCTGGCCCTAGCAAGCTACACCGGACTCCGAGTGGTCGTCTCGGAGTCGCCAATCCCAGACATTAGGGGGCGCGACTTCCAGCAGACGGCACGGATCGGCGCGGGATTCAGTCAGGTTCATGACTTCTACGGAGTAGAGATCCCTCTGTCGGCGTTGCGTGACCGACTCAACGCCGCCGCGGCGCTGATCCGACTCGGCTACGGGAACGAACGCGAGGACGCACTGTTCGCCAAGTACCTCCGTGCGACTCGGAACAAGCCGCTACCAGGGTCGTACCTTCTCAAACGGATCGCGCAGGCCGATGACGGCGACAACGCCGGATTCCTGCTTGAGGAAGCGCGGATCCTCGACGAGGCGTGTGGCGACCCGACGACCGACACTCGACACAAATGACACGAGAGACACACGACACGATCTCGACGCTCGCCGAGCGAGCGTTCGACGCGATCAGACCGGACCCGACGAACAGCAAACCGTACGCCATTGAACGCGTCTTCCGCGAAAGCGTGAAAGCGATCAAGGGGTTCGGGCCGCGTGAGCCGTCGCGACAGGACGCCGTGGACGCCGTCGCCGGCCGGATTGCCAAGCTCCCCAACCGGAGTGACCAGGTGTACCGCGTCGGAAGCGAAAAGAGTGAGAGCGGCGACCGCCTCGAAGAACGGATCGAAGCCTACGCCGAGTACTTCGTCGACGAGGTGTTCGTCGGACTGTTCGACGGGAAGCCGGCGCGGCTGAAGCGTCGGGAAAACGGTCTCGCCGACGGGTTCTACGCGGCGACACGCCGGCTCCAGCGGGCGACGTTCGGTAACGACGGAGACGGCGACAGCGCTGACGAAGAAACGGACGCACTGCACGACGAGTAATTACGACGGAGACACACAATGCTCGATCACGACACATACCCCGAACTCGCAGACGGAACCGTTCCGACAGACCAGATGACCCTACGTCCGCAGAACAACTACACGAACGTCCTCGTGTTGCGTGAGCTCCAGAGCCATGCCGTGTTCACCACCAACGGGCAGGACGCCGATCTGGCGAACGTCGCGGTGGGCGACGAACGGTCGGAGTACTCGCCGGGACTGATGTTCATGCGGAAACAGACCGGCAGCGACCGTCGGTTTGGAAAAGCCCTCCAACGGCAGCTGGGATTGTTCGGCGAGGAAGAAGATGAGTGTACGATGCAGGTCAACGAGATGTGTCAAGACTGCCCAGAGTGCATCCTCTACGGGAGCGCCGCCGGCGACGATGCAATCTCGATCACCTCTCGTGTCCGGTACGACACGGCGTACAGTCTCCGGGACGCGACGGTAATCGTCGACGAGAAGTTCCAGAACGCACCGGGCGGCGACTACGCGAAAGGTCCAGAGGCGACCATCCGCGAACCAGACTTCTTCGAGCCGGGAACGCTGTTCCCGTGTGTCGTCACACTCCAGGACGCGACACCCGCTGAACTCGCCTTCGTCTTGAGGATCACACGGAAGAACAAACGCTACGGTGCAGCCACCTCGCGACTCGGTCGGACGAAGAACCATGTGCTGGGTATGTACACCGGCAGCGAAGAGGGGGCGGCGAACCTCGAACTCACACGTGACGCGATCCGAGCGCTCCGTGACGACGAGCACACGGCCTACGAGACGACCCGCGACGTGACGAGTGCCGAGAACGTGGATCCGTCACTCGCTGCCGAACACGTGAAAGACGCGTTCGAGTCTCGTATCGAGAGCGACGGTCTTGATCTCACACGTGTCTCGACGGAGACAGTCGACGATCTGATCGACACGGCGACCGGTGACGCGTTCGGCGAGGTGCTGGCGACACAGCGTGAACGGTCACGCGAGTTCCTCGCCGAGGTGACGGACTGAGACCATGGAGGTGTTAGAGGCGACGATTCGGGTCCGTGGCGAGGTGACGTTCACCTCCCGCGAGGTCGGGCGGCTTACGGACACGGAGCCGTACGTCCTGAACACGGCGCTGTACTACGCGCTCGGGCTTGCCAGCGGCCGGTATCTCGACACGAGCTACGAGCCAACGTACCTCGCGGATACCGAACACGTTGCGCCGGATCTGTACGTCTCCCCTGCGGCCCCGGTTCGTGGAACTGCGCCGCAGTACACGACAACCACGTACAACGCGAGCCGCGACGAGTACGTCGTCGTCAACTACTCGGCACAGGATGACCCGTACGAGGGTCAGAACCTCCCGACGTTCGGCCGTCGACGGTCGCTCACACAAGGGACGGCGCTCCGTGCATACGTCTTGACCCGCGAACAGTCTGCGTCGGCAGTCGCCGACCGCCTTCCAACGTACGTCCGACTGGGAAAGAAACGCGGGAAGGTCCGAGTTGATCTGACGGAACGGCCGGTTCGTCTTGAGGACGGCCCCTACCGTCTCGGACACCCAATCGGCGTCGACGATCATACCGATGTCCCCGTCGGGAACGTCGCCACGAAGTCGATGCAACCCACGCCGCTAATCATGTCGGGCGACTACGACGGAGAGTACCTGCGTATCGACCGCAGCGACGCTCCTCGGGGTCCCGAAACGATTGAACTTCCGCGTGGACTCGTCTTCCTGGGTGAGCGCCGGTGACCGGGGAGTGGCTCGGTGAGCTCACCCTTGAGGGGGTTGCACTCCGGCAGCACGCCCACCCGTATCCGTTCGAGTACGACCCTTACGATCATCAACTCCGACTGTCGGAGTTGGTTGGTGACGATGCCGGGTTCGTCGCAGTTGACGACAGTCCGACTGGTGGCGGAAAGACCTCGGCGTGGCTGGCACCCGCACTCGACGAACAGTTGGACACGATTGCCATCTACCCCACGAATGCACTCGTTGTCGACCAAGCGGACCAGGTGCAGCGGGCTGCAGAGGCGACCGATCACGACATCGCCGTGTTGACGATCACCTCCGAACACGTGGCACGGCACCGGGCCGAGATGGCTCGTAATGTCCGATCGAACGCAGAGGTGATCGACCACCTGTACAGAAGCGAACGACGGGCAAACGACCAGGTGCTCCTTCTCACGAACCCGGACAGCTTCGTGATGATGGCTCGGGGTCTGTACGGGCGAGAGAGCCGGGTCTACCGCCAAATTCCGTTCGCGGTCGTCGACGAGTTCCACCAGGCCGGACGAAAAGAGCAAAACACACTCCGGTACCTCTTAGACGAGTTGTGGGAGTGGCCGGACGAAGAGGTAGCGTTAAATCGAATCGCGTTCCTGAGTGCCACCCCGGATGATCGACAGGAGGGATTGTTCGCCGACGCGATGGCTGCACCGTACCACCGCGTCACGGCAGGAGTGACCGACGAGCGCCGACCTTTTTTCACTGACCCTGGAGACGAGTGGCACCCCGTCATGCCGCCTATCAAGTTGGACGTACGAACGGCACCAACGTTCGGAACGGCCGACGTGCTCTTGGACGACGATCGAGCGGACCTGCTGTCGTTCTGTGCGGGTGACCGAACGGCTCGCGACGGCCACGACAAAGTCGCGATCGTGCTCGACGGTGTTCACGAAGTCCAGCGGGTCCACGAGTACCTCGCTGACGAGTTGGACTGTCGTGTCGAACGGATCGATGGCTTCCGTGGCGAGGAGAAGGCACGGAAACTCTACGAGTTCGATGTCCTCGTGAGCAACGCGGCAGTCGAAGTCGGTGTCGACTTCGAAATCGACCGCTTGCTGTTCGCGGGCCACCAGAAGTCGAGTTTCCTGCAGCGACTCGGGCGACTCCGAAGTCGTCCAGACGTGTGTCGAGCTCGATGTTACGTTCCACGGAGTGTCGGAGCCTGTATTCTCAATCACGACGCTGTCGAGGGTGGGCCCGTCACCCGTCGTGAACTCGACGATGTCCTCGCGACCGCTTTTCCGGAACCACGGCGACCGGAGTCGTTCGACTGGCGGTACTCCGGTCCGGAGGCGGGTCACCACCTCGAAGATCGTGTCGAAAGTTCTCGTCCCGGGCGTCGAGAGGAAGTCTTTCACCGCGGACGGCGTCGGATCGACCGTCATTTCCTAGACCCGTTCGACGGCCTCACCGACGACGATCTTGAGCGAGCAGCCGACACCGTTGACTGGCAGACGCTCGAACAGCTTCAGTGGTATCGCGGCGATTCGATCCAGGCACTCGTCTACGACAGAACTGCTGGAGAGGAGGGAACTGTGCGGGCGTACGACATCATGTACCTCCTTCGGTACGGACGTGTTTCCTTCCACGGCCGCGAGACGTTCGAGCGGATTATTCCGGAAGCGGAACGGGCGACAGTCGACCGACTCGCACGGTACGTAGACGGCTTCTGTACCTTCGACGGAACCGTCGAGACGACCGCGGAAGGGTACGGTCGAAGCGTCTCATTTACCGGGCCGCGGTTAGGGAAACATCTGCGCGGTGGTGAGCGCACCCCAACGGTGTTCGGTGGGCTCAAGATCCGTGTCGACTCCGAGGCAGGGATGTCCGGCGTCAACGGCGTCGACCGGTTCAACGAACGGCTGAGCACTCGATCCAACCGACTCGGCCCGGCGGCTGGGATTCTCGGCCACGCCGTCCCGAAGCGCCCGACCGTGGTTCAGCAGCAGTACGGGCTTGACGACTTCTTCTTTCTCTACCCGGTCGTGGTGCAGGAGGGGTCGGCATGCTTGGCCCTCGGGACAGACGCGCTGTATCTTCACTGTCACGAACGGGAGGCTGACAAAGAACGGATCAGTGACGGTGACGACCTGATCGGCGGGGTCGGAGACGGTGGTGACTGGCTGTGACGAGCTCGAACTTCCGAGATGAACTCGTCCACGTCAGTGCGCTCAACGAGTTTGTCTACTGTCCACGACGGTTCTACTACCAGAGGTACCACGACGAAATCGGGACACCGTACGAACTCGTCGACGGCCGGTCGAAACACGAGGAGCAATCCCGCCGCGGCGGCTGGGTCCGTGAGCGGTACTTCCGGTCGGACGAGCTCGGGCTCCACGGAAAACTCGACCTGATCGAGAACGACGGCGACGTGCTCACACCAGTCGAACGGAAGCGGGCCGAGAGCGAGACGTACTTTCCCAGTGACGAGGTCCAACTCGCGGGCTACTGTATGCTGCTGGAGACGGTGACCGGTGACCCAGTAAACCTCGGGTACATCTACCTCTACTCGACAGACGAACGACACGCCGTTCGGATCACCGACGACCACCGTGAGACGGTTCGCGAGATTGTCCGGCAGATCCAGGCGATGTCGGTCGAGACGATCCCCCCGCTCACGGACACCCCCAGCAAGTGCGAGGCGTGTTCGGCCCGGACGTACTGCATGCCCGAAGAGACGGCACGACTCGAACCGAAGCGCGCACGGGGAACCGGGTGGGAAGACCCCGACGCCGTCTCGCTTGGGGGTGACGACGTGTGAAGTCTCCAGAGGGGATGTTCGACGAGTCGGTCGTGTTCGTCACCACACAGGGTGCTCAGATCCGCACGAGCGAGGGGCGCGTCGTCGTCTGGGACATCGACGGCGACGACGACGAGCTCGCCACGTTCCCGATCGAAAAGCTAGACACGATCAACGTGTTCGGTGGCGTGAACTTCTCGACGCCGTTCGTCGCGGAGGCGAACGAACACGGAATCGTGCTGAACTACTTCACCCAGCATGGTGACTATCGAGGGAGCTTCGTCCCAGAACGCAACACCATCGCCGAGGTGCGTCGGGCACAGTATGCGTTGGGAGGCGACGGCGAACTGACGATCGCACGGGCGATGATCGCCGCGAAGATCCGCAACGCCCGGACGCTTCTCGCACGGAAGGGTGTCCACGGAACGGACGTACTCGACGATCTCCGGGACCGCGCACTCGACGCCGACAGCGAAGACGCACTCAGGGGGGCAGAGGGTGAGGCGGCCGAGCGTTACTTCGACCGTCTTGACGAGACGCTCGTCTCAGAGTGGAGCTTCGAGACCCGGAGTAAGCGCCCACCGGAAGATCACATCAATTCGCTGCTATCCCTGACCTATGTGATGGTGAAAAATGAGGTGTTGGCCGCACTGCGACAATACAACCTCGATCCGTTCCTCGGGGTACTACACGCTGATCGGCATGGACGACCTTCGCTTGCGCTGGATCTCCAAGAGGAGTTCCGGCCGATATTCTGTGACGCGTTCGTCACGCGGTTGGTCAACCGCGGGACGATTCAACATGACCAGTTCACCGTAGACAACCATCTCCGGGACGA
>NZ_JAQCNH010000032.1 GCF_028275115.1 Halorientalis sp. | reverse complement strand
GCACTTGAAAAATCGCGTCGGCGGCTCGTCGGCGGAACCGGTCTGTTTGATTGTGTACCAGGCCTTGCTGTGGCCGCAGTCCTCACAGGTGACGTCCTCGGCGGTGGGTTTGCCCTCGAAACTGTCGCCCTCCTCGGTCTCGATCAGTTCGTCGCCGCTCTGTTCTTCCGTGGAGACGAACTTCTCGGCGGCCGCCTCGTCTTTCTCCTGTTCAGCATCGCAGGAAGCACAGACCATCACGTCACCGTCGGCGTGCATCATGGAGCCGCAGTCGTCACAGAATTGCATGGTCGGGGGTGCCGAAACTCGGCCCCGAGCCACACTTGATTCTTTCGACTACTCAGAGCGGCTGGAGTGAATCTATGCCTCGGACCTCGAACCGCGCACCGCTGGAAGACTCGCCCCGTTCGTCTTCGGAGCCACCGCTCGCGCTACTCGCGGTGACCCAGTCACTCTCGGTCACGTCGACCGTCCAGCCGTGGGCCTCGACGACCCGCTGGACGATGGCGAGGCCGAGGCCCGTGCCGTCTTGATCGGTCGTAACGCCGGGCTCGAACACGTCCTCTCGCTCGTCCTCGGGGATGCCGGGGCCATTGTCTTCGAGAAAGAAACCCGTCCCGTCGGCGTTGCCCAGTGTCCCGACCCGAATCGTCGCGTCGGCCGCGCCGTGTTCCAGCGAGTTCCGGAAGAGGTTGGCCAGCGCCTGCTGAAGCCGCTCCGGGTCGGTCCGGAAGGTCGCCGCACCGTTTTCGACGGTCAGGGTCGCCTCGCTACCGTCGACGGTCGCCCAGGCAGCGGCGGTGACCGATTTCAGGCTTGTTCGCTCCCGTTCGTCGATGACCCGCCCCTCGCGCGCGAGTTCGAGAACGTCCTCGACGAGGGTACGCATCCGGTCCAGTGCCTGGGCGACGCGGTCGAACTGTTCGCCCTCGCCGGTCTCTCTAGCCGCGTCGAGGTAGGTTTCGGCGACCTCCAGGGGGTTTCGAAGGTCGTGGGAGACGACGCTGGCGAACGTCTCCAGGCGCTCGTTGCGCTCCGAGAGTCGCTCGACCTCCGCTCGCAGGTCCTGTTCGCTGTCAGGGCCATCACCGACTGCAGTGTAAAGCAGATACCCCCCGTCGTCGGTTGGAACGTTGCGCAGTCGAAAGCGGCGGTCGCCATCGGTGGTATTACAGACCGTCTCGCGGTCGAGATGATCGCCCGACTGGATGGCGCCCGCGACCACAGACAATGCGTCCTCGGCGGCCAGTGTCGCCCGGAGAGATACCTCGGCCCCATCGACCGCGAACGTCTCCCTGAACGCGGCGTTGATCGCCTCGACGACGGTGCCCTCGGCCCCTTTGCCGTACTGAACCACGGGGTCTGGATGGGCGCTCAACAACTCGTCGGCTCCGTCCCCCTCGTCCATCTGTGTGGCTTCTCCGTTTGGATAGCGCATTAGAGTAGCTATCGCCCGTTACGAGCGGTGAGCCGATTGTTCGGGCAGCGAAAGCGCGCAAAGGTATTTCACCGCGCCTCCAGTAATAGCCGTAGCGACTGTGCCCCACGAGTCCAGTACCGTGCCGAGCGTTCTCGTCGTCGACGACGAAGAGGATGTCGCAGAGGCCTACGCGATGAAGCTTCGCACGGACTACGACACCGAACTGGCGTTCGGTGGCGAAGCGGCGCTCGAAAAGGCCGACGCGACCACCGACGCCGTGCTGTTGGACCGTCGGATGCCGGACATTCACGGCGACGAGGTTCTCGAGGAGCTACGCGACCGGGGCCACGATTTTCCAATCATTATGGTGACTGCGGTCGACCCCGACCTCAACATTCTGGAGATGGATTTCGACGACTACCTGTGTAAACCGGTCGATAAAGAGACGCTCGGGTCGACGCTCGACCGGCACGTCGACCGGAGCGGAACCGACCCACAACTCGACGAGTTCTTCACTCTCCTCTCGAAGCTCTCCGTTCTGGAGTCGGAACTTCAGCCGAGAGAACTGGAAGAGGACGAGGAGTTTCAGCGCCTCAAGGCCCGCGCGGTGACGCTCAGCGAGGACCTCCGAGAGTCGATAGACGACTTCGAGGAGATCGTCGAGACCCACCGATCGGTCGACCGCGGGTCCAGGTCCTCACTCTGAATCGTCGCCGATATCGGCACCGCCGTCTTCGAGCGCGCGCTGCTCGGCGACGACCGGACAGTTCAGCAACCGTACCGTCTCCGTGTCGAGAAACTCGACGATAGCCGCGCCCTCGTACGTACACCCGATGTCCGGCGGTGAACTGAAGTGTTCACACCCCTCACAGAATCGGTGTTTCGACACCTCCGAGTACGTCCGTTCGTCGACCTCTAGCCCATCGCTCTCGAGGTCCTCCCAGACTGCGTCGGGGTCGATCTCGTCGGCACCGGCCGACTCGAAGGCGTCGAAGGGGTCGTCTTGCTCGCCCTGGCGGGGCGTCGAAAACGCCGCGAATGGGTCGTCCGTCGGTTCCGTCGAGGCGTCGCCGCCCGCGTCGTCGGGGGTCGGCGGCCCGGCCTCGCCGGCACTGTCGGCGCCGGCCGAGTCCGCGGTGTCGAAGGGGTCGTCGGGGAGTCGTCCCGGCGGCGTCGATGCGTCGGTTGGACTGTCCGCCGTGCCGTCCGCCGGGGTGGCGTCCGCGGCGTCGGGGTCGTCGGTGTCGGGTCGTTCCAGGTCCTCGAAGGGGTCGTCACTCGCATCCTCGGGCGTCTCGAAGGAATCGAACGGGTCTTTCTCGTCGTCAGCCATCCTCGTCCTCCGGGGCCTCGATACTCTGGGCCTTGACGAGTTTCGGACTGCCGAAGAATCCGTTCTTTGCTTCGACGTCGGTGACGACAGCCTCACAGTGTGGACACTCCGGGTCGGTCAACAGTCCGACCTGGACGCCGTTGCCACAGACGCTACACTTCGCGCGGTCCACGTCGAGTTTGGCGGCGGCGCGTTTGATTCCCTCGACGGAGGCGGCCCGTTTCGAGCCTACTCGGGAGTCGTCGCGCAGGTCACGGACGACGTGGGCGACCGTCCGGACCTTCTCCTCGAGGCCGTCGACAGTCTCTGTCAGGTCGTCGACTCGGGTTGCGGTCTCGTCGGTTCGCTCGTCCAGTTGGATTCGGAGCGTCTCGACCTGGTCCTCGACGGCCTCGACGTCGGTAGCGAGCCCGTCGATGCGGTCGGTCAGGTCGGGGTGCTCGTGGTCGGCCGGTGCTTTGTCGTCGGCCTCCTGTTTGACCTGAACGACGCGCTGGCGAACGTCCTGAATCTTGTCCATGTAGTCGTCTTCGACCGCCCCGAGGCGGTCGTCGAGCGCGTCCTGGAGGTGGCGCTCGACGGCCTCTTGCACCTCTGGCTCGACCTCTAGCTGGTCGGTAACGGCGTCTACGATATCGGGGAGGCGGTCAGCGAGAACGGCCTCGACGGCGGATTCGACGTCGACAACGTCGGCCAATGCCTCGGGGTCATCAGCGTCGAGGTCGTCGGTAGCACGGTAGGCGGCGAGCAGTTGAGCGAGAATAGTTTCGCGGTCAGTGCCGCGGTCGGTGGCCTGCTCGTCGAGCCACGCTGCCAACTCCGGCGGGAGCGAAACCGTCACCGGCTCGTCCGTCGGCTCACTGGCCATCTACTCGCAGTTAGCTCCTTCGCCAGTTAAGAGTTTGCCACAGTTTATCAACTCCTAAAACAACGGACGGTCGGGAGAGAGACACGCTCGCGCGGAAAATCGAGGTCGTGCAGGAGGCCGGTCCCGAAGGTGTCAGCGAATCTTTCGAACGTCGCTGATGTCGAAGCCGGCGTCGCCGACCTCCGTCTCGAAGCGAATGATATTCTCGTCTTCGATCCGCGAGAGGACGCCACGGAACTTCTTGAACACGAGCGTCCGAGCCCGTTCGGAGCCGCCCTGCTCCCACTCGAAGGTCATGGTCCCGTTGGCGGCATCGACGAGTTGACCGTGCTGTTCGGGTGTGACCGTCTCGTGGTTCACGTGGACGAGAATCAACCCGTTCCAGGAGTGGGCGGCTTTCTGGAGGCCTTTGACGAGATAGACGATGTCCGACCAGTCTCGGTCCTCACCGACAGCACTGATCAGGTCGGACAGCGAGTCCAGGACGATCAGGTTGCCCTGAGCGTGCTGGTTGAGGTGGTTGCCGAGGGCGGTGAAGAGGTCCTCGCGGTCGTGACGGCCGGCCATGTCCGTGATGTGCCCGGTTTCCTCGGCGTACCAGTCACGTGGGACGCTGCTGGTGTGGAAGTACGACTCGGCCATGTCGACGAACTCGACTGTGTCGAATGCCGACTCGACGATTTCGGTGTCCATCGTCCGGTTCATCTCCCGGTAAAGCTGGTCGCTGTCGGCGGTGAAGGAGATGTAGTGTATCTCGTCGGTGACGCTCGCGCCGGCCGCGAGGTCGCCGTAGTAGAGGTCATGGAGTTCCCGGTTTGCGTTGGCGAGCGCGTTGATCATCGCGCTCGTGTAGATGAACTCTCGGGAGCCGGCCCCCGCCTCACCCGACAGCAGGACGACGCTGCCCGGCGGTGCCCCCCCGTCGATGATCGGATCCAACTGTCGGATACCGAAGGGGATGCGGTCCATGCTTCTACAAGCGCACGGGGCGATTTACTACTTGCGGCGGGTTCGGCCGTCGAAACGCGTGTCAGCGGTCGATCCGAAGCCCGCGGTTTGCCGGTGCAGTCACGACGACCCGGCCGTCGACACCGGCGGCGTCGAGCGCTGCCCGTGCAGCGGCCCGGGCGTCGCCGACCACCTCGGCGTCGGTCAGCCCGTAGACAGCAGGTCCCCACGAGGACTGGCCGGTCCCCGCGACGGTCGAGTCGTTCGAGAGTTCGTCGACAATTCGGCCCGCAGGCGGGCGGTAAACGCCACCCTGTTCGTCCGCGTACCAAGCGCCGTTGAGCCGGCCGAGTTTCGACACTCCGTCACCGAAGGTGGTCCGGTCGCCCTCGGCGGCCGCCGGGAGAACCTGTCGGAGGAGGACACCGCCGATCTCGTCGGCGATACCCGGGTCCGCGCGTTCGACCACCGTGCGCATACTCTCGTCTTCGGCATCGCCGCTCCGGCCTGGTTCGGCGTCGGGAACGAGGACGACGAACCGCCAGTCGGTCGGGAGTTCGTGGCGTGCGGTCACCGGCGGGACCGTCCACGCGCCGTCGGCGGGCGGTGCGGCCGTGAACAGTTCGGTGGGGTGGCCGCCGTCGACGACGAATCCGCCGGCTTCGGCGACCGCGACGCCGACGCCGCTGCGGCCCCCACGGCCGAGTGTCGGGGCACGCCCACGGAGTTCCGGTTCGCGGTCGTGCGCGGCAGCGACCGCCGCGAGCGTCGCCATTGCGAGCTGCGTGCCGCTACCGAGGCCGACGTGACGCGGGAGGCGCTCGGCGACGGTCAACTCGACACCAGACACGCCGAGTAGGTCGACCGCCGTCCCTGCGTGGTCGGCCACGGTGTCGTCGTCACAGTGGACGCCCTCCGCGGACTCGGCCTCTAAGACCACTCGTGGCTCGTCGAGAGCGACACCGATACCGCCATAGAGCCGTTCGCGGGCCAGCGAGAGGTTCTGGAAGCCAAAGTGCAGACGCGCACCGGCGGCGACGCGAATCATACGACAGCGTAGTCACTCGGCGGTGATGGCAGTTGCGGGTCGGTCCGAGTCGGTTCGGGGACGAGACGGTGATTCGGTTCCAAAATCCGGGAAGTTAAATCGCCAGGGTAGCAATCTTACGGTCATGAGCCAGCAACCGCAGGAACCCGAGGGGCGGGAGGGAAAGCCCGACGACCTCCCGAGCAACGAGGTCACCGAAGGGACCGAGAAGGCACCTCACCGTGCGATGTTCCGCGCGATGGGCTACGACGACGAGGACCTGTCCTCGCCGATGGTCGGCGTCGCCAACCCCGCTGCCGACATCACGCCCTGTAACGTTCACCTCGACGACGTAGCCCAGTCTGCCTACGACGGCATCGACGAGGGCGAGGGGATGCCCATCGAGTTCGGCACGATTACCATCTCCGACGCCATCTCGATGGGTCACGAGGGCATGAAGGCCTCGTTGATTTCGCGGGAAGTCATCGCCGATTCGGTCGAACTCGTCGCGTTCGGCGAGCGCATGGACGGGCTGGTCACCCTCGGCGGCTGTGACAAGAACATGCCCGGGATGATGATGGCCTCAATCCGGACGGACCTGCCCAGCGTCTTCCTGTACGGTGGGTCGATCATGCCCGGCGAACACGAGGGTCGTGAGGTCACGATTCAGAACATGTTCGAGGGCGTCGGCGCGGTCGCCGACGGCGAGATGACTGAAGACGAACTCGACGAGATGGAGCGCAACGCCTGCCCCGGCGCGGGTTCCTGTGGTGGGATGTTCACCGCGAACACGATGGCCTCCATCTCGGAAGCGCTTGGGTTTTCACCCCTCGGCTCCGCCTCACCACCCGCCGAGGACGACTCCCGCTACGAGGTCGCCCGCGAGGCAGGCGACCTCGCGGTCGAGGTCGTCCGTGAGCGGCGCAAACCCTCCGACTTCCTCACGCGGGCGTCCTTCGAGAACGCCATCGCCCTGCAGGTCGCCATCGGCGGGTCGACCAACGCCGTCCTCCATTTGCTGGCGATGGCGGCCGAGGCAGGTATCGAGTTGAGCATCGAGGACTTCAACCGTATTAGCGCCCGTACACCGAAAATCGCCGACCTCCAGCCTGGCGGCGAGAAGGTGATGAACGACCTCCACGAAGTCGGCGGTGTGCCAGTCGTCCTCCGCGAGTTGCTGGACGCGGACCTGCTCCACGGCGACGCCCTGACCGTGACGGGCGAGACGATGGCCGAGGCCATCGAGTCCATCGAGCCGCCGGCCGTCGACGACCTGGACGCGGACTTTTTGAACACCGTCGCCGACCCGATCCACGAGCGCGGAGCGATTCGCATCCTCACGGGTAACCTCGCCCCAGAGGGCGCCGTCATCAAGATCACCGGCGAAGACCACCTCCACCACGAGGGGCCCGTCCGCGTCTTCGAGGAGGAGGCCGAGGCCATGGCGTACGTCCAGGAGGGCAACGTCGAGTCCGGTGACGTGATTGGCATCCGCAACGAGGGACCACGCGGTGGTCCCGGGATGCGTGAGATGCTAGGTGTCACCTCCGCGGTCGCCGGACAGGGTCACGCCGAGGACGTTGCGCTGTTCACCGACGGCCGCTTCTCCGGCGCGACGCGGGGCTTCTCCATCGGCCACGTCGCACCCGAAGCCCACGTCGGCGGTCCCATCGCGGCGCTGGAGGACGGTGACACCGTCACTATCGACATCGACGACCTCGAACTATCGGTAGACATCACCGAGGCGGAGATCGAGCGCCGTCTAGACGAGCGCGACCGCTCCGACCCCAACTACACGAACGGCGTGCTGGCGAAGTACGGCCGGATGTTCGACTCGGCGGCCAACGGCGCAGTGACCAATCCCGGCGCGAAGCAGGACTGAACGGAGTCCGGCATCTGCGCGAACGGAGTGAGCGCGGTTCGCGGGACCGAGTGCAACGAGGGCCCGTCTTTTTGTCCAGCTTTTACCACGAGTGGTCGCCTGCGGCGACCCGAAGAACTAAGCCGTGGTTGTGATCTGTTCTCAACCAAACATAAGTAGTTGGATGGTCGAACGCCCAGATAGCCATGGATGAAATACTCGAAGGAGCGGAAGTGGCAGCCGACTTCGGCCTGGAGGGTGTACTGGCCTGGATCGTCCGACTCGTGGGGCTGCTCGCGCTACTCGCGGGTGCGGGCATGTGGCTCGTCGCCGACATGTCCGTGTTCGTCCTGCCGGCAGCCCTGATGGTCGTCGGCCTCGTCCTGCTAATCGCGCCGAGTATCTTCCTGCTGTTCCTCGAGTAGTCGCCACAGATAGCGCCGTCAGACCGACTCGATGGTGACGTTGCCGCTGTCGGTGGCGGGGTGGAACCCGGCGGCGTTCCCGCCGGCCGTCACGTTCACCAGCAGCGCGCCCAGAGTACGATGAGCAGGTCAGTGTAGAGGTGATGCGGGAGCGCCACGCTCCCGTTCGGCACCGACTCGGCGGGGAACCTCACTGCTGGCCCCCACTGGTCTCGTCACCGCCCTGCTCGTCGCTCCCGTCGCCAGCCATCTTTTGGGCGTCCTCGACGGCGGCCGACACCATGCGCCGCCCGAGAACTGCGTATGCCCCGGCCAGCACGAGCGCGATGGTCACGACCTCGTAGAACGTGTCGACGAGGTACGCTAGTCAGGCACTCCGCTGGCAATTCGGAGGTGGTACCAGCATCCGCGCGAGCGAAGCGAGCGCGGTTCACTCGGCGCGAAGCCGAAGGCTGAGCGCCGAGGAGTTTTTCCCCACGTTTTTACGAGGAGCGGTCGCGCTCTGCGCGACCCGACGTCGCCCGAAAGAGCGTCGCGCGCTTTCGGGATCACGAGAGAGCTTCGCTCTCTCGGATGAAAGTAAAAAGTGGTATGGGACCGCCGAGATTCGAACTCAGGTCCGACGCACCCCATGCGCCGAGGATACCGCTACCCCACGGTCCCGCACTCGGGTTGACGAGAGTCCCCGGATTAAGCGTGTCGTTTTGCGCCTACACCAGTACACGGTCTAACTCGACGACGGTTCCGGATTCGCCTTCGGGGTCGCCGGCGAGCCGGCCGAGACAGACGGCCGCCTCGTCCGGTGTGTAGCAGGCTACGAGCGGTCGGTCAGCCACGTCGTCGGCACCCGGCTCCGATTCGATGACCCCCGGTGCGTACACCGACGCCCCCTCGGCGACCTGCTCGGCGGCGCTGGGGGCGATGGTCACGCTGGAGAGCGGTCCCAGAGCGCGCTCGGCGGGGTCAACGACCGCCTGGAGTGGGGTGGAATCGCCGTCTTCCTCCCACCACGCGAGGGCGTCGGCGAGGTCCTCCAGCGTCACTAGGTCGCGGCTGTCGAACTGGCCGGTCGCCGTGCGCCGGAGGTGGCCCATGTGCGCGCCGGTGCCCAGCGCCAGGCCGACGTCGTGGCAGAGCTTTCTGATGTAGGTGCCGCTCGCACAGCGGACGCGCAGGAGTGCACGGCGGTCCGCGACTTCCAGCACGTCCAGGTCGTGAATCTCCCGGATCCGGAGCTGGCGTTTGACCGCGCTCTTGCGGGGCGGTTTCTGGTAGATGTGGCCCTCGAACTCCGCGACGACGGATTCGAGATCGGCGGGTGCTCGTCCGTGGAGTTCGAGGACAGCGACGTACTCCTTGATAGCGTCGTCGAACACCTGTGCCATCCGGGTGGCGTCGCCGAGCAGGAGGGGAAGCGAGCCCGTGACCTTCGGGTCGAGCGTGCCGGCGTGAGCCACGCCGTCGATGCCGCCCGGAACTGTCTCGGCGACCATGTCCCGGACCCAGGCGGCCACTTGATGCGCGGAGGGGCCTGGCGGTTTGTCCAGGTTGACGACACCGAACTGAAGCAGGTCCGGAATCGACCGGTCGTCGGGAGCGCCGCGGTCGACCATCAGAACTCGTAGCGGACCCCTTCGACCGGGTACGTCCCCTCGTCGTGGTCGGGGCTGTAGGACTCGGCGGCCGACAGCACGAACGAGAGGCAGGCGTCGGCTTCCCAGCGGGCCGTGTTCACGGTCAAGTCGTAGATCGAGCGGTCCTCGATGTCGATACCGTAATACTCCCGGTAACGCTGGGCTTCGCTGGCGGCGCGGGCGCGTGTCTCCTCGAGGACCTCCTCGAGGGGCTTGTTCTCGCGGTCGGCGATGCGGTCGGCCCGCACGTCGAGAGGTGCGTCGAGCCACACCCGGAGGTCGGCGTACTCGGCGGCCATCCAGCCGGCCAACCGCGATTCCAGCACCAGGTCGGTCGACTCACGCGCGGTCTCGCGAAGCCGACAGTCCAGGTCGCGGTCGATCTGGGCGTCTTCCTCGGCGAGTTCGTTGAACTCGACCAGCGAGCAACCGCGCTCGTCGGCCAGCGCGCGGAAGATGTCACCCCCACTGACGTGCTCGTGGCCGAGCGCGTCGGCCAGTCCCGCCGCGAGCGTACTTTTGCCGCTCCCCGCGGGGCCGGAGACGGTAATCAGCATATTAGACCTGCGGTAGTCGCGGTAAAAGAGGTTGTGTCTTCGACCGGAATGGCCGTCAGGACAGAGCAGTGTCCAACCGCAACGGTCCAGTGCCGGGACACACGGTCGACCGCCCGGTCCTGCCGGGCCTGCCGAGGCAGTGCTGGCGTCGGTCACCCGTGGGCTGTTTAGCGTGCTGGTCAACCGCCTCGGGGTCAAGCCCCGAGGCTTGTCAGTGGACTCCCGTTCTAACCGAGTAATTCGGCAGGTGTGTACTCACCATTCACGTTCAACGCCCCTGACTTGAGGGCCAGTTGACTGGTGGCCCATCCACCGCGAGACTTCTGCCCACGATGGATATACCCGCAATATCGGTTGGCAATGTTCTTCGCCGCGTTGTAGTCTGCGTTTGCTTCGTGCCCACAGTCCTGACACACGAACGCTTTGTCGTCGCGGTTGTCCTCGTGTGTAAACCCACAGTGCGAACACCGCTGGCTTGTGTAGGCTGGATTGACGAAATCAACGAACAACGCCGTGGATTCCGCCTTGTATTCGACTAATTCCACGAACTTCGCGTAGGCCCACTGCTGGAACTGACTGCCGTTCGCAATGTTCTCGCGGATGTGGTCAAGATTCTCGAAAATGATGCCGTCCACATCCCCAGACTGGGCTTCCGCGATGAGGTCGTTCGCTCGGTTGTGCAACCAGTCCAGCGACCACTCGCTGAACGCACTGCCGATGGATTGAATGGTGAGGTGTGCCGAGCGCGTTCCTGTCTGTTGCAGTTTGCCGCGGCGTTGCTCGTACTGGTCGCGTTTGTGGTTCAGGTAGTCAGCACTGCCGATGAACGCACCTGTGGAGGTGACGGCAAACACGCCGGTCACGTTCAAATCCACTCCAAGAACCACTCCGTTCTTTTCGTGGTCGTCGGGTGACTCGGCTTCGTGGCGTTCCGCGCCGTCAACCTCGTAGTCTGGATTTTTCAGCGTGACGTGCAGGGAGAACGTGTCTTCCTGTTCGTCGTACTGGAGTGTGGCAGTTGAAGCATCCCAGTCGTCGCTCTCGTAGTACCGACCGAACGGTGTGCCTTCACGTTCGCTTTCCGGTTGGAGAACATAGTCAGTTTTGACCCGCCCGTTTGGTGTCGAAAGTGTCGCGTGGTCATCGTTGAACGTCGCAGAGCGTTTGTCATAGACGACGCTCCATGAGTCAAATTCTGGTTGACTTGTTTTCTCGCCCTGTTTCAGTTTCTCAACGCCGCCTGTGACGGCTTCGATAGCACGGCGAATGCCTTTCTGGACGAGGTTGGCGGTGAGGTCGGTTTCCTCGCGCAAGTCGTCGTACAGCGCGTTTTCGGCTTTGTTTTTGCTGGTGATGCAGTAGTCGTCGTAGCGCCACGCCCAGTCACTTGTGCGGTTTGCACAGTGGAGGAATTGCTGTTTGGTTTGATGGAGGTCGCCACGACGCTGTTCGGGCACGTCGAGTTTGATGGGTACGGTACGCCGTGGCGCGTCGTCAATCGTGGCTCACATTTAGAGTTACTACCTAATACATATTTATATTATTGTGGTGGAGTCGGCCCTGTTGTTGAGCGTTGTTTGAGTCATGAAGTGTCGGCTTCCTCCACGGGGTCAAGCCCCGTGGCATCCGCCTTGTACCGCCTGTGAAGAAGAGTCGGGAGGCGTCGAGGAGAGAGGACTACGCGCCGATCAGGTCGGCGTCGTCTGGATGTTCAGCGACTTCCGGATGATCTGGGTGAAGCCCATCGAGCAGAGGAAGTACCAGAGAATCCACGCTTGGAGTGGGCCGAGGACACCGGTCTGCCAGCTGATGTCCCCGATCAGCGGGAGGACGACGCTCTGTGCGTCGATCTGACCGGTCCCGAGCAGCCAGTACATCCACAGGAACACCGGGATGGTCAGCAGCATGATCCAGACCATCGGCCGGAACTGCTCTTTGAACATGCCCATCTGGTCGCCCATGGCGTCCATCTGTTCCTGCTGGATGCGGTCCAGCGCCTCGTCGTCGCCGCGTTCTTTGGCCTCCTTGCGACGTTCCTGAATCTCCTGCATCTGTTCCTGGTACTCGCTCATCTTGTCCATGTCCATCAGGTTGGCCTGCAACAGCGTCGAGTACAGACCCGTGAGCATGGCCAGAACCATAACGACGACGTAGAACGGAACCATCGCTTCCAGTGGCCCGAACAGCACGTCGAGGGTACCGCCGATAGCGTTGCGGATCGACGGCAGCGAGTAGCCGGCCATCATCCCTACCGCGCCGACGCCGGCTAGCTTGTCGTAACTCGACCACGAGGATTCCTCGTCACCGTCGGCGGCCGCGTCGCTCACGTCGTCGTCGGCGAGCGCGTCGCGGACACCTTCGGGGTCGTCGACGACGAACCCGGTGCCGTCGGCGTCGACGAGCAGTCCCTTCTCAATGAGGCGACCCCACTGGCCGCTCGTCATCTCGCCGCTGACGTCACTCCACTCGACGGTTCCGTTGTCCTCGACGACGTCAAGGACTGCTTGGAGCGCGTCCATCAGCTCGCTTTCCTCCCGGGCGAGTGACTCTACTTTCTCGGCGGTACGTGGCATTATCTAAGCTATGGGTACCACCGGTAATCAAGCTTTTACTCTGGCGTCGAGGAGAACGGCGGTCGTCCGGCCGGTCAGGTTCGGTTTTCGACCGCAGCCTCGATGTCCGCCCAAACCTCGTCGGGAGTCTGTTCGCCGTCGACCTCGACGAACCCCTCGTCGTCGCGGTACTGGTCGATTACCGGCGCGGTGTTGTCATCGAACACATCGAGGCGGTTGTTCACAGAGGCCTCGTTGTCGTCCTCGCGCTGGATCAACTCGCCGCCGCAGTCGTCACAGATGCCGTCGTCCTCGGGCTGGTCGAACTCGACGTGGAAGTTGGTGCCGCAGTCGTCACAGACCCGGCGGCCGGTCAGCCGGTCGACGAGTTCGTCGCGGCTAACCGACAGCGAGAGAATCACGTCGAGGTCGGTCATGTCTGTGAGTTCGTCGGCCTGCTCCATATTGCGCGGGTAGCCGTCCAGTACGTAGCCGTCGGCGCTCTGGAGGGCCTCCTCAACAATGGCGTTGACGACGGCGTCCGGGACGAGGTCGCCCGCCTCCATGTACTCGCGTGGCGTGTCGTACTCGGTATCCATGTCGCTGATGTCCATGTCTTTGTTCCCCCGTAGGGCGTCGCCGGTGGTGACGTGTTCCACGTCGAACCGCTCGGCAATCCGGCTGCTCTGTGTCCCTTTGCCTGCGCCCGGCGGGCCGAGAATCAGCACGTGTACCGCTGTCATGAGACTGTCTTCTCCAGCACGGGATTTGTACCTGTTGCTCTGAGTCGTCGTCGCAACTCGTCGAAGGACCCCGCTTTTGTCCCTGGCCGTCCTGAGTTCGGACATGACCGCCGACGGGAGCGATCCGGCCGAGCGGCGGACAGCAGTCGCGAAGGCCATCGTCGCCCACCGCAGGGCCGGGAGCGAGTCGCCGGTTCGGCTCACGGCCCCGAACGCGCCGACAGTCAGTTACCGCGACCGTGAGGTCGTCGTCCACGTCGACGACGTCGAACGTGACCGACTGGACGCGGTGCTGTCGGAGTTTTCGGTGTTCAAACTCGCACAGCCCGCGACACGCAAAGCGCCGGACGGCGAGGTTCACGTCTCGGCCATCGCGGACCCGAAACACGCTGCGGACTTCCTGGACCGGTTGTTTCTCGACGTGTTCGGTCAGCCCGAGAACTACGACCTCCGAGTCGAAGGGTGAGGCGTCGGGTCGTAGTCGATACGTTTTCAGCACCGCCGTCTGAATCGTGTCGTTAGATGTACATCGTTATCGTCGGTGCTGGCGACATCGGCACACCCCTCATCGAAATCGCGACCGTGGGGGGTAACGAGGTCGTCGTCATCGAACGCGACGAGAAGCGTGCCGAGCGGGCCGCTTCACAGTACGACTGTCTGGTCCTCCAGGACGACGCGACGGTCAAAGAGACCCTCGAAGAAGCCGGAGCCCCACGGGCCGACGCCCTCATCAGCACGACCGACCAGGATGCCACGAACATCATGATCTGTCTGCTGGCACAGGAACTGGAGGTTCCGGAAGTCGTCTCTGTCGTCCACAACCCCGAGCATATGAGCCTCTTTCGGCAGATCGGTGTCAACACGATGGAGAATCCACAGCGGCTCATCGCCGAACACCTCTATCGGGCGGTCAAGCGTCCCTCTATCGTCGACTTCATGCGAATCGGCGAAGCGGCGGAGGTGTTCGAAATCAGGGTCAACCGCGGGGCTCCGATCGCCGGGCTGACGCTCTCGGACGCCGCAGCGGAGGGATTCATCGGCGGCGACATGCTGATCGTCGCCATCGAACGCGACGGTGAGGGGGAGCCCATCACGCCGCGCGGGAGTACACAGCTTCAGGTCGACGACTTCCTGACAGTGTACTCGGCCACCGGCGCGACGCCGGAGGTTACGGACGTGTTCGGCCACGAGGAAGACCACGACTGAGATGAGTCGACAGCGACCCGAAGTCCCCGACGATTTGGCGACCATCACCCGGGACATCGGTTCACTACTGCTGATCGAGTCGGCCCTGATGACGATCACCGCCGCGGTTGCGGCCGGGTTCGGCGAGTTCTACGCAACTCTCGCATTCCTCCTCGCCGGTGGACTCGCCGCGGGAGTGGGCGGGCTGATGAACCGCGGGTTCGCCGGGGCACCGGCCCCGAAAATGAAACACGGAATGGTTATCGCCGCCGGCGGCTGGTTCATGACCGCGGTGTTCGGCGCGGTGCCATTCCTCCTCACCGCGTGGCTGACACCCCCGACGGTGATGGACACGTTCGTCCCTGCGGCCGCAGACTGGGAGCCGATCCGGGTCGGCGGGACCACCACCCTGTCGAGTCTCGCGTACTTCCGGAGCCCGCTCCACGCCGTGTTCGAGAGCATGAGCGGCTGGACGGGGAGCGGACTCACGATGGCCGTCCACGAGCCGTCGCTCCCGCGAGCGATCCAGTGGTGGCGCTCGTTCATCCAGTGGGTCGGCGGCGTCGGTGTAATCGTCCTGACGGTCTCGATCCTCGCCCGCCCCGGGAGCGGGAGCTACGCCCTCTACCGGAGCGAGGCCCGCGAGGAGAAGATCCACCCAAGCGTCGTCTCCACGGTCCGGACGGTCTGGAAACTCGTCGTCGGGTACACACTCCTCTCGGTCGTGTTGCTGTTCGGTGCCATCTCCCTGAGCGAGAGTGCCTACACGCGGTCGCTCCCGCTGTGGGAGGTGGGCTGGCAGGCTCTGAACCACGCCATGACTGGGCTGACGACCGGCGGATTCAGCGTCACCGACAATTCCATCGGGACATACCACTCCCCGCTGGTCGAGTTCGTCCTGCTCCCGATCATGATTCTCGGTGCTATCGCCTTCCCGATTCACTACGTCCTCCTGCACGACCGCGACCTGCGGGAACTCGTCGCCGACCTCCAGACTCGATGGCTGTTCGCGTTACTCGCGCTGGGCGTGGTCGTCCTCTCGGCTCAGAACGTCACGTCGGTTCGGGTCGCAGCCGACGCGTTCACCGGCCCGGCGTTCCTGTCGGTACCCGGACTCGACGCGCCGGCGCTAGACGCCGCCCGTGACTCGACTTTCCAGTGGGTGAGCGCGCTGACCTGTACCGGCTTCCAGTCGGCCCCGATCGGCCGCTGGCTCGCCGGCGGGAAGATACTCGTCGTCGGGGCGATGACCCTCGGCGGAGCCGCCGGGTCGACGGTCGGCGGGATCAAGATCGTGCGTGGCTACACCATCGCCCGGGGAATCATCTGGCAGTTTTCGCGGGTCTTCCTGCCGAAAAACACAGTCGTCGTGGCTCGTATCGGGGACAGACAGTTGGACCGTGAGGAGATGGAACGGGAGTTCAGCGAGGCCGCCATCGTCACGATACTGTGGGTCCTCCTGCTGATCGCCAGCAGCGTCGTCCTGAGCAACCTCGCTGGGCCCGGCTTCGGGTACGCCGACGCGCTGTTCGAGGTGGCCAGCGCACAGGGTAACGTCGGCCTCTCCTCGGGCATCACCGGGCCGTCGATGCACCCGGTCGCCGAGGGACTGTTCGTCCTCAACATGTGGATCGGCCGTCTGGAGATCATCCCGGTCCTCGTGTTCGTCCGCTCGGCGGTCTACGGACTGAACCCCTGAGGGTCGCGGCCGAGTGGCTCGTGGGCTCAGCCGGAGTCCTCTAGTTTGCTGATGAAAAGCGCCAGCACCGGGATGATTTCGAGCCGGCCGATCCACATCAGGAAGATCATCAGGAGCTTCGAGTAGTTCGAGAAGTCGAGGAAACTCCCGAACGGCCCCAGCGGGCCAAAGCCAG
>NZ_JAQCNH010000031.1 GCF_028275115.1 Halorientalis sp. | reverse complement strand
CCGGGGCCGTTCGTTCGACCGGGTTCCGCGCCGAAAGCCACCGGTAGAATCATTTCGCTCGCGCTCGCCCATCCGCCGATGCACGAAGCAGACTTCGGCGTGGCCGGCGAGACGGCCATCGTCACCGGTGCGAGTCAGGGAATCGGTCGTTCGATCGCGGA
Source organism: Halorientalis sp. (assembly GCF_028275115.1). Taxonomy (GTDB): domain Archaea; phylum Halobacteriota; class Halobacteria; order Halobacteriales; family Haloarculaceae; genus Halorientalis. The sequence goes on along the minus strand of NZ_JAQCNH010000031.1, from coordinate 23,172 downwards.
GACGCTCGCGGCTGGCGGTGCCGACGTGGGCATCTGCTCACGGGAGATGGATCGCGTCGGCCCCGTCGCCGACGAGATCAACGACAGCGACGCCGACGGCGAGGCCCTCGCGGTGGAGTGTAACGTCCGCGAGCGCGAACAGATGGAGGCGTTCTTCGCGACGGTCGTCGAGGAGTTCGGCGGCCTCGACATCGTGGTCAACAACGCCGGTGGGGAGTTCGTCGCGCCCTTCGAGGACATCTCGCCCAACGGCTTCGACTCCATTCTCGACCTGAACGTGATGGGGACGGTCCACGGAATGCAGGTCGCCGGCGAGGTGATGCGGGAGGACGGTGGGGGAACAGTCGTCAACGTGGCGAGTGTCAACGGCCAGCATCCCGCGCCCAACGAGAGCCACTACGCGACGGCGAAGGCGGGGATCATCCATCTCACGGAGACCGTCGCAACCGAGTGGGCCGACGACGGCATCCGAGTCAACTGCGTCGCACCCGGCCTGATCCAGACGCCAGGGGTCGCGGAGACACTCGGTATCGACAGCGAGGACATGCCCCCACGGGAGCAGGCCGACCGCCGCATCGGCCACGGCGAGGACATCGCCGACGTGGTGCAGTTCCTCGTCTCGCCTGCTGCTGCCTTCATGACCGGCGAGACGGTCACGGTCAAGGGCGTTCCCCGCCCCGGCAACTCGATGCAACACGACCTCGGCCTCCAGTAACGGTTCGCCGTTGAACCCGTCCAGCGGCCCGACGGCACACCGTCCCCCGTCGGCCGGGGACCGACGACGCCGGGAGCTATACGACTGCCGCCCAATAGGTTCGGACGATGTTCGAACGGATTCTCGTGCCGACAGACCGCAGCGACCCGGCGCGGCGGGCGCTCGAACAGGCCGCCGACCTCGCGTCCCGGTACGACGCGACTCTCACTGCCCTCAGCGTCGTCGACACGCGCGAACTCGGCAGTAGCTCCGAGACCGACGAGCGCACGGCGACGGTACGGGCGGAACTGGATGCGACCCTCGACGACCTCGAGGCCGACCCGACGCCCGAGACGGCCGTCCGGTCCGGGGTCCCCAGCGAGGAGATCGTCGATTACGCCGACGAGTCTGGGCTGGACCTGATCGTGATGGGGACCCACGGTCGGACCGGTGTACGCCGCTATCTGCTGGGGAGCGTCGCCGAGAAGGTCGTCCGGCTGTCAGACGTGCCCGTCCTGAGCGTCCACCCCGCGGCGGTCGACGTGGGAGCCGTCCCCTACGAGCGAGTCCTCGTCCCGACCGACGGGAGCGACGGTGCCGGCGTGGCCGTCGACTGTGCGACCGACCTCGCGACGACCTACGACGCGGCTCTACACGCGCTATCGGTCGTCGACACCGGCGCGATGGCCCGCGACGTGCAGTTCGACGCCGCCATGGACCAGCTCCAGGAGCGCGCTCAAACGGCCGTCGAGACGATCGCGGACGCCGCGAGCGAGGTCGGCGTCGAGGACACACCGACGGCCGTACTGGAGGGGCGAGCACACGACGCGATCGAATCCTACGCCGAGGACGAGCGAATCGACCTGATCGTGATGGGGACCCACGGCCGGAGCGGGCTGGACCGGTACCTACTGGGGAGCGTCGCGGAGAAACTCGTCCGGACGACCTCAATCCCCGTGCTGACTGTCCGGCTGCCAGACGCGGCCGACTGACGGCCACTTCCGGTGTATTACACGACCTCGTCTAGTCGCGCCCCCAGCCGATCCAGCACGTCGTCCGGATCGACGCCCTCCCGCTCGAACGCCCGCAACTGCGCCAGCAGGTCCGGATCGAGCGACGGCCCGAGGACGAACGCGGCCCCACCGGTCGCCGACGCTCGGAGGACCCACTGCGCCAGCGACGCGACCGGCGAGACTCCCACGTCGGTGAGGACGACTGCGACCCGCCAGGCCTGCTCGCGGGCCGCTCTGAGTCCGACCAGGGAGAGCCGTTCGTCCAGCCGGCCGAAGGCGGCGTCCACGTCGGCGACGCCAGCCGCGTACAGCTCGGCCAGCGCGGTCTGCTGGGCGTCCACCAGTCGGGCCAGCACCTCGTTCACCGCGCGGTGATCGGCCAGCTTCGACTCCCGGTCGGCGTCGATCCCCACGTCCCGGAGCGTGAGCGCCAGATCGTAGTTGATGTGGGCATTGATGCCCAGGAAGGCATCCTGTATCACGAGGGCGTCACCGCGGATCGCGGTGCTAAAGCCGATCCGCCACGGGTCCGGGACGGCCCCGAGTTCGCCGCGCTCGAAGGCCAGAAACGCCCGCCGGTAGTAGTTCGTGAACGTCGCCGTGTAGGCGCGCATCCACTCCGGATTGGCGAACCCGCCGCCCGCGATCCGCGACTGGACCCGTTCGGTCATGCGTGTGTAGATCGTCAGGAAGACCGCCCGCCGGTCGCTCCGGTCCCGCAGCAACGTTTCGAGTCGGCGCAGCCGCTCGGTGGCGTCGTCGACCGACTCGAACGCCCCCCGTGCGACGGCGACCAGCTCAGCGTCGGGCGTGTCGGGCGGCTCGTGCTGTTCCACGTCGTAGCGGAGCGCACGGACCAGCCCACGGAGTCGGCGGCCGTCGACCAGGCGCGCGGCGTCCCCGTAGGCCGACAGCGAACGAAGCGGTCCGGTCATTGCCGCCTCGTGACAGCGACGAGTAAAAGCTGTGGGGGACACAGGCGGTGGCCGCACCGCCGCCGGTGTCAGCGACCGGACTCGGTCGTCGGATCGTGGGACGCGCTCGAGCCACCGTCGGTCTCGGCTGTGGGAGCGGTGCCACTGTCGGCGGTGGTCGGTCCCGAATCGGACTCTTCGGTCGGTTCGACCTGCTCGGTGGCGTCGGCCGTGGTCGCTGCCGGCGATCCGTCCTCGTCGTCGCCGACCTCGAAGTCCGCGACGTCGTCGTGGAGTCCCGCCGCGAGCTGGGACAGCTGTTCGATGCTCGCCGCCGCCTCCGACAGCGACGACGCCTGCTCCTCGGACGCGGCGGACACGTTCGTCGCTTCCGCGGCAGTCTGCTCGCTGACGGTCGAAACCTCGTCGACCATCGAGACGACCTCCTCGGCCGAGGCCGCCTGATCGTCCGTCGCGTTGCCGATCTCCGTGATGCCGCGTTCGGCTTCCTCGACGGCCGTGGCGATCTCGTCGAACATCTGAACGGCGTTCTGTATCGTGTCGGCACCGGTCCGGACGCGTTCGGTCATCTCCTCGATACCGTCGACCGTTTCGCCGGTCGTCTCCTGGATCGCCTCGATACGGCTCTCGATCCTGGCGGTCGCGTCGCCCGCCTCGCCCGCGAGGGTCTTGATCTCGTTGGCGACGACGCCGAAGCCCTCACCGGCTTCGCCGGCGCGGGCGGCCTCGATGGAGGCGTTCAGCGCCAGGATGTTCGTCTGTTCTGCGATGTCGGCGATCAGGTCGACGACTTCCCCGATCTCGGCCATCTCGTCGTCGAGCGTCTCGACTTTTCGGGTGGCGCGTTCGGCCTGTGACTCGATGGCCTCGATCTCGGCCGTCGCGGTGGCCGCGTGTTCTCGCCCGGTCTCGCCGTGTTCGACGGCCGTCCCTGCCGTCGAAGACACCTCCTCGGCCGAGGAGGCGATCTCCTCGACGGTCGCCGACACGTCGTTCATCTCGCTGGCGACCGTCTGAAGCTGGTCGCTCTGGCGGTCGGTACCCTGTGAGATCTCTTCGATCGACTCGGCGACGTCCTCGCTGGCGGCCTCGACCTCCTCGGCACTGGCCGACACCTGCTCGCTCGACTGTGCCACCTCGTCCGCGATGGCCTGGACGCTACTGATGCTGGTTCGCAACCGCTCGACGCCCTCGGCGAAGTCTTCGAGGACTCGCCCGTACTCGCCGGGGTGATCGGTATCGATGGTCTGGTCGAGCCGGCCCCGTTTCAGGTCGTCACTGGCCCGCGAGATCTGCTCGAAACTCTCGGACAGCCGGTCGGTCCCGCGCGAGAAGTCCGCGAGCACCGCGCCGTATCGGCCGGGCCGGTCGGTGTCGACGGACTGGTCGAGACGCCCCTGCCGGAACGCCTCGCTGGCGGCTTCGATCTCGTCGAAACTCCCGGTGAGCTGGTCGGTCCCGTCGTCCAGACTCGTCATGATGTCACCGTACGTCCCGGGATGGTCGGTATCGATATCCTGTCGTAGCGTCCCGGTTTCGAGGCCGCTGCTGACTGCACGCAGATCCGTGAACACGCCGTCGAGGATGCACTCCATGTCGCCGAACGCGTCCACCATCCGTCCAATTTCGTCGTCCATCTCACGCTCCTGGTTCTCGGTGTCGAGGTTCCCCTCGCTGATGGCCACAGCGGACTCGGCCAGCCGGTCGAGCGGTGGCGTGACGTGACGGTCGAGGAGAACGCCGATCCCGAGCGCTGTGAGCAACGCGATGACCGTGAGCCCGAGCAGTTCCAGCTTCGTCGTCTGTGCGGTGCTGTCGGCAGCCGCGATCTGTGCCTCCATGTCCGCCTGGGCCGCGCGTTCGATCTCGTGGCCCTGCGTCTCCATGTCCTGCCGGAGCCGGTCCATCTCGGCTACCTTCCGGTCCGCGAGCTCGCTGTTGCCCGCCGCTTTCGCATCGAAGAACTCGCCTGCGAGCCGGTTGTATTCCTCGTGTGTCTCCCGTAACTCGTCGAGTCGTGCCTGTTGCTCCCCGCTGACGTCCATGTTCGCCGAGACGTCCTGGAAGTGTGCCGTGGCGTTGTCGAATTCCTCGCGCGCCCCCGACCGACCGAGTTCCGCCGACTGTACGGCTACCTGTTGTTGCTCGATGGCGACGAGCATCTCCGCGGCGTGGTCCATATCCATCCCGTCCTGCCCGACGACGTGTATTTCGTGGTCGAGTTCGGTGACGCTCTGGTACCCGAGCAGTCCCGTCACGCCGACCAGCAGGGCGACGATCAAAAACGCCGCGAGCAACTTTGGCCGGAGATCGAGCGTATCGACCTTGAGGCGTTCGAGCAGACGCATACCCGAAATCCACCAGCCATTCACCTCAAACGATGTACTAGCAGGTTAACCGCTACCCGCCGAGCGGGGATTAGGTGTCTAACCCCTCGTTCTCAGAAGCGAAAACTGTCCGCCGGGCCGAAGACCGTCTCAAGTAGCGTCCGGTGTGCAGCCTGCAGGTGATTGTAGACCGCGGGGCTGGAGATGTCGAAACTCTCCGCGAGGTCTTCGCCGGTCACTTTGCGGGGCGTCTCGTAGTAGCCGCCGTGGTAGGCCGCGTTGAGAATCTCGTGCTGTCGATCCGTCAGGCGGTCCGCGATCGTCGCCGTTTCGGGACCGTCCGGGCTTGTCGTCTGGCGCCGTGCGAGGAGATCGATGTCCGGGTAGCGCGACGTGAGCGAATCCAGCAGCGGCCGCGGGGACGCGGTCGTGGGTAACGCGACGCGGACCGTCGTCCCGTCGGCTGTCGCCGTCGACTCGAGCAGTCGCCCGCCGTGTTTGACGATGTCCGATGCGAGAAACGGCTTCGTGATCCACAGACTCAACTGTCCGTGTTCGACGGTGCCGAACCATTCGGCGTCGACGATACTGGCGGTCGACCGCGCCGCTTCGAGTACCTGTTCGGCGTCGCCACGCTCGACGGTCACGAGACTGCGAACCGCGTCGGTCGCACTCTCGGCGACCGTGTCGTACCGGATTGCCGCGTCGGTCTCGGCCGCGAGCCGTTGCAGCGGGTAGGTCTCGTCGGACAGCGAGAACTCGAGTTCGGTGAACCCTCGCTTCGAGCCCTCGTAGCGATTGTCGAGAATCCGACTGTAGTTCGACATCAGCGACGCGATGTCGGTCAGGAAATCCTCGTACAGCTGTCCGAACGCCTCGTCGGTCCGTGAGTACGCCGTCAGCACCCCGTAGAGCACGTCGTCGTACACCAGTGGAATGCACACGACCGATCTGAACTCGACGGAAAGCGCTTCTTTCGCCCAGGGCTCGTCGATGACGCGCTCGGAGATGTTCGAGCACCTGTACGGCTCGTGACTCGTCGCCGCCCGCTGTGCGGGCACCGGACTGTCCGTCTCAGCGGTCCCGATTGAATCGAGATACCTGCCGTCCTCGCCCGCCCACGCCACCGGGTCGAGATCCGCGTCCTGCCCCTTCGGTCGTCCAACCCAGACGAAATCGACCGCTTCCGTCCGGGAGAGTTCTTCACACACGCCAGCGTCCAGCGCCTCCTGGCTCTCGCTGTCAGCGATCCGCCGCTGGACCCCCTGGATCACGTCGATGACCCGTTTCAACTCGTCGACTTTCGTCTGCTGAGTTGACAGCTCCTCCGTGATCTCGGACCGGACTCGGTCGCTGTGGTGGCGCTGGAAGGCGGATTCGGCGTTCGCCGCCACCACCTCGATGAGGTCCTGGTCCACGTCGTCGAACGCTCGCTCACCGGTCGTACACGCTAACGTCACCCCGAAGTCACCGATGGGAACGATCAGCGCCTGATTCATCGCCATGTCAGTGTCCTCTTGGATCTTCCGACCGTCGACGATCCGTGACTCGCCGTTCCGGTAGGCCTCCCAGATCGGGTTCGGTCCCGGGTCGACGGGACCCGGTGCAACGGGCGCGTCGACCGACGACGACCGGGCTGCCGGCTGGAGACACCCGGCCCCCTCGTCGAACCGCTTGACGCTGACGTACCCGAACCCGAAGGCGCGCTCGACGAATTCCACGAGAAACTCGGCGATCACCGGGAACGAACTCGGTGGGTGGAACTCACGCGTCGCCGTGTGCAGCTCTCGGAGGATCCGCTCGCGCTTCTCCAGTACCTGCTCCCGTCGCTTGCGATCGGTGATGTCCGTCGTGACGCCGACAATCCGCCGACCGTCCGTGTCGCCGAGTACCTTGCCCCGACCGTAGATCCAGCGCTCACAGTCCTCTGTCTGCACTCTGAACTCCACGTCGAATCGTTCCCCGTCTTCCCGCGCGGTCCGTATCTGCTCCGCCACCGCCTGTCGGTCGGCCGGGTGGATTCGTTCGACGTACCGCTCGAGGCTGTCGGCGTCCGGATCGACGCCGAACAGTTCGGTGATCGTCCTGAAAGGCCCCACAGTGTCGCCGTCCTCGAGCACCCAGACACCGGTCTCGGTCTCTTCGAGCGCGATGTGCAACCGCTGTTTCGTCTCGCGCAACTCCCGCTCGCGGGCCTCCTGCTCGGTGATGTCCTGCGTCACCCCGATGGCCGCCCGGACGTTCCCGTCGTCGTCGGACACCGGATGTGTCCGATGGACGAGGACACGGTCGTCGACCGTCGTTTCGGTCGTCACCGACTCGCCGTCGAGCGTTCGGTGGTACGCCTCCACGAACTCGTCCCGGTCGCCCGACGTGAGGTCACTCACCTTCGCGCCCTCGACGCTCTCCGGCACCTCCGGCAACCTGTCGAACAACTCGCCACGGGCGAGTCGGTATCGAAACGACTCGTCGACCAGTGTGATCGCACCGTTCGGAAAGTAGTCGAGCACCGTCTCGTATCGCTGGTCGGGTACACGTCGATCCGAGCGGTGCTGTTCGGTCACGTCGACGAACTGGTCGACTCGACCGCCGGCGAGTGGTCCAGCCGATACCTCGTGACCGTGATACTGAACCCACCGCTCTCGACAGGTGTCGGTCGCCAGCACGTGACAGTCGACGCCACCAGGCCCACACTCGCTGCTGGCAGACGGGGGGAGCCGGGCCGGCTCCTCCACCCGGGGCTTGATCCGTGATTCGAGCACCGCCGCACGCTCGGCCCCGATGGCCTCCTCGGTGTCGAAGCCGAAGTACTCGCCGACGCAGTCGGCGACCCAGCTCACAGTGCCGTCGGCGTCGGTGACGAGGACGCCAGTGTCGGCGGCCCCGATCAGCGACTGGACGAGTTCCGGGTCGCTGGCGAGCGACCGGAACGGCGACTCGGCCGAACTATCTCCGGAGTTGTCTCGACTCATTCGTTCGCAATCCTCTCGCGTCTCTCGACGCTGTTCTGGATAGAGACGCACCTGAAGTACAAAAACCCGTGCCCCTCACGCGTTCCGACAGGTCTGTGGCGACGCCGGATCGCTCGCTCCCGTCGCGAGCCGTCTCAGGCGTCCTGTTCGTGTACTTTCTCCAGCACGGCCGACTCGGTGACCGAGACGACGCCCGCCTCGTCGAGCGTCTCGGCGAACCCTTCGGAGTCGTCGTAGGAAAGCGCCTCCGCCAGTCGGTCGTCGACGACCTCCTGCAGGACGACCACAGTGTCTCCGTCGTCGGTCGGGCGAAACGCCTGCGTACCGAGCGAGCCGTGGGTCGCCCGCGCCTCGGCGTTTGCCTCGTGGTGGCGCTCCAAGCGCTCGTGCTCCTCGATGTCGTGTTTGGCGTAGATGTAGGTCACGTCGGCCCTGCGGGTAACACCAGCAAAGAACCGGAGGTCCCGACGGTCCCCTCAGTCGTCCGCTTCGGACACGGCGTCGCCTGCCGAGCTACTGGGTCGACCCAACTCGAAGCCGTCGTAGTCGTCGCGGGCGACCCGGGCACAGATCTCCCGATAGTTGTCGAGGCCGCCGGGGAAGGGGGTGAACACCTGCGTCTTCCCGGGCACGTTCGCGCCGCGATACCAGGACTTGGCCTCGGAGAACAGCATGTTCTCGGCCAGCATGTTGGTGTTCTGGACCCACTGGTTTTCGGAGGCCTCGCTCGCCTCGATGCGGTCGTAGCCGTGGTCGTCCATGTACCCGATGCAGTCGGCGATCCACTCGACGTGCTGTTCGATCGCCATCGGCATGTTGGTCAGCACGGACGGACTCTGTGGCCCTGTAATCGTGAACAGGTTCGGGAACCCGTGGGTCATGAGGCCGAGATACGTCCGCGGGCCGGCGTTCCACTTCTGTTCGAGGGTCCGGCCGTTCGGTCCCTCGACGTCCAACGCCAGGAGTGCACCCGTCATCGCGTCGAACCCGGTCGCGTACACGAGCACGTCCAAGTCGTAGTGGTCGTCGGTCGTCCGGATACCCCCGGCCGTGACCCGCTCGATGGGGGCCGCGTCCACGTCGACCAGCGACACATCGTCGCGGTTGAACGTTCCGTAGTAGTCGTTGTAGTCCATCGGCGGGCGCTTGGCCCCGTAAGGGTGGTCCGTCGGGACGAGTGTCTCGGCGGTCTCGGGGTCGTCGACCTTCTCGCGGATTTTCTCTCTGATGAACTCCGAGACGGTCTCGTTGAGTTCGGCATTCGACAGGATGGACCCGGGCTCGAAGGTGTGGAGAAACCGGAAGCCACCCTGCTGCCAGCGCTCTTCGAGAACCTCCCTGATATCGTCCTCCGAGAGACCGTATGCCGTCTCGTGTTCGTGCTCGAACGGCATCCCCAGCCGGGAGTCTCGCGCCCGCTCCCAGATGTCGTCGTAGTTCGCCCGGATCTCCTCGTACCTGTCGTCCTCGAGTGGACGGTTCCGGGCCGGGACCGCGTAGTTCGGCGTCCGCTGGAAGACCGTCAGATGGTCGGCCCGACCGCCGACAGCAGAGATGAACTGGATGCCGGTCGAACCGGTACCGATGACGCCGACGTGTTTGTCACTGAAGTCGACCCCGTCTTCGGGCCACCGGGCCGTGTGGTGCCAGTCTCCCTCGAACTCGTCTCGACCGTCGAAATCCGGACGGAACGGCTTCGAGAGACAGCCGACCGCAGTGATGAAGTATCGCGTCGAGACGCGCTCCCCGTCGGCCATCTCGACGCTCCAGGTGTCCGAACTCTCGTCGTACGTCGCCGACGTGACCTCCCGCTCGAACGCGATGTTTCGTCGCAGGTCCAGCCGGTCGGCCACCCACTGCAGATACTCGAGAATCTCGGGCTGTTCCGGGTAGCGCTCGCTCCACTCCCACTCCTCGTGGAGGTCCCCGTCGAAGGAGTAACAGTAGATGTGACTCTCGCTGTCACAGCGTGCACCAGGATAGCGATTCCAGTACCACGTCCCGCCGACTTCGTCGCCTTTCTCGTAGACGCGTACGTCCAGGCCCTGCTTGCGCAGTTTGTGTAGCATGTACAGGCCCGAAAAGCCCGCGCCGATGACGACGGCGTCGACATCGGTGTCCGCACTTTCCCCGGCCGTGTTCACGTCCATGCTCGCGTCAGACACTATGTATCACTGAACATGTCCAGTGGCTGGCCGTAATTAAACCCACTCCTCCAAGACATCGGGCATATATAAGTGGTGGCCAGGCTTCGGCCGGTCCGGTGGGCTCAGCCCAAGACCGTCGGGACGCCATCGCGCTTGAGCCAGCGGGCGACGGTGTCTTTTGAATCCCGTCGGTCCCGCCGGCCAACCGCCAGCCGCGCTGGAGTCGGTAGAGAAACTCTAAGGGGTGACCCTGCCGACAACCGTTCGCGCCACAGACCTGCAGTGATTGCTAACTGTGACGCCAGGGTCGTCGAGGTCGACGGTGCCGGTGCCGAGTCTCTCCGGAAACTACACCCACGTCACACCGGTCGACGCGCCCTCGAACCGTGAGACCCACGCCTTCTCTCCGTTGACGACGGGGTTGCCATCGCGCTCCTCGACCACCGTGTTCATCGCGTGTACGTCGGACACAGCCTCCGGCTCCGAGATATAGATCGCGGCGAAATCCCCGTCTTCGGTCAGCGGTGGCAGGTACTCCTCTTTGGCCGTCTCGGTGCCGAACATGTCGACCGTCCGTGGCGCGGTCATGTGCATCGAACTGAGAGACGCCGCCGTATCGGGACAGACCCGGCCGATGGCCTCGTTGAGCAACAGCGCCTCGAACTCGGAAAGACCCGCACCGCCGTGCGCCTCGTCGAAGTTGCTTCCCAGAAAGCCACGGTCGGCGAGCAACTCCAGGTTCTCCCAGGATGCCTCGCCGTTCCACTCGTAGACCCGCTCGGCGAGCTCGCTTTCAGCGAGTTCCGAAGCCGTCTCGACCAGCATACGCTGCTCCTCGCCCAGTGGAACTATGGCTGAAACTGCCTCTACACTACATAATTCTTTTTCCGATGGCAGTCTCACCCGAACCGAGAGACGGGCCGCCGGACCCGACTCCGGCATCGCGGCCGCTCCGGTTACTACGCCTGACCGTCGCCGTTGCGCCCGGCCTGTCAGGTCTTAGGACACCGCGGGACCGGTACACGACCTTGTCGGCGAGTCCAGCCAAGCCACGCAATCTCCAAGGCTCATACAGCTCAGGTGGAAGGCTGATGTCTAGTCGATGGGCTGTGTCACCGGCAGGTGTACGCCCCCGAACGGTACGGGCGCCCCGACGACGAGCGCTCCCCGGCTACCTCCGTCGTAGCAGCGACAGTCCAAGACGTCCAACGGCGCCGAAACACTGAGCCACTCTTCCCCCTGTTGACCGTCGTCACTTTCTTGTGTAGTATTCGAAGAACAAAATAAAGTGTCGAGGAAACGTAATATTAAATACGCGCCCAGACAGTACTTTGACTCTCTTTACCAACTAACTGCGCAGGAGTATGGCGGCGATTTAACAAGATTTACACCCGTCAAAACGTAGTATTCCACACCATGGTTGGTTCAGCAGTCTGGTTCGGTATCGGCGCGAGCATATTTTTTATTTCGATTGTGTTCTTCGTCTGGTTCGCAGCGAGACGGGGCACGCTCCGCTCGCCATTTTATTACCTCCCACCGGTACACGCCGCCGTCGCAGGGACGGCATACCTCGGGATGACCGCCGCCGCTCTGGGACTGCTTCCAGGCATCGTCGACATCGAACTGCTACGGTTCGCGGACTGGATGATTTCGACGCCGATAATCACGTATTATATCGGACTGCTCGCTGACGTTGACTCCTCTACGCGGAGCGTCGCCGTCGGTATGAACGTCCTGATGATCGCCCTTGGCTACCTGTTCATCGTCCTCTCAGGGCCGCTCCAATGGATCGCCTTCAGCGCCTCGTTACTCCTGTTCGTCGGCCTCGTCTACCTGTTCGTCCGGACGTTCGGGCAGGCGTCGGTCGGGGCATCACGCACCGCTCGTAGCCTCTTCATCAGCACCCGGGACCTGACCGTGACCGTGTGGTCGATATACCCGCTTATCTACCTGCTCGGTCCGCTCGGTGCCGGAGTGTTACAGGCGGCGGATCTCGACTTTACTGTCGTCGTTCTTGATCTGACCGCGAAGGTGGGTCTGATGTCCATCATCCTGTTGCGACAGTACGAATTGAACAAGTTCGTCTCCCGGGACGTGTCGGCCGTGAGCAGGTCCGCCGACGACTGAACAGTACCGGGTCCAGTATTGCACGATATCCAAACATCACTGAAAAAAATGACCGAAGCATCACGCTCGCGAACGCAGTACACGACGAAGTTCGGAATCGGCACGGCTTTAATAATCGGCGCTATCGCAGTGGCGGCACTCAACATATACACCAGCCTCGCACCGAAGTTGGAGTCGTCGCTGCAGGCCGACCTCCTGTCGGGTATCGTGACGATACTGATCGTCTTGATCGTTGGAGTGCTGTTCGTCGCCGCCTCCGTGGGCCGCGAGGCGCTGTCGGCGTTGCAGATCGTCGCTGCCAGGGCCCGACAACTCGAGGAAGGCGAGTTCGATACGCGCCTCGAGACCAACAGAGACGACGAGTTCGGCGAAGTGTACCGCGCGCTGGCGGCCTTCCGCGACGGAACGGAAGGCCGGTCCGAGGTCATCGAGGAAGCTGTCGAGCGGGAACGGGAACTCGAAACTGTCGCTGGCGAGTGGTCCGCACAGATGGACGCCGTGGCGAGCGGTGACTTCTCACAGCGACTCGACGAGACTGTCGACGATCCGAATCTGACGGCACTCGCCGCGAGTTTCAACGATATGATGGACGAACTGCAGGACCAGCAGTGACCGAGAGAGGACTGATTGACAACCTGGCCTGGGGTCGGCGCGACCCCGGCACCGTGTAGTGTCTCGTCGTGACCAGCAACCACCACCGAACGTTCAGTGATGTCTGATACTATCCCATACGCCGCCGAACCGAACCGAGTCCTATCGACAGGAGCAGTGTCACTCGACGCGGTCGGACTGTCGTTCTCCGCGCGACAAGACCGCATCGTAATCGAGGCAAGAACCGGACAGATCGACGAGCGGACGATCACACTCCCGTACGACGAGGTCCAGCGCGTCTCCGTCGTTGACGGTGTCGCACCCGGTATCGAGATCGCGACATCGCAAACGGAGTACGAAGCCACGGACATCTCGCCGTCGCTTCGCGAGGTCCGTCGTGTGGTGACGGCGATACGTCGACAGAGTCCAAATATCGCGACGGAACGCAGTCGAACGGACGGTGCCAGACAGAACAACGAAACAACGACCGCGTCCGAAGACGACGACGGTTCCCAACCCGACACAGCCACGTCGGCGCCGGCGGAAACCAACGGAAATGGCGCTGACGAGGACGGTAATGACGACGGCGACGCCATCGTTACCTTCGCGCCGGGCGAGGTGATGACGTGCCCGGCGTGTGGAGGCAAGACGGCGGTCCCAGACCGGTTACCGAGCCAGCGTCAGAGGGCTGAGTGCCCGGACTGCACCGAAACTATCGGGCACGTCAACGAGACCGGCGACCACATCGCCGTCGAAGCGGCCGACCCGGACTGACCGGTCCGGTGAACCGGACCTGCACTCCACCGCACCCGGAATCACCCCTCCTGTTCACTCCACGTCGATGCGGTCCTGCCACTCCTGAACGCGTGCCAGTAGCTCTACTGGCGGCACTTCGTCGAGGTTGAGACTGGCGAGGTCCGACAGTACGTCCTCTGTTTCCGGGTCGATGGTGGCGTCGTCTTCGGCTGTCACCTGGGACCCGTCCTCGCTGTGAGTACCACTGGCGAAGTCGCCGGCGTTCAGGTCGAAGACAGCCTGTGTCGTGCTGCGCCCTGTGTCGCTGCCTTTGATATCGATGGCCTCGTCCTGCCGGAGCCGGTCCAGTATCGTCCGTGAGCGGTCGACCACGGGTTCCGGCACGCCCGCCAAGTCGGCGACGTGAATCCCGTACGAGCGGTCCGTCGGCCCGTCTCGCACGGTCCGGAGGAACGTCACCTCGCCGCCTGTCTCGTCGGCCGCGACGTGGACGTTTTCGACTGCCGGCAGTTCGTCCGCCAACCCGGTTAGTTCGTGATAGTGCGTCGCAAAGAGCGTCTTCGCTCGCACCTGGTTGTGGAGATACTCCGTCGCGGCCCACGCGATACTGATGCCGTCGTAGGTGGCGGTTCCGCGACCCACCTCGTCCAGGATGACCAGCGACTCGTCGGTCGCGGAGTGGAGGATGTTCGAGAGTTCCTGCATCTCGATCATGAACGTCGAACGCCCCTGTGCGAGTTCGTCGAGCGCGCCAACACGGGTGAAGATGCCGTCGACCAGGCCCACCCGCGCCGACTCCGCGGGGACGAAACTGCCGACCTGTGCGAGCAGTGTGATCAGCGCCGCCTGGCGCATGTAGGTGGACTTCCCGCTCATGTTCGGGCCGGTGACGAGCAGAAAGCGCCGGTCGTTGTCCATCGACAGGTCGTTCGGGACGAACGAGGTGGTCTGCTCGACGACTGGGTGGCGGCCCTGCCGGATGTCCAGTGTCCGGTCCGCGACCAACTCGGGACGAGTCCAGTCGTTGCGGACGGCGTGCGTCGCCAGACTCGCCAGCGCGTCGAGTTCCGCCAGCGCCCGACCCACGTCCTGTAAGAGCGTCGCCCGGTCGGCCACCCGCGCTCTGAGTTCCTGAAACAGTTCGTACTCCAGTTCCCCCCGTTTCTCCTCCAACCGCAGCACCTCGCGCTCTTTCTCCGCCAGCTCGGGAGTGGTGAATCGCTCGGAATTTTTGAGCGTCTTGACCGCCTCGTAGGCCTCGGGCACGTCGTTGGCCTCGCTCTTCCCGACCTGGATGTAGTAGCCGTCGGTTTTGTTCCGGTCGACCTGAAGATGCGTGATGCCGTGGCGGCGCTTCTCGCGCTCGTCCAGCGTCTCGATCCACTCGCTGGCCGACTCGTGTCTCTCGATGAGTTCGTCCAGGTCGTCGTCGTACCCACGCTGGAAGAGCCCACCCTGTGTCACGGTTCCCGGCGGGTCGTCGGCCAGTGCCGCGTCCAGTTCGGTAGCGAGGGCAGCCGCCGCGTCGCGGTCGGCGCCGTCGACGACCGCCGCCAGCGGCGACTCCGCCAATCGACTCGTTCCGTCGACGACGTCGGCCGCCCGGGACAGGAGTGCGAGTGTGTCGGCGATCCGCAGGAGGTCGCTGGCGTCGGCGCTGCCCGACGCCGCCCGACTCGCGAGCCGTTCGAGGTCGTACGCGCCGTCCAGCACGTCCCGGAGTTCCTCGCGGGCCATCGCGGCCCCCGTGAGGGCGGCCACTGCTGACTGCCGCCGCTCCAACTCCTCACGGGACCGTCGGGGTCGGACGAGCCACTGGCTCAACAGGCGGCCACCTGCGCTCGTGACGGTGTGGTCGATGGTCGAGAAGAGCGAACCCGACCGGTCACCCCGCATGGTCTCGGTGAGTTCGAGGTTGCGCTGTGTGGTCGCGTCCAGTTCGACGTGGTCGCTCCCGCTGTAGGTCTGCAGGCGGGTGACCGAGGCCAGCGCGCCCTGCCCCGTCTCCTCGACGTAGGCCAGCACCGCGCCAGCCGCCCGGATTGCCGCCTCGTCGTCGACGCCGACGCTCTCCAGTGCATCGTCCCCGAACTGCTGGCCGACGGTGTGGCGCGCTCGTCCGGGGGCGAAGGCGTCGGCGGCGTGCAGCGTCAGCGTCGCCGTCGTCCGGTCGCGAATTCGCTCCAGCAGGCCCTCGTCGGCCCGCACGTCCGGGCCAGGCAGCACCTCCGCGGGGTCGAACTTGTACAGTTCCGTCAGCAGCGCCCCCTCGCCGTCGTCGCCGTCGTCGCCGTCGACGCTGGTGACGAAAAACTGCCCCGTCGTCACGTCCGCGGCGGCGACGCCGTAGCCGCCGCCCTCGCGGACGACCGCCGTGAGGTACTGCGCGTCGTCGTCACGCGTCTCGATCAGGGTCCCCGGCGTCACGATACGGGTCACGGCCCGCTCGTGGCCGTCGTCGGTCTCGTGCTGGTCCGCGACCGCCACCCGATAGCCGCGCTCGACCAGCGCCGTCAGGTACGGCGTCAGGTCGTCGACCGGGACGCCCGCCATCGGATACGACGCGCCGTGCGAGGACTTCTGTGATACCTTCAGATCCAGTTCGTCGGCCACGGTCTCTGCGTCCTCGTCGAAGAACTCGTAGAAGTCGCCACACTGCATCGCCAGCAGGTCCGCCGCGGTCTCCTCTTTGAGGGCGAGAAACTCCCCGACGATACCCGTCGCCTCTGTCATACCCCTGACTGGGAGCGACACCGAATAAAACGCTGTGGGTCCGACCGCGGATAGTGTTGCGTCCACAGACCGCTCCGTCCCCGACACAACTGGCACTCTTTGCCCCCTGCTCCCTGCAGAATATTTCACCAGCACGCGTATAAAATACCGAAGATAACAGGCAGATATAAACACTTAATTTGGTTCTTTTTGAAGATTGTCGATGCGTATCATGGGAGCGAATCGCAATGCGGACGAGCGGGGTACAGATGTGGGGCGGATGAACCGTCGACGATTCCTCGGGGCCTCGGGGGCGGCTCTGACGGCGCTGGCCGCAGGGACCGGGACGGCGACGGCGTCGTTTCAGTCGGGTATCACGACCGAAGACTACACCATCGATTCCTGGGACGGGACGAAACTACCGGCAACGCTGTACACGCCGGACGCGAACGAGCCACAACCGGCCGTGCTGATGACCCACGGCTGGGGTGCGTTCCGGCAGTCGCCGCTAACGGCACCGAAGGCCAAGTTCCACGCGAAGCGAGGCTACAACGTCCTGACCTACGACTCGCGCGGGTTCGGCGGCGCCGAGGGGACCGTCGGGCTCGACGGGCCCAACGAGATCAAAGACGCCCAGCGGCTGGTCGACTGGCTGGCCAACCGGCCGGAGGTGGCGCTCGACGCTACCGACGATCCGAAACTTGGGATGGACGGGGTCTCCTACGCCGGCGGCATCCAGCTATCCGCGGCGGCGGCCGACGACCGAATCGACGCGGTCGCGCCGCGGATCACCTGGAACGACCTGCAGTACTCGCTGGCACCGAACGGCGTCATCAAGATCGGCTGGCTGTCGCTCCTGCTCGGACTCGGCGGCATCAGCGCGAACCTGATCGGGCCGGACACGAACATCGACCCACGGCTGTACGACTGGTACAAGCAGGCGCTCAGGACCAACGACCTCCCACCGGGGATTCTGGAAGCTAACGAACTCCGGTCGTTCCCGTACTTCGAGGACTACGACACGCCGACCTTCCTCGTGCAGGCGTGGGACGACTCGCTGTTCAAGCCCATCGAGGCCGTCCGGACCTACCGGACCCTCCAGGACCGCGGTGTCGAGTCGCGGCTGGCGTTTTACGAGGGCGGGCACGCCCCAGAAGAGATCACCGTGCCGTTAGACCAGCGCAAATACATGAACGGGCTTGTAAACAGTTGGTTCGACCGACATCTCCGGGGTGAGAGCACCGACATCTCACAGTCGAACACGTACCTCAAACAACGCGAGGAGTTCCGAACCGAGGACCAATTTCCGCCGGACGACACCGAGTTCATCACGTACAATCTCGGCAACGCCGACGCGAACGGGGACGACCGCATCGAGCAGTGGAGCTTCTGGTACGACTCGAACGTCACCTACACCTGGGACGTGCGCGACCGCGCCGAGTGGTACGGTACGCCACGGATCGACCTGTCCGTCGACGTACACGGCCCGGAAGCGCGACTCTTCGTCAACCTGTTGCGCAACGGCGACCCGATCAACGGTATCGGTGAGGCGTACCGGATCGAAGGGTCGGGCGTCTCCCGCCCGAGCTTCGAGTTCCCGACCCTCCAGCGGTTCGTCTCACCCAGCGACACGCTGGGAATTCAGGTCGAGGTGTCCAGTCCGTACTATCTGGACTCCCGTGAGTCGGACGGCGTCACGGTCCGGCCCGGCGAGTCCAGCGTCCGCCTGCCACAGCGGCCGCGGTAGCGACCCGGCCCGATCTGACCTCGAACCGCGCGCCCGCCCCGCTCGTGTGGCCGTCGTCGGCGACGCGAACCCGACAGTCGTGGGCATCGGCGATGTTCTTGACGATCGCGAGGCCGAGTTCCGTCCTGCCGTCGCGCCCGGAGGTGCCACACTCGGAGCGGTGATCACGCTGGTCGGCGGGGACGCCAGGGCCGTCGTCGTTGGAGAGCAACCCGACGCGGACCGGGACGGCCGCCGTCGATTCCTCGCCCCGGTCACCCTGCTCAACCGAAGCCTCCGACGGCTGTGGCTGTGGGCGCGTGGAGCCTTGCTCTCCGGTATCACTGGAACTCGCAGCGTTCTGGTCGCCTATCGAGCCATGCTCCACGGCGTTGCAAAGGCCGTTCTCGAACAGTTGCTGGAGGCGGCCCCGGTCGGCGTGGGCGGTGCAGTCGGTCGTGACTGTCAGCGTCGCGTTGCCGATGTCGACGATGTCCCAGACAGCACGGGCGATTCGGTCGAGCGAAACATACCGGATATTTCCGCCTACGTGGTGTCGAGAGCGCCCCGCACCGCCAGCGTCCGCTCGGTTAACTCCGTGGCGTCGTCGGCCAACAGTTTCAGTATCGGCTCCCTCCCCACGCTGCCCTGACTGACGACTGCGACGGGCGACCCGTCGGCGCGTTCGTAGGCCGTCTCTGCCGTCCACTGCTGGCCCGACTTCACCGAACCGCCCGCCGCCTCTCGGTTGTCCGTCGCCGCTTTACCGACCGTCACGACCTCGCCGTCCAGCACGGACAGCGCCGCCGCCACGTCGTCGTCGAACCGACAGCTCACCGCGAACCGCCGGGCGGCGTCGAACTCCCGGCAGGCGATCAGGAAGCGCGCGACCTGACTCGACGCGCCGAAGCGAACGCCGCGATTGGGCCGGACACCGGAGACCGTTCGGGTTATTCTGCCTTCGACAGCAGCGGTTTCATCGGGCCGTTCGGCGAAGGGCGTCGCACCCACGACGTTCATGCCCATTTCGGGGACCAGCGGCGAGACGTCGCGGTCGACGAACCGCTCGACGACCTCGGTCACACACTCGGCGGTCGGCTCCCGAGCGGCGCGGTTCCGCAACGCCACCGCGTGGTGGACACTGCCCGGCCCCTCGCCCACGTCGAGCGGGTAGCGTACGGCCCGCGCGAGCAGGTCGATGCCCGTCTCGACGGCCGCCGTGAGGTCGTCACCCTGGGCCAACTGGGCCGCGATGGCGCTCGAGAGCGTACACCCCGAACCGTGAGTCGCGTCGGTTTCGACCCGTGGATGCCGGAACGTCTCGACCGTTTCCGCTGTCACCAACACGTCTACGACCTCGTCCGTCCGGTCGCCGTCGGCGAGGGTCACGTGGCCACCCTTGACCAGCGCAGCGGTCGCGCCGAGGTCTCGCAGTTCCATACCTACCGCCCGCATCTCGCGTTCGCTCTCGGGTTCGATCCCCGTCAGCACCGCCGCTTCGTCGGCGTTGGGCGTCACGAGTGTCGCCGCCTCGATCAGGCCCTCGTAGGCCGACTCCGCCTCCGGTTCGAGCAGGCGGTCACCCGAAGCCGCGACCATCACGGGGTCGACCACGAGGTTCGGGAGGCGGTCTGCGTACCCCTCGACCGCGTCGATGATTCCGGCAGTCGCGAGCATCCCCGTTTTGACTGCCCCGACGTCGAAGTCGTCGAGGACGGCGTCGAGCTGTGCCTCCACCTCCGCGACCGGGAGCAGATGAGTTCCCTCGACGCCGCGGGTGTTCTGTGCCGTGACGCTCGTGACCGCACTGGTGCCGAACGCCCCGCAGGCTTCCATTGTCTTCAGGTCCGCCTGAATGCCTGCGCCGCCGCCGGAATCACTGCCCGCGACGGTCAGCGCGACCGGTCGCGACTCCGGTGCTGCTCGTCGTTTCATACCCTCCAGTCGGGCCGGGACACACTAAGCCGTTGGCGGTGCGTGCCGCCAGCGAGCGGGCGTCACGACCTTATCCATCCTAATATGCTAACAATACTCCATACAACATTCAGCACAATGCTTATACTTGGCAACGACTCCCATACGAGTAGGACACAACCGACGGCGTGTGAAGACAGGCCTCGGTCGTGCGCAAACACAACAATGGCAGAACCAGCAGAGCAGATCGATACCGAGACCGATGAAAAGTACGGCGAGTTCGAAACCGAGGACGGCGACCTGATCGTCTACGACAGAGACGAGAAGGCAGCGTGGATACAGTCCAGCACGGCCACGACGGTAGAGCAGTAATCAACGTTTCGCGGCGTACTCCTCCATAGCCGCCCAGAAGGGGTTTCGCCCCGGGTGACGTCTCTCTTCGCCGTCAACGACCAGTCCCGACCTCGAGACGACCTCGTCCGCGTCGGCGACCGGCCCTTTCGTGACGACGATGCGGTCGCCCGCCCGGGCCCCGTCGGGTCGCACGAGGTCCGCCGGATCGCCCACCGCGAGTGGTGTCCGACCGCCGACCATCGGGTAGTTACAGCCGACGTATCGGCCGGTGTGGCCCGTGACGACCGAGACGCCCAGCGTCCTCGCCCCCTCGTCGAAGGTCTCCCAGAGGGTCTCGAACTCCGCGTCGGTGATTTCGTCCCGAACCCGCTCGTCACTCACTCGCCCCTGGACCGCACGCCTTTCCCGTCTCCCGGCCCTCAACGGGCCATGTCCGATACGACGACAGACGAGCGAATCACCGTCTACTCCGACTACGTCTGCCCGTTCTGTTATCTCGGCCGGCACTCGCTGGCGGAGTACCAGGACGAGCGCGAGGACGACCTCGTGATCGACTGGCACCCCTTCGACCTCCGGGCCGGCAAGCGCAACCCCGACGGGAGCATCGACCACGACGTCGACGACGGGAAAGACGAGGACTACTACCAGCAGGCCCGCGAGAACGTCCGGCGACTACAGGAGCAGTACGACGTGGCGATGGACCTGGAACTGAGCCGGGAGATCGACTCGCTTTCGGCACAGATCGCGTCCGTTCGCGTACGCGACGAGTACGACTACGACGCGTGGCTCGACTTCGACTGGGCCATCTTCCAGGCGCTCTGGACGGAGGGGCGAGACATCGGTGACCCCGACGTGCTGGCGGACATCGCGGACGACGCCGGCGTCGACCCCGACGACGTTCGCGCGGCCCTCGACGACGACGACCTCCGCGAGCGCGTCCGCACGCTGTTCGACGACGCGAAAAATCAGGGCGTCAGCGGCGTGCCGACGTTCGGGTACGACGGGTACGCCGCCCGCGGGGCCGTCCCGCCCGAACAGTTGCGACGGCTGGTCGAGGGAAGTTAGGTACCCCTCGTGTACGGCATCCGTGGTTTGATTGTTCAGTCCCTGCAAATGCTTACCCGGCGACGGGCCGAACGCGGCTGCGGAAGTGATGGTGATGATCCCATAGTCCAAGATGATGGGGGTAATATCATAGTACGAGATGGGCCGCGAGGTCATCGAAGACGTCGAGGACCGCGACGGTAACTTAGTCGTCCGTCGGAAAATCTACCGGACGGACGATCCGAAGTTCCCGACTGGGTATCGGTACGCGCTCCACTACGGGTACACCGACGGCCGTGGCACATTCTCCGATACGACAACGAGAACCAGACGCCGGGTCGTCACGAGCGACACACGCCCGACAGCATCGAGGAGACCGAGTTCCCGGGGATGCTGACACTCCGGGACCGTTTCACGACCGAAATCGAGGATCTACCATGACCACGGACACGCTGAAAATCACGTTCGGACAGGCCGACGAACACGCCGATGCGGCGCGCGACCGTCTGCGAAAAGCGGAAACCGGCGAGCGCGGCGGAGAGATCGAACAGGATGCCCGGTTCATCCTGAACTTCGAGGACTTCGGCGAGAGCGAACGACTCATACGAACGTCGAATTTGACGCTGCTGGAAGCCATCGTGAACGACCGACCCGATAGTATTCGTCAGACTGCGGCGGCTGTGGACCGCGACTACAAGGAAGTCCATCGGAACCTGAAAGAACTGGAGTCACTGGGAGTGATCGAGTTCGAGGACGACGGCGCGAGCAAACGACCGGTCCTCAGGGGCGGTGCGGAGACAGTCGACATCTCGCTCAGTATCGGAACCGGGACCGTCGGTCGCCACTCGGGCGCCTCCGCGTGACTCCCGAAACGAAATCTGTCGGAGACTGTCTCGCCTACAGATCCTCGTCCTCGGAGCGAAGCGGTTCGCTCAGTCGGTCCTCGGTCTCCTCCTCTAGCTTGTACCGCTGGACCTTCTGGGTCGCGCTCCGCGGGAGTTCGTCCACGAAGAACACCCGGCGTGGGTGGGCGTAGGACGGGACGTAATCGAGCGTGAACTCGCGGAGTTCCTGTTCGCTCACCTCGGCCCCCTCGGCGAGGACGACGTACGCGACGGGGGCTTCACCCTTCACTTCGTGAGGTGCGCCGACGACGGCGGCCTCTTCCACGTCGGGGTGTTCGTAGAGGGCGTCCTCGACTTCGGCGGGGTAGATATTCTCCCCGCCGGCGATGATCATGTCGTCGGCGCGGTCGACGATCCAAAAGTAGCCGTCCGCGTCGACGCGGGCGATGTCTTTCGTGTAGAAGTAGCCCTCGTCGTCGAACACCTGTTCGTTCTTCTCCGGGCGGTCGTAGTAGCCCTCGAAGACGTTGGGGCCGCGGATCGCGATCTCGCCGGTGACGCTCGCCTCGTCCTCGAAGTCGAGGTCGTCGTCGGGGAACGGCTCCAGCTGGTCGGTCGAGACCCTCGTCTCGCGTGTCTCCGGATCGACGAGCTTGATCTCCACGCCGTCCAGGACGGGGCCGACACAGCCCGCCGCCTTCCGGACTCCCCGGCTGGGCTCGACGGTCCCGGCGGGGCTGGTCTCGGTCATCCCCCAGCCTTCGACCATCGGCACGTCCCACTCCGCCATGATCTCCCGCCGGGTCGCGTCGGCCAGCGGGGCGGCCGCACAGGTGACCGAATCCAGCGACGAGAGGTCGTACTCCTCGGGGTTCTCGCGGTACTCCCGGAACATCATCGTGTACATCGCGGGGACACCCGCGAAGTTGGTCACGTCGTTGTCCTGGATGGCGTTCAACATCGGCTCCGGCTCCGGTTGGGCGACCAGTACCATCGTCGAGCCACTGTACAGGCC
>NZ_JAQCNH010000030.1 GCF_028275115.1 Halorientalis sp. | reverse complement strand
GTGGTCACGCCCGACCCTGCAAGGAAGAACGTGATGAGGAACTCGTTGAACGACAGCGCGAACGCGAACAGGAGACTCGCGACCAGCGACGGCCACAACAGCGGGAGCGTGACGGTGCGAAACACGGTCCGGGGGTCGGCACCGAGGTCGGTCGCGGCGTCGGCCAGATTGTGGTCTAGCTCCGTGTACCGCGCGGCGAGTAGGAACGTGGTAAAGGGCAGGACCCAGAACAGATGGCCCAGCACAATCGGGACGTAACCGAACCCCAGGCCGACGACAGCACTCGCACGGCCGATACCAAAGGCGACGACGACAGTCGGCACGAACAGCGGGAGCGCGATGACGATTGCGACGCCGCGCCGGACCCATCGTGGCAAGCGACTCCGGGTGATGGTGTAGGCCCCCGCGAGTCCGAGCGCGGTGCCACCGATAGCGCTGACCACACCGATGCCGAAACTGTTGACGAGCGCTCGAACGAACCGCCTGTCCTGTAAGACCTCCCGATACCAGCGCCCTGAGAACGTCTCGATGGGAATCGTCGGCTGGCCCGTGGGTGACAGCGAGAGGTATGCCACGATCACGACCGGGCCGTACAGAAAGAGGAGCGTGAGCGCGACGACACCGCCGGGGAACCGACCCACCCCCTCGGTCATCGCTCGCCGGACCGGGCTCACCATCCGCGGAGCTCCCTCCTGACCCGCGGGAAGGCGGCACCGACGACAAACCCGGCGAGAACGAGACACAGGAAGACGAAGGAGAGGGCCGCCGCGAACCCGTAGTTTGCGTACCCCTGGAACGCATCCACGACGAGTCGTGCAATCATCACGTTGCCCGGACTTCCCAGAATCTCCGGTGTGGCGTACGCACCGGCGATTCGCGCGTACACCACGAGTGTCGCTGCGGCGGCCCCGGGGAGCGTCTGTGGCACGACGATATCACGGAACACCCGCCAGTTCGTCGCTCCAAGGTCGCGGGCAGCCTCGAGCAGCCGATAGTCCAGCCGCTCCATCGAGACGTACATCGTCAGGATGACGTACGGCAGGTAGATGTAGACGAACCCGATGCCCGTCGACACCTGTGTATACAGGAGGTCGAGCGGTTCGGCGAGCAGTCCAGTCCCGACGAGCAGTCTGTTTACAATGCCACCACGGGCGAGTATCCACACCCACGCGTAGTTCAGGACGACGTAGTTGAGCCACAGCGGCAGCGTCAGGGCAACGAGTCCAGCGAGCCGATAGCGGGCCGGACATCGGTGGGCCAGCCAGAACGTCACCGGGTACGCGATAGCCAGGCAGACGACCGTCACGGCGACACCGACGCCGATAGAGTAGGACAGCGCGCCCCGATAGAGGGGGCTCACTGCTCTGGCGTAGTTCTCCGTCCCGAGCCCCGGCCCGATGCTCTCGACGAACAGCACTGCCAGCGGGAACACCCCGAGCGCGAGCGCGAGTACTGTCGGGCCGCCGGCGACTGCCCAGTCCCGCCCGGTCCCGCTGTCAGCCGTCGCCATTGGCCACCACCACCGCGCGTTCGACAGATAGTGTGACCGTCTCCCCGACACTGAACAGCGGCCCGGTCCCCGGTTCGCCGCCGTCGGGGAGCGTCGCCTGTCGCTCGCGCCGGACTACGAGTTCCGCCCCGCCACAGGCGACGGTCGCTTCGGCGTAGAACCCCTTGTACGCGGTGTCGATGACCTCGCCGGTTATCGACCCGCCGTCGAGCCTGACCGTCTCGGGCCGCACGGCGACCGTGGCCTGCTCGCCCACAGTCGGGTCTCGATCAAGCTGCTCTGCCGTCACATCGCCGGCACCCGTCTCGACGACCACCGTCCCGGCCCCGCGTTCGCGCACCGTGCCGGTGAGTACCGTCGCGTCACCGAGGAACTCGGCGACAAACCGGGTCCGGGGCTGATTGTACAGCCGCCGCGGGGCCCCCCTGTCGACGACTTCTCCGTCACGCATCACGCCGATACGGTCGGACATGCTCATCGCGCTCTCCTGGTCGTGGGTGACGTAGAGAAACGTCGTCCCGCTGTTTCGCTGGATTCGCCTGAACTCCGACTGCATCTCCTCCCGGAGCGCCCGGTCGAGCGACGCGAGCGGTTCATCGAGCAGGAGCACGGCGGGGTCGTTGACAAGCGCCCGCGCCAGCGCGACGCGTTGCTGCTGGCCACCCGAAAGCGAGTTTGGGTCACGGCTCTCGAACCCTTTCAGGCCGACGAGCGAGAGTACCTCGGTCACCTGCTGTGCCCGCTCGGGCCCGGTGACACCGCTGCGGGCGAGACCGTACCCGATATTCTCCGCGACAGTCATGTGCGGGAACAGAACGAGGTCCTGAAACACCATGTTGGTCGCGCGCTGGCGGGCCGGCAGGGCAGTCACGTCCCGTCCGTCCAACCGGACCGTTCCGCTGTCGGGTGAGGACAGTCCACCGAGCATCCGGAGCGTCGTCGTCTTGCCACAGCCCGACGGGCCGATGAGCGAGAAGAACTCGCCCCCCTCGAGTGTCAGGCTGACGTCCGATACGGCGGTTTCGTCGCCAAATGACTTCGAGAGCCCGTCGACCGTGAGGGCACTCACTACAGGTCAGCCTCCGTTTTCGCCGTGTTCCACGTCTCGGTGTACTGTGAGATAAGGGACTGTGGCTTTGGCTCCTCGTAGATGAACTGGTCGGGGTCGTCCAGCCCAAACGCGGCCCGGTCGACATTGTTCTCCTCGAAGACCCGCTCGTTGGGCACGGCGATGTTGTTCGGCGCCATCAGCGAGTCGTATCCCATCATCGTGTGCCACTCCTCGATGAACGTGTGGGCCAGTTCCGGGTTCTCCGCGCCCGCCCGGACACAGTGCTGGATGAACCACGCTTTCGTCCCCTCCTCGGGATAAATTCGCTCTACGGGCATCCCGTCGGCCTGTAGCGTCTGGGTGACGTAGTTCCAGACCGGCTGGACGCCGACTTCCTCACTCCGCATGAGCTGTTCTGACTCCCCGCCGTTGTTCCAGAGCCCGGAAGTCCCTTCCAGTCGGTCTATCAAATCCGCCCGCAGCGCGTCGAAGTCCACATCGTCCGTACTGGTCGGGTTCAACGGTTTATCGAAGGCCGCATTCCGGTACAGCGTCTGGAGGCGTGCGTCGTCCCGGCCGCCAGCGTCCCCCGCCAACTCGTCGCTCCAGAGGTCAGAGAGCGCGGTCACGTCGGCGTCGACGAGGTCCGTGTTCACCGCGAGCGGCGTGTGTCCGAAACTCCGCGGAATCCCGTACACCGCCCCGTCCTGCTCGAAGTAGTCGGTCTTGAGAAAGTCGAAGACGTCCTCGTAAGCCGGGACCTGGTCCAGGTCGAGGGGCTGGATGAGCCCCTCCTCCATCGCCGGTGTCACGGCGTAGTTCCCGAGCGGCACGAGGTCGTAGTCGGCACGCTCGGCCCGCATCTGTGACAGCGACTCCGCGGACCCCTGTGCCGACTGTCGCTCGACGGTCACGCCGTGTCGCTCCTCGAACGCTTCGAGGACGCCGTTGTCGTAGACGTATCCCCAGTCCAGCATCTTCAGGGTCTCTGACCCCGACCCCAGGCCGCCACACCCGGCGAGTCCCGCAGCGACACCAGTTCCGACGCCAGCCAGGAACGACCGACGCGAAGTAAACTGTTCCATACCCGATGTATGTTACAGAGGAAGATAAACGCGGTGTATAACAGCGTAGGGAGACGCCGCAGTCGTAAGCTACGTTACCGTGTACACACTCATTGTACTGTGGCCCACGGGACACTCCGTCGACTCGTGAACGTCTTTCCGGAGGGGCTGGCCCGGCTCGGCCTCGCCGACAGGGAGAAAGCGTTCGCGTCGAGGTCGTCAGCTGTCTCTGTGAGTCGGTTTTCGAGCGCGCCGGTATCGACCTGGCCGACCTCGATGCGGACCCGTCGAATGTGCTTGTACTCTTCCACATCATCCCTGTAGTCGAAGTCGGGGCACGTACAGGCAGGCTCCCGGAGGTCGCAGGTATACTCGGAGCCTGACTCCGTGGTGACCGAGAACAGCGACCGGGCCTCCTCGATAATCGTCATATACCCCGTGGCGGCTCGGAGAGTCCGGGGTTCGACCTCGGGCTGAACGCTCTCGGAACTCACGCCTCGTCACCTCCCCGACGCCGGACTTCCCTAACGTAGACGTGATTCCGTGCCTTTTCCGCGTGTTCTCGGCACGCGCTGTCCTCCGCATACCCTCGTCCTGGCGCGTTAACGATGACTGTGTGCGTGGCTTCCCGGTTACACCCGGGATCCCGATAGTGAGGTGACTCGTCGTTTCGAGCCATCACGCATCCCCCTCCGGTTCGTAGCCGAGTTGGAAGCCGCCGTATCGGACGACTACCTAACCCTCCTGACGGTCGGGGTCGATGTCGACGACCTCGGGGAACGCTTGCTCCGCCGCAATCACCGCCTCGATGATTGTCTCGAAGCCGTCGTCACCTTCCTCTTCCAGTCGGTCGATGTCGTCGCGGTCCAGCCGGGTGCCGGACTCGTCGACGACGTACGCGAGTTCGAAGCGGTAGTGACGCTCCGCCTCGCACTCCCTACCAGTCTCGTAGTAGGTCTCGTCGAGTCGATGGTCGGTGTAGGTGTCGACGACCTCTGTAAAGCGGCACTGCTCGTGAAAGATGGCCGCCATGTCTTCGTGGCCGGGTGGCAACAGCCTCGAACTGTAACCGGGGGTACTGGTGGCCAGTCGCCCACATATCTTCCGGTTCCGAACGTTGAATTTGTAATCGGTCTGTCGACAGCGAGGCCCGTTTGATTTGTGACCGATACGCGCGCTGTATACAGCAAGGACTTGGTGACATCCTCCCGCGCCTAAAGGCCTGTCTCTTACCCATAAGTTCACCGAGTCTCAAACAGACGTTTCAGACGCTGTCGAGCCCAATCTATAATCGGAAGATCGAGGTGTGGAGTGATTCGGGCAGTGATCTCGGCAGTTGGGGGTTACTGAATACGGAGGGTGTCATAGAACAGTTCGCATACCAAAGAGCAGGGTGAACGCTGAGGTGGAATGAGTTCAGCGACCCTGCAAGATGATCCTTCGGTAGAATCGTTCTTCAATGCCGTGGAAACGGAGACGCTGGCGTTATTCGAGCATCTCTCC
>NZ_JAQCNH010000022.1 GCF_028275115.1 Halorientalis sp. | reverse complement strand
TGGGGTAACTGTGCCCGGTCTGTGTCGGCACTGTCATAGGAGTCAGACCGATTTAGTGCGCTCCGCAGAGGGAGCGCGACGTTTGGGTACGACCGTCCACGCTTCCACAAACGCTATTACCCAACACACGAATTATGAAACATATGTCAAAAGCCGCTGGCGACCCCGAGCGAGCCGTGAACGGCCTCCTGTCGGTCGCTCAGATTCTGGACGAACCGCGGCTGGCGCGACTCTACACCTTCGTCCTCCGTCAGGACGAGGTCACCATCGACGACGTCGTCGATGCCCTGGAGCTGCCGCGAACGACGGCGTACTCAGATACGGGCACGCTCGTCGAACTCGGGGTGCTGTCGCGGGACGAGGAGCGGAAGACCCACAGATATTCGGCGGTTCCGGTTACTCTCACCGCCAATCTCGATGGGAACGAATACACCGTTACCCCGACCCTCATCGAAGCCTTCGGCCGCTCGTCGCAGGATCAGGACCTCGACCTCCTGATCGAACGACACGGTCTCGGAAAACTCGCCGCCGCGCTCACCTACGCGATTCCGTACGCTGAGGGCAAGATGTCCGAGCGCTTGGCTGCGCGGGAGCTGGATCTCCAGCCAGCCTTCGCCATCGCGGTCTTACACGCGCTTCGAGACGTCGTGCTCGACATGCAGACGGTCGATCCGTACGTCGAGGACATTCAAAGTGCTCGCAATCGACCGCCCGAGACGGAGGGCTGAGAGAGCATAGCGATGGATGAACCATTCGACCCGATGGGAGAGGGTGTCCTCTGGGTCGTAGATACGGGAGTGTTCATCGCCTGTGGCCGCCAGCAGAGCAACAAGTACACCGCGCTCGAAAGGTTCGCCCAGCGCAACGACCTCTCGTTCGTGATTCCACAACGAGTGTACGACGAGTTGGGTGGCGCTCCGGACCGGAGTACGCCGGGTCAGACCCCCATCAACAGCGCAATCAACGCTGGCTGGGTGACCGTCGCTGCGGAACCGGACTACACGAACAGCACCGTGTCGCAGGTGATGGACGACGTTCGAACGTATATCGCACAGTCGTCGAACCGACCGGAAGATCGGATCGAGAAAACAGACACCGCGCTTGCGGCCGTTGCGGCTAAACGGCTTGATGAGGGCGACGCCGACTTCGCGTACGTCGTGACGACCGATACCGACGCCGGCGACGGTATCGTATCAGCACTGTCACGGAACGGGTTCGACGAGCGTGCTCAGTTTAGAGACGGATTCGAGTTGATCGAGGAAATCACGTGATTGATTAGGAACTCTCGCTGGAGCCGAGTTTGTCCCGATAGGTGTCCTCAGCGAGGTACTCGTCGACGTTCAGCGAGACATCTGACCGACCACTCGAAAACGTTGGTGCTGTAAAGAACGGGTCGTCGGCGTCGACCTCGACATCGGGATCGGTCTCACCATCGTCCGCGACGGCCTCGTCGAGCGCGTCAAGCGCTGCCTCCCGGGTGCTGGCCCGGACGGTGACGTCGCGGGTCTCGTCGCGAGCGCGCCACTGGTCGGACTCCTCGTCGTACGTGAGGCTAATATCGGTCGCCGTCGGGTCGCCGGTATCCATGCTCATATCAGATCCTGTCCTCTGTGTTCTCGTGCGGTCACGGCTAGATCTTGCCGCGATCAGTCGGTCGCTACTCGTGTATTCGGCGCATCGGATTGAGTGAGTTGCCCTCTACCAGTCGGTATACTGGGTGGTCACGACTGAGCTCTGACGAGTTCGAACGATCCCAGCGGCAGAACGCCGAGGAGCGGCGGGCGTTCATCAAGCGCTGGGCCGAGTACGTCCGCACTCACGACGACGAGGAGTGGTGGCGCCGGCAGAACACGCTGATCGACTCCCAACTCGAGGCGGCCAACGAGATGGCCCGGCGCGGCGACACGGATCCGATCGGGTTTTATGCCAATCCCTATATGATCCCCACAGTTTTCCACCTATTGGGAAGAAGTATTCGACCCCTGCCTGGAATAAACAGTACCGCCAACAAATCTTAACAATGAATAGCCATTTCTCCAAGCATGGCCAAGAAATGTCCCTCCTGTGGAAACCAGATGGACGTGACCACAGAAGGCAGTCAGGAGAAGTGGATCTGCTACGACTGTACTATAACCTATCCGAAGAGTTGAACCAGCGCCTAGTGCGACGTGTACACCACCACTGTAACCGGGTAACCAGAGGGGGATCAGCGTGCGCTGAGCGTCCGAAACGAAGACTCCCGTACTATCAATAGGGTTTTTAAAACGCTCCCGGTACCCCCCTGTATGAGTAGTGACGAGGACGCTCCCGTCCGGGGGCGTCCAGTCGTGGCCGTAACTCAGCCGAACCATCGACGTCGGCGGAGCGCAACCGGGGGATAGAGCGCCCGCTCATCTTGGCGGTCTCGACGCGACAGTCGGTGACGACTCGTCACCGACTGTCACCGACTCGACCGAGAACTCACCAACGACGACGAGACCCGCCGCGCCGGAGGGCGACTCCCCGTTCGCCCCCACCACGAGTTGCTGGTCAACGACGGACCACGCCAGGTCAAGGCCGCCAAGCAGTCCCGCGCCGACGGTGACGTGTTCGCCGACGTGTGTCTCCTTGACCACGACCTCGCCATCGATGTCCACCGTCGAGAGCGTCACCCTTCCTTCGACAATCGCGTCGCACAGTTCGACGCCCCCCAGAGTCGCCCGGTGAACGGACACGTTCTCCGCGACCGGCGTCGCGTCGATAGATAACTCGCCTGTGATGCTCGTCCGCTCGACATCCCAGTCGGCCACACAACCCGCCGCGGTCCGCGACCGTCTCGGCCGGATCGTCTCCCTGCCTATCCGGACCCCGGTCGACGGGACCGACGCGAACCGTCTCGCCGACGCGACACTCGTGTAGCGACACCGCGTCGAGGTCGGCCCGGTCGAGGCGGACTTTCCCTCTGACGAGACAGTCGACCAGTACCACCTCGCCGACAGAGGGTCGAGCGCCCTCGCCGACAACGTACACGTCCTCGTCGACGACGACGTCGCTCAGACCGACCCTCCCCTCGATGTCGGCCGTCCCGGTGACCGCGAACGTCCCTCCGACCGAGACACCCCCGCTCGTGGGATGCGTGTCGTCGATGTCTCCGAGTTCGATCCCGCCCCCGATCCGTGTTCGGGTGTCGGCCTCGCCAACTCCGGAGCCACTTTCGGGCACTGACCCGACGACGATATCGCCATCGACGGCGGCGTCGCGTTACAGTGAGACTGTGCCATCCACGGTCGTGGACCCGATGATGATCAGTCGGCGTCCCACGCTCGCGTCGACGACGGCCACGCTGTCGAGTCGGTCGCAGTTGACGTGGACCGCGCCCTTGACGACGGCCGCGTCGGTCACCGCCAGTACCCCCGAGATGTCGGTCGACCCGAGGATGCGAACGTCCTTGCGCACGACGCTATCGTCCTCGACGGCGACGTTACCGGCTATCGTCGCGTCGGCTACCCTGACGGTCCCGGCGACGTCCGCGTCCATAACTGTGAGTGCGTGGCGTTCGGCCTCGATCCCAGCTTCGAGACGTACGTCGCCGACTACGCGGCCCCCGTCTATCACTATCCCGCGGTCGCTCTCGAACTCGATAGTTCGGTCGTCGTGTTCGCTTTCGTCGTCATCGACGAGGACGGCCAGGTCACCGTTCAGTGTCGCGCCATCGCCGACGGATAGTGGGCCGCCGAGAGTCGGGTCGGTCCGGAGCGTCAGCGACCGCTCGACGTCTCGGCGCGGACCGCCACAGCGACGCCGATCCGCGCACCGTCGCCGAGCATGAGTCCCCTGACCGTCGCCCGGACTCGCTCTGTCACCCGGCCCCCGCTCGCACTTTGAGCCCGGACGCCAGCCCTACACCCGTGTTCACGCCGGGTTCGTGTACGACCGTTCCGGCGCCTGCCACGTCGACTTCGCCGCGAACCCGGGTCCTGTCCCCCCGGAGTCGGACGGCCGAGACGGTCGCTCCGTCCTACACGCCGAGTCTCCGGAGCGCCGAACCCTCGGCCACGACGACGCCGACGTCCGTCCCCGACCCGCCCACCGACAGGTCCGGTCGCCCGTTGGCCCCCGACAGTTTGAGCTCCCCCTCTATCGTCGAATCGCGGACGCTGACGGCCTCGCTGACGGCTGCCCTGCCCCGGACGAACACCGAGTTGATCCGTGACTGCTCGACTGTGAGTTCCCCGACGGCTGTCTCCGGTCCAGTCACAGTCACGGTGGTTTCCGGGTTGTCGGCCCCGCTGACGACGACGCCGGTCCGTCGGTTCGTGTCCCCAGCGTCGACCCCTACCTCGGCACCGCTGCCGACGGTCACCCCTGAGATATGGGTCCACTCGCCCTCGACTGCGAGACGCCGCTCGACGCTGGCACCCTCCTTGACCGAGACGGCGCTGTTCGTGAACGTTCCGTCCCGGACGTCGAGTGACCGGATCCGCGTCTCCCCGCTGACCTCGACCTGACCCCTGACGCACGTCGCCGACAGCGTGACGTCGTCGAGACGGCTGTTCCGGACGAGGACGGTGTGGTCGGCGTATTCCGCGGACTCTTGGCCGCGACTGGGGTCCCTGTAGACGTCGGTGTCGGCGGTCTGTCTGTCACGCAGGACCGTGGCCCCGGCGACCACGGGGTTTCGACCGAGCGTCGCATCGTCGACGACCAGTTGGTCGAGGGTCGAACCGACCACGTAGACTGGGGGTCGGTCGACGTCCCCGCTGGATTGGGTCGGTGTGTCGCCGTCCCTGTTTGGCCGAGTCAGCGTGTCGCCGACTCCCCGGTCACCCATCAGGTCGACGTCCGAGATGACGAACTCGCCGACATCGACGCCGACGAACTCGCCGGGTTTCCGGTCGGGAGGGAGCGGGCGCTGTCCCCGGAGTTCGGCGACGGCCCGCCGCGAGAGTTCCGCGTCGGTGATGCCGTGGTCGGCACGCTCCTCGCTGTCGAGGTAGAACGCACAGCGCCCGGTATCACCGACGCTCGCCCGGGGGCAGTCTCACACCCCATCGGCGTCGAAGAGGTCAGCCACCTCGCCCAGGTCCCCCACCCGCCGTCCGGTGTCCCAGGTCAGTCGCAGTTCCTACAGGGAGTAGGTGGCCCCACAGCGCCTGTCGGTCATTCGGACGACAGTTCCCACTCGCCCGTATAAAAGGTGACTGCCGCCGCAACCGATGGTCGACAGGATTTTTTCGCCACGCGACGACAGTACAGGTATGACCGGTCCTGACCCGAACGACGACTCGGGGCAGGATGATCGACCGGGCAACCGGGACGAACGACTAGCTGACCGGGACGAGCGGCTGGTCGACCGGATCGCCGACGAACACCCCGAAACGACTGCGGGCTCATCGACGCTGGCCGACGAGGACCCGGTCGCGGTCCGAAAACTGCTAGAAGACACCAGCCAGGTCGGAACAGTCGTGGCCTGTATCGATGCGCTCGCGGCGGCGTTCGAAGACGGTGAGGAGTTTCCCGTTCGGGACACTGTGCCGGCCGTACTCGGGGTTGTAACCGCCTGCGAGGACACCGAAGCGACCCGCGCGGCGGTCGACTTCTGTCTCCGGGTCGCCGACGAGGACCCCGCGGCCCTGGTCCCGCACGTCGGAGTCCTGGCGGCGTTCCTCGAACGCGAACGCGAACTCGCCGAGGGGTCGACCAAGGTGGTCTTCGAGGACCAGTACGACCGCGTCAGCAGCGTCGTTCGGGTACTCGCCGCTGTCGAGGACGTGGAGCGTGGGGCGGTCGTCCCCACCGTCGACGAGCTGGTGTGGTACCTGTCGGCGTGGCCCGCACAGCGCAATCTCCACCGGTCGGTCCTCGACGTTCTGGTCGAACTCGCGGTCGATCCGCCGACGAACGACACCGGTGGTAAGCGCGACGGGCCGCGATTTCGCTGGGGACGGCCGACCGAACATGTCGAGCGCCTCGCCCCACACACCGCGACGTTCGTCGAGGCGCTGTCGTCGAGAGACGGGGCCGGCCGCCACGCACTGCGACTGTTGTACGTGGTCGCACGCGACCGACCCGGCGCGGTGGAGCCACACCTCGACTTCGTCGTGAATTCGTGGCGAAACACCGTCCCGAACCGGCGGGACTGGCTCCCGGTGTACGGCATCCTCTCGGCGGTCGCCAACTCCCGACCCGCGGCGCTGGAGGCGTACGTCTCCCCGGTCGTCGAGGGCGCCGCGTGTGACTTTGCGCGACTCCGTCGACCCGACGACGAACTGTGGGCACGAGCGGCGAAGTCCGCCGACCTGACGTCAGCGTCGCTCGCAGTCGTGGTCGACCTCGTGCGAACGCATCCCGAACGCACCGCGGCCGCCGTCGAGAGGACGCGGTTGCCGGTACTCGTCGGCGCTGGACCGTCCGGACTGGCCGAGACGGTGCCGATGCTCGTCAACGCGCTCGCCCCCGACCTCCCGACCGAGGGGACTGTCGCCGCGTTACAACTGCTGGAAGCAGTCGCCACGGTAGCGCCGGACGCCATCGCCCCGCACGCCGACCGACTCGAACGCGTCCGTGACGGGGCAACAACCGACCGCGTGCGGACGCTGTCCGAACGGCTCCTCGCGGAGTGTGGGGAGCCGACCTGAGAGACCGACCGATGTCAGACACCTTGTACGCACGCTACAGCTACTACGACGACGCGGACCCGACAGACGCTGCGTTCCTCGGCCCGGCATACGATCTCCGGTCCATGGCCGATGGGGAGACGTACAGCGGCGAGATGGAGATATACGACCGGGAAGGGAAGCGACTCGGAACGATACTCGTTTGGGAGGACGACCTCCCGGAGGGGCTGAAAACCCCGTATCGGGTGCGACCGAACGACGACGGTGAGTTCGTCGCCGTCGAGACGGGTCCCGCGGTCCACGAGACGTTTCGCACCCTCGGCCGCGAGTGATCTCGTACCCTCGACCGCAGGTGATACTCTACTCCCGGTATCGCCCGTCGGTCACTCCGCTGTCTCCTCCGGGTCGGATTCCTCGCGACCCCACTGGGCGTTGAGCATCGCTTTCAGTCGCTCCGTCGCCTCGCTCTCGGGATTGATGATCCGGTCGTCCCCGCTGCTGTCGCCCGCCTTGTCACGTCTTCGCATGGTCGACTGGTGACGTCCCCCACACAAGAGTGTCAGTCAGACGCGGGTCAGACGGACCGAAAGAGGCGGTCGTCAGGCCAACATGAGTTCGACGACGTACCAGACGACCAGCGCGATAGTCGGCAGTGTGACCGCGAGTTTCAGGCCGAGGACATTGGAATCTCGTTGCTCCGGAAGAGCGCAGATGCGACTGGTTGAGCATCTACAATGGGATGCGGGTGCCGACCGAAAGCGTCGAGTCCTCGCGTGGACGAGGGCAGCACCAGTGGCTGTCGGCAAAAACCCGCTGACGTACCCTCGGAGGTGCTGAAAACGAAGTTCGTCTGCCGTTATCTTACTGACCGCTCAGCGGCGTCTTAGATAACTGAAAGGTCAAATATTTATCCAAACACCCCACAATAGGGTTGATAGATAACAATGCGACCCGAAGATTTTGTTGAGGACTCTCCCGGCGAGATCGAGATGGTCGATGGGATCTTCACCTACAGTCCGGATCCGCTCCCACCGGATCTCGACCCGTCACACGATC
>NZ_JAQCNH010000012.1 GCF_028275115.1 Halorientalis sp. | reverse complement strand
AGGCGCAGCGGCACGACGACCTCCCGCTGTGTGCCCTCACCGGTGCTGGTTATCTGGGGCGGGTCCTCGGTGTTCGATCCGTCCTCGCTCATTGGAGTTGCTACGGGTGGCAGCTACTTCACTGCGGCGAGATGGGTATACGGGTCGACAGAACGATTGATAGAATTCGGCTCGCCAGACCCCGGCGAATATCTATCAGTGTCGACCCGTATAGCAATCGCGGTTTTGTTTGGTTGATACTGGTGGCTGTAACAAACTGAAGGAATTCCCCACCCCGGGGTGGCAAATATCTTTACGAACTTACAGCCACCAGTGTCAGTTCCATCAGCGCAGCGTCAGTAAGCTTTTCGACGGAGAGAACTAATCGCCAGCTAATACGAAACATGGCGACCAACGTTGACGCATTGTTTCAGTCGGGACAGATAGGCACTCAGACAGTTCGGAACCGAATCGTCGTTCCCGCGATGGGGACGAACTACGCGAACGAGCGTGGCGAAGTCACGGATCAGCTACTTGACTACTACGAGGAGCGCGCGAGAGGTGGTGCCGGGATGGTCATCGTCGGCAGTACCGGCGTGGACGGCACGCGAGGGAACGCTATCGCCCGCCAGTTGCGGATCGACGACCATCGGTACATTGCCGGCCACTCGAAACTCGCCACGCGCATCCAGAACCACGGTGCGACGGCGTTCATTCAGCTCAACCACGCCGGTGGCGGAACGACAGTCAAAAAGACCCAGGGGGAACGGCCGGTCGTCCCCTCAGAGGTGTCCAGAGCGTACAACGCCAGGGACCCCCACGTCCTGACGACCGAGGAGGTCGAGGAACTGGTCGAGAAACACGTCGCCGCTGCGGCACGCGCCGAGCGTGCCGGGTTCGACGGCGTCGAACTCCACTGTGGCCACGGCTACCTGCTCGAACAGTTCATGTCCGCACGGACGAACGAGCGTACTGATCGGTACGGCGGCGACCTCGAAGCTCGGCTCCAGTTCCCCCTGGAAATCGTCGAGGGCATCCGGGAGCGCGTCGGCCCGAGATTTGGCCTCTCGGTCCGCCTGACCGTCGAAGAATTTGTCCCCGACGGTCAGGAGATAGACGACTCGAAGCGCGTGGCGGCACTGTTCGAGTCGGCCGGTATCGACGTGATCAACGTCACGACTGGAACCTACGGCTCGGCTCCCCAGACTATCGAGCCGATGCGTTACGAGGAGGCCTGGCGCGCACACTACGCCGCCACGGTCGGCGAGGTCGTCGACATCCCGACCATCGCCGTGGGTGTGATCCGCCAGCCCGAGACGGCCAACGACCTCGTCGCCGACGATGTGACCGACTTCGTCGCCATCGGTCGTGGACACGTGAGCGACCCACACTTCGCCCGGAAAGCAAAAGCGGGCCAGACAGAGGATCTCAACCGGTGTATCGGCTGTAACATCGGCTGTGTCGGTGACGGGATCTTTTCGCACAAACCGATGGGCTGTTCGGTCAATCCGACTGTCGGCCGCGAGGCCGAGTTCGCGTCCATCGAACCCGCACCCGACCAGCAGGAGGTACTCGTCGTCGGCGGTGGCCCGGCCGGCATGGAGACGGCAGTATGGAGTGCCCGGCGCGGCCACGACGTGACCCTCTACGAGGCCAGCGACGAACTGGGCGGACAGCTCAACCTCGCCGCGAAAGCCCCGGGCAAAGAGAAGATCGACTGGTTCAACGAGTATATCCAGCACCAGCTCGACGAGGCCGATGTTGACGTGCAGCTCGGCACATCAGTCGACACCGAGACGGTCCGAGAAGCGGCCCCCGATGCCGTCGTGGTGGCGACCGGCGCACATCCCCAGTCGCTGGACGTGCCCGGCGTCGAACTGGAGCATGTCTCTCAGGCGTGGGATGTGCTGGCCGAGCGTGAAGCGATCGAGGGGAGTGTACTCATCATCGGGGGTGGTAGCGTCGGCTGTGACACCGCTGAGTGGCTGGCCGAGCGGGGCCACGATGTGACGATCCTCGAGTACGCCGACCAGCTCGCACCACGCAAGGAGGTCATCAGCCGCATAGATATGCTAGACCAGTTTCACGACCGCGAGAACTTAGACTGGGAAACCGACTGTCAGGTCACCGAGATCACCAAGTCTGCCGTCACAGTCGCTGACTCCAACGGTGTCGAATCGACGTTCGTAGCCGACAGCGTTGTGCTGGCTGTCGGACACGAGGGAGAGAACTCGCTGGCGGGTCAACTCGACTCGCTACCGGTCGATGTCTACGTTGTGGGAGACGCCCGTGCGTCCCGCAACATCGACAGCGCTACCGACGACGGGACCAATGTCGGTCTCTCGATTGGCGCACCGGACCCATCCTTCACACCACGACTCTGACTCCAACCGACGTAGATACGAGCAATCCGACATCGAACCACGACCGTGCAGTCTCAACTCCTGAAAGCATTTACTCGCTTCCGTGTCAGCTAGATTTTATGTTCTCTCGGTCGGTAGACACTGGTGATGCCTCGAATCGAACTCTCTGAGAACCTGTACCGACAACTCGAAGCGGAAGCGAACGGTGAGGGACTCGACGACGCGCTGTGGAAGATGGTCGGTACCTACCGCCGCAAGCACAACCCCGAATCCGACCGCCGATAACGCCGACAGACAGAATTCTGCTCCGAGACAGCCGTCAGTTCCGTAGTTTGTCGAGGCGCGCACCCAGCACCTCGCGCATCGATGCCGTGTCGCCGCCGATACGGACGAGTCGGTAGCCAGCGTCGATAGCCGCCTGCGCGTCTGCCGCGTCGTTGCGGATGCGACCGACCGGAACGCCGGCGTCGAGACACGCTTCCAGTGTGCGCTCGATAGCCGCAGTGACCGCCGCCGTGTTCTTTTCGAGCGGATCACCGCCAGACAGCGACATCGAGAGATCTGCTGGGCCGACAAAGGCAAAGCCAAGCTGTGGCACTGACAGTATCTCATCGATGTTGTCGACCGCTCGCTGGTTCTCGATCATCGTCCCGACCAGAACCTCGTCGTCCTCGCCGCCGACGTAGCTGTCGACGTAGCCGGCCCACTCGCCTGACCGGCCGACGCCGACGCCGCGGTCGCCCACCTCACCGTCGTAGGCGAAATGCGCCGACTTGACGCCGGCCCGGAGTTCCGCGGCAGTCTCGATGCGGGGCAACAGGATGGTCCGAACCCCGGCGTCCAGCACCTTCCGGATAAGTGCCGGCTCGGGTTTGGGCAATCGGACCAACAGTTCGATGTCGCCCGCTTCGGCCGCACGGGTCAACTCTTCCAAGGCGGTGCTGTTGTAAGGACTGGGTCCACCGTGTTCGAGGTCGAGCCAGACGTAGTCCAGGCCGATGGCGCCCAGCGTCTCGATGACCGTCGGTGAAAACCTCTCCGCGCTCGCGCCCACGACCGTCTCGCCCGCTTCGAGTGCTCGTCGCAGCCCGTTCCGAGTCCTCATTTGCCGTGTCCTCCCGAGAGCGCAGCCCCGTTCCGCGTGGAGTCGGGTATCCCGCCCTCGTAGACGGTTCGGACGTTCGTCGCGGCCCGTCGGCTCATCCGGGCCAGCGCCTGCGTGGTCACCCCGCCGATGTGGGGCGTCAGCAATACGTCGTCGCGGCCGTACAGCGGGTGGTCCGAACCCGGGGGCTCCGATTCGAACGTGTCCAGGGCGGCCCCGCCGACGGTGCCGGCTTCGAGCGCATCGACCAGTGCCGCCTCGTCGATGATCGCCCCACGTGCGGTGTTGACGACGACGCCGTGTTCGCCCAGCGCTGCTAGCTCTGCCGTCGAGATGGAGTGGTGTGTCTGTTCAGTCAGTGGGACGTGGATACTCACCGCGTCGGCCCGCTCAAACAGGCCTTCGAACCGCTCGGCGCGCAGGACTCCCTCCGGGAAGTAGTCGCTCGGCTTTCGCGGGTCGTAGGCCACGACGCGCATCCCCATTCCTGTCGCCATCGCCGCCGTCTTCTGTGCAATGTTCCCGAAGCCGTACAGGCCGAGCGTGTCGGCGGTGAGTTCCCGTCCGGTAAAGGCCGCCCGCTCCCACTCACCCGAGCGGACGTGTCTGTCGGCGGTGTGGAGATGCCTGCGAACCCCGAGCAGCGAGGCGATGGTGTGCTCGGCGACCGACTGGGCGTTGGCTCCCGGCGTGTTGCAGACGACGATGTCACGCTCGGCGGCCGCCGCCATGTCGACGTTGTCCAGCCCGGCCCCGTGTTTTGCGATGACCTTCAGGTTGTCCGCCCGTGCGATGGCTTCGGCGTCGATTTGTGCGACGCGGACGATAACCGCATCGTAACGCCCGATATCGCTGAGCGCGTCCTCGTAGCTGTCGTAGTCGTCCATCCCTGTGCAGTCGGCGAAATCCGCGATAGAGTCCGGGCCCGATGAGTCGATTTCTTTGGGCAGGAGTACCTGCCACGTCTCAGACATGGCCCTGTGTTAACGGGACGCAGGTAAAAGTATGCAGCCTTATACTGACCCGATGGAAATTCTGCTATTCCCAGAGCACGTGAAACAAGTATGGGGCGCAAGAGACCGATCAAGCCGGCTGTGCTTCGAGCACGCCATACTGACTGGTCCGAGTGCGTAGGAAGCAAGGTCTTGGGCACTACAGCCCGA
>NZ_JAQCNH010000009.1 GCF_028275115.1 Halorientalis sp. | reverse complement strand
CAGAGCGAGACGCTGGCCAGCGGGGCCAGCACGACGGTGACGTTCAACGTGGACACGACCGGCCTGGCGGCGGACACCTACACGCACGGTGTCTCCACCGCCAACGATACGGCTACGGCACAGATCACGTTGAATGAACCGGCGACGCCGACGGCGGACTTCCAGGTGTCGAACCTGCAGGCACCCGCCGAGGCGACCGTCAACGATACGATTACCGTGTCGGCCGACGTCCAGAACGACGGCGGTGCAGAGGGCACCCAGTCCGTCGAGTTCGGCGTGGACACGGACGGTGACGGCTCGCTGGAGACACTCGCGTCTCAGAGCGAGACGCTGGCCAGCGGGGCCAGCACGACGGTGACGTTCAACGTGGACACGACAGGTCTGGCGGCGGACACCTACACGCACGGTGTCTCCACCGCTAACGATACGGCTACGGCCCAGATCACGCTGAACCCGGAGACGGTGCAGAACGGCACGGTCGCCGGGACCGTGACCGACGACAGTGGTAACGCACTGTCGGGCGCGACCGTCACGGCTGGCAGTGTCACCACGACCACGGCGGCCGACGGCAGTTACTCGCTGTCGATTGCGCCGGGTGATTATCAGGTGACGGCCAACGCCGACGGCTTCCAATCCGTGAGCAAGTCGGCGACGGTGACCGAGAGCACCACCACGACAGTGGACTTCTCGCTGACGCCCGAGGACGGCACCATCACCGGGACGGTGACCGATACGATGGGCAACAACCTCGGCGGCGCGACGGTCACGGCTGACGGTCAGTCGACGACCACCGCCGCCGACGGCAGCTACACGCTGACGGTCGCACCGGGCACCTACACGGTCGAGGCCACGGCGCAGGACTACAACAGTGCCTCCGCACAGGTCTCGGTCGGTCCTGGGGAAACGGTGACCCAGGACTTCAGCCTGGAGATGGTCGACACCGGACCGAAGAACTTCACGGCGTACGTGCGCGGTGAGGAGAGCTACCTGCAGACGGGCACGCCGAACAACGACCGCCCGATTCTGTACTCGACGTGTCGCGACGGGCAGCCCGACCCAGCAGAGCAGGGGCCGGACTTCCTGCCGACGGACGACTGTATCCAGATCGACGGGACCATTTACCCGTCGAACAACACCTGGCGGGGTAGCGTCGACTTCCCGCCTGCCCGGGACATCATCAACGAGACCCAGTCCGACACGATCGGGAACGTCTACTTCCGTGCCAACCTGACCACGGCCGGTCAGGCCGGCGGGACGTTCAACCTCGATAACAACCGCACGTCACTCGAGACCACAATCGACATCGGGATTACGGTGTGGACGATCGGGACGATCTTCGACGTCTCCTCGCCCGCCCAGAACCCGTACGACCAGGTGACGAGCGACTCGGCCAACCGACTCTCGGACCCCGGTTGTACGCTCCCGAGCGTCTCGATCAACGTCTCGACCGAAAAGAGCTACCAGACCGGCTCCGCGTTCCCGGCCACCAGCACGGTGACCGGCGAACGGATTAACAACGACGGTGTGGCAAAGCTGGTCTCCGACGACTTCAACGTCGACACGGCGACCGGGTGTGGCTCGGTCTTCGGTGTCAACATCAACGATCAGGTCAACGCCGAACAGGGACTGCCGGCCGGTCCCGGCGACAACGAGGCGGCGTACCTGACCGAGTTCAACATCGAGACCGGTAGCTAATCGACGCTCGACGACTCAGTCGCTTTTTTTCGGACGCGACACCGCGTAGCCGTCGGCTCGGCGGCGGGTGTAGACGTGCGCCGCCAGAACAGTCGCGGGCGTTACTCGACGTCGCGGCGCATTGCGATCTCGAACCAGGGGCAGAGCCGGAGCTGCCGGTACCAGTGGGGGTTCTGGTGGAGGCGCTCGTATGGCACCCACATGAGCCCGGCAACCTCGTCGGGGTCGGGCTTGAGCGTTCGGTCGGTCAGTGTCGCCTGCAGGACGGCACAGACCTCCCACTCGACGCCCTCGTTGGGGTAGTGCCGCTTGTACTCGAAGCGGTCGGTCACTTGGAGGTCACCGTACTGGTCGGGTGTGACACCGAGTTCCTCTTCGAGACGCTGTCTGGTCGCGGTTTCCTGACTCTGGCCCTGGACCGGGTGGGAGGCGACGGTGCCGTCCCAGTAGGTGTCCCAGAGACGCTTGTCCGGGCTGCGCTGGGCTAGCAGAATGTTGTCGTCTTCGTCGAACAGCAGCGAGGTGAACGCCCGGTGACGAATCCCGTCACCGGTGTGGGCATCGAGGCGGTTGGCCGTCCCGAGTTCCGTATCGTCAGCGTCGACCGTGACGACCGCCTGACGCGCGTTCTCGTGTGCCGTCTCTCCCCCTCCGGAGTCTGTCCCCCCGGCCGTCTCCTCTGAACTCATGACTGTTCAATCGACCAGTGGGTTCAAAAAGGAACCGAGGTCGACTCCGAACCGCCGCGAACCGACCCCGTTCACGGCCGCTCACCCGAGCCGCTCGTCCAGAATCAGCCGAGTTTTAGTCGAGACGACCTCGTCGAGCTCACGGGCTTTCGTGATCAACTCGTTGACCCGTTCGGTGTCGGCGGCGTCGACGACCAGCACGATGTCCTCCTCGCCCGAGACCTGCCAGACCGAGTCGACCTCCTGCCACTCGACGATTCTGTCGGAGACGGCGGCGGTGTCGACGTTGACGTCGACGCTGATTTCGATCATCGCCTTGACGTTTCCGGTGGACGTGGCGACGGTAAACCGCTCGATGACGCCGTCCTCGGCCAGTCGCTCGACGCGGTTGCGGACCGTCCCCTCCGAGGTCCCTACCCGGTCCGCGATCTCCGTGTACGCCGTCCGAGCGTCCCGTCGTAGAATGCTCAGAATCTGCCGGTCCAACTCGTCCATTGAGATACGATCGTACTCGCCCAGCGCACTTGAGGATTGCGAAATTCGTAACTGTGCTTCGAAAGCAACACTTATGAACCGCCGACGGGTACGCATCTCGTAATGACTGACGCCTACGTGGCTATCGAAGGCGGACGCGTCGTCGAGGCGCGTTCCCGCGCTCCGGGCACGACCCGCGGGGAACTGGTATTCACGACCGCGTACACGGGGTACGAGGAGAGTCTCACGGATCCATCATACGAGGAACAGATTCTGACGTTCTCGTATCCACTGATCGGGAACTACGGCGTCCGCGAGGAGCGGTTCGAGTCCGACCGCGTCCATCCGCGCGGCGTCATCGCGCGCGAACTCACCGGGGACGTAGCCGAGTGGCTCGAATCCGAGGAGGTTCCGGCAGTCGACCACCTGGACACACGCGAACTCGTCACGGGCATCCGCGACGAGGGGGCGATGAAGTGTGGTATCGCCGCCGGCCCCGACGCGACCGAGGACGACGCCCTGGCCGAACTGAAACGGTGCGAACACATGTCCGATCACACGGACATCGGCGCGCGGGTCAGCGTCGGCGAGCCCGAACTGTTCAATTCGGACGGCGACGGCGAGACCGTCGCGCTAATCGACTGTGGCGCGAAGGGCTCGATTCTCGACTCGCTGGTCGAGCGCGACGCCGTCGTTCACGTTCTTCCGTACGACGCGACCGAGGACGACGTGGCCGCGGTCGACCCCGACGTGCTGTTCATCTCGAACGGCCCCGGCGACCCCGAGAACTTCGAGCAGACCAAGGCCCTCGTTGACAGTTACGTCGGCGAGACCCCGATGGCCGGCATCTGCCTCGGCCAGCAGGTCGTCGCCAGTGCACTCGGTGGGTCGACCGAGAAGATGGAGTTCGGTCACCGCGGTGTCAACCAACCGGTCCGTGACCTCCGGACTGACCGGGTCGTGATGACCACCCAGAACCACGGCTACACA
Organism: Halorientalis sp.; assembly: GCF_028275115.1. GTDB lineage: Archaea > Halobacteriota > Halobacteria > Halobacteriales > Haloarculaceae > Halorientalis. The sequence goes on along the minus strand of NZ_JAQCNH010000009.1, from coordinate 34,252 downwards.
GTCGCCGAACCCGGCGACAAACTGGAGGTCACCCAAATCAACGTCAACGACGACACGCCCGAGGGGTTGGAGAACGACGACTTAGAGATCATCACCCGTCAGTACCACCCCGAGGCCAACCCCGGCCCCAACGACTCGAAGGGCTTTTTCGACGACGTGCTGGCGATGGCCGAGGATTAGTCCCGGTCGACCGGCTGTCCCCGGTAGGTGACGGTAAACTCCTCCTCTGTCTCACCGGCGGCTGACCCCGTCGAGTCATCCCTATCGTCGCTGGATCCGTTGGTCGTGTCCCGTGCGACCGGTCGCCCGCGATACATCACGCGGCTCACCGCCTCGTCGTCCGAGACCGGCTCCGGCCGCTCGACCGTGTGTTCGTCCACGAAATCGGTTACCTCGTCGAGGACCGCCGTCTCTGTCTTCCGATGGACCCAGCAGTGGTACGCGCTCTCCGGCGTCTGCAAGACGAGCCTGTGTTTGCGGAAGCCGGTGCTGTACCGGACCGCTGTTACCGACTCGTGAGGGACCGCGACGACTGCGTCGCCGTCGTTCTGGCCGACGAGACAGAGCGTTCGTCGACCGGTCACGAGGATGACCGTCCTGAAATCGCTACCGGGCGCAATAGTATTACTCTTGACGCCGCGACCGACCCCTCGTTTTCCGTTCGTCAGCACGAAGACCGGTGCTTCCGTCTCTTCGAGGTAGGTCACCGGCGGATCGTTCAGCGGGGCCTGCTGTGAGAACCGGCCCTCGCGCCCGGCCAGGACCGACATCGTCACCGAATCGTCGGACGCCATCTCCGCGAGCACGAACGCTCGCTCGGCGACATCCGAATCCGTCATTCCGCCTCCACGCTGACGTAGACAACTGCGGTTGGGTGGTTCACACGACAGCTGTCGTGCCGTCTCGTAATCAGAGTTACGAACGTAGTGTTATATCTCTTACAGAGTATTATTATGATACTTTTGCGGCGCAGAATAAATGAATATAATTCTAAGTACGGATGTAGGGTTAAATACGTCAGTTTCTATCCTGTGGGGGTGTTCGGGACGGCGCACCGGTGTCCTCGAACGAGTCCGCTGGGCTGTCGTGGCAGTCACTCTCCGAACGGCCGCGCCGACGGTCTCGGCTGCGCGCAGGACAGTGAGAAAGCCAGAGACGACACGATCCGAGACCACGACCGTAGACGACCGACCCTTGGCGGGGACTCCGAAGCCACGACCTCTGACCGGTGCTACACCGCCGACCGCCCGCCGGACTTGATCTCGCCGAGTTCCGTCTCCATAATCTCGTACTCGGCGAGATACTGGCTGCGTACGTCCTGGAGGCGCTCCTCCATGTTCCGGTCGTTCTCCTTGAGCGTCTCTAGTTTCCGGTGGACGAGGTCGATCTGGTCGGCGATTTCGTCCTCGCCCCGGAGGTTCACGAACTCACGGCGGTGGGCATCGACCAGCAGCGTGGCATAGTCCTCGGTGTCGAGGTACGCGGCGCCGTTCAGGGACGGCTCCGGATTCGTGAGAATGAGCCGGGCGAACAGGCGAGGGTGGGCATCGATGAACTCGTCGGGTTCGGCCCAGGGGTCGACGCCCTCGGCCCGGGCCGCACCCTCGTAGGTTTCGGGAACCACGTCGTCGATGATGCCGGGCGAGTCGGATAGCTCGAAGGCGTGGTTGACGATTCGCGAGAGGTCGGTGTGGAGGTCCTGCCAGGCGTCGCGGTACTCTCGGCTCGCGGTGAGAAAGGCACTCACGTCCGAGACGAGGTCGGGGTGGTCGCGGGAGATGTCTGCGACCACGTCGTCGGGAACCCCCGTGTCCTCGATCTCGGGGTAGGCGGGCATACCCGCCGGCGGGTTCGTCCGGTCCCACCGATTACGATTCGTCGTGAGCCACTCCAGAATCCTGTCGATCCCAGTCGCGACGATCCGCTTGACGTACGGCCGACGCCGGAGCTTCCGGCTCTCGGCTGCGGCCTCCTCCAGGCGTCTGGCGTACCAGCCCACGATCACGAGCAGGACGACCGTCGCCAGTGCGCCCGCAACCGTCGCGAGCGTCTGTGCGACCTGCAAACTATCCGTGAATGCCGTGATGAGTACGCTCACGACCACGCCGACCACTGCGACCGCGAGTATCTGAACGACTCCCGAAACGATTCGCGTGGTACTGCTGTCTCTATCGAGCATCTCCCGTCCCCTCGCACATGTCCCCCTGGTTTCTAGTGTGGATACTTAGAGACTGTTATCCTGCACATCGAGTGTCAGGCGTCCCGAAAGTCGCCCGACGGGGCCGCCGAAACCTCGTGTCCCGACTCCCTCCTGTGTCCGGGTCCAGACGGTACGACTCCGACGCCGTGGTGACCGGCCGCACCGAGAGGGGGTTCCGCGCGACCGGGTGAACGGCGCTCGTGGCCTCAGTAGTCGCCCCAGTCGCGGGTGTCCTTGGGGCGGGTGGCCACGTCCTGCACGTTCAGCGGTTGGTTGGCCGACTGAATCGCCTCAAGCGCCGCCTCGGCGCTCTCGATGGTCGAAAAGTAGGTGATCGTCTCCTCGACACAGACCTCGAGAATCTCGCGGTTGCGCGAGACCACGAGGTCGATATCGCCGTCACGGAGGCGCTGTTTTAGCTGCTCGGCGTCGGCGCTGTCGAGGTCCTCCACGTCGAAGTGGTCCTCGAAGCCGATCACCGGCAGGTCGACGACGGCCGTCCCCCCGGTGGGAATCGGCTTCCCGACGGACATCTGGGCCTTCTGGTAGGCTTTGCCGAAGGAACCGGCGGTGCCCATGACCTCGCCCGTGGACTTCATTTCCGGGCCCAGCCGCGGGTCACTCTCCGGCAGGCGGTCGAACGGCAGGACGACCTCTTTGACCGACACCTGGTCGGGAATCTGCTCGTCGATGTCGAGGTCGTCGAGACTCGTGCCTGCCATGACCTTCGCCGCGAGTTTGGCGACGGGAACGCCCGTCGCCTTCGAGACGAACGGGACGGTCCGCGAGGAGCGCGGGTTCGCTTCCAGCACGTACACCGTCTCGTCTTTGACCGCCAGCTGGACGTTCAGCAGGCCCACAGTGTCCAGCGCGGTCGCGATGTCCTCGGTGACGTCGCGGACGCGTCCGAGTACGGCCTCCGAGAGCGACCGTGGCGGGATCATACATGCCGAGTCGCCGGAGTGGACACCCGCAGTTTCGACGTGTTCCATGATACCACCGATCAACACGTCGTCACCGTCCGCTACGGCGTCGACGTCCAGTTCGACCGCGTCGGCGAGGAAGTCGTCGATGAGGATCGGCTTGTCCGGGGAGACCCGAACTGCCTCCTCGATGTACGTTTCGAGGTCCTCGTCGTTGTACACCACGTCCATTGCGCGGCCGCCCAGCACGTAGCTCGGACGCACGAGGACGGGGTAGCCGATACCCCGAGCAATCTCCAGCGCCTCCTGCTCGGAGGTCGCGGTGCCACCCTCTGCCTGCGCGATATCCAGTTCGTCCATGAGCTGGTTGAAGCGGTCACGGTCCTCCGCCAAGTCCATCGCCTCGACGGCGGTGCCCATGACCGCGCAGTCAAGCCCGCGACGTTCGATTTCGGCTTCGAGCGGTTCGGCGATATCGACGGAGGTCTGGCCGCCGAACTGGACCATCACGCCGTCGGCGTTCGTGGTTTCGACCACGTCGGCGACTTCCTCGGCGGTGATCGGCTCGAAGAAGAGGCCCTCCGAGGTGTCGTAGTCCGTCGACACCGTTTCGGGGTTGTTGTTGACGACGTGGGCGTCGATGCCCATCGCTTCCAGTGCCTGAACGGCGTGGACCGAACAGTAGTCGAATTCGACGCCCTGCCCGATCCGGATGGGGCCGCCGCCGACCACGACGACGCTCTCGGCGTCGGTGTCGACTTGGACCTCGTCGCGGCCCAGTCCCGAGAGCGGTTCGCGGGCGGAGTAGTAGTACGGCGTCGAGGCGGCGAACTCCCCGGCGCAGGTGTCGACCTGTTTGAACGCGCGGTCGGGGGTCTCGTCGTCGACCTGTTCGACGGTGACGCTCCCGCCATCCGCTTCGACCTCGTCCGCGTCGACCTGCTGTGCCTCGTCGCGGTCGGGAAGCCAGGAGGCGTGTGTGTCGTTGAACTCACCGCCGGCGATGGCGGTGATCTCCTGGTCGGTGAAGCCCTCCTCGGCGGCGGCCGCGAAGTCGCCCTCGGCGGCCGCGATGGCGGCCTCGGCGATGCGCTTGTAGCGTTCGAGATACCACTCGCGAATCTCGGTCAGCTCGTTGACCGCGTCGACGGCGTAGCCGCGCTCGAACGCCTCGAAAATAGCGTACGTGCGGTCGGGCGTCGGTCGCTCGAGATACGCCGATTCGAGTTCGTCGTCGCTCACGTCGGCCCAGTCGACGGCGGGGTCGTATTCGGAACTCCGCAGCGCCTTCAGCATCGACTCCTCGAAGGTCCGGCCGATGGCCATGGCCTCGCCCGTGGACTTCATCGCCGGCCCCAGCTCGAACTCGACGTCGCGGAACTTGTCTTTGGGCCAGCGCGGCACCTTCGCCACGACGTAATCGATGGCCGGCTCGAACGCGGCGGTGGTCTGGCCGGTAATTTCGTTTTCGATCTCGTGGAGGCGCTTGCCCATCGCGACCTTGGCGGTGACGCGAGCGATTGGGTAGCCGGTCGCCTTCGAGGCCAGCGCCGAAGAACGGGAGACGCGGGGGTTGACCTCGACGACGCGGTACTGGCCGCCGGGTGTGCCGTCGTCACGCCAGGCGAACTGAATGTTACAGCCGCCCTGAATCCCGAGTTCGCGGATCACTTTCAACGCGGTGTCGCGCATCTCCTGGTGACCCTCGTCGGGAATGACCTGACTGGGGGTAACGACGATAGACTCGCCGGTGTGGATCCCCATCGGGTCGATGTTCTCCATGTTGCAGATGATGATACAGGAGTCGTCGGCGTCGCGCATCACCTCGTACTCCAGTTCGATCCAGCCGTCGATGGACTCGGTGATCATCACGCGGTCGTCGCGCGAGAGGTTGAGCCCTTTCCGGACGGCGTTTTTGAGTTCGTCCATGTCGCCGATGACGCCCGACCCCTGTCCGCCGAGGGTGTACGTGGTCCGCATGATAACCGGCAGGCCGCCGACGGCCTCGACGGCATCCTCGACCTCGTTCATGGACTCGATGGTGACCGACTCGGGGACGGGTTCGCCGATAGACTCCATCCGCTGGCGGAACATGTCGCGGTCCTCGGTCGCGTAGATGGTGTCGAGTGGCGTGCCCATCACCGTCACGTCGTGTTCCTCGAGCACTCCCTCCTCGGCGAGTTCGGCCGTGACGTTCAGCCCCGTCTGACCACCAAGACCGGCGATGACACCGTCCGGTTGTTCCTTCCGAATAATCTCGGCGATGGCCTCGGTATTGATCGGTTCGATGTACACCTTGTCGGCCATGTCCGGGTCGGTCATGATCGTCGCCGGGTTGGAGTTGACCAGCACGACTCGCGCCCCCTCCTCCTGTAGCGCGCGACAGGCCTGTGCGCCGGAGTAGTCGAACTCCGCGGCCTGTCCGATCTTGATCGGCCCACTCCCGATCAACAGAATCGTGCGGTCCTCTGATTCGTCTGTCATTGTCCGCCCTCAGTTCGCTCATCGTAATAAGCCCGGCGATAGATTGCGAGCATCGTAATCGAATTTCGAAATTCGTATTGTGGCGGGTTCACACGGGCCGGTCGTCGCCGCGACCGGTGGGTCAACGGAGCCGGTCGGTCAGTTCGCCGAAACGGTCCCGGGCCGCCCCGTCGTGTCGGTCCGCAAACTGCCGGATTCGGACTGCGGCGACGACAGAACCCGCGGCCAGAAGCAGGCCTGCAACCACGTCGGTCCCCCAGTGGATGCCGAGGTACATCGTCGAGACGGCGACGCTTCCAGCGATGAAGGCCGCGACCGGGAGCCAGTACGGATAGGCGTCGCGGGTCCGGTAGGCCATCAGGGCGACGGTCACCGACAGCGAGGTGTGTAGCGAGGGGAAGACGTTGGTGTTGCGGTTGATCTCGCTCGTGAGCAGTTGTGAGCGCGGCCAGTGGGTGTAAAGCAGTGGTTCGACCACGTCCGGCATGAAGTTGCGCGGCCCGTAGGCGATGAACGCGAGATAGCAGACTAGCCCGATGCCGTAGTTGAGAATGTAGGCGACGGTCAGCTCTCGAATCGGCCGCTGGTCGTCGACGGTCAGATACGCCACCAGCGGGAAGAGCATCAGGAACGCGTAGCCGTAGACGTACACGTTCGAGAAGTACGCCGTCAGAAGCGGGGAGGCGACGGTCTGGACCTGCCCGACGAACGCACCCTCGATGCCGTGGATCGAACTGGTGATTCTGACACCGACGAGCTGTGAGAGGTCCGTACTCATATCACGGATGAAACTGTTCATCGCCAGCACTCCGGCCAACACGGCGACGACTGGTCCGGTCTCGCGAAGGCGGCCCCGGATGTCCGCTCTCGTCTCCCGGAGCCGCCGCGGGCCGACGAACACGAGCGACGCCAGGACGAGCATCACCCCGACCACACCGAGTACCCGTATGGAGAGTTCGAGCAGTGTCACGGTATCACCGCCCGAGGAGTGTCCCCTTCTCGTAGCGGTAGCCGGCTTCCTGCCAGGCCTGCCGGACCTGTTCCTCGTCTACGTCGCCATCGGACCCCAGGAACGGGAGTACGGGGTGTTCGCCGTCCCACTCCAGTTCCGACGGGACCCAGTCCGTCCCCGCGAGCGGGCTCGCTGCCGGCGTTGCGTACCCGTCGAACACCGCTTCGGCGAGGTAGCCACGGTCGAGCAGCCGTCCCAAGACGCGGCGAAACTGGTAGTTGTGTAGCGGCGGCCGCCGCGTGTTGTACCCCAACACGTAGAACGAGTCCGAGGGCCGGGTCAGAAGCTCCAGTTTCTCCGCGTCCCCGACCCTGTCGACGGTGCCGACCCCGATCCCGCTGACCGCGGCGTCGAGCGTCCCGTCCGCCGCCGCTTCGACGATGATACCGTCGGACACGTCCGCCCGCATGACGAGTCGCTGGAACGGGAGGCCGCCGTCCATCCACGCCGGAAACTCCCCGCCGTCGGTCCGGTGGAGAAAGTGCTCGTCGAACCGCCGCACGACGAGTCCGCCGTTGGCGGACTGCTCGGCGAACGCTACCGGCCCGCTCCCGACCGCAGGGACGTTTCTGGTCACCAGTGCCTCCGTCACCTCTCCGCCCACGTCGACACCGCCGATAGTGGCCGGCCGCCGACGCTGCTGCCAGACGTGCTCGGGCAGAACGGGGACGGTGAACGCGCGCCGGGCGACGGCTTCCGAGCAGTCCGTGAACGCGAACTCGAGAGTCCGGAGGTCCTCGGCCCGGACGCTTTCGACCAGGCTAGCCTGGCCGTGGTACCGCGGGACGGGCACGAACCTGTCCTCGTCTGTGCCCGACGTGTCCGCGACGAACTCGTAAGTAAACGCCACGTCGCTCGCGGTAATCGGCTCGCCGTCGTGCCAGAGTTGGTTGGGCCGCAACCGGACCGTGGCCCGGAGGTCCTCGCCTCGTCGCTCGAACTCCCAACTGTCGGCCAGCCACGGCTCGACTCCGTCGTCGCCGAGGGCCCGTCCCAGCGGGTCGTACAGCAGGTCTGTCAGCATCGTGTTGTCGCGGTACCGAACCGACAGCGGATTCAGACTCCGGACCTCCTGCTGGTAGGTCGTGCCGAGCCGGAGTGTTCGTGGACTCGGCCCCGCGCCGGGTGTCGCTTCGAGCGCCAGATACCCCAGTAGCGAGCCCAGGTCCGCCCGTTCCCAGCCGGTGAACCGGTCGGTCCGAACCGCCCGGATCGTCTCCGGGAATCCGAGGACGCTGAACGGCTGTGTCCGTGCGACCGTCTCCTGCAGCGTCGCGACTACGGTCCGACGGTCCTGCCCAGTTGCGCGCCGCTGGCGCTGGAGCAGGTCGTCGGCCTGTGCGTTCGAGTACCCGAACGGGTTGCGCCATCCCGGCGCCAGGACGCCCGTCGAGTGCAACAGTGAGTACAGAGCGTCCGGTTCCCGCGGGACGTCCGGTGTTCGTCCGACGAACAGATCGAACTCGTGATTGACCAGAATCTGTCGCCGGAGTTCGTCCTCGGCCGTTGGGACGATCCGGGCGTCGATTCCCGCTGCCGTCAGCCACTCCGCAATTGCCCGCGCCAGCCGTAACGCGTAAGGGTCGGCGTCCGCCGGAAGCGTCTTGATCCGGACCGTCGTCTGTCCGCCGCCGCGCCAGCCGAGAAGCGCCTGAAGTCGGTCAAGACAGCCAGCACTCGCGCTGGCCGTAACCGCCGCGGCACCGGCCAGGAGCTTGCGTCTCGACACACCATCTCGGCCAGCCGACATTGTATTGCGATTACGTTTAGCCCTGCTCGGTATATCCTTTATGTGTTCGGGAATCCACGGCCCGGCCACCGTCGCTCGCGTCACACCCACCTCGGGCCCGTGACCGGGTCACAGCCCGAACAACGGGACGGCTAAAGCGACGAGCAGCGCCGCTGTCGCCACGCCGAACGCCCGGACGTGCTGTCGCGATCCGGTTTCGACCGCCGGGTCGTCCCCTCTGGGGAGCGGAACCGACGCGTCGCCCGACGGTTCCGTCCTGTCGGCTCGCTCTCAGTCGACGGCTGCCTCCCGGGTCAACACCCGACGCGCACAGGTCGTGTTCTCCCGAATCAGGATGTTCATCGCGAGCGTCTTTCCTCGATAGACCGGTGTTTGCTGGTGTAGAGCTACACCTGACTCCCCGTCTGTTGGTTCGGCGACGGCGACCGTCGGCGTCGGCGGCCCCGGCCGCACCGCTGACGACGGCGAGACAGACACCCACCGCGACGAGTCCGACCGTTAATCCCGGTCGAATATTATTGTCCTTCCGACAGAAGTGTGAACCTGTCTCGGTCCTGAAGTCGAACGCTTCGGTAACGGACCTCGACACAGGCCCGGGCGAGCAGCGGTGTGGCCGCCCTCAGGACCCGTCCTGGAAGCGATACCGGTACGGCTGGTCGCGGATAACCTCGACCTCGTCGGTCTCGGCGTGCCGACCCAGCACCGTCGCGACCTGGTGGGCGCTGTCGAACTCCTCGCCGTACTCGTCCAGCACGTTCAGAATCTCCCGCGCTGTCAGTGGCTCGTCTGCGTCCGCGTCGGTGAGCACAGTGTGGATGCGTTCGAACTCGCCCTGACGTATGCGCATACCAATTTAGATACGCTACTATGGTATTAAACTGCGTCAGACACCCGTCAGACCGCCGTTCGACGAAAACCCACCGACGGCGGCTATCGGTGTCTGTCAGCCACCGTCATACGAACCGTTCGTTTCAGTACTAAATTGTAAATACAACTCGCGCCCGTGTGCAACGACTCCGGCTGTGCTGGGACGCGCTGGGTGTGCCGGCAGTTCCCGCGACGAGACGACGCAGACCGCCGTATCGTGTTCCGACTCGAACGTTCGAGAGACTCCGTCTCCCGACACCACACTCGCTGGGCCACGGCCTGGTCGTTCGCCCGGCGCTCGCGGGGTACATTCGCCGGACACGACTCAGACCGCCGTGTCGTGTTCCGACTCGAACTCTCGTTCTCGCCGATACGTCTCCACGAACTCGCTCACGTCGAATTCGAGCATCTGCTCTTCGAACTCGGCCATGGCGTCGTCGTCGCCGGCGTGACTCATCGCGTGCTCCATAAGTTCGACGAGCAGTTCGACGACTACCTCGTGGAGCTCTCGCGAGTCCAGGTCCGTGACCCAGATGGCGCTGTAGCCCACGTCGCCGTCGTCCGAGAGGTCCGCACTCGCGACCTGTCCGGGGAACTCCTCGATGACCATCCCCATCAGGTGGGCGGTGGTGAACTCGTCGAACTCGTCTTCCGGTTCGACCGTGGCGCGCAACACGTCCGCCAGTGACTCCGGGACGAACCGACCCAGTGGGTGGACGTCCATCACGACTCCGTGAGCATCGCCACAGTCACAGTCGAACTCCCGGACGCCGAGGTCGAGTTGGCGAGGACTGACGGGTTCGCCACAGGACAACTCCAGATCATCGCCCCCGTCGCCCGGCACGCGCGGTTCTGGCATCGCAGACTGGTACGACTCGCGCCCGCTTAAACGCCGCGGGTCGCCGACGTGGCTCAGTATACGTCGTTTCCACTCTCCGCTGGCTTGTGTCCGCCGTCGCTGCTCCCACCGGTCTGGTCTCGCCCCACGCGGAGTTGCTGGTAGGCCTGCGTGGTTGCCGCGATGCCGAAGACGCCGACTGCCGCACCGACCACGACGCTAACCAGCGTGCTCGCCGCCGGACCGAACAGGCCGCCGATCAGGCCGCCGCCGCCACCGATGACGAGGCTGACGAGAGCCAGAACGACGACCAGTCCGAGCAGGTACCAGCGATTCCCTTTCGCGACGTCCCAACTCTCGCGCAGGGCGGTGATGGCGTTCTCGTCGCCGAGCGCTACCGCCTGCCGGGCGAAAAGCAGGGAGACGCCGAGCACTGCGGCCACGACGAATCCCCCGACGATGACGCCAACCAACCCGACCACGAATCCGACGGCGACGATTACGAACGTGAGGATTCCGGCGAGGAACCCGTTCAGGGTCGCGAGTGTCAACCCGTCGGCGACCCCCTCGGGCAGTCGCTCCGGGTCGGGTGCGGCGAACACCCGCACCGCGACGATACTGATAGCTTCCGTTAGGAACGCGAGCACGACGAACGCCGCGCCGAGCAGTGCGGGCGGGAGCGATACGGAGAGGGGCGACACGCCGACGTTACGCCGGAACTCGTCCAGCGCGTCCGCCTCGGCAAGTTGTGGCCCGAACTCGTTCACGACGAACTCGGCCGCGGCCGCAGTCAGTGACTGTACAACGACCGCGTTCGCGAACCCGAGCACGAGAAACGCACCGACCAGAGACGCGCCGGGCCGAGTGAGCACTCTGTCGAGACCGTCGCTAATGGCCGTTCCGATATCCAGGGACACAATGACAAATTGGCAACAATATCCAATAACAGTGTCGTTCTCTTTCGACCGGCTGCACGTCGGACCACAGACGGGACGGGAGTGTGGGGGTCAGGGCCAGTCGTCGCGGCTATCTTCGACGCTCTGGTCGGGCGTGTCCGGTTCGCCGAGCTCCCAGTTGGCGGCCGCTGCGGCGTCCTCGATGTGGAGGAACTCCCAGTCGACGGCCTCGGCCAGTGCGTCGTCCTCGTCGTCGGTGCCGACGAAGACGTGGCGGTCGGTCTCGAACTGTCCGCGTACGTTGTCGAGGCTCTCCTCGCGACCCCGCGGCCCGGAAAAGAAGTCCTGACGAATCCGGTGTTTGCGCGTGAAGTTGGTCACCACGTAGGTCGGCTTCTCCGAGACGACGCCGACGTACTCGCTCCACTGTCGCGCGTCGTTGAACACCGAATCGGGGTGTGCCAACTTCTTGAGCGCGCTCAGGTCGAAGGCAAGGGTCATGTCGCTGCTCCCGCCACCGTTCATACGTTCGTTTCGGCCGTGCCGGGAGAAAACGCCTTCGATACGTGGGTTCGTGAGCGCGTGGAATCCGCCGTTAGCCGACGGTCGTCACTCGGACTCGGCGGTCGCGGGCGCGCTGAGTCGCTCCAGGTCCACGTCCTGTTCCAGCAGGACCTCCTTCTGGTCGGAGACGACACGTTCCTCGCGGATCAGCTGTTTGTACTTCGACTGGGGGGCCAGATCGCCGATGAGAACGCCACCGACGATCTTGCCGTCTTTGAACGCCAGCCGCCGCCACTCCGTGTCGGAGTATTTGCGCTCGGCGTGGTCGTCGCCCACTGTCGGGTGCCCAAAGGAGAGGAACGGGAAATCGAAGTGCGTAATCGAGTACGAGGAGACCCAGCGGAACGCCTCGCTCTCCTCGTCTGCGACCATGTTTTCGCCGGCGACCGCGCCCTGTTCCTTCGCCGAACCCCAGGCCCCGTTCTGTGCGTGCTCCCCGAGGATGGTGTCGTAAAAACGGGTAACGTCACCTGCGGCGTACACGTCCTCGGCGCTGGTCTGCATATACTCGTCGACGACGATGCCGTCGTCGAGTTCGACATCAGTGTCACGGAGGAACTCGGTGTTGAAGTTCAGACCGATGGCGACGCCGACGAACTCGCCCTCGTACGCCTCGCCGTTGGGGTCGACTGCACCGGTAACGACGCCGTCGTCGTCGGTCGTGAAGTGGTCGACGCCGGAATCGAAGACCGGGGTGACACCGTTGTCTTCGAGCGCCTCGTGAATGATCTCTGCCCCGTCCAGCGAGAGGGCGTAGCGCCACCAGCGGTTGCCCCGCATGAGGTAGTGGGCGTCGACGTCCTGTGCACCACAGATAGCCGCCAGATCGATCCCGAGCAGGCCCGCCCCGACGACGAGGCCCGTGTCGGACTCGTCGGCGTGCTCTTGAATGGCACGCGCGTCCTGGAACGTCCAGAAGTGGTGGACGCCCTCGGCGTCGGAGTTGTCGACGGGAAGCTGCGTCGGTGTCCCGCCGGTCGACAGCAGGAGTTTGTCGTACTCGATCTCGCCGCTGTCGTAGGTGTGGACTACCTTCTCGTCGGTGTCCACGCCCGTGACGACTGTATTGAGTGCGAGGTCGATGTCCCGCTCCGCGTACCAGTCTTCCTCGTGGATGGAGATCGGCGCTTCGGGAAGTTTCCCCTTGGCGAACTCCTTGATGAGAATCCGGTTGTACAGCGCCTCGCCCTCCTCGGTGACGACCGTGATGTCGGCATCGGGGTCCTGCTCCCGGATTGTCTCCGCCGCGGAACTCCCCGCGATACCGTCTCCGATGATCACGTGCGACGCGGTCATTACATCCAATTAGCGGACCGTGCCTAATGTGCATTGCTATCCGCGAAAGTTTCGCGCTGCTGACGGTCCCGTCTTGCGGTCCGCTCGCACACCGTCCCCGGTTTCACCGTCGACCGAAACCCGGGACGTTTTATAACACCCCATCCTTACGAATGGGTCGAGATGAAAATCCGTCAGAACGTCCGCCACTGGGCCGCAAAGAAAGCACTGACAGCTCCCGTAATCGGCCAGCGGGTCAACGACCGCTTGGTCGACCTCCACACTGGCGTGTTCCTCGACAAGGCCGACGAGGCTCACAGGGAGTCCCGACGCGCCCACCTCGACGAGTTTTTCGACGCGACGATGGACACCTACGTCGCCGCTCTGGAATCAGGCCTCACCGAAGCCGCAGCCCGCGAAATCACCCACGTTCAGGCCAATTTCGACTTCTACAACCACGGCTGGACGGAGATGATGGAGTTCCCCGGCGACGAACTCGAGGACCATTACGAACGCTACGTGAACTTCTTCGAGCAGTGGGGAATCACCATCGACGACCCGCTCGGCGAGTTCCGCCCCGCCGGCGGCATTGCCGACGCCCCCTCTACCCCGGACAAACTCGACAGTCCGGACCATCCCCACGCGGAAGGCGGATTCGCGGACGACGTGTACGTCGAAACCGACGACGGCGAAGTCGTCGTCGGCGGCCAGGACGAACCGGAGGAGGTGGACCCGGCCGACGCACCCGGCCTCGACTCCGACGAAGCCGGCGCGGACTGACCGCCACGGGAGACGGCCAGCCGGCGTCCAGGTGTTCTCACCTTTGAAAACTGAGCGCGTAGGTTATTGAGTGTCGTTTCCGCTATACCGACTATGAGTACCGAGCGTGCCGACCCCGCAGGCAGGGACCCCACCGATATCTCACCGTCGTACTCGACTGTCGAGTGGTGGTGGTACCTCATCGGGACCGCTTCACAGCAGTTCAAACGGCTCTTTCCTAAGGTGATTCAACGGACACTGAACAGAGAACTGTGGATATACTCGACCATCGCCATCGGCGTCCCGGTTTTGACCGCGGTGTACGACGGGAGTTGGCTCACCGTCGGTGCGATCTTCGGCGCGACGTTCCTCTTCGGTGGGATGATCTACGGCGAGTCCTACATGATCATCAAGACCCTTCAGGAGGCCGTCGAGGCGGTCGGCCGGGGTCAGTACCGGTTCCGGATTCCCGAACAGCGTGCCGACGAACTCGGCGACGTGTACCGCGGCTTCGAGGAGACGGCAGCCAGTCTGGACGAACGGATCGAGGAAGCCGAAGCGGCCAAAGAACAGGCCCAACGCGAGCAGGAACGCGCCGAAGCGGCACAGGCAGAAGCCGAAGCAGCCAAGCAGGAAGCCGAAGCCGTCGCCGACCAACTACGCACCCGCGCACAGGAGTACGGGGCGATGATGGACGAGGTGGCCGATGGCGACCTGACCCGGCGGCTGGACGCAGACACCGACAACGAAGCGATGGCCGACATCGCCACTTCGTTCAACGAGATGCTCGACTCGCTCGAGGGGACAGTCGAGGAGGCCAGTGAGTTCGCCGACACTGTCGCGACTGTCAGCGAGGACGCCGCTGCCAGCGGCCAGGAGATACAGCGAGCCAGTGACGAGGTGAGCGAATCGATGGAAGGCATCGCCAGCGGGGCCGAAGACCAGCGCGAGCAGGTTACGGACGCCTCCGAGCGGATGAACGACCTCTCTGCGACCATCGAAGAAATTGCCTCCTCCGCAACCGAGGTCGCCGGCACCGCGTCGGACGCAGCGAGTACCGGCGAGGATGCGCGCGACGCCTCGGAACGGGCGGGCGAGGAGATCGCTTCGATTCGTGAAAACGCCGCCTCCGCGGCCAGGGAGGTGGAGACACTCGATCAGCGTATCGAGCAGATCGACGAGATCGTCGACCTGATCGACGGAATCGCCGAACAGACGAACACCCTGGCGCTGAACGCGTCTATCGAGGCCGCACGTGCCGGTGCGGCCGGTGAAGGGTTCGCTGTCGTCGCGAACGAGGTAAAAGACCTCGCCGAGGAGACGCAGGACGCCACCGACGAGGTCGAGTCGGTTATCGCCGAGATGCGCACACAGGCGGCGGCCGCCACCGACGAGATGGACGACATGGAAGACAGCGTCGAGAGCGGGGCCGACACTATCGAGGACGCAATGGGGAAGCTCGAATCCGTCGTCGCGACCATCGAAAACGTCAACGCCGGCATCCAGGAGATCGACGACGCGACCGACCGCCAGGCCTCGACGACGCAGGAGGTCGTCGCCATGATCGACTCCGTAGCCGCGATCAGCGACGAAACCGCCGACGAGGCCCAGACAGTGTCGGCCTCGGCGGAGGAACAGACCGCCGCCACCCGCGAGGTGACCGACACGATCCAGCAGCTCTCGACCGAGGCCGACCAACTCTCGTCGCTTCTGGACGAGATACAGGTGTCGACCGGCGGTGCCGGTGCCACCATCGACGCGACGCTAGAGGACTAGCGGTCGACCTCGAAGAGCGCGACACACTCGACCCAGGTCGCTCCGCCCGTCTCCCCGCCCAGCGATCCCCTGATCGTGAACGCGTAGACGCCCGACTCGAGGTCTTCGGCCAGTGTCAGGTGATCGTCTCGGTCAGGGGACGGATGCGTCTCGACGCTCAGCCGCCAGGTGTAGGTCCCGCCGTCGTCGACGGTCGTCCAGGGTTCGATCCACTCCTCGGGCGCGACGCGTTCCCAGCCGTCGGCCGTCCGTCGCTGTATCGCCCAGGCGTAGGGGTTCAGCCCGAACGGCTCGCCCGACTCGTTGCACAGCGTGAGCGTGATCGTCTCCACCGTGTCGTCGCCGGTCGTCGGCTCGAACACCTCGCGGTCGGGTTCGATCCACACCGCGGCCGCATCGTCCTGGATCGCGTGGTAACAGACCGTCCGGTCGACGCTGTCGCTGAAGCCGGGGCAGTCCGTCCCGTCGAACCGCCCTGAGGGAACCGTGGGCGTCCGTCTCTCGTCGGTCGCCGTTCCGGGTGGCGTCCCCGTTCGATCGGAGCGCCCTGGCCCGTCCGTGTCGGTCGGCGTCGATCCGTCCCCGGATCGGTCGAGACAGCCCGCGGTCGCCACCGTCGCCGTGCCGAGTGCCGTCAGTACCGTGCGTCGTTTCATACGTGATCGATGACCGCCACCGATGACCTGTCTTCTGGAGAGTCAAACGCCGGTTTGACTCTCCCCAATCAGCACGTCGGCAGCGGCGAACCCGGCCTCGATACCGCCGTTGAGACTGCGTTCCGGGTACTGGGCGCGGCTAGCCATCCCGGCGTACGTGACGCCGTCGGCGACCGGCTCCGAGAGGTCGTAGGGGACCACCATGTCCAGATACCCCCGTTCGTAGACGGGTGCGGTCCGGGGGTTGCGTGCCGTCTCGACCCAGTTCACGCTGTCGGGGTCGAACTGGGGGAACAGGTCGGCGATGCCGTCCTGCCACAGTCGTTCGACCGCGCCGTCGTCCAGGCCCCACAGGTCCGCATCGAGGTCCTGGACGTAGCTGGCGGTGTAGTAGAGGTGTTCGTCGCCGTAGCGCTCGGCCGGGACGAAGTTGGTGTGTTCGATGAACACGCCGAAGGGAGCGTCGTCGGCGAGGTTCAGCCAGTACGTGTCTGTCAGCGACTCCTCCATGCTCCAGACAGAACAGACCGTCCCCTGGAAGTCGATCTCACAGGGGTAGCCCGTCAGCGCCTCCAGCACGTCGGGCATCGCGGCGACGACGACGCCGTCCACGTCGTGTGTTTCGGCCCCCTCGTCAGTCGTGACCGACAGCGACTCGACGGCCTCGTCGCCGGTCGCGAGGTCGGTCACGCGTGCGCCCGTGGTGATGTTCTCGCGGCCCACGGCCTCGACCAGCGCGTCGAGGAAGGGTGCGAAGCCGCCGTCGGGATAGCCGAGAATCTCGCCGCGCAGGAGGTCGCGCTCGCCACGGAACTTCACCCGGCCCAGGAGCCAGGCGGCGCTGACGTCCTCCCTACGCGAGCCGAACTTGGCGGCGAGCAGTGGCTCCCAGAAGTTCTCGTAGACGCTCCGGCTGGTGTGGTCGAGCAGGAACTCTGTGACGGGTACGTCCTCGAAGGCCTCGAGGTCGTCGTACGTGTCGAAAGAGGGGCGGCCGCCGCGAACGTCCACCTCCATGGTGAGCATCGCCAGCCGGAACTTATCGTACAGCGAGAGGTGTGGGTAGGCGAGAATCTGCCAGGCCGTGTCCAGCGGGTGGACGACCCCGTCGACGTAGTAGGCGTTCTTCCCGATGCGCCACTCGATCCGGTCGCCGAGGCCCAGTTTCTCGGCCAGTTCGACGATGGTCTCCTCGGACTTCGAGAGGTGATGGTAGAACTTCTCGATGGAATCGCCGGCGGTCTCGTAGACGGCTGCGAGGCCGCCCACGTCCGTCCCCGCCTCGAACACCTGTACTTCGTGGCCGGCCTGCTGGAGCCGGTGGGCCGCGGCCAGCCCCGCGACCCCGCCGCCGACGACGCCGATCATGTCATCCGTTCCGCCCGGCGGGCACATGTGCGTTGCCTTCGCCGCTCGCTCGCCGCCGGTGAGCCGTGTTCACGGGCCTTCGGACCGTTCACGGGTCGCTCCGTCCCCCATTCGCCTAGCTCAGGTCGGCCTCGCGCCGCTCGAACTCCTCCCCGTCCATCTCGCCCGCGGCGTCCCGCTGCCGCAGGACCGCGAGCGCTTCGGCTGTCTCTCGCGTCCCCCCGCGTCGAGGGCGTACAGCACGACGGCGAGCACAGCCAGTACGCCGAGCAGGCCGCCGAGCATCCAGACCCAGCCCAAGCCGCCCCACATCCCGCCGCCGTGGTTCCCTCATCTACCCGTCGTGGTGATGCACCCCGGCGTCGCCGGTGTGGCCCCACCGGTCGCTGGCAGGAGTGCCACCGCGACACCGACCGCCAGTGCGACCCCGGCGAGCCGCGTCGCCGTTCGGGTCGGCGACCCCCTCGGCCGCGCTCGTCGGTGTCGTCGACTTCCGCGTTTCTGGCACGGATGTCCAACACACCGCCTATCGACTCGCTCCCCGGAGCGCCAGAGGCCCAGGGTACAGCGTCGATGGCCCCGCTACCGCCGCCTACGCCTACTGGCCACGTGGTGGCGAGCGTGTCACCGACTACAATGCGTTCGGCTGTGGGCCGTTCGACACCGAACTCGACGCCCGAATCGTCGTCGGTGCGACCGGTTTCCGATTCGGTCTCTGTGGCTCGTCGACGCGGTTAGACCGTCTCCTCGATACAGCGGTTATACGTCCACGTGTGGTATCAGAGTACATAGACGAACTGGAACTCGGACCAGCCGAGACGGAACCGACCCCGACGGAAGCCGCGTTGCCGACCACGGAGCGGGCACCGGTCACGGCGGCCGATTCCGCCGCCGACCCCGCGTCCGATCCGGGGACCGCCGAACCGGCCACTACCACCGGCGAACCCGGTTCCGGGTTCGGCTTCGGCGCACTACTCGTCGCGCTCGGCCTGTTCGCGGCCGCTACACGAAGAATCACCCCGCACGGATAGATTGCCTCTCCCCTCGGCCGAAAACGGTCCGTCGCTGTCTGTGAAGATTTCGCCTCGCGCCAATCTAAGCGACACGCGAAGCGGTCGCCCACGAATTTGCGCTCGATAGAAGTGCGCTGGCCGAGAGTTGAACTACGTGAAGACGGTCTCTCCCTCCGGTCGAGCGTGCGCCTTCTCTCGTTCAAATTCGGTACGATTCCTGCGGCTCACGAAATAGTTCGCCGCAGAAGTGCGCTGGCCGAGATTTGAACTACGTGAAGACGGTCTCCCCCTCCGGTCGAGCGTGCGCCTTCTCTCGTTCAAATTCGGTACAATTCCTGCGGCTCACGAAATAGTTCGCCGCAGAAATGCGCTGGCCGAGATTTGAACTCGGGTTAGGACCGTGGCAGGGTCCTGTGATACCACTACACCACCAGCGCGCTACATCTGTACAATCTTTGGAAGTGAATATAAGCCTTCCGAATCGGTGTCGAAACCGCCGTGCGGCGTGCTAGTTTCCCCGCACACGACGATGGAGTGGCTGGACGCACGGCCGTCGACAGCGACGTGTTCCCGGCCCGCCGGGTGTTCAGTCGGGTGTGCTGGAGCCGACGGGTCGGCTGGAACCGATGGCGCTGACGGTGACCACGGCCCGCGAGAGGGGCTGACCTGAGACAGTTGATTGCGCGCGGTGGCAGGTCCACACTCACGACGCCGACCACGCGGACGGCGCAGGGTCGAACTCGTCCGTGGTCGAACGCCGGCCCGTGTGAACGCGCCCCATCTCGCACGCGAAGCGGGTTCTTTTTAACCCGGCAGTAGAGAAGATTCGGCACAGTCTAGTGGCGTGGCGTAGAAGTGTCACGGCATGACAGTCAGCGTACTCGTGCCGTCATCGCTGACCCGGGAAGCCGAAGACAAACGCGAGGCAACTCGCAAAATCGGTTATGTCGCCCGCGCGGCGACGGTGTTCCGGGTCAATCGCCTGGTCGTCTTCCCCGACTCGGGGGCGGAAGGCCGGTGGGGTGACGGGTTCGTCGAAACCGTGTTACGGTACGCCGCGACGCCGCCATACCTCCGAAAGGAGGCGTGGGGTAAGCGGGACGAACTAGAGTACGCGGGCGTCCTGCCGCCGCTCCGCGTCGCATCACGGACCGGCTCCGGATCGGACGATTCGGGGTCGTTAAGACAGGGAATCGTGACCGAGGTCGGATCTGACGGACGCGTTCGGGTCAATTGCGGACTGCAACACCCGATCTCCCTCCCCGAACCCAAAGAGGGTCTCAGGGAGGGAGAGCGCGTATCCATCAGGGTCTCTTCGCGACGGCCGGTCCGCGCAAAGTTCGTCGACGAGTCCCCGCCGGGATTCGTCGTCGAGGCGTCGGACCTCTCGACGGAACTCTCGCGTGACGACGCCGGCGTCCGCCTTGCCACATCACGGCACGGCGAACAGCTGAGTGTCGACCGTCTCGGCGACATCGTCGCCGACACGGGGCCGCGAGGGATGACGGTCGTGTTCGGAGCGCCCGAACGCGGCCTGCCGGAGATACTCGGTGTCGCCCCACCGGGCGGCGACGAGGGCGGCGAGGAGGCCGAGCGAGAACGGACGGATCTACCCGCGGACGAACCGGAAGGGTCCCGGTTCGACCTCTGGCTGAACGCGGTTCCGAATCAAGGAAGCGAGGTCGTGCGAACGGAAGAAGCGATGTTCGCCGTGCTCGCTAGCCTCTCACTCACGGAGTGACCAACGAATGCCACAACCAAGCAGACCACGCAAAGGCTCGCTGGGCTTTGGCCCGCGGAAGCGGTCGGTCAGTGAAGTGCCGCGATTCAACACCTGGCCGGACGACGAGGGACAGCCGGGCCTCCAGGGCTTCGCCGGATACAAAGCCGGCATGACACACGTCGTGATGATCAACGACGAGCCCGACTCCCCGCGCGAGGGGATGGAGGAGACGGTGCCCGTTACCGTCGTCGAGACGCCGCCGATGCGCGCCGTCGCCGTGCGAGCCTACGAAGACACGCCCTACGGCAATCGACCGCTCACGGAGGCCTGGACCGACGAGTTCCACCCGGAGCTCGACCGGACGCTAGACCTGCCCGAGAGCCACGACGCCGAGGGCGCACGCGAACAAGTACAGACCGCGCTGGAGAACGGTGACCTCGCGGACGTGCGTGTCATCACGCACTCGGTCCCCGACGTCGTCCCCAGCGTCCCGAAAAAAGAGCCCGACGTGATGGAGACACGCGTCGGCGGTGGCTCGCTTTCCGACCGTGTCGAGTTCGCGTTCGACCTCCTCGAGGAGGGTGGCGAACACGCGATGAACGAGGTGTTCCGCGCCGGCGAGTACATGGATGCCTCCGGTATCACGAAAGGCAAGGGGACGCAGGGTCCCGTCAAGCGCTGGGGCGTCCAGAAACGGAAGGGCAAGCACAAGCGCCAGGGCTGGCGCCGCCGAATCGGCAATCTCGGCCCGTGGAACCCCTCGCGTGTGCGCTCGACCGTCCCTCAGCAGGGGCAGATGGGCTACCACCAACGGACCGAGCTAAACAAGCGGCTCATTGACGTGGGCGAGGGTGACGAGCCCTCCGTCGACGGCGGTTTCGTCAACTACGGCGAGGTCGACGGGCCGTACGCGCTGGTGAAAGGCTCGCTGCCCGGGCCGGACAAGCGCCTGCTGCGCTTCCGCCCGGCGGTCCGACCGAACGACCAACCGCGTCTCGACCCCGAGGTGCGCTACGTCTCCACGGAGTCTAATCAAGGATGAACGCGACAGTACACACCCTGGACGGCGACGAAGACGGGGCAGCCGAACTCCCCGGCGTCTTCGACACGCAGTTCCGGCCGGACCTGATCCGGTCGGCAGTGTTGGCCGCCCAGGCAAACCGGAAACAGGACTACGGCAGCGACGACCACGCCGGCCTGCGGACGCCGGCGGAGTCGTTCGGCTCCGGCCGCGGTATGGCTCACGTCCCCCGTGAGGGTGGCAAAGCCCGCCGCGTGCCCCAGGCCGTCGGTGGCCGACAGGCCCACCCGCCGAAGTCAGAGAAGGATCGCACGCAAAAAATCAACGACAAAGAGCGCAAACTCGCCGTCCGGTCGGCCGTCGCGGCCACGACCGACGAGGAGACCGTTCGTGAGCGCGGCCACGAGTTCGACGACGACACGGAGTTGCCGGTGGTCGTCTCCGACGACTTCGAGGACCTCCAGAAGACGCAGGCGGTCGTGGACGTGCTGGAGGCACTCGGCCTCGCGGACGACATCGAGCGTGCCGACGACACCAAAATCAAGGCCGGCCAGGGCAAAACCCGCGGCCGGAAATACCGTCGGCCGTCCTCGATCCTGTTCGTCACCAGCGAGGAGCCGTCGCGTGCCGCCCGCAATCTCGCGGGCGCGGATGTGGCGACGAGTCGTGAAGTCAACGCGGAAGACCTCGCGCCCGGCGGCCAACCCGGCCGGCTCACCGTCTGGACCGAGAGCGCCCTCGAGGAGGTGGCCGACAGATGAGTTCTGTCATCCACCACCCCCACGTCACGGAGAAGGCGATGAACAAGATGGACTTCGAGAACAAGCTGCAGTTCGTCGTCGACACGCAGGCGGAGAAAGACGAGATCGCCGGTGACATCGAAGACCAGTTTGACGTGTCGATCGTCGACGTGAACACGATGGTCACGATGGACGGCGAAAAGAAGGCAACGGTGACACTGTCCGAGGAGGACGACGCCGAAGAGATCGCCTCCCGGATCGGGGTGTTCTAACCATGGGACGACGAATTCAGGGACAACGACGCGGTCGCGGTGGCCCCACGTTCCGGGCCCCGTCACACCGCTACAAGGCGGACCTGTCGCACCGAACGGTCGAAGACGCCGACGTCGTCTCGGGGTCGGTCGTCGATATCGAACACGACCCGGCCCGCAGCGCGCCCGTCGCGGCTGTCGAGTTCGAGGACGGCGACCAGCGCCTCGTGCTCGCACCCGAAGGTGTCGGCCTGGGCGACGAGATTCAGGTCGGTATCTCCGCGGCTATCGAGCCGGGTAACACGATGCCACTGGCCGAGATTCCGGAAGGAATTCCGGTCTGTAACGTCGAGGCCAAAGCCGGCGACGGTGGAAAGTTCGCCCGCGCGTCGGGCGTCTCCGCCCAGCTCATGACTCACGACCGCTCGGTCGCGGTCGTGAAACTCCCGTCGGGGGAGATCAAGCGGCTCGATCCGGACTGCCGGGCGACCATCGGGGTCGTCGCCGGTGGTGGTCGGACCGAGAAACCCTACGTCAAGGCCGGAAACAAGTACCACAAGATGAAAGCGCGCGGGACGAAGTGGCCCAACGTTCGTGGTGTGGCGATGAACGCCGTCGACCACCCGTTCGGTGGTGGCGGTCGCCAGCACCCCGGCAAGCCCAAGTCCATCTCGCGGAACGCGCCGCCGGGCCGGAAGGTCGGGGACATCAGTTCCCGGAAGACCGGCCGCGGCGGCAAAGGTGGTAGTGAATGAGTTCGGAGTATCAAATCGGTCACGAGGGAGAGTTCTCCTACCGTGGTCACAGTCTCGAGGAGTTGCAGGATATGGACATCGACGAGGTCGCGGAACTGCTCCCCGCACGCCAGCGGCGAAGTATCGATCGCGGCCTGTCCTACGAGAAAGAACAGTTGCTCGAGGAGGCCCGCGAGGCCGGCGAGGAGGAGACCGCGAACGACCCGATCCGGACGCATCTGCGCGACATGCCGATCCTGCCGGAGATGGTCGACCTGACGTTTGCCGTCCACAACGGCCAGAGCTTCGAGCGCGTCAAGGTAGAGCCCGAGATGCTCGGCCACTACCTCGGCGAGTTCCAGCTCACACGGACATCCGTCGAGCACGGACAGGCCGGGATCGGGGCGACCCGGTCCTCGAAGTTCGTGCCACTCAAATAACACATGGGAATCAGCTACTCAATCGACCCGGACCCGGACGCGACGGCGAAAGCGATGCTTCGGGAACGGCAGATGAGCCACAAGCACAGCAAGGCCATCGCCCGCGAACTCAAGGGCATGACCGCCGGCGAGGCAATCGAGTACCTCGAAGCGGTCATCAACGAAGAGCAGTCGGTGCCTTTCAAGTCTCACAACTCGGGTGTCGGTCATCGTAACGACATCGACGGCTGGGACGCCGGTCGGTTCCCGGAGAAGGCCAGCGAGGCCTTCCTGGACCTGATCGAGAACGCGGTCGGCAACGCCGACCACCAGGGATTCGACGGTGCCTCCATGGAGATTCTCCACGTCGCCGCCCACAAGGTCGGCGAAACACGCGGCCGCCAGCCTCGTGCGATGGGGCGGGCCAGCGAGTGGAACTCCCCGGAAGTCGACGTCGAACTGATTCTGGAGGAGGTCGAAGACTGATGGCCGACGAACAACAGTTCATCGAGGACGGCCTCCAGCGGACCCAGATCGACGAGTTCTTCGCCGACGAACTGGGCCGTGCGGGCTACGGCGGCATGGACGTCGCCAAGACGCCGATGGGAACCCAGATTGTCCTCAAAGCGGAAAAACCAGGCATGGTCATCGGCAAGGGCGGGAAGAACATCCGAAAGGTCACCACCCAACTCGAAGAGCGCTTCGACCTGGAAGACCCCCAGATCGACGTCCAGGAGGTCGAGGAGCCGGACCTGAACGCCCGGATCGTCGCTGACCGCCTGGCCAACGCGCTCGAACGCGGCTGGTACTTCCGGAAGGCTGGTCACACCACGATCGACCGGATCGTGGAAGCCGGTGCGTTGGGAGCCGAAATCGTGCTCTCGGGCAAAGTCACGGGCGCACGCTCACGCGTAGAGAAGTTCAACCGTGGCTACATCAAACACAACGGTGAGCCCGCAGAGGAGATCGTCGACCACGGGCAGGGCACGGCAGTCATGAAGCTCGGCACCATTGGCGTGGATGTGAAGATCATCCCGCCCAACGCGCAGCTCCCCGACGATTTCCGCATCTACGAGGACGCCGACGTCGAGGACTACGTTGAAGACGTCGAGGGCGAAACCGTCGAGGAACTGCTCGAGGGCGAGGCCGAGGACGAACCCGACGCCGGCGACGAGGCCCCCACGACGGGTGCGCCGCCGGCGGACGCCGACTCGGTCGACGAGGAAGCCGTCGAGGAGGTCGTCGACGAGGAGGTCGTCGAACCTGACGATGAGGTCGCCGTCCCCGACGACGAACCCGACGACGTCGATATCGAGGAACTCGACGACGCTATCGAGTCCGAAGTCGACGAGGAGACCGAGGCGGAAGCCGAGGAACTGATGAGCGAGATGGAAGAGGAGGCTGAGGACGAATGACGATCATCCACACCGACGAAATCCGCGACATGACGCCCGCCGAACGGGAGGCGGAACTCGACGACCTAGAGACGGAGCTCCTCAATACCCAGGCCGTGCAGGCCGCGGGTGGGCGCCCGGACAACCCGGGCAAAATCAAGGAGATTCGCAAAGCAATCGCCCGGATCAAGACGATTCGCCGGGAAGAGGGTGATCTCGAATGAGATCACCGGACGGTCCGAGCGGCGTCAGCCGCGAGGCAGCAGTCGACGTCGAGGAACAGTAAGATGCCACTGACACCCGCAACGCTGACACGACACGAACTCATCGGCCGCCCAGTTCGGGTGGCCGCCGCGTCCAATCCCGACCTGGTCGGCATCGCCGGCGAGGTCGTGATGGAGACGACGCGGACCCTCTCGGTAGAGGGTGATGAAAACGGCGCGTCGCGGGTGTGGCAGGTGCCGAAAGGTGACGCGACGTTCGAGTTCTCCGTCGACGGTCAGACGGTGACCGTCAAGGGCGAACGACTGGTCGCACGGCCCGCACGGCGCACGGAACGAACAGGTGATTCGAAATGGCGCTAGGACTTAACGTAGAACAGCCGGAGGAGGCCTGCTCCGACGAGAACTGCCCGTTCCACGGCACGCTCAGCGTGCGTGGGCAGACGCTCGAAGGGGAGGTCGCCTCCACCGACATGGACAAGACCGTGATCGTCGAACGCGAGTACGACGTGAAGGTGCCCAAGTACGACCGATTCATGAAGCGTCGGTCGCGTGTCCCGGCTCACGCATCCCCGTGCGTGGACCTGGACGTGGGCGACACGGTCCGTATCGCAGAGACACGACCACTCTCGAAGACCAAAAGCCACGTTGTCGTGGAACGCGTGGCGACCGCAGCCACCGGAGGTGGCGACTGATGGAAGCACTCGGAGCCGACGTCACGCAGGGCCTCGAGAAAGGCTCGCTGATCACGTGTGCCGACAACACCGGTGCACGTCAGTTGAAAGTCGTCAGTATCTCGGGGTACTCCGGGACGATTAACCGCCATCCAAAAGCGGGCCTCGGAGACAAGATTACCGTCTCGGTCACCAAGGGGACGCCGGAGATGCGTCGCCAGGTGCTCGAAGCGGTGGTCGTCCGACAGCGCAAACCGATCCGACGACCGGACGGCACGCGCGTCAAGTTCGAGGACAACGCGGCGGTCATTATCGACGAGAACGAGGAACCCCGCGGGACCGAAATCAAGGGACCCATTGCTCGCGAAGTCGCCGAACGGTTCGGCTCCATCGCGAGCACAGCGACAATGATTGTCTAGTATGACACGACAACCACACAAACAGCGAACCCAGACCGAGCGCGCGCCGCTGCACGAGCGCCACTCGCAGGTGCGGTCGACGCTGGCCGACGGCCTCCGCGAGGAGTACAGCCAGCGCAACGTCCGCGTCAACGAAGGCGACACGGTCGAGGTCCTGCGTGGCGACTACGCTGGCGAGGAAGCCGAAGTCGTTGCCGTGGACCTGACCGACCAAGTCGTCCACGTCGAGGACGTGACACAGGAGAAGGCAGACGGGGAAGAAGTCCCCCGTCCGCTGGACGCGTCGAACCTCCGTGTCACGGCACTGAACCTCGACGACGACCGACGGCGGACGCGACTCGAATCCGAGGCGGATAGCGCATGACGAAACACCAGAAACGACTCTCCGTTCCCAAGAGTTGGCCGGTCGAACGCAAGACCGAGACGTTCACGGTGAAGGCCGACGCCGGCCCGCACGGCGAGGCAGGGGTGCCCCTGCTGATCATTCTCCGGGACGTGCTCGAATACGCGGACTCCCGCAAGGAGGCCCGCTACGCCCTCAACCAGAATAACGTCCTGATCAACGGCAAGGCGGTCTCCGACGAGGAACGGCCCGTCGGGATGTTTGACATCATGGCCTTTACCGAACGCGAGGAGTACTACCGCGTGTTCCCCGGTGAGGGCGGACGACTCGCGCTGACGCCCATCGACGAAGAGTCGGCAGGCTCGAAGCTGGGCAAGATCGTCAACAAACAACACGTTCCCGGCGGCGACGTACAACTGACCCTGCACGACGGCCAGACGCTGACCGTCGACGAGGACAGCGAGTATGGCGGTGGTGACTCCATCGTCGTCGCCAACGACGACGACGAGATCGTCGCTCACTTCCCCTACCAGGAAGGCGAACTCGTGACGGCGGTCGCGGGCGCACACGCCGGTGACATCGGCCGAATCGACGAGATCCAGATCACGCCGGGCAGTTCGGAGAACAACGTCCTCGTCGAACAGGACGGCGGAGACAGCGAGGCTTCAGCCTCGGAAGGCGGCGAAGCCGCCGACGGTTTCGAGACCGTCGAGGAGTACGTCGTCGTGATCGACGAGAACTTTACCGGCGAGGACTCCGAAACCGAGGCTGAGTCTGACGGTGGTGGTGACGAATGAGCTCCGAAACGGAGTCCGGCGGTGACTTCCACGAGATGCGCGAGCCGCGTATCGAGAAGGTCGTCGTCCACATGGGTGTCGGGCAGGGCGGTCGCGAACTCGCCAACGCCGAGGACATCCTCACGGAGATTACGGGCCAGCAACCGGTCCGGACGACAGCGAAGGAGACTGTCGGCGAGTTCAATATCCGCCAGGGCGACCCCATCGGTGCG
The DNA here is from genome assembly GCF_028275115.1 of Halorientalis sp. Classification (GTDB taxonomy): domain Archaea; phylum Halobacteriota; class Halobacteria; order Halobacteriales; family Haloarculaceae; genus Halorientalis. The sequence goes on along the minus strand of NZ_JAQCNH010000009.1, from coordinate 6,923 downwards.
AAGGTCACGCTGCGCGACGAGGAGGCCGACGAGTTCCTCCAGACCGCGATTCCGCTGGTCGACCTTGCGGCGTCCCAGTTCGACGACACCGGCAACTTCAGTTTCGGTGTCCAGGAACACACGGACTTCCCGAGCCAAGAGTACGACCCGAACATCGGGATTTACGGGCTGGACGTCACGGTCAACATGGTCCGACCCGGCTACCGGGTGGCCAAGCGTGACAAAGCCTCGCGGTCGATCCCGTCGAACCACAGACTCAATCCCGACGACGCAGTCGCGTACGTCGAGGCGGCCTACGACGCGGAGGTCAACGAATGAGCGAAAGCGAATCAGAAGCCGAGGGCGAGGAGACCGAGGAGGTCCGCGACCCCACCGGCGAACAGACGGCAAAACGCACGGAGCAACTCCGCTCTTGCCAGCGGTGTGGTCGCGAGCAGGGACTGGTCGGCAAGTACGATATCTACCTCTGTCGTCAGTGCTTCCGCGAGATCGCACGCGGCATGGGCTTCAAAAAATACTCATGACAGGCAACGATCCGCTGTCCAGCGCCCTCTCGGGCCTCGACAACGCCGAGAGCGTCGGACATCTGGAGCAGACGGTATCGCCCGCCTCGAACGAGATCGGCAGCGTACTCGAGGTCTTCTACGACCGCGGGTACATCGACGGGTTCAGCTTCGTCGACGACGGAAAAGCCGGCGAGTTCGAGGTCGAACTGAAGGGTGCGATCAACGAGTGTGGCCCGGTCAAGCCCCGCTACTCGGCGGGCGCCGACGAGTTCGAGAAGTGGGAGAAACGGTTCCTCCCCGCTCGGGACTACGGAACACTCGTCGTGACCACCAGCCACGGAATCATGAGCCACTACGAGGCCCGCCAGGAGGGCATCGGTGGCCAGGTAATCGCGTACGTCTACTAACAATGCCACACACAGAACTCGAAATTCCGGACGAAGTAAGCGCCGAGACGGACCATCTCGACCTGACGGTCGAGGGCCCCAACGGCAGTGTGACGCGCCGGCTCTGGTACCCGGACGTCGACGTCTCCGTCGACGGCGGGACGGTCGTGATCCAGAGCGACGAGGACGATGCCAAGACGAGTTCGACGGTCGGTACCTTCGAGAGCCACGTCAGAAACATGTTCTACGGCGTAACCGAGGGCTGGGAGTACGAGATGGAAGTCTTCTACTCTCACTTCCCGATGAAGGTGCGCGTCGAGAACGACGAGGTCGTCATCGAGAATTTCCTCGGCGAGAAAGCCCCCCGGCGGACGACCATCCACGGGGACACCGAGGTCAGCGTCGACGGCGAGGAGATCACGCTGACGGGCTCGGACATCGAGTCCGTCGGGCAGACCGCCGCCGATATCGAACAGCTCACGCGGGTCAAGGACAAGGACATCCGGGTGTTCCAGGACGGCGTCTACATCACCACGAAACCGAATCGAGGTGAAGCCTGATGACGGAGCTAGATGACATCGCAGGCGTCGACGAAGAGAAGGCAGCGACCCTACGCGAGGCCGGCTACGAAACGGCCGACGACCTCGCGGAAGCGAGTCAAGACGACCTCTCGGACATCGAGGGGGTCGGCAACGCACTGGCCGCCCGAATCAAGGCGGAGGTCGGTGACGTGGAAGTCGACGACGATGTCGACGCCGAGGTCGAGGCCGACGAACCGGCGACCGACGAGGTCGACGAGACCGACGAGGCCAACGAGCAGGAGACCTACGACGACCTGACAGACATCAGCGGCATCGGCGACTCGAAGGCGGCCGCGCTGGAAGGTGCCGGCTACCGGACGGTCGAGGACGTCCGCGGTGCAACCCAGGACGACCTCGCAGAGGTCGACGGCATCGGGAACGCACTGGCGGCCCGCGTCAAAGCGGACGTCGGTGGGCTCGAAGTCAGCGAAGAGACCGAAGCGGAAGTCGAAGACGAGTCGCCCGAACCCGAGGTAGCCGAGGATGTCGAGACGGAACTGCAGGCTCGCGGCCTCAGCGAGAAGACGCCGGACCTCAGCGAGAACGAGCAACGGCTGTTGAACCAGCGGGGCCGCGAGGGCAAACCGCAGTTCAACCGCCAGGACCACCACAAGAAAAAGCGGGTCTCGACCTCGTGGCGTCGCCCACGCGGGACGCTCTCGAAGCAACGCCGTGGCTTCAAAGGCAAAGGTGACACCGTCGAGGCCGGGTTCCGCACCCCGACTGCGGTTCGGGGCAAACATCCGAGCGGCTTCGAGGAGGTCCGCGTTCACAACGTGGACGACCTCGAGGGCGTGGACGGGTCTCGTGAGGCGGTCCGAATCGCCTCGAAGGTCGGTGGCCGCAAACGCGAGCGCATCGAAGAGGAAGCCGAGGACCGCGACGTGCGCGTCCTCAATCCCACCTACGTCGAAGTGGAGGTCGAGGAATGACTGATCTGACCGCACAGAAGCGGCTCGCGTCGGACATCTTGGACGTCGGGAAGAACAAAGTCTGGTTCGACCCCGACGAGCAGGGCGAGATTGCCGACGCGATCACCCGCGAAGACGTTCGTGAACTGATCGATCAGGGCGTGATTCAGTCCGACGACGCCAAGGGCAACTCACGCGGCCGTGCCCGTGAGCGCGCAAAAAAGCGCGCCTACGGACATCAGAAAAACGCCGGGTCCCGGAAGGGGAAGTCCGGCGGCCGTCAGGACCCCAAACAGGACTGGGAGAGTCGCATCCGCGCACAGCGGACGCGGCTGCGCGAGATGCGAGACGACGGTGACCTGTCGAAATCCGAGTACCGCGAGATGTACGATCTGTCTGGCGGTGGCGAGTTCGACAGCGTCGCCGACTTGGAGCGATATATCGACAACGAGTACGGAGGCGAATGACATGGCAACAGGACCACGATACAAGGTGCCGATGCGGCGTCGCCGCGAGGCACGGACCGACTACCACCAGAGGTTGCGCCTGCTGAAATCCGGGAAACCCCGCCTGGTCGCTCGCAAGAGCAACCAGCACACTACGGCGCAGCTGATCGTCACTGGCCCGCAGGGCGACGACACGGTCGCGAGCGCACACTCTAGCGACCTCGAAGCGTACGACTGGGAGGCCCCCACAGGGAACCTGCCGGCCGCGTACCTCACGGGGCTGCTGGCGGGCAGGCGAGCGCTCGCGAACGGATTCGAGGAGGCTGTGCTCGACATCGGCCTCAACAGCGCCACGCCGGGCAGTAAGGTGTTTGCAGTACAGGAAGGTGCAATCGACGCCGGGCTCGCGATTCCCCACAACGACAGCGTGCTCGCCGACTGGGAGCGAACCAGCGGCGAACACATCGCCGAGTACGCTGACCAGCTCGACGAGCCGCTGTACTCCGGGGAGTTCGACGCTACGGAACTGCCGTCGCATTTCAGCGACGTGCGTGAGACACTGATGGAGACTGAACTATGAGCGCAAACGGATGGGAACCGCGTACGCGGCTCGGCCGGAAGGTACAGGAGGGCGAGATAGACTCGATGCAGGACGCCCTCAACTCCGGTCTGCCGTTGAAGGAACCGGAGGTCGTCGACCAGTTGGTCCCCGGCCTCGAGGACGAAGTACTGGACATCAACATGGTCCAGCGGATGACCGACTCCGGCCGCCGGGTGAAGTTCCGGTGTGTCGTCGCCGTGGGCAACCGCGACGGGCTCGTCGGCTACGCCGAGGGGCGTGACGACCAGGTTGGCGGTGCGATTCAGAAGGCGATCGACATCGGCAAGTTGAATCTGATCGACGTGTCCCGTGGCTGTGGGTCCTGGGAGTGTGGCTGTGGGCGACCCCACACTGTCGCGCTCCGGACGACCGGCAAAGCGGGCAGCGTCGAGGTCGAACTGCAGGCGGCCCCGCGAGGGTTGGGGCTGGCGGGCGGGGAGACCGTCCGGCACGTCCTCGAACTCGCGGGAATCGAAGACATCTGGACGCGGTCGTCGGGGAACACGCGGACTACGGTCAACTTCGCGAAGGCGACGTTCAACGCGCTTCGCAACACGGCCGAGGCCCGGGTCCCACAGCGCACCATGGAGAAACGAGAGGTGATCGAGTGATGCAGGCCTTGGTCCAGATTCGTGGCGACGTGAACATCTCCGACGACGTCGTCGACACGCTGGAGATGCTGAACGTCCACGACGTGAACCACTGCACGCTGATTCCCGAGACTGACGCCTACCGTGGGATGGTCCACAAGGTCAACGACTACGTGGCCTACGGTGAACCCAGTCAGGAGACCGTCGAGACGCTGCTGCGGACTCGCGGCGAACCCCTAGAGGGCGACGCCGACATCGACGACGGCTGGGTCGACGAGCACACGGACTACGACGCTATCGATGGCCTGGCTTTCGCATTGATCGCCGAGGAGACGACGTTGCGCGAGCAAGGCCTGGCCCCGGTTCTCCGTCTGCACCCGCCGCGGGGCGGTCACGACGGGCTGAAGGGGCCGGCCTCGACGGGTGGACAGCTCGGCGAACACACTACCGAGGAGATCGACGATCTCCTCACAGCGATGCGATAACAATGACGAGCAAAAAGAAACGACAGCGTGGCTCACGCACGCACGGTGGCGGCAGTCACAAGAACCGTCGTGGCGCGGGCCATCGCGGTGGCCGTGGCCGTGCCGGTCGCGACAAACACGAGTTCCACAACTACGAACCGCTCGGCAAGTCCGGCTTCAAGCGCCCCCAGAAGCTCAAAGAGGAGATTGCGGAGATCGACGTCCGAGAACTCGACGAGGACGCGGCTCTGCTGGCGGCCGACGGCGTCGCCGAGGAGATCGACAGTGGGTTCAGGATCGACGTCCGAGACGTCGTCGAGGACGGCCACGAGGTCGACGCGGTGAAGGTCCTCGGCGGTGGCCAGGTTCGTAACGAACTGACCGTCGTCGCGGACGACTTCTCGGATTCGGCCCGGGAACTGCTCGAATCGGCTGGCGGGAGCGCCGAACTCAGCGAGCGTGGCGAACAACGGCAGGCCGACCCCGAGGACGAATCCGACAACGATACAAGCGAGGAAGAAGGGTCCGGGTAGTATGGGCTGGAAAGAAACCGCCGAACCGGTACTCACCCGCATGCCCTCGGTCTCGCGACCGGAGGGCCACGTCCCGTTCAAGCGGAAGCTGGCCTGGACAGCCGGCGTGCTGGTGTTGTATTTTTTCCTGACGAACGTCTACCTGTACGGACTGGGCACAGCAGGCGGCGACATCTTCGGGCGCTTCCGCTCGATTCTCGCCGGCGGACAGGGAACGATTCTCCAGTTGGGAATCGGTCCCATCGTCACCGCGTCGATCGTCCTGCAGTTGCTCGGCGGTGCCGATCTGCTGGGGCTCGACACCCAGAACAACCCGCGTGACCAAGTGCTGTACCAGGGCCTCCAGAAACTGCTGGTGGTCATGATGTGCATTCTGACGGGGCTACCGATGGTCTTCGCCGGTGGATTCCTGCCGGCGAGTCCCGCGGTCGCACAGGGTCTCGGTATCGGCGTCTTCGGAGTGAAGATGCTGCTGTTCGCTCAGATTTTCGCCGGTGGTATTCTCATCCTCTACATGGACGAGGTCATCTCGAAGTGGGGCGTCGGGTCCGGTGTCGGCCTGTTCATCGTCGCCGGGGTCAGTCAGCGCCTCATTGGTGGTTTCTTTGCGCTTCCAGGCATCGGGTCGGAACAGGTCGGCTTTTTTCCGTCCTGGATCCTGATCGCGATCGGCGAGCAACCGATCGGGTCGCTGTTTGGCTCGGGACTCCAGCAGGTGTTGATGAGCCCGCAGTTCGGCCTGATCCGCCTCGTCACGACGATCAGTATCTTCGTGGTGGTCGTCTACGCCGAGTCGGTGCGGGTCGAGATTCCGCTGTCGAACGCACGAGTCAAGGGCGCACGCGGTCGCTTCCCGGTGAAGCTGATCTACGCGAGCGTCCTGCCGATGATTCTCGTCCGTGCGTTGCAGGCGAACCTCCAGTTTCTGGGGCGAATCCTGCAGGCACAACTCGGGTCGGGGATGCCCGCGTGGCTCGGCGTCTACGACTCGAACGGACAGGCGGTAAGTGGGTTCTTCTACTATCTCTCTCCCATTCAGAGCCCGGGTGACTGGATTCCGGCGCTCGGTCAGACCACCGCCGAACTCTGGCAGATTGCCCTCCGTGTCTCGGTCGACCTGACGTTCATGGTCATCGGGGGCGCGATCTTCGCGGTGTTCTGGGTCGAGACGACCGACATGGGCCCCGAGGCGACGGCCCAGCAGATTCACGGCTCCGGGATGCAAATTCCCGGTTTCCGGCAGAACCCCGGTGTCATCGAGAAGGTCCTGGAGCGGTACATCCCACAGGTCACCATCATCGGCGGCGCTCTGGTCGGCCTGTTGGCTGTCATGGCCAACATGCTCGGCACCATCGGGGGTGTCGGCGGAACCGGACTGCTGCTGACGGTCTCCATCACGTACAAACTGTACGAGGAGATCGCCGAGGAGCAACTCATGGAGATGCACCCGATGATGCGCCAGATGTTTGGCTGACTGTCATTACACAGTCATTACAACCCACCACTGTCGACAACTCTTTTCTGAGGTGCGGAATATAACGGGGTATGGCGTCTGAATCGGACGATGATGAAACCACCACGATCCAAATACGGTTATCCCCCGATAAGAAGCAAAAATGGATTGAGTACTTGAATTCGGATTCACCGCACGGCACGCTGACGGACTTGATTAAAACGAGCGTTGACAATCGTATCGACTCGAAGTGGGTGCTGAAGGATAAGCAAGACGTGGACGCCGGTGACGTTCCCGAGAACCTCGGTAACGCGCTCGACAACGTTACCGAACGCCTCGCAGCAATCGAGAACCGGCTTGATGAACAAGAACTCTCACACGATCCGGAGGACAGCGACGATACGCTCGAAGAGCACGAACTCCGCCGTCTAGCCTACCAGGTGCACGACAAG
>NZ_JAQCNH010000129.1 GCF_028275115.1 Halorientalis sp. | reverse complement strand
CTAATGGCCTCAATCTATATTAAGACGCAGTTCGAACGATGTTGTATGACCGAAGACGGATCGAACTCCGAGAGCCTGATGGAACGCCAGACCACGGGTGAAGACCGGGTTCGGATGACCGCCCGGCAGCTGTCGGAGCCGCGGACGGCTAACTGGGTCGCCTCCGAAGCGGACTGGTCACACGAACCAACCAAGCGCGTCCTCGAGCGGCTCGTCGACGACGGTATTCTCCATCGTGATGAGAGCGGCACCCACACGACGTACTACCCGGATTATCGTCGTCAGGCGATGCTGGAGGCGATGCGCCTTCGGGACAGCGGACACACTGTCGAAGAGCTCACGGACCGTCTCGCCGATATGAAGACGCAGATCCGCGACTGGGAGGACGAATTCGGCGTTGAGTCACCGAACCAACTTCGCGGAACGCTCGCTGACGAGTCCCTTGACGCTGACGAGGAAGACCGTCGCCGTGAGATTGCCCGTGAGTGGGAGCACCTACAGCAACGGATCCAAGTCATTGGCTTTGCCATCCGCGAATGGGACTTCCTCGCTCCGACGACAGAACCCGCTGAGGCCAACAGCTAACGGATGTCTGTCCCGCATCCAGGTGGTGATCCGAACGCGAGCCTCTATACGCAGCTAAAGCGGGATGTCCTCGATCGTGTGCCACAGATCACGGCGGTCGAGTTCGTTCCTGATGACATTGAGGCCAAGCAGCTAGAAGCCGTTTTCGATCCGGCCCGTCTTGATCCCTCGACAGGCCCTGATTCACCCGAACTCACCATCAAGTGGTATCGACAGGATCCAGACGATTGGTTCCGTATCAACTACACGGATCCGAACACGGGCTTTCACGCCGGCTGGCACCAAGACGAGGATCATCCTGATCTCGGGCAGGTTCATTTTCAATACTCAACCGCCAATACAGGGGATCGCTGGGGTATTAGATTCAATCACGAGACTCCCTCCCTGATCCTTTGGGAAATCATCGAAGAGCTTCTCGAGGACGTCCGTCCGACCTACCAGTACGCGAACGAAGAATCATGACTCCGGGTACACCTCGAAACCGTTCCGATCAGACACTTGCGGGTTCCTTCGAGCGCTACCTCCAAGACAAGGGGAAAGGCCGCGGCGGCGACGGCGGGAACTATCGGCGAAACGCTGCCCGCGAGCTCGAGCGGTTCGCCAAGTGGGCCGCCGGCGACCGCGGCGACAATGACTGGACCGGGATCCTCCCCGACGACGTCGACCGCGACCCTACCTTCGAGGAGCTCGACGAACGCGTCTTCCGCAAATACGCCCGGCATCTCGCTGGTGACCGTGGCCTCAAGCTGAACACCGTTCAAACCTATTACCGCTATATATCTGCGTGGTGTGGTTGGTGTGTCAACGAGGGCTATCTCGAGGCGCATTACGCCCAGCGGGCGAGTGCGATGGCGCCACTACCGGAGGATGACGGCCGAAAGCCCGGTGACCAGCAGGCCTGGACGTCCGAACAGCGCCACGACCTCACCCGCCACGTCGACGGACGGGCCCGCGACGCCGTCGAGGCGTACACGACACTCCCGGAGAATACTGACCCACTCGACAAGCAGCGAGCACGCTACGCAGCACTGAAGACGGCTCGTGACCGGGCTCTGGTGTTCGTCCTTGCCTACACCGCCGTTCGAGTCGGGGAGCTACTACGGGATCCGAACGACCCACGCCGGCGTGGCATCCGCTGGGAGGACCTCTCCCTCGACGACGGGAGCATGGACGTCTATCGGAAGAAACAGCAGTGGGACGCCGCGAGTCTCCCCGACCCGGCGATCTCGCCGCTGCGGAGCTACCGCAAGCTGATGGAGCCGCCGACGGAGCGCTGGCCTGTGTTTCCGACATTCGACCAACGGACGCTCGCAGAGCTCGTCCAAGAAGAGCTAACCGAACGAGGGGAACGCCCAGAAGCAATCACTAAACGTCGTGAAGAATACGCTCGCGACCTACTGCTTGCGCTCGATGCGGACATTCGGCCGCCGTCAATCACGACGGACGGCGCACGGTCGATTCTCCAGCGACTCTCAGAGGTTGCCGAGATCGACATCAACCATCCGAAACACGACTATCTTGCACCCCACGGCGGTCGACGTGGGATGGGTGAGGTCCTCGTCCGCGCGTTCGGGTACACCGTAGCAGCTCGGTATCTCGATAACTCCGAAGAGATGGTTCGCGAACGAT
>NZ_JAQCNH010000127.1 GCF_028275115.1 Halorientalis sp. | reverse complement strand
CGGCGGCACAGTTCGACGATCTCCTGGAGACCGGCGAGGACGACCTCGACGTGCTGGCCGAGCGCTCCGAGGACGTGGCCGCGGCGACCGAGAACCTCCGTGCGGTGCTCGACGCCGCCGACGACTTCGGGGTGCGTGATCAGCTCACCCTGTCGCTGTCGACCGCCCGCGGACTGGACTACTACACCGGTGTCGTCTTCGAGTGTTTCGACGCGACTGGTGCGGTCTCCCGGTCTGTCTTTGGCGGCGGACGCTACGACGATCTCATCGAGGGGTTCGGCGGCCAGCCAACTCCCGCCGTGGGTTTCGCACCGGGCCATGCGACCCTGCAACTGTTATGTGAGCGGGCCGGCGTCTGGCCCGAGGAGTCGCTGTCGACCGACTACTACGTCTTGCAGGTGGGTGACACCCGCCCGACCGCGGCACGTATCGCCCGCGATCTCCGCAAGAACGGCCACGTCGTCGAGACCGATGTCGCCGACCGCTCTTTCGGCGCCCAGATGGGGTACGCCGACAACGTCAACGCCGAGACGGTGGTCATCGTCGGCGAGCGTGATCTCGAAAACGACGAGGTGACGCTAAAAGAGATGGACGGCGGCGAGCAGGTCTCCGTTCCCGTCGCCGAGTTCCCCGGCGAGTACGATCGACCGACCTTCGAGGACTTCCTATAGATCCAGTTCCATCTCGATCTCGGCGTGTTCGCGCAGACGGGTCTCAAAGCCCACAGAGCGATAGACACGCATCGCGACGTGGTTGCGCTGTGAGACGGCTAACCAGACGTGTTCGATCCCCTCCGCCTGACCGTGGCCCAGAAGTACCTCGATGAGCCGTGTCCCGATGCCAGCCGACTGGTACTCGGGGTGGACGAAGATCGCCAGTTCAGCGCTGCCGTCGTCGACCGGAACGAGGACGGCGTGCCCGACCGGCCGGTCGTCATGGAACACGACGACGTTGCGTCCATCGTCCAACAGTCCGTCCACCCACTCGCGGATGGCGGGTTCGTTTCTGGGCGGGACACCTTGGGACCGGGAGTCAGCGTCGAAGTCGGTGTACATCGATACCAGCGGCTCGGCCTCGACGCCGTAGGCCACCATTCGGACCGTTCGATCCTCGCTGTCAGTGAACTCCTGTGGTGGGCGCGGGAACTGATGACCGTCCCCGGCGGATGCTGGCATTCTGCTAGCAGCTACGGTCCCGACGTTGGTAAAGCCGCAGGGTCCGATCGGTGACGCGGCCCCCGTACCGTCAGGACCGTTCCAGCCTGCGTGGCGTCTGATTGGCCGGCTATACGGGTCGACACTGATAGATATTCGCCGGGGTCTGGCTCTATCAATCGTTCTGTCGACCCGTATACGAAGTCGGGGGTCACAAGTGGACGGTCGTCAAATCTCGCCCCATGCGTGCCTACCGGGTCGCCTACGACGGCCGACCCTACAACGGCTTCCAGCGCCAGCCCGACGTACCGACGGTCGAGGGGAATCTCCTCGCCGGCATCGGTCGCCTCGGCGTCTGCGAGCGCGGTGGGGTCCCCGCGGGGTACGCGGCGGCCGGCCGCACCGATGCCGGCGTCTCTGCCGTCGCACAGACTGTCGCGTTCGACACCCCCGACTGGCTCACGCCAGCGGCGTTCAACAGCGAACTGCCCGCCGACATCCGTGTCTGGGCCAGTGCCGATGTCCCCGAGGACTTTCACGCGACCCACGACGCGGTAAAGCGCCGCTACACGTACTTCCTGTACGCACCCGAAGCTGACGACGCGCTGGCCGCGGCGGCGCTTGCGGACCTCTGTGGCCGTCACGACTACCACAACCTGACGCCCGACGATGACGGGACGGTCCGGAAGCTGCGTGGGAGTGTCGAGCGGGACGGCGACACGCTGGTCGTCCGGTTGCGTGCCGGCGGCTTCGCCCGGCAGTTGGTCCGCCGGGTCGTCGGCCTGCTCG
>NZ_JAQCNH010000146.1 GCF_028275115.1 Halorientalis sp. | reverse complement strand
CGGACATCTACACCAAGACCAGCCTCATGCTCGGCGTCGGCGAGTACGACCACGAGATCTACCAGACCCTGCGGGACCTCAAGACGGTGGGCGTCGACGTGGTGACGCTGGGCCAGTACCTCCAGCCCTCCCGCTCGCACCTGGAAGTCAGCGAGTACGTCCACCCCGACGCCTTCGAGACGTGGCGCAGAGTGGCCGAGGAGGAACTGGACTTTCTGTACTGCGCGTCGGGCCCGATGGTCCGGTCCTCGTATCGCGCGGGCGAACTGTTCGTCGAGGCCGTACTGGAGGGCGAGGACCCAGCGGCGGCGCGCGAGCGAGCGCGGGCGAGCGAGTAGGCCGGACGCGACACTGTGGCCACCTGTGGTTCCCGTCGCCGGCGACGGGGGGACGGGAGATCGCCGGTCGGCTGTCAATCAAAAGACTGTTTTGACAGTGATCGAATCTCCGGATCATGGACGAGGGCGTCTCGCGGAGACGGTTCCTCCAGTCGGTCGCGGTCGGGAACGCGGCCGCGGTCGTCGGCTGTATGGGTGACGACGGGAACACCACGACGAGCGACGACGGGTCCGGGCGGGACGGTCCCGATCCGGAACGGGAGCGTGTCGAGTGGACGTTCGAGACCGGCGGCGAGGTCGAATCGACGCCGACCGTCGCCGACGGGACGGTGTACATCACCAGCGAGGACCGACGGCTGTACGCCCTCGACACGGCGAGTGACGCGGCGCAGTGGACGTTCGAGACGCGGGCCCCGAGCCGACCGGTCAACGGGACGCGGACGGGGCCGGCGGTCGGCGACGGGGCCGTCTACTTCCAGACCCTCCCCGGGGACGGGAACGTCTACGCGGTCGACGCCGACACGGGGGCACAGCTGTGGCAGGCCGGTGTCGGCGGCTCGACCTCGGTGCCGGTCCTCGCGGACGGACGGCTCTACTTCGGGAGCCTCGACGGCAACGTCTACGCGCTGGCTCCGGACACCGGCGAGGAACTCTGGCGGTACGAGTCGAGCGGGATCGTCTCCGGGACCCCGCGGGTCGTCGACGGGACCGTCTACGTGGCGATCCGCGACGACCACCTGTACGCACTGGACGCCGAGACCGGCGAAGCCGTCTGGCGCGTGGACGTCGGAGCGACCCCGACGGCCCGGCCAGCCGTCGCCGACGGGGCGGTGTACATGGCCAACGGTGACGTGTACGCGGTCGACGCCGACACCGGCGACCAGCAGTGGCGCTTTGGCGGGGGTTCCGGGGACGAGTTCCACGCGTCGCCGGTCGTCGCGGACGGGACGGTGTACGCGTCCGGGCCCGAGGAGGCACGCCTCACCGCCCTCGACGCCGACAGCGGGGAGCGAGTGTGGGACGGGCTGTTCGCCCAGTCGCCGCCCGCGGTGGTCGGGGACACTCTCTTCGTCGTCGCCAAAGCGTCGGTCCGCGCGCTCGACCCCAGCGACGGGAGCGAACGGTGGTCCGTGGAGACGCCCATCGAGAGCGACGGCTACGCGGTCAACCGGGGTGGACCGGCCGTCGTGGGCGATACCCTCTACGCGGGTAGCGTGAACGGGACGGTCTACGCTATCTCCATCGACTGACGCGACGGCTCGACGGACGGGGGTATCGGGACGGTCGACCGAGGCCACGCTATCGGTCGGAGCGCGTACCGCCACACACGCCCTGGAACGTCCGCAGAGGCAGTCTATTGCTGATCGTCCAGTGATCGCGGCTCCGACCGACGATCACCGGTCGTGTCACGTTTGCTCCGTAGAGACATACCGCGTACCCGGGGAGGTCAGCGGTGCGCCCGAAGTCGAACTCGTTGCGAGCCGTAACCGTCCCGACCACGACCATCGGTCGCTTCCGCCCGGTATCGCCTCGGCTGTAAAATCGATTCTCGTGGGTCGAGAGGTTCACCGTCGACTCGGTGTCGAGTTCAGTCGTGGGACGAGGGCCGGACAGGTCGTAGATCATCACTCCAACACCGCGTCGCCGGCGAAGACGAACGCGACGGCCGCCGCGAACAGCGCGACGACCGGCAGTGTTGTGGAGAGCCAGTCCGGAACGCCGAATACCAGCCCACCACCGACGAACGAGCCGACAGCGGTTCCCGCCCGCGCGGGAGCAATGTGCTCCCACTCCATTCCGGAGTCGGCGGCGTTGCGGCCGCTCTCTTCAGTGGTCGCGCCCGAAGTCTCCGCCGCCGCCATCGCACCGAAGATGAAGAGAAAACCGACCATGACGCAGAAACTCAGCATGAGCGGGACGACCGGTGCCTCCAGCCCCTCGAACCGGACCAACGGCGCGAACGAACCGCCGAGGAGGCCACTGCCCGCGGCGATCAACAGAACCCCCAGCGATGAGCACCTGCATTGCCAGCCGGAATGGATCGCTGTTTGATACGTTTCGTGCGACCCGGACGGCCAGAATAAGCCTTGTGTCAGCGACCGCGTGACGTGAGCAAACGCAAGCGGACCGGTTGGGGACAGGCGATCACGAGGCGACGGTTCGGCGGCGTCAGCAACACCGTTTAGTATGAATCTCTCGAAGTAATGGATAGAGAGAGTATGAGCGGAACAGAATCAGAGAAAGTGGTCTCGGTGTCGTCGCGGGGGCAGGCGACGATTCCCAAGGAGTTCCGGGAGGAGTTGGGAATCGACACGCCGGGGCGTGTGAAGTTCGTCCGGACAGACGAGGGCGAAATCGTCGTGCGGCCGATCCGCTCGGCGACCGATCTCCGGGGCATACTGGCAGGCAAAACCGACGACGAGGGACGGACGGCGACGGAACGGTTCCGTGAGAGTCGAGAGCGTGACGCCGCCAGGGAGACGGAATTGCGCGACCGCGACCGCGACGAAACCGAGAGAACGGACGAATGACAGACGAGTTGCCTGAGACGGTCGTCTTCGACGCCGAACCGCTCATCGCGTACTTCCGCGACGAACCAGGGAGTGACGTCGTCGAGAGATACATCGCCGGCGTGGAGGGATCTGTGGCGGGATACATCTCGGCAGTCAACCTCGCTGAAGTCCACTACGTCGTTCGAGGGCTCGACAGCGAAGAACGGGCCGAGATGATCGTCGACGTCCTCGAAGAGAGTGGGATCGAGCGGATCGACACGGCAGACACGTGGCGACTCGCCTCGGATTTCAAGTCCCGCCACGCACCCGCACTCGGAGACGCATTCGCACTCGCGACCGCAACCCACGTCGACGGTACCTTGCTCGTCGGTGCCGACGGCGATTACGACAGTATCTCGGACGTTCCGATCACGAAGTTCCGAGACGAACCGGCATGATCGTGACCGTCCCTCACAGTGAGTGACGATTATCGTCGGCCACGTTCGTCGTCAGGAACCAGCACCAGCGCCGGCCCGTCCGTCGTCTCGGGACAACTCTCGGCCCGGCGGACCGGGACGGTTCCCAGTTCAGTGATTTCGGGCGGAACGCGAGACACGCGGTCCTCGAAGAGGACGAAGACGGGGTAGCGGTGGCGGCTTTCTCCGGGGAGACGGACCGCGTCCTCGCTCCGGATCCAGTCGTCGCCGTCGGCGACCGACGGCAGGGCGAACGTGGTTTCGAGTTCGACTCCATCCTCCCCGTACAGACACGCGTCGGAGGACGGCAGATCGGTCGTCCGGGCGAAGTCGAACTCGTTGTGGACCGTCAGGGTCCCGACCGAAATCGTCGCGCGTCGTTCACCCACATCGCTGTACGAGTACGTTCGGACGGTCGTCTCCGAGAGGTTCACCGTCGACTCGTGATCCAGCGAGGCGGTCGGTCGCGGACCGGAGAGGTCGTAGGCCATCGCGCCCCCGGCGACGAGCGCGAAGACGACGGCGAGCGACACCGAGACGCGACGGTCGAACGGGAGTCCAGTCCGAAGCCGTCCCTGGACGGCGAGAGTTGAAGCGATCCCGACCACCGCCGCGAGAAGGAGGCCGGCGAGTTCGAAGGCCGGAAACAGCACCGCCGGCAGTACGAGCAGGAACGTCGTTCCACCGGCGCTCCACAGGGCCGTGTCGAAGTCACGGCCATTCACCGCGTCACCGGCGAAGACGAACGCGACGACGGCTGCCGACAGCGCCACCAGCGGGAGCGTCGTCGACAGCCGATCCGGGACGCCGAACACGAGGCCGCCACCGACGATGACACCGGGGACCGACCAGACGAGACCGCGGCCGAGGTCCTCCCGCCACGCCGACGGCTCTGACTCTCGGGACACGTCGCTCGTGATCACCGCGATGAGTGCGAGCGGACCGAGGATCATCAGGTAACACAGCAACGTGAGCGGAATCGTGGCGATGGCGGCCAGCTCGTCGAGACGGAGCAACGGCGCGAGCGATCCGCCGAGGAGGCCGCTGAAAAACGCCAGACAGAGGACGAGCACGGCAACGAGAAACTGCACGAACAGCCGTACCGACCCCTGGATTGACACGTCCGGTGCGACCCGGACTGGTGGAATAAGCCTTGTGTGCCGGACTGCGCGCTGCCACTCGTCGTCACGACCGCGCGCGACCCGCGGACGCGAGCGCGCCGGACCGGCGACCGACACCGGTGTGAAACGTTCGTCCACTTCTACACCGATCGCGACACGGAAAGTCCGAGAATCGCCAGTCGAGAACGACGGACAGCGGCGCGCCGCGGGCAAGATTGCGTGGTAACGAAAGTTATTTACCAAAATCCTATAAGCGAGCGACGCGACGTGTATGGTATGTGTTGTCGGAGGCCACTATGAGTACCCTACAGCGTGACCCAGGCGAGCGGGTCGAGATCCTCGACGAGGACGGGCAGGTCCGGGATGGCGCGACGGTACCGGACCTGGGCGACGAGGAACTCGTCGACATGTATCGGGAGATCAGGTTAGCCAGACACTTCGACCAACGGGCAGTCAGCCTCCAGCGACAGGGCCGGATGGGGACTTACCCACCCCTGTCGGGGCAGGAGGCCTCGCAGGTCGGGAGCGCCCACGCGCTCGACGAAGCGGACTGGCTGTTCCCGAGCTACCGGGAGGCCGGCGCGGCGCTGACTCGTGGCGTCCCCCTGAAACAGATCCTGCTGTTCTGGATGGGCCACGAGGGCGGCAACGCCGTCCCCGAGGACGTCAACATGTTCACGATGGCGGTCCCCATCGCCACGCAGGTCCCCCACGCGACGGGGGCGGCCTGGGCCTCCAAGTTGAGAGGCGAGCGGAAGGCCTTCCTCTGTTACTTCGGGGACGGCGCGACCAGCGAGGGCGACTTCCACGAGGGCATGAACTTCGCCGGCGTGTTCGACGTACCTGCCGTGTTCTTCTGTAACAACAACCAGTGGGCGATCTCGGTCCCCCGGGAGCGCCAGACCGCGAGCGCGACGCTGGCCCAGAAGGCCCACGCCTACGGCTTCGAGGGCGTGCAGGTCGACGGGATGGACCCCCTCGCGGTGTACCAGGTCACCCGCGAGGCCGTCGCGAAGGCCAAAGATCCGGGCGAAGACGAATTACGGCCGACGATGATCGAGGCCGTCCAGTACCGGTTCGGGGCCGACACCACCGCCGACGACCCTTCCGTCTACCGGGACGACGACGAGGTCAAGGAGTGGAAAGGGAAGGACCCCATCCCACGGCTGGAGACGTTCCTGCGCGAACGCGGCCTGCTTGACGACGAGGCCGTCGAGGCCATCGAACAGGAACACACGGACGTAGTGGCCGAGGCCATCGACGCCGCGGAGGCGGTCGAACGGCCCGAACCGGCGGAGATGTTCGCGCACGTCTACGCGGAGGTGCCCCAACGCTTACACCAACAGGTGGAGTACTTCGAGCGCGTCAGGGACCGACACGGCGACGACGCCCTCCTCGAATAATATGAGTCAGGCAACCGATACCGAGACCGAGGCACAGGATCTCACGCTGGTACAGGCCGTCCGCGACGGGTTGTACGGCGAGATGCAACGGGACGACGACGTCCTCGTGATGGGCGAGGACGTGGGCGAGAACGGCGGCGTCTTCCGGGCCACACAGGGCCTTATTGAGGAGTTCGGCCAAGACCGGGTTATCGACGCCCCACTCGCGGAGTCGGGCATCGTCGGCACCGCTATCGGCATGGCCGCCTACGGCCTCCGCCCGGTGACCGAGATACAGTTCATGGGGTTCATTTACCCTGCGTTCGACCAGATTATCAGCCACGCTGCCCGCCTGCGCACCCGAAGCAGGGGGCGTTTTAGCTGCCCACTCGTGGTGCGGGCCCCCTACGGCGGCGGTATCCGCGCACCGGAACACCACTCCGAGTCGAAAGAGGCCTTCTTCGTCCACGAGGCCGGTCTCAAGGTCGTTATCCCCTCGACACCGTACGACACGAAGGGGCTACTCGCCTCGGCGATTCGCGACCCGGACCCGGTGATCTTCCTCGAACCCAAGCTCATCTACCGGGCATTCCGCGAGGAAGTGCCCGACGAGCCCTACACCGTGCCGCTGGGCGAGGCCGCGGTCCGCCGGGAGGGCACTGACGTGTCCGTGTTCACCTGGGGCGCGATGACCCGTCCGACGATGGCGGCCGCAGCGAACCTCGCCGAGGAGGGGATCGACTGCGAGGTGGTCGACCTCCGGACGCTCTCGCCGATGGACGAGGCCGCCATCGTCGAGTCGTTCAAGAAGACTGGGCGCGCGGTCGTCGTCCACGAGGCCCCGAAGACCGGCGGGCTGGCCGGCGAAATCGTCGCCACGATCCAGGAGGACGTCCTACTCTACCAGGAGGCACCGATTAACCGGGTGACCGGGTTCGATACGCCGTACCCGCTGTACGCACTGGAGGACTACTACCTGCCTGAGGCCGCACGGATCGAGGACGGTATCCGCGAGACCGTGGAGTTCTAGCGATGGTCCGCGAGTTCAAACTCCCCGACGTAGGCGAGGGCGTCGCCGAGGGCGAGATTGTCCAGTGGCTCGTCGAACCCGGCGACCCCGTCTCCGAGGACCAACCTGTCGCCGAAGTCGAGACCGACAAAGCCGTCGTAGAGGTCCCCTCGCCGGTGAACGGGACGGTCGAATCGTTGCGCGCGGCGGCCGGTGAGGTGGTGCCCGTCGGCGATGTCATCATCGTGTTCGAGGTAGCGGGCGAGACTGACGACGAAACGGTCGGCACCGAGGCCGGATCCACCGACACGGCGGCAGCAAACACGGTGGACGAAGCGACCGGGGAACCCGCCGGCCCGAGCACGAACGGCGAGTCCGGCGGGCGGGTGTTCGCCGCGCCCAGCGCCCGTCGACTGGCCCGCGAACTCGGCGTCGACCTCGCCGCCGTCGACGGGTCGGGGCCGGGCAACCGCGTCACAGCGGCCGACGTGCGGGCCACCGCCGAGGAGG
Organism: Halorientalis sp.; assembly: GCF_028275115.1. Classification (GTDB taxonomy): domain Archaea; phylum Halobacteriota; class Halobacteria; order Halobacteriales; family Haloarculaceae; genus Halorientalis. The sequence continues at coordinate 8,078 of NZ_JAQCNH010000146.1, read as the reverse complement.
CAGCCGACACGGCGGACCCCGAACCAACGGCTGGGGCCGACGCCGCCGAGACCGAGGAACCGCCGGGCGGCGCACAGCCCAGCGTCGTCGAGGGGGCACAACCGACCACCGAGGATGCGGGCTCAGCGTTGGCCGACCGCGACCGGACGCTAGCCACTCCGGCGACCCGTAGCGTGGCGAAGGAACTCGACGTGGACATCGACGCGGTGCCGGCGACAGAGGAACGTGACGGCGAGTCGGTCGTGACGACCGACGCCGTCCGGCAGTACGCCGAGTCCCAGCGAGCGGCCCAGCAGGCCGACGCAGACGCGGTAACAGCCGGCGTCGAGGACGACGCGGCCGAGCCAGGGCGCTCGGCGGTCGCGGCCGGCACAGACGAGCGCGTCCCCTACCGCGGCGTGCGCCGGACTATCGGCCAGCAGATGGAACAGTCGAAGTTCACCGCACCCCACGTCACCCACCACGACCAGGTGGACGTAACCGGCCTCGTCGAGGCCCGCGGCGACCTCGCGGAGCGAGCCGAGAAACGCGGCATCAAGCTCACTTACCTCCCGTTCGTCGTGAAAGCCGTCGTCGCCGCGCTCCGGGAGTACCCGATTCTCAACTCACAGTTGGACGAGGCCGCAGAGGAGATCGTCAAGCGGGGCGACTACAACGTCGGGATCGCCACCGCGACCGACGCCGGGTTGATGGTGCCCGTCCTCCGGAACGCGGGCAAGAGGTCTCTGCTCTCGATTGCTAGCGAGGCCAACGAACTCGTCGCGAAGGCGCGGGACCGCTCGATTTCCCGTGAGGAGATGCAGGGCGGAACGTTCACCATCACCAACTTCGGGGCCGTCGGCGGGGAGTACGCCACGCCGATCATCAACTACCCCGAGACCGCCATCCTCGGACTCGGCGCGGTCAAGAAGCGGCCGTGGGTCGTTGAGGACGAACGCAGTGAGTCCTCGGAGAGCGCGAACGGCGAAGCCGTGAGCGGCGAAGTCGTCCCGCGCCACGTCATGACCCTCTCGCTCTCGATCGACCACCGGGTGGTCGACGGGGCGGAGGCCGCCCGCTTCACGAACACGCTGAAGGAGTACCTGCGGGACCCGACCCTGCTGTTGCTGGAGTAACGGACGGGTCCGGACGGTCACGGCGCACGTCGGCGTCGGCATCCGTCGCGATACGGTCGGCGACGGCCGCACCGGCACGTTCTGGGTTGCTGTCGGTCGTTTCCGCGAGTTCCTGCAGACATTCGAGGGCCCGCCGCCGTGACGCCACCTCGTCGTCCAGGCAGGATAGCGCGACAGCCCACACCGCAGCCGTTACGCTCGACTCGCTTCTGGCGACCGCCTCGAGCAAATCGAACGACAGCGAGTAGGCGCGCTGGTCCTCGTCTCGGGTACACTCACGAATCAGTGACACGGACTGTTCGGGAGTGATCACGTCGTCCGACCAGCGCCGCGGCACGGACGAGCGCGTCATCGTCGGTGAGCGCCGCCCGGACGACCGTCAGACACCCCGTCACGTCCAGCGCATCGGCCGCCCAGGCGCGCTCGACGAGTTGTCTCCCGAATTGGCGGGTCACTCGGCTGTCGCTATCGAGCGCCGTGACCGGCAGACTCCACGTGGCGGCGTCCATCGCCCGCCAGTAGAAAGGTTACTCGGATGATGTTTTTGATCCGGTCGTCGCTGTATCGTGCTACTCCTCGATCTCCACCTCGGCTCCCGGAGCGTTCCGCTGGACGCTCTCTAAACCGTTCATCGCGTCTTTCCGGCGCGCGTACCCCTCACCGCTGTCGGCGACGATGTTGCCGTTGCGGTGGCGGAGCCGCCAGCGCCACTCGTCGGCCCTGTCCTGGAACACCTCGAAGGTGGCCTGTGAGGCCGGCGTGGCGTCGGCCGACGCGTTCGTGGGGTCGGCCGTGGTGTCGGCGGAGTCGGTCGCCGACGGGTCGTCCGTGCCGGCCGTCTCCGTCGGCGCGGTCTCGCGCTCGTCGGCGGGGTCCCACAGGAGTTCGACCTCCAGTTCCCGCTCGTCGGTCTCGGTCTCCCGGTCGAGTTCGACGTCGACGGTCATCGCGGTCGGGACGCCGGCGTCGAGGGTCTCGCCGGCCAGTGCGTCGAAGCCGGTCCCCGATTCGAGGTCGTCGGCGAGCGAGCGCAACAGAGCAGCCGTCTCGGCGGCGTCACGCTCGTCGGTCTGTTCGAACAGGCGTTCTTCCATGCCTAAACTGGTCGGCCCGACGAGAGATAAAGCCAACCCGCACACTCAAACTCTGGGGGCGCGTTACCGGGGTATGGTCGTCGGCGATATCGCGACTGGCACTGACGTACTGGTAATCGGCGCGGGCCCCGGCGGGTACGTGGCGGCGATCCGGGCCGCCCAATTCGGCCTCGACGTGACCCTCGTCGAGAAAGAGGCCTACGGCGGGACCTGTCTCAACCACGGCTGTATTCCCTCGAAGGCGCTCGTCTCGGCGACGGACGTGGCCCACGGGGCCCGCGAGGCCGAGCACATGGGCGTCCACGCCGACCCCGCCATCGACATGGCCGGCATGGTTGGCTGGAAAGACAAGGTGGTCGACCAGCTCACGACCGGCGTCGAACGGCTCTGTGAGGGGACCGGCGTCAACCTGGTGGAGGGGACGGCCGAGTTCGCCGACGAGAACACGGCGAGAGTCGTCCACGGTGGTGAGGGGCAGGGGTCCGAATCCATCGAGTTCGAGTACGCGGTCGTCGCAACGGGGAGCCGGCCGGTCGAACTGCCTCCACTACCGTTCGACGGCGAGGCGATTCTCTCCTCCCGGCACGCGCTCGCGCTCGACTCGGTGCCAGAGGAGTTGCTCGTCGTCGGGGCGGGGTACATCGGCATGGAACTGGCGACGGTGTTCGCCAAGGCCGGGAGCGACGTCACGGTGGTCGAGGCGCTGGACCAGGCGCTGCCGATGTACGAGGCCGACGTGACGCGGGTGGTCACCCAACGCGTGCAGTCGCTCGGTGTCGACTTTCGGTTCGAGGAGGTCGCCGCCGACTGGGAGGAACACGACGAGGGGCTGACCGTCGTCACCGAGGGCGAGGACGGCTCGGTCTCCGAGTACGACGCTACGAAGGCGCTGGTCGCGGTCGGGCGCGAGCCGGTGACCGACACCGTCGCCCTCGACGCGGCGGGTGTCGACACCGACGACGACGGGTTCGTGCCGACCGACGACCGGGCGCGCACGAACGTCGACCACGTCTTCGCCGTCGGCGACGTTGCCGGCGAGCCGATGCTCGCCCACGAGGGTATGAAAGCCGGCGAGGTCGCGGCGGCAGTGATCGCCGGCGAACCGGCCGCGTTGGACCAGCAGGCGGTCCCCGCGGCGGTGTTCACAGACCCGGAGATTGGGACAGTCGGGCTGACCGAACGCGATGCCGAGGCAGCCGGTTTCGACCCCGTCGTCGGGGAGTTACCCCTCCGCGCGTCCGGGCGAGCACTCACGCACGACGACACCGACGGGTTCGTCCGGATCGTCGCCGACGGCGCGGACGGCTTCGTCCTGGGGGCACAGATCGTGAGCCCGGAGGCCTCGGAGTTGATCGCGGAGGTCGGTCTGGCCATTGAAATGGGCGCGACGCTGGAGGATATGGTGGCGACCGTCCACACACACCCAACGCTCTCGGAGGCGGTGATGGAGGCGGCCGCCAACGCGATGGGGCAGGCTATCCACACGCTGAACCGCTGAGGACGACGCCTCCGCCGTCGGGCGGAACTCGTTCACCAATTCCGACAGTTAGTTCTCCCTCGGGCGCTCGACTCGACGGTGGAAGCGGGCAAAAGACCTATACTTACGATTTCGAAACACGGGGGTAAGAGACGACCGGATAGACATGACAGACGATATGGACGATATGGCCGATACGGACGATACGGACGACACCGACGACATCACGAGTGCGGTTCTCTCCGGATCGATGTACAACCAGTTGCGTCTCCAGCGGCGGACGGACTTCTCACAGACGACCGTCACGAAGCTGACCCTGCAGAGTCTCCTCCTGGGCGGACTCACCCTGCTCCTGCCCATCTATCTCCTCTTTCCGTCGACAGCGATGGAGTACCTCCCGGCGGCCGACCCGGCGACGGCCTCGCCGAAGGTGCTGATTCTTGGGGTCGTCGGTGCGGGTATCGTGTCGTTCACTGCGCTCCTACTCATCGGGGCCGCGCTGTACCGGATCCGTAATCACCCGCTCGACGAGTCACAGGCGCAGGCCGTCCTCAATGTCGAGGATTTCGCGTCCTACCTGGCCTTCGGAACCGGCGGGCTGGCCATCGGGCTGACCGTCGTCTACTTTATGATCGGCCTGGGCGGCGGCTCGGCCGTCGAGAGCTACATCCAGGCGATGGACGGCGTCAATCCGTTCGCGGCCTCGGGCACGGGGCTGTCCGTCGTCGAACTGGCGGTCTCCTCGTTCCTCGGCTGTACCGTCCTACTCACGATTCGGTTGTACCTCAAACTCCGGTTGTTCGAACTCGAGAGCGTGTGAGCGGGTAGCCGCGTCCACTGGCCGTTACGCTCAGCAGTAGCAGTTTCCTCACCGCGAGCGTCCGGACCCGTCGGCTCCGGCGACGCTACCACCGAGAGTGGCGAGTTCGAGGGACTCGTCGTCAGCGGGGAGGCCGCCAGTAGCAACGGTGCGACGGTCGACTCCCAGTCCGTGTTCGTCTTCGACTCACAGAGTAACGCCGACACCGATATTATGGGCGAGCACATTGAGGGTAACGCCGACGACGGGCAGTTCGCCCGTGAGAGGGCCGTGCAGGCCAGTCAGACTGGCCGGACGGTCACGGTCGCCTCCGCTGCGGACAGTCACACCGCCCCCAATCTGGGTAGCGAGACCGAGCAGTCGGTCGGTTCAGGGTATCTACTATCGAATATATTTTATATTACAACATGCAGAAATAGTACATGGAACAGACACGTCGGCGGTTCCTCACCGCCAGTGCTGTGCTGGGTACTGGCGCGGTCGCGGGGTGTAGCACGGTCACAGACGCGGTCCCGTTCATCGGTGGTGGCGGGTTGGGCGACTACCAGCAGTGGCTCTATCCGGCCGACCAGTTCGACCAGAACGCCGATACACTGGCTTTCGACGGGACGGACCAGCAGGGAATCTACGACAACCGTGAGTCGTTCTCTCCGAACACGTACCGCTCGCTTGAAGCGAGCTACGGGACACTCGGACTCACGGGACGGTCCGTGAGCATGGACCTCGGCCTGCCCGAGGGGCGCGTGCTGGCGGGGTCGTACCAGACGAGCGAGGTGGCCGCCGAGCTCGAAGACGACACCAACACAGAGTACGAGAGCGACGGCAGCTACGCCGGCTACGAGCTGTACGTCCCATCGAATCAGAGCACCGCGCGCGATGCTGTGGCCCTCTCGGACAGTGCTATCGTCGTTGGCCAGCGCGTCGAACCGGGATTCGGCGACGACTGGGACGCCGCCTCGGCGACGGACGTGGTCGAAGGCATCGTCGACACTGGAAGCGGCAACGCAACCCGCGCGGTCGACGACAACGACGACGTGTCGGTGCTGGTGAACGCCCTGAACAGTGGGACCAGTGTCAACGGCAGCACCCGAAACGACGATGTCAGTTCGGGCCGGGCGAACCCAGAGTCGGGCATCTTCGAGGGACAGGTCGCCAGCGGTCAGTCCTGGTCGGTCGACGGCGAGACGACGAGCCGCCAGTGGGCGTTCGTCTTCGACTCGGAGAGTGACGTGGATACCGGCGACCTCGAGGACTGGGTCGAGGCCAACGACACCGGCGGCGTGTTCACCCGCACCCGAAACGAGGAGGTGAGCCAGAACGGTCGTGCAGGCGTCGTCGCGGCCGAACTCGACACCTACAACCTCTTCCGCTGAGGTGCTCCGGTCGCGGTGCGGAGCGGGAGGTCGCGAGCCGCGTCGGCGCGTGGTCTGTGGGCGAGTTCGAGCGACGACGTGACGGGTTTTTGAACCGACACCACGATACTTTTATCCGAAAGAAGCGAAGACGCCGCCGATGGAGGCACTTACGCTCGGTCCGGCGGGAACGTACTCACACCGGGCCGCGACGGCGATTGCCGACGAGGTGGCGTTCACCGAGTCGGTGACGGCTATCGTCGAGGCCGTCGCAGGCGGCGAGTACGACCGCGGTGTCGTTCCGGTCGAAAACAGTATCGAGGGCAGCGTCACCGAGTCGCTCGACGCCTTCGCCGAACACGACGTGGCGGTCGTCAAGGAACTCATCACGCCCATCCGCCACGCCCTGCTCGCCCAGAGCCCGGAGTTCGAACTGGTCGCCAGCCACGCACAGGCGCTGGCCCAGTGTCGGGACTACCTGGACAGTGAGTACTCCGAGGCCGCGCTAGAAGCGGTCGCCTCGACGGCTCGCGGCGTCGAGCGCGCTCGCGAGGACCCATCGGTCGCGGCCATCGGCCACCCCGAGAACGCGACCAACGGAACGGAACTGGACGTGTTGGCCGAGGGCATTCAAGACCAGTCCTCGAACGCGACCCGGTTTCTGGTCGTCGCACCAGCCAGTGAGCGCTCCGAGGGCGGCGGAAAGACCTCGCTGATCGTCTACCCCAACGTCGACTACCCCGGTCTGCTGCTCGAGATGCTGGAACCGTTCGCCGAGCGTGATATCAACATGACTCGCGTCGAGTCCCGACCCAGCGGCGAGCGACTCGGTGACTACGTCTTCCACATCGACATCTCGGCTGGGCTCTACGAGGACCGCACGCGGGCGGCGCTCGAAGCGGTCGACGACATCGCGGAAGCGGGCTGGGTCCGTAGACTCGGGTCGTACGACACCGAACACGTGGTGGATTGATTAGCCGCCGGTGCGACGGGCGAACCGATGCTTGAACAAGGCGACATCGCACCCGAGGTTGAGGCAGAGAATCAGGACGGCGAGACGGTCATACCGCCGTTTTCGCCACCGACAGTCGTCTACTTCTATCCCCGCGACGGCACGCCGGGCTGTCAGTTGGAGGCCCGGCAGTTCCAGGACGAACTGCCCGGGTTTCAGGACCTCGGCGCGACCGTCTACGGCGTCTCGACCGACGACGTGGACTCACACCGTGAGTTCGCCGAAGCGGAGGAACTGACGTTCGACCTGCTGGCCGACCCCGACGGCGAGGTGGCGGCGGCGTTCGGTCTCGACACCGAGGGCGGATACGTCGACCGGATCACGTTCGTGCTGGCCGACGGCGAGGTGCGGGCGGTCGTCGACGCCGACGACGTGAACCCGGACGGACACGCGGCGGCGGTCCGAGAACGGGTCGCGGAGCTGTAGAGTATTATCGTGTTCGATAACCCCGCCAAAACGTTCAGGACAACTGTCCGGGAACGATGAATGAAGATGTCAGAGCAACGGCGGCGCGGCGCGACGACAGGCGTCTATGCCGACTTCGACGACGCCGAGATGATGTGGGTACAGGCGTTACTGGACCTACCCGTCCCGATCGTCGTCACCGACGAGGAGCCAGAGATTCTGCTGTTCAACCCGGCAATGCAGGAACTGATGGCACTCGCGCCCGAGCGCGTCCCGGAGATGGAGGGTCACGAAGTGTTCCGGACGGAGGCGACCCACGGAACGCAGACGACGACGGCAGAGCGGACGATGGAGAACGAGACCCGGATCAGAGACGTGGAGGCGACGCTGCTGAACCACGACGACGAGGAGCGACTGGTCAAGATCACGAGTACGCCGATGTACGACGCCGACGGCGAGCTCACGGGGTCGGTGACGGCGCTCCAGGACGTGACGGAGTTGCGTAGGAAAGAGCGCCGCCTCCAAGAGAGCCAGGAGCAGGTTGCAGAGCGACTGACCGACGTGATATCTCGGCTGGAGACGGTCGCGGGGAACGTGGCCGACAACGCGGCCGACATCGAGGACCGGGCGGTCGCACAGGACGACCGGCTCGGCGAGATCAGCGCGGAGATGGCGTCACTCAGCGCGAACATGGAGGAGATCGCGGCGACGACCGACGAGGTGGCCGAGACGGCCGCGAGCGCCCGCGAGGCCACACGCCGCGGACAGGAGGCAGGCACGGACGCCGAGTCGGCGGCCGACGA
>NZ_JAQCNH010000125.1 GCF_028275115.1 Halorientalis sp. | reverse complement strand
TGTCCGCACTCCGGCAAGGTCCGCGAGAAGCTCTCCGAACTCGGCGTCTCGTACGTCATCCACAATCCGCGGCTCCCCGGAGACCAAGGTGGCGACGTGACCAACGAACTCACACACGACGAACTGGTGGCCGGCGGAAACGACCAAATCCCGTACCTCGTCGACATCAACCACGGCGTTACAGTATACGATAGCGACGACATCGTCGACCACCTCGAACAGCACTACGAGTAGCACTCCGGGCCTGTGCTCCCGGCATCGAGCCACTGATTCGGCGTCCGCCCGCTCGTCGACGTTCGTGATCGTGCGAACGGTGCCGACCTAGCATGGACGCGGGTCTACGAGTACGTGCGCGCCGTGCTTCATTTCGACGTTAACGATGACACTGAGCGGTCGAACGGGACGCCGAGACAGAGATGGTCTTGCAACATCGTCGGGCGCTACTGCGGGCTCGACACCAGTGGGTCAAGGTTCTCTCCCGCCGCGTGGGAGTCGGGCGATTCGGAGGGGGTTCGTGACCGTTTGAGGTGCAGCAGTCGAACTCCAGAAGAACTCATCGACGTCCTCGAAAGCTACTAATCGCGCCATTCGAATCAGGAACAGTAGACATCCAAGAGGCGGATCTGGTCGGACGGTTGTCCACCGGTTACTCCTCAAGTCGGCGACGCCGTTCTTCAAACTCCTCCTCGGAGAGCTCTCCACGAGCGTACCGAGAGCGGAGCGTCGACAGTGCAGTATCTGTGTGAGTTCGCTCAGCCGGTGTCCGCCCGTGTGCGTAGATCCCGTAGCCGATGATGAGCACCACACTCAGGAGGGTGAGGGACCAGATGATGGGCCACCAGCCGAAGCCACTCATACCGCCACCCATCCCACCCATTCCACCGGAGTGACCACCACCGTGCTGTGCGGTGGCGATTCCGGTAAATGCGATCAATAGGATGGATCCAACAGTACTACGAACGATTGTGGTTGTGAACATAGAGGTCATGGGGTAGATTGTTCCTGGGTTGCTGTCGCTGGAGCGACCGATTCGCTCGTGTCTTGGAGCGTCTCAAGGAACTCTTCGGCGTCGAGGGCAGCCATACTCCCGGTGCCGGCGGACGTAATCGCCTGGCGGTAGCGGGGGTCAGCGACGTCACCGGCCGCAAACACCCCATCGACAGTCGTCTGAGCTGTGGGCCGATCAGCGTCGTCGGTCTGCGTGAAGATGTAGCCACTTTCATCCCGTTCAACGCCGGTCCCATCGAGGAACTGCGTGTTCGGCGTATGGCCGACGGCGTAGAATACGCCGCCGATGTCGACAGCCTCCCGTTCGACGTCGATCCCGGACTCGGCCTTCTCTCTGGGATATCCCTCGGGATGTGAGACGAGCGTGGCGCCGGTAACGCCCTCCTCTGTGGAGCCGTGGATAGCTTCGAGCTCCGTGTTCCAGCGGAACTGAACGTTCTCGTGCTCGCGAGCACGGTCGGCCATGATCTCCGATGCTCGCAGCTCCTCGCGGCGGTGAACGATCGTCACCGAGTCGGCGAACTTTGCGAGGAACAACGCTTCTTCCATTGCGCTGTCGCCGCCACCAACGACGAGGACATCGTCACCGCGGTGGAACGCGCCGTCACAGGTCGCACACGTCGAGAGGCCGTGGCCCATCAGTTCGTCTTCGTTCTCAGCACCGACCCAGCGAGCGCTCGCGCCGGTCGCGACGATCAACGACCGTGTGTAGATCGTGTCCCCGGTCGACAGCGACAGTTCAAGCGGTTGGTCGTCCACAGCTGCGTCCTCGATACGGCCGTGTCGGAACTCCGCGCCGAACTGCTTGGCCTGCTCTTTTCCACGTTGGATCAGTTCCATACCGCCGACGCCATCCGGGAACCCGAGGTAGTTCTCGACATCGGTCGTCAGCGTGAGCTGCCCGCCCGGTTGGTCGCCCTCGAGAACGAGGGGGGCAAGATCGGCCCGGGCAGCGTACACGGCCGCCGAGAGACCGGCGACTCCGGACCCGGCGATGACGAGATCCCGTATGTCCTCAGTCATTTACTCGGTGTACCTCCCGATCAGGGAGCGGAGTTGCTCTTCACCCTGCACCCCGACGATCTCTTCGACCTGCTCGCCGTCAGCGAACAGAATCAGGGTTGGGACACCCCGAACGCCGTATGCGCTAGCGAGTTGCTGGTTAGCGTCGACGTCGACCTTGGCGACGGTTGCATCGGTCTCCGCGGCCAGGCGTTCGACGACAGGTTCGAGCATCTGGCAGGGACCACACCAGTCGGCGTAGAAGTCCGTGAGGACGACATCGTGCTCGGCGACGACCTCATCGAGTTGGGACTGACCGTTGATGTGAAGCGGTTCACTCGTGGTAGTAGTGCCAGCATCGGATGCAGTATCGGTTGCCATCACCTGTACGTACGCACCGGCGGCAATTAAGGGTTTTGGGTAATACGTACAATACTACCCAATAGCATTTGCACGCGGCTCCGTAGGTGTCTCTGGACTACAGGAATCCCAGCTCACCAACGAAACGGGTGAGGCCTGATACAGAAAGAAGAAGAGAGTTAGCTTTCAGCAGCGGGAGCGGAGGTGTCGGGCTGCTCGTACTTGTTTTCGAACTCCTGAATGAGCTGGCCCATCTTCGCGTACCAGTCGTTGAGCATCCGCTGCATGTCGTCAGCGATCTGCGACGGATCCGTTGGCGAGTAGACGTGGTAGTAGCCGCCCTGCTCGTAGTTGACCTGGTCCTTCTCGATGAAGCCGGTCTGGAGAAGCCGCTGGACAGCACGGTACGCAGTCGACCGTTCACGATCGACAGCCTCGGCGATTTCGTCGACAGTCAACGGCTCCTCGGCGTCGACGAGCGCCCGGAAGCACTCCTTATCGAGCTCTTTGAGGCCATGGAAGCACTCGAGCAGTCCCTCGCACTCCATATCCCGACGGAGTTGTTCAGACATCGAATCTGGCATTGTTATCGCGTATCTGTACGTGCTGGGCTGTTAAAAGATTTGTGTATAGAATCCACAATCCTGTACGAACCCGTAGTCGAAACGGAGGGAGGCAAAAATCTCGGGCGGACAAAGACTCGTGTGCTATGACGGAAACAGCGAGAGAGCTCGTCAGTCAGCGGTAATGGAATCAGTGTCGGCAGAGGTCGTCCGGAGCTCCTGGATGGAACTGTAGACGACCGCACTACTGACGAGGAGTGCTGCACCGAGGATGATGACCAGTGCGACTGTGTCAAGAATGGGCATTTCGATGACACCGCCGATTTTGCGCACGGCGACGGCAATCGCTCCCAGCAGGAGCATCACGCCGAAGTACACCTTGATTTCATCCTCGTCGACGATACTCGTCGCCGCAGCGCCGATCCGAGCCCCGAGGGCGCTGCCCGCGAGCAGCGGCGCGACGATCGCGAGATCAACTGCTCCATCGAGCGCGTAGAGGAAGCTCCCGATTCCGCCGGAGAACACGATTTCGAACAGGTCGGTCCCGACCGCGACGGGCACGGGGACACCCACGAGGTAGAACAGGGCAGGCATCCGGATGAAGCCGCCACCCACACCGAGGAAGCCGGACAACAGCCCCGTGGCGAACGCGACAGCGAGGATCATCCACAGCGAAACCGTCACGCCGCCGCGAAGCGTCATCATCGGCGGAACCTCGTACGACTGGATCTTTTTCGCGATGTCAGGGACATCCTCCGCGTCCAGTTCATCATCAACGTCGGCGTCGTGGCTGATGCCGCCGCCGCCATCGTCTTTGAGCGCCTGACGCGTAACGAACAGGCCGATGCCACCGAGGAGGCCGACGTACGCTACGCTGACCACGGTATCAGCCAGGCCGAGGTCCTGCAGTAGATGAAGACCCTGCTTTCCGACCTCGATGCCTGCCGTGGTGCCCGCGATCATCAGCACCCCGAGTTTGTAGTCGACCTGCCCGAGATCGCGGTGTTTCAGCGTCGC
>NZ_JAQCNH010000142.1 GCF_028275115.1 Halorientalis sp. | reverse complement strand
TCGTCGGTCGGTTCTGCCTGTACCCGCTCGCCCCGAGCGGTTTCGGGGAAGATCTTCCCGGGATTCAGCGTGTCCTTGGGGTCGAGCGCACGCTTGATTGCGCGCATCGCTTCGACGCTCCCCTCGCCGTGTTCGGACACCAGATACTTTCGCTTCCCGCGACCGACGCCGTGCTCGCCGGTGCAGGTGCCCCCCATCTCGATGGCGCGTTCGACGATGTCTGTATACACCTCCTCGCCTGTCGCGATGGTTTCGGGATCGTTCAGATTCACCATGACGGAGTAATGGACGTTGCCGTCGCCGGCGTGACCGAAGCAGGGGACGACGATGTCGTCTTCCGCGCCGCGGTCCTTCGCGTAGCGAATGATTTCGGGAAGCTCGCTGATTGGGACGGTGATGTCCCCGGGATGGAGCGGCTGGAGGTCGGGCTCCCACATCTGGATCGCGAAGGCGAGTTCGCTGCGGGCCTTCCAGAGCCCGTCCATCTCCCCCTCGTCGGCCATCTCGAACTGCTCCACGTCGTGGCCCTCGAAGATCGACCGGCAGTAGTCGATCTCCTCTTCGACACCGTGGTTGGCGTGGAACTCCAGAAAGACCATCGGGTCTGGGGGGAGGTCGGCCTCGTCGTCCGCGTAGTCGGCCGCGATTTCGGCGCTCACGTCGTCGACGAGTTCGATCTTTGCCACGTCTACGCCGGACTGAATGGCGTCCATGACGGCCTCGGCGGCGTCGTCGAGCGTCTGAAAGATAGCCCGGCCACCCCGAATCTGCTGTGGTCGCCCCTCCAGTTCCAGAGTCGCACGCGTCACGACGCCGAGTGTCCCCTCACTCCCGATCAACATGTCCTTCAGGTTGTACCCGCTGGAGGTCTTGACGGCCTTCGAGCCGGCCTCGACGACAGAGCCGTCCGCGAGAACGGCTTCTAGCTCCAGCACCCAGTCGGCGATTTCGCCGTACTTCACCGTCTGCATCCCGCTCGCATCGTTCACGATCATGCCGCCGATGGTCGAGATGTCGCCCGACGAGGGCAGCGGTGGGAAAAAAAGGCCGTGCTGGGCGGCTTCCTCGTCGATCACGTCGCCCATCACGCCCGGTTGGACGTCGATCTGGAAGTCGTCGGGGCGTACCCCGACTACCTCGTCCATCTCCGTCAGGTCCATGCTGACGCCCTCGTACTCCGGGACCGGGTTGCCTTCCAGACTGGTCCCTGCGGCGTACGGCGTCACCGGCACGCCCCGTTCGTTCGCCGCAGCCAGTACGGTCGACACGTCCGCCGTCGACTCGGGCCAGACGACGGCATCGGGCTTGACGCCCGTTCCGGCACCGTCTGACGCCCAGTCGCCGGCGTGGTTGTCCCGGTCCGAGTCCCCGAACGACACCTGCTCGTCGGACACAACGTCAGTCAGGAACGAACAGTCGTGTGGCATCGTATTACACCCACGCCCGGGCCGGCTTAAATCTACGTCGTCTGTCTTCGCCCGTGACCGTGCGGTCGTTGCCACACCCCGAGTCGGCGCGCCCGACGGCACGCCACCCCGACGCGGTTCCCCCCCCCAAACCGGGGGATTTTAGATAGAGGGCTTTCCATCGTAAGATTATGAAGGTAGCTGAGATAACAGAGTTCGGCGGAAACGAGAACGTGGCGGTCACGGACCAGGAGAAACCGGAGCCCGGTGCGGGTGAAGTCCGGATCGAAGTGAGAGCCGCGGGGATCAACTTCGCGGACATCATGCAGCGACGCGGGCATTACCAGGGTGGCCCAGAGCCGCCGTACGTCCCCGGGATGGAGGTCGCGGGCGTCGTCGACGCCGTCGGTGACGGCGTCGGCCGCGACGTGGGCGATGAGGTGATGGGATTCGTCGAAGAAGGCGGCTACGCCGAGTACGCTATCGGTAACGCTGCGGGCCTATTCGACCTTCCGGAGGACATGTCCTACGAGCAGGGGGCGGGCTTTGCCGTCCAGTTCCTCACCGCTCACAACTGCCTGTTCGAGTGGGGCGACATGACCGAGGGCGAGCAGGTGTTGATTCACGCCGCTGCTGGCGGGGTCGGAACCGCGGCCGTCCAGTTGGCCAGCAACGCCGGCGGGGAGGTGTTCGGTACCGCAAGTACCGAGGAGAAACTGGAACTCGCCGCGGAACTCGGCTGTGAGCACCCCATCCAGTACACCGAGGAGGACTTCGTCGACGAGGTGGACGAGATTACCGACGGCGACGGTGTCGACCTCGTGCTGGACGGAATCGGCAGCGAAACGACCACAGAGAGCCTGAAAGCACTGACTCACTTCGGCCGGATGGTCTCATACGGCGCGGCCTCGGGCGAACCGGGTCAGCCCAACACCGCCGACCTCCTGTTCAGCAACCACACGGTCATCGGATACCATCTCGGACAGGCTATGTACCGCGACCCCGGCCGTGTCTTCCAGGCAGTCCCGAAACTCACCGGGCAGTTGGAGTCCGGCGATCTCGAAGTGATCGTGGGGACGAGTTTCGAGCTTGACGACGCCGCCGAGGCACACCAGTACATCGAGGACCGGAAGTCGAGCGGTAAGGTCGTCCTGACGCCCTGATCGGTTCACCCTTTGGTTCGAAGCGACCAGTACCATTAGGAACCGGCGACTCCAAGCGGGGACGATGACCCGTGAGGCCGTCCGAGCCGGATTCGAGGAGTTCGTCGGTGACATCATCGACACAGCCTACGAGGAGTTCGACGTCGTCGCTGTGTTGCGGGGTGAGTCGGGCGCCAGCGGCCGGCTTCTCAACAGGCTCTTAAAGAACAACCGTCGCCTCGACCAGCGAATCGTCCGCCCGGAACTGCACGACTACCGCCGCCAGGTTCTCGAGCAGTTCGAACCGATTCTCGCATACGCCGCCGACGGCGACGGTGACTTCGACGACTACCGCGACCGAATCCGCGAGACCGACGTGTACCTCGCTCACCTCCGGCCGAGCGTCCGCAGGGACCGGCGACGAACCATCGAGACGGCAGAACTCGACAGACAACGCCGACTGGCTGAAGCCGCCCAGCCGCTGGTCGAGTCGGCCGAGGCCGACTTCTGGGACGCAACCGTCGACGCGCTCGACCGGGACCACGCCCGCGACCTCGTCCAGACCCACTTCACCTTCACCGACCCGCTCCGGGAGAATCCGGACGCGTTCGTCTTCGAGACCGACATCGACCCGGGTGACGTAATCGGCGGCCCGCTGACCGGCCGACTCCCCACGGTGACCGTCGAATACACCGACGAGGTGGTTCGAGTGCTCGAACGTGCGGAGGCGACCGTGGTCGAGCAGGCGCTGTCGGAACTCGACCGACGGTTCGACGCGGAGTGAGGGCCACGGAGTCCGGTACTGTCGGCCTCACTCCGACGAGTTCCTCAGCACGGCCGCCGCGGTGAACGGGAGGCGTCCGAGTCCGACCCCGAGCACGCGGGCGGTCCAGACCACCGGAGCGTCCACCGACGGCGGCGACCTGTCGCTCGAACCCCCCAGCGGCGGTGATACGCGCCGTTCGACTCCACGACGAGCACGCCGCGTCGGTTCGGCTCGTCGGTCCAACCGACCGGTCGGTGCGTGGTCAGGGTCCGCTCGTCGAGGAACCGCCGTTCCCGCGTCGAGAAGCCGTCACGGGAGACGGAGACGCTCTCCAGCACGGTCGCCCAGGAAACGGGAGCGAGACGCGCGGTGACAGTTTCGTCGTCCGTCTCGAGGACTCGCCTCCGGGACGTCCTCCTCCATACACGAACTGCTCACTGCCCCGCGCCGCGCGTTCGACGGTCGCAGGGCCGTCCGTCCGAAATCGTATAGACTCGTCGGCAACGCTCACCCCGTCGGAGACGCAGCTCCGGTTTGCCAATCCGTTTTGACAGGCGAGCCCTTCGATATCTCTCCCCGACGCCGCCACCGGATTGCGGTACCCGTCGTCTGACAGTTCCATCGGGCGAGACTCGAACGACGGAGCAGTGGCGTGCGGATAAACGAGGAACGGATTGGCGACCAGTAACAGACTGACTGCCACCAACGCCACTCGGCCGTACCTGGAGGGCACACCGTCTCCTGAAACCGGTCAGGTGAAGAACAGTTCGCTCGCTAGAGCGGTAACGCCGACACGTCGACCGCCGTTCGCCGCCCGTCCAGCACACCGAACTGCTCGCCTCTGCCCCGTTCGAGCCAGTAGAGTAACCGCTCCGCCCAGACCAGCTTCCGCCGCTTCGCATCGCTCACGTCCGGGTCGTCGAAGTCCCAGCCCACGAACACCAGTTCGGCCGCGCCGAAGTGGTCGGCGAGAAAGGCGGCCCGGTCGCCGTCGGTGAACCCCCCGAAGTTCTCGACCGGCCCCGCCGGGTCTGCCTGTGTCGTCGGGAGCACCTGTCCGTCGTCGAACGTCGGGACCAGTTCGCGGACGGCCGCCACGTTGTCACCGTGTGCGTGCGCCGCGACCGGAGTACCCGCTTCGGTCAGCTCCCGGGCCGTCTCGGGGTTCTTGTCGAGGTCGGTGACCATCCAGTCCACGTCGATACCTTGGCTCCGGAGCGTGTCGACTGCCGTCGACGCGGCCACCACGATGTCGGCCGCCGCCGCGCGGTCTGTCTCCGCTGCGAGCGACGGGCCAGCGCCCGCGACCGCGACACACTCGCCCACGAAGTCGACTCGCGAGTGGTCGAAGGGTTCGACCAGTTCAGCGAGGGCGTCGCGTGCGTCTTCATCATCGGTGCGGTCGTAGCCGAAATCCGCGAGGATAGCTTCGTACGCGGGCTCCCAGGTCGAAAATTCCATGCTGTTCGCTCACGGGGTTGCTCCAATATAAATCGAGGTGAGCCGAAGTGGCACAACCTGGTACCCCTACCCGGGTGCCCTTTCGGCCTTCGATGGCTCCTTCTGGCGCATCTGGCATAAGTTTTCTCTTCGTCAGACACTCTGGACCGCCGTCGTACGGCGGCTGCCGTCGGACGAACGGGTGTGTGTCACGGCTCCGGGAGCCCCTCCACAATCGCCGAGAGCGCTGGCGCAATCGGGTCCCGGTCGACACCCGCGGCCAACCGCTGGAGCGCACCAACCGTCCCGAACAGGAGTATGGTCCCGCTCCCGCCGTCGCCGCCGGTTTCGACGGCCGTGACGCCGTAGGTCCCGGCCTCCTCGCGGAGCAGTTCTGCGGCCTCGACGTCGAGGCTCGACACCTCGAACGACCGAACGACCGTGTCGTCGGCGTATGCGGTATCGGCACCCAGTCGGTCGAGGTGCCGGCTCGCCGCTCCCGTCGTGGTCACATCCAGCTCTTCGACCTCGGGTGTTCGGACCCGGTCGCGCGAGAACGCCTCGCCCACCAGCGCGGCGTCGCGGGTCTCTTTCACGTCGTGTGTCCGGATTACGTGTGCGCCGCGCTCGACTGCCATGGCCGTGGCCGCGAGGCTCACGGGCAGTGCCTCCTCGGTCGTGCGGTCGGCCAACTCTCGGAGGAAGTTCTTCCGGTTGATCGAGACGAGAATCGGGTGGCCGTAGCCACGGAACTCCCGGAGGCGGTGAAACGTCTCGCGGTCGTCCGCGGTCGTCTTGTCCTCACTCCAGCCGCCGAAGGCGGGGTCGATGATCGTCTTCTCGGTGACGCCGTTCAGTTCGAGGGCGTCGTAGATGTCGTCCACGTCCTCGATGGCTCCGGGTCGCTCCAGATCCGGTGGGCTGGCCATCTTCCCGACGGCCACGTCGTAGTCGGCACAGACCTCCGGCATCTTCGGGTCGGCGAACCCACAGATATCGTTGACCATGTCGAACCCGCGGTCGAGAGCGGCCGCCGCGACCTCGTGGTACCGGGTTTCGATTGAGAAGACGGCGTCGCCGGAGACGCTCTCGATGGTCTCGATGGCCGTGTCCAGCCGGTCGAGCTCCTGTTCGGCGGTGAGGACGTCGAACTTCTTGTTGGCCGACTCCAGTCCCACGTCGACGATATCGGCGCCCTCGCCGATGAGTTCCTCGTCAACGTACTCGGCGGCTTCTCCGGGGTCGTCGTAGACGCTGGGATCGTACGGCGACTCGCTCGAAACGTTGAGCACGCCCATGATTCGGGGCGGATAGTCGTCACCAATGCCCAGCCCGGCTGCATCGACGTTGCGCATGCGAACGGGTAGGGCGACAGCCTCAAAAACCAACTGTTCGCGGGCCGCTCGTGACGTTGAGTCGCGCGCTTTTTACTCGGCAGACGAGTACCGTCGAGTATGGGCAAGATAAACATCGGGTTGCGTGGCTGGCGGTTCGACGAGGAGGAAGTGTTCGACGAGAACGGCGATCTCGAACCGCTCGGGACGCTAGACCCCGAAACCCGGGACCGAATCGTCCGCCTCTCGACGATGATGGGTGAACCGTGTGACGCCTGCTACCTCGTCCACGGTGATGAGAACGTCCAGGAGTGCAACGTCGCCCGCATCGTCTACGGCGAACCGCTCGGCGAGGTCCTGCTCTGTCCCGAACACGAGGCCGACTTTCTCTACTGGTTCCGCGAGGGCGGCGGCAAACGCTACGCCGGCGACACCGAACTGGAGGACGCCTTCTACGCCTGGTTCGACGACGGCGGACGCGCCCCGGAGGGGTACGCCGGTATCGACCACGTCGACACCGACGCGGACGACATCCCTGCCCCCGACCCGACCGAGGAACTCCCGACGCTAGAGGAGGAACTGGAGAAACTCGACGACGAGAAACTCGACGACCTCGGGGTCGACCTCAGCGACCTGGACCTCTGATGCTCTCCGTCGCTGTCGTCGACGCGACCGAACCCGGGAACGTCGGCACTATCGCCCGCTCGATGAAGAACTTCGGCCTCTCGGACCTGCTACTGGTCGACCCGCCCGAACTCGACCCCGAGGGCGAAGCCTACGGCTTCGCCGGCCAGGCCCGTGAGGATGTTCTTCCCGAGGCTCGTGAACTCACCTTCGAGGAACTCCTCTCCGAGTTTCACACCGTCGGCTGCACCGCCGTCACGAACGAGGACGCGACGAGTCACGTCCGGTATCCCTTCCAGACGCCGGCCGAGTTGGCCGACGATTTGGCGAGCGTCGAAGCCGAGACGGCCGTCGTCTTCGGCCGCGAACGCGTCGGCCTCACGAACGACGAACTCGCCCGGATGGACCAGGTGTGCTCCATCCCCGCCAGCGACGACTACCCCGTCCTCAATCTCGGACAGGCGGCGACCGTCGTGCTGTACGAGTTGCGAGAGCTGACCCTCGAGGAGACACAGCATCCCGACGAACGCCACGAGCGCGCCGACCAGCAGGCAATCGCGGGCCTGCACGACCAGTTCGGTGACTTTCTGGAGGACATCGGCCACCCCGACGAGAAGCGACCGAAGGCAACGCGGCTCTGGCGTCGGTTCGTCGGTCGTGCCCATCCCACAGGACGGGAGGTACGGACGTTGCGTGGGCTGTTCAGACGGGCCGGGCAGCGGATCGAGTGGGCCGAGACCGACAGTTCGGACGGAGACGGGTAACTCAGGCCCGCTCCTGGATCTCCTCGCGCAGCACCTCGCTCACCAGGTCACCGTCGGCCTGGCCGCGCAGCGCGCCCATACACTCGCCCATGAGTCCCGAGAACGCCTGCATCCCCTCCTGTTCGACCTGTTCGGCGTTGCGTTCGACGACTTCGACGACGGCCTCACGGACCTCGTCCTCGGCGGCGCTCCCGAGGCCTTCCTGTTCTGCGGCGTCGGCCGCGGTCAGGTCGGGACTCTCCGCCAGCGCGGTCAGCAGTTCGGGAACGCCCTCCTTCGCGACCTCGTCGTCGGCCAGCAGGTCGAACACGCCCTGGAAGTGGCCGTCGGTCAGACTCTCGACGGGTACATCGTCCCGCCGGAGCTCTGTCACGTCCGACTCGACGGTGCGGGCCGCGAGGTTGGGGTCGACGCCGGTCGCAACGGCGTCCTCGAACAGCGCCCAGCGCCGGCCGTAGGCCACCTGTTCGGCGACGCCCTCACCGAGGCCGAACTCCTCGACGTACCGCTCGACCTTCTCTGTGAGGAGTTCCGGAGCTTCGACATCCTCGGGGTCGGGTTCGACCGGCGGCACGTCCGTCTCGGGGTACATCCGCGCCGCACCGGACAGGGGCCGGAGGTAGCGGGAGGTGCCGTCCTCGTTGGCGTCGCGGGTCTCCTCGGGGACCCCCTCCATCGCGGTCTCGGCGCGGTCGGCGACGGCCCCGATGGCGAGCTCTGCGGTTTCGGGGTCGTCGGCGACGATAGCCACTGCGTCCTCGGGGCCGGCGTCGACGGCCGCCCGAAGGGTGTCGACCTCACTCTCGGTGACGCCGTAGGCCGGCAGTTCGTCGGTGTGGAAGATGCCACCCGCGCCGTGGCGCTTGGCGTGGTCGGAGAACTCCGTCCCGAGGCGGCGGTCGGGCTGTATTTCTCGCCCGACCAACCCGTCGAAGCCGGCCAGTCGGACGGCATACACGACGCCGCCCGAAGAGAGTGCGCCACCGACGACGCCCGAGTCTGTCTCCACGAACACGTCGGTCACGTCCCGCGGCTCGCCCACGGCGGCGTCACGCTCGCCGAGTTCCTCGGCGATCTCGACGAGTTCGACCTGCCGGCGGACCTCGTTACGGACGAGGTCGTCGATGTCGTCGAGGCTCTGAACGCCTTTCATCTCGATGCGTGCACCCTCGGCGATAGAGACGTTCACGTCCTGCCGGATGGTGCCAAGGCCGCGCCTGACCTGCCCCGTCGAGCGGAGCAACATGCCGATTCGCCTCGCCGCCTCTTTTGCCTGCTCGGGCGAGCGGATGTCCGGTTTCGTACCGATCTCCACGAGCGGGATGCCGAGGCGGTCGAGGCTGAACCGTACCCCGTTTGCAGTCTCCTCGACGCGCTGGCAGGACTCCTCCTCCAGTAACATGTCCTCGATGCCGACCGGTCCCTCGGAGGTTTCGATCTGCCCGTCGTTGGCGACCATCATCGACCGCTGGAAGCCGGTGGTGTTCGAGCCGTCGACGACGATTTTGCGCATCACGTTGACCTGGTCGACGACGTGCATGTCCAGTAGCTGGGCGATCTCCAGGCTCGTCGCGAGCGCCTCCTCGTCGACGCGGTGGGGCGGCTCGTCGTCCTCCTCGACCAGGCAGGTCGTGTCGTATGCCAGGTACTCGAACTCCCGCTCGACGCGGCTCTCCTCGAGGGCGGCATCGTCGATCTCGCCCAGTTCCGACTTCGTGGGGTGGAGGTATCGGCTGAACCGCCGCTGTGAGTTTGCCGGCTCGCGCAACTCGGTCGGACACGCACAGAACAGCTTCGTCTCGGTGTCGAGTTGCTGGTGAATCTCCAGTCCGGCTACCAGCCCCAGTTCCTCGTAATCGAAGACGTCCGCATCAGTCATTGCCCGAACCTGCGAGGCCGGCGGTCAAAAAACGCACCCTTCCGGTCGATATCCGTTCGAGGGGGCGCCACGGCGACGGCCCGTAGATAAACCACCTCGGAACCGACGAGACACACACTACTGCGTCGCTCCAGAACCAGGGAAGCATGGCCGATACCGCGGAACTCGCCGAGCGCGTCGAACGCGTGCTGGAGCTACCGACGGACGAACTCACAGCGGAACTGCCCGACGTGCTCGACGAACTCGAGGGACAGGTCGACGTGCTAGCGCTAGAGAACCCCCTGCTCCTGGCCGACGTGATCGACCGCGTCGGCGACGTGGACGTAGCGGCGTTCGCCGCAGAGAACCCTGACACCGTCGACCAGTTCCAGGAACTCCAGTGGCAGGGTGTCGAACTGCTGGCCCAGTTTAGCCCCGACGTACAGCAGTCCATCGAGGCAGACACGACGGTGAACTTCGAGGCGACCGACGCCCCGATGGCCAGCCACCTCGAACTCGACGCCGAGACGGGGTCGGTCTCGGGTGGCGCTGGACTGGCTACGGACCCGGACCTCGAAATCCGCGGTCCGGCGAACACACTCACGGCGCTGACGACCGGGCAACTCGATCCGGTCTCCGGGTACGAGGGCGACCAGTTCGAGATGGACGGCTCCGAAGCCACCGGGGACCAACTGGCGACGACGATGGGCAAACTCGCCGAGAAACTACCCAGCAACTAGCGCGACCTGCCGGCGGCTGGAACGGGCGGGACGACTCGAACACCAGTGCAATCCGTGACGGCGCGTTCGGGTCGGACGGCGGGTGAAAACACGTTCGAGGGTCGTTAGCCTACGCTTCTCCGCTCAGTCGTCGGCGCTGAGGATGCCGGTCTCTGTCATCTTCATCGGGTCGAGAACGTCGTCGACCTCCTCGGCGTCGAGGTAGCCCTCCTCGATGACGACCTCGCGGATCGTCCTGCCGTCGGCCAGTGCCTTCTTCGCGACCTTGCTTGCCTTGTCGTAACCGATAGCCGGATTGAGAGCGGTCGCCAGCGCCATACTCTGCTGCACGCGCTCCTCGCAGTGGTCGGCGTCGGCTGCCAGCCTGTGGACGAACTTCTCGCCAAAGACCTCACTGGCGTTGGCCAGCAGCTTCGCCGACTGGAGGAAGTCGTGTGCGAGGACCGGCTTGTAGAGGTTGAGGTCGATCTGGCCCTCGGCCGCGCCGGCCGAGACTGCGGCGTCGTTGCCGACGACCTGCTTGTGGACCTGGTTGACCGCTTCGGCGACGACGGGATTGACTTTCCCGGGCATGATCGACGAGCCGGGCTGGTTCTCCGGCTGGTCGAGTTCACCGAGCCCGTTGCGCGGGCCGGAGGCGAGCAGGCGCAGGTCGTTGGCGATCTTGTTGAGCGAACCCGCGATGGTCCGGAGCGCGCCGTGGGCCTCGTTTATTGCGTCGTGGGCGGCCTGTGCCTCGAAGTGGTTGTCGGCCTCGCGGAACTCCAGTCCGGTCTCCTCGCTCATGTACTCCGCGGCGAGTTCGGGGAACTCCGGGTGGGTGTTCAGCCCCGTTCCGACGGCGGTCCCGCCGAGCGCGAGTTCTGCCAGGTGGTGCCGGGTGTCCTCGGCGCGAGTGATGCCTTTCTCGATCTGCGCGCGGTACCCGCCGAACTCCTGGCCCAGCGTCACGGGGGTGGCGTCCTGGAGGTGTGTGCGGCCGGTCTTGACCACGTCCGCGAACTCCGTCTCTTTGGCTTCGAGTTCGTCACGCAGGAGGTCCAGCGCGGGAATCAGGTCCTTCTGGACGGCTTCCATGGCGGCGACGTGCATCGCCGTGGGGATCACGTCGTTTGACGACTGGCCGAAGTTGACGTGGTCGTTGGGGTGGATTTCGCGGCTGCCGATCTCGCCGCCGTAGAGCTCCGTGGCCCGGTTAGCGATGACCTCGTTCGCGTTCATGTTCGAGGAGGTCCCGGAGCCGGTCTGGAACACGTCGACGGGGAACTGGTCGTCGTGTTCGCCGGCGATGACCTCGTCGGCGGCCTCGACGATGCAGTCGGCTTTGTCCTCGGGGACCGTGCCGAGGTCCTCGTTGGCCTGTGTAGCGGCCTTCTTGACGACGCCGAGTGCGCGGACGAACCGGCGGCCGAAGGTCACGCCGGAGATGGGGAAGTTCTCCACGGCCCGCTGTGTCTGTGCACCCCAGTAAGCGTCCGCAGGCACCTGCATTTCGCCGAGACTGTCCTGCTCCGAACGGAACTCCTCGTCAGTCATGATCGTGTGTGCCGACGGCCGGAACGGTTCTAAAATGATGTGATTCGGGCGGGCGACTGGCCCACAGTGTGTGTACCCGCTGCACTGACGAGCGGGAGGCGTCGAACACAGGTGCGTCCAACGGACGGCCTCGATACGATCAGTTCGGCTGTTCGTCGTTCCGGCCGCCCTGGGCATCAGCGTCGTCGGCAGACACATCGGCCTCGGCCGGTCCGTCGTCTGGCGCTGCGCGACTCTGCAAAAGGAGGGTAGTACCGGACGCGGCAACCAAACCGACACCGAGGGCGCGCAACTGTCGGAGATACGCTGGCTTCACCTCGAGTTCCGAGGCATTCTCGAAGTTCTTTCCGATTGCGTCTTTGATGAATTTGATGCTTATCTGTGGGAAGACTGCGGTCACCAGCCCCTGCAGGAGTACGAACGCTGCGCCGACCGTACGGCTCTTTCGAGTACGCATCACGTTTCTACATATACGCTCGACGGGCATTAATATTGCGAAGAAACTACTACGCTAAGATAGAGAAATAATTTTTGAGGTTCTCTGCGATGTTCTGAATTCGAATTTCGATTATAGTATTGCAAGTGAAGTTCAACGCTAATGCTATGTGTAGCGTCGATAACAGATTTATGACACAAAACGTCGGTCGGGAGGATTAGACTCTTACATTGCAGTTCTCACTGGGCCCTTTCGCTTCCGACGGGACTCTCGCCGGTGTCGGGACTCGTCACGATAACGACCCTCCTCATGGCGTCGGTCGGAACCTGCCCCGTCTACCCGCTGTTCGGTGTCGACTCCTGCTCACGCAACGCCGGTGCGTCCTACCAACCGATGAGCACGGGTCACCGCCGTCCCGCAGACACCGGGACAATTCTACGACGAGATACAAGGGCGCTCGTGATAGCACTGCTTGTGAATCTTGTACTCGGCTGGGTCGCACTGAGTCAGTCACTCGTGGAGTTGACGGAGTGCTTCAGATATCCGGCTATCGTGGTCTGGACGCTGCTCGGAATCGGCGGCGCGACTGCGGTGTGCGGGGTGCTGGCGCGCCGGTCGGCGGTCCCGGACCGCACTTTTTTTATTTCAGCCGTCGTGCCAAGGACTTTTGCTCGTCCCGGACATCGGACTCGCGCTGTTTGGCGATAGCGTGACGACGAGCGAGGCTACCGGCCTCATGACGCTCCACGTCCCGCCGGCGGTTGTCGTGGTCCTGGTGCTGCCGGAGACCCTGCTGGGCCGGTAGTTCACCACGGGGAAACACTCGTTCGGACGGACCCGATGCCGACCGCTACCTACACGCTCCGTACTTGACACGGCCGGCGAGACCGACCCTGGACGAGAGTTACCAGCGTCGAATGTCACGATACAACGAAGATATCGCCCGGCTCTCGCAGCGACACGAGTCACTGCCGGCCGTGCAAACTCGCCTGCAGTCGCTCGCGGTTCAGATTGTAGAGGTCCTCTGCCGCGTCGGCTTCGATATCGTAGGCGGTGGCGTCGGTCCGGCCCAGCAGCGACGCTGTGGCGGTGTCGGCGGTCAGGTGGGCGAGGTTCAGTCGTCGCTGGAAGATGGTCCGGCGGCGAATCACCGTTTGGAGCCGGTAGTAGGGGACGATGCGGGTCGTCTGGTTCCAGAAGCCGTCCCGGACGAGAAAGTGGTCGTCGCCGACGCAGTAGCCGCGGTGTTTCCACTTGAGGTGGGCGGCTGGTGGCACGGCGACCAGCAGGGCGAGCGGTAGGTACCACAGTTCGAACCCGGACACCGCGGCAGAGAGCCCCGCGGTGAGGGCCGTCAACACCAGTACGACCAGCGTGTACCGGACGGCGTACCGCCGTCTGGCGCGCCTGGGTGAGCGCGTGAACGACAGTTCGTCGAACGGTTCGAGTTCCCGCGCCAGCGAGAGCGTGCGTTCACGGTCGGCCAGTGGAATCGCGGACTGTGGCCCCTGGTCGCTTTGCCCGGGACTGTAACCCGCCGTCTCGACGGTGAAGCCGGCGTACCCGAGCGCCCGCATCAGGACGTTCTCGCGGATAGTCAGTGTCTGGATCTTGTCTGTCGGGATCGAGCCGCTGTATCGCTGCAACAACCCTCGCTCGTAAACCAGGTCCTCACCCTGGCGGCCCAGCGTGAAGCCGTAGTACTGGAGGAAGGTGACGACGCTGCTCACCGCCCACACCGTGACAGCGGCGAACGCGACGGCGAGCAGGCCGACCAGCACCGCCAGATCCGGCGTCCCGGTCAGCGCGTCGACCGGCGACTCGATCCCGGTGAGCCGTGCGAACAGGCCGACGACGAGGTCCTCGACGATTGGAAAGCCGAACAGGAGGAAGGCAATCGACGCCAACTGAAAGGACGTGAGCGCGAGCACGAGCAGTTCGGCCGACCCCAGTTCGAACAGGGTGGTCTCGGGCTCGAGATCGCCCTGTCTGGAGAGCCGGTCGGCGGCGGCCTCGGGGTCGGTGTGGCGTGTCTCGGCCGGGCCGGCCGCCGCGTCGGTCGTCCCCCGCTCACTCGTCTCCGCGTCTGCCTCCGTGGTGTCACCGTCACCGGTGCGGGTCTTCCGGCCGCGGATCTCGCGCTGGAGCCGGCTGGCCTCGTCGGCGGCGACGAAGTTCAGGGTTGCCTCCGTCCCGGACCCGCCGGCGGTTTCGATCTCGATGATGGCGACGCCGACGACGCGGTGGAGGATACTCTCGGTCACGTCGACGTTCTGGATGCGCCGGTACGGAATCTCACGTTCCTGCCGGCCGAACACACCCGAGTCCACGTCGAAGGTGTCCGGCGTCAGCGTGTAATCGAAGCGGTAGTAGTAGGCGACGCCGTACGCGACGCCCACGACGAACAGGAGGACGAACAACCCCGCAACGAGGCCGAACGAGCCCAAGAGGTCGGGCGCTGCAACGCGACCGACTCCGGTCAGGACGAAGGCCATCGACGCCGCGACGAGTCCCCGCTGGAGGCTCTGTGTGACCGCACTCAGCGGGTGGAGTTTCATACCGCGTCCTCCGGCTCGCTCTCGATGGCCAGGTCACGGAGTCGATTGCGCAGTTCTCGTGCCTGGTTGGGTTCCAGCCCGGGGATGGTCACGTCGGCGCCCCGCGAGCCGGCGGTGTAGACGACGACGCGACCGAGGCCGAACAGACGGTCCAGCGGCCCGCGCTGGGTGTCGACGTGCTGGACCCGGACGTACGGTACCGCGGTCTCGACGCTGGTGATCACACCCCGTTCCAGTTCGAGCGCGTCGTCGTCGAGCCGGTAGCCCCAACTCCGGTACAGCGCCTGGACGTAGACGACCACCAGGACGAGCAGGACGACGGCGAGACCCGGCCCGAGCAGCGGCGAGACACTGAGGACGAACCGGTCGAGCGCGAACACGATGGCTCCCAGTATCGCAACGACGACGAGGGCGACGATGCCCCACCGGGCACGAACGCGTGACTGGAGGGCGTTCATACTGCGTCAGTTTGGCGGCGCAATGGAAAACGTTCCGAAACCGACAGGGTCATACAACTCAGGTCCACCGGTCCAGCCCCGTCTGTATCGTCGCGTCTGCGATCCGCTCGAATCCGCGCTCGACCTCGTCGGCCGCGACGTCCCATTCACCGACGACGAACTCCCGAGCCGCCTCGATATCCGGTTCGACCCCGGTCTCGACGGTCACATCGTCGACCACCGGGGGGTCGAGAAAGAGGGTCCTGATCCGGTCGACGTTCTCGATGTACACGTCCCGGGCCTCGAAGACGCCCCAGATGTCGCCGTACTCGCGAACCGTCTTCACGGCGGTCTTGGGGCCGATTCCGGAGACACCGTCGTTGAAGTCGGTTCCACAGAGGATGCCCACGTCGACGAGTTGCTCCCAGGTGAGGTCGTGCTCGGAAAGCGTCGCGTCCAACTCCATACGCTCGGGGTCCCCCTTCGAGGTGAGTTGCCGAAGCGTCGACGGCGATCCAAACAGCAGGGCGTCGTAGTCCTCGGTGCCTGCATAGTCGACGGCCCCCGAGCGGGCCATCCGGGCGGCCTGTGCCTCACCCTCCGCAGGCGCGTCGACGACGGGCACGTCGAGCAACTCCAGCAGTTCGCGCGTCGTGTCGACGATGGTGCCGGTGAGTCGCTGGGTTCGGGAGTCGAGTGTGGCGACTTCGGCCGAGTCGCCCGCCTCGCGAGCCGCTTCTAGCTGTTCCTCGTACCTCTCGCGCTGTTCGCGACGCTTCTGGACCTCGTCTTTCTTGAGATCGGTCACGCCGCCGTCGAAGACGAACACGGGGGTCACGTCGTGCTCGAAGAACTTCGGGAGCCCCTGGACGACGCCGATGAGGTTCGCGACCTCCTCGCCGCCGGCGGTGGTGTATGCCGAATCACGTGTGAACTTGACCGTCGTCGTCAGGTATCGGTACAACCAGTTGTGCGCGTCGACAGCCACGACCGACCCCGCGAGGTCGTCGTAAGCGACCGTCTCGATGACCGCGAGGTCGCGCAGGTCAGCATTTCCCATTGTTCAGTGTAAGCGGCGGCCGCCGCTTGAATCCCCCGACCCGGAACCGTTCAGCCACGGTCAGTCTCGACTGGCGTAATAATCGGCGGCGGCCCACTCCCCTCGCGCTCGCGCAGGAACGTCTCCTCCTCCGGGGAGAGGGCTCGCTCCCGGTATACGTCTAACCCAGCTTGGTAAGACTCGCGCGTGCGCTCGCCAGGCCAGATCATTACGAGTTCGGCGACACCGGTCTCCTCGCCGGTTGCGGCGAAGCCGGCCTTCGACAGCGCCTCGAAGGCGAAGGGATTGTTGACGGCGATTTTGACGCGGTCGTAGCCTCGCTCGCGGGCGCGATCGGCGGCGAAGCGACAGAGATGCGGCCCGATTCCCTCGCCCCGGTTGTCCTGTCGGACGGTGACATAGCGCAGTCTGAGGGTGTCGCCGTCGGTACGGTCCTCGTTGAACGCGACGGCGGCGACGATGGCGTCGTCCACACGGGCGACCGCTTTGCCGGTCGCGGACATGACGAACTTCCCGGCGTAGCTGAACCGCCGGTAGTCGAGGCGGACGGTCGGGCCGTCCGGCGGCCACCCCAGTAACGCGTACTCCATGGTCGCCGCTTCGGGCGGGAGTGGCTTTAGTCCGGGGGAACTTCTGAAAGGCTCGAAGCTGATAGTCGCGGTATGGCATCCGACACGCGCATCGGCGACGTGGAAGTCTTCGACCGAGTCGCCCGACTGTACGATCTGAAGCCGGCCACCCGACGACGGAAACTCGAACCCGCGCTCGCGTTGGCCGACCGCGACATCGGGCGCGTCCTCGACGTGGGCGGTGGCACCGGACAGGGCGTCCGGTCACTGGACCTGCCCGATGGCGTCGTCGTCGACGCCGCGGCTGAGATGCTCGCCCGAGCGCGAGAGCACGACGTCGAGGGGGCTCGGGGCGACGCTGCCCGTCTCCCCGTCGCCGACGAGTCGGTCGACGCCGTATTGATCCTCGACGCCCTGCACCACATGGCTCGGCCCGACGCGGTCATCGAGGAGGCGGCCCGTGTCCTCCGACCGGGGGGCGTGCTGGCCTCTCTGGAGTTCGATCCGACGACGGTCCGGGGGCGGGCGCTCGCCGCCGCCGAACACCTGTTCGGGTTCGATTCGCGGTTTTTCACCGCCGCCGACCTGGCGGCGAAAGTCCGGGCCGCCGGGCTGTCGGCCTCGATTCCTCGGGGCGGCTTCGAGTACACCGTTGCGGGTGTCAAGCGGTCCTGAGCACGGAAGTCGGGACACCCAAGTCCTCCCGGGACGAACAACGCGGCATGACCGCGCTCGACTGGGTTCGGAGTCGCGTCGACCCGTCCACCGCGACGGCACTCTTTCTCGTTGGCGACCTGCTGGCCATCGCGGTGTTCATCGTGATAGGCGAAATCAGCCACGAGTACCCGCTGCTCTCCGTTCGGGTCCTCGGAACGTACGTCCAGTTCCTTGTCGGCTGGTTGGTCGTGTCGGTTCCCGTCGGCGTGTACGCCACGGACTATCGAACCGACCTGAGACGTTCGACAGTCCTGGTGCTTGGCGCCTGGCTCGGCGCCGATGTCGTGGCACAGGGGGTTCGCGCGACGCCGAACTTCCCCGGAAACGCGTCGGTGACGTTCGGTATCGTCGCGTTCCTCGTCGGTGGTGTTCTGCTGATCGTCTGGCGGCTGACACTCGCCCTCGTCACGTCCCAGCGGCAGTCGACGGCACCCGCGTGACGAGGAACGCGCCGATGCCGGCAGCGAGCAGCGCCAGTCCCGCGAGGACGACGAACAACTGCCGAGGAGCAAAGTATGTCAGCATCGTTCCCGCGAGCGTCGCGCCCAGTGCGCCGACGCCGAACACGCCGAGATAGCTGAATCCGTAAGAGAGGCCGCGACTCCCGGCCGGCGTGTACTCTGCGACGCTGGCCTGGTAGAACGGCTGGACGAAAAATAGAAAAAATCCCAGCAGCGCCGAGACGACGAGCAGTGCCGGGAGACCGAGCGCCGCTGCAGGTAGAAACAGCAGTGCGACGGCGGCCAACGCAGCGAAGCCGGCGAAGATGCCGAACTCGGGCCGACCCCGGTCGGTGAGCTTGCCGGCGACGAACTGGCCGCCCACGCCGACCATCAGCAGCCCGACGTAGACGTAACGGCTTGGCTGGAGGGTGCGGCTGCCGAACTCGATTGGTTCGAGCGCGGCGATTTCCAGACTGTCCAGCAGTTCGGGCAGGAAAGTCAGAACACCGCGGTAGTACAGGCCCGAACAGAGCGTCACGGCGAAGACGACGACGAACGCACCCGCGAATAGCTGCCGTGACTGTGTGAGAAACCCGCCGAGCGAATCGATGCCCTCGTTGGCCCGGCTATCCCTGTCGGCAATTGCGTCGGCGTCAGTGCCCCCGTCGGCCGTGGCCACGGCTGCTCGCTCGTCGATATCGACCCGGAACGCATAGACGGCGGCGAGGGCGGCGGGCACCGCGAGGATAGCGACGACGACGCGCCAGTCGAACGCGAGTAACAACAGGATCGTCAGGAGGGGACCGACGGCGATACCGACGTTGCCGGCCATCCCGTGGTAGGCGAAGGCACTGCCACGCTGTTCGACGCCGCGGCTGATCAACGAGAGGCCGGAAGGGTGATACACGCTGGCTGCGACGCCCCAGACGGCCACCGCGAGGCCGATTACTGCGGGCGTCGGTGAGAGGGCCAGCAACAGGAACGACGTCCCCATTCCGACCAGACAGGTCGTGATGAGGACGCGCGCGTCGACCCGGTCGACGAGGACGCCGCTCGGGAGTGCGCCGAGGCCGAACAACGCGAACCCGACGGTCACGAGCGCACCGATCGTCGCCTCGTTGAGCGGGAACTGCGCGAGTCCCACGTCGATGACAGAGAACTCCGCGAGCCAGATCGGTAGCAGAACCGGAATCGACAGCTCGTAGGTGTGGACCATCGCGTGAGCGACCGTCACGAGACCGACGATCGACCGGTCGTTACTGTTCACGCAGCACGTCTTCGACTGTGACCCGCTTCAACGCGTCGGTCGTCCGGCGTTTGCCTGCCGGCCGCGCGCGGCCGCCGCTCGTGACGTCGAGAGGCCCGTACGTCCGTGCCCTCCCCCCAGCAGGCCTCAGCACTCCTCGTTGACCGGGACCGAAACGCTGGACTGAATCCAAGCCTGATGATTCTCCCGGTCGTAGATGACGAACTCGTCTTCGCCGATGTTGAGTTCGGCGCACTGTTGGTCGGTATCGCCTGCTTCGTCGTCGGTGTCCGTGTTGTGGATACTCATGTGCGAACCCGGTGGCAGCGCCACCTCTGTCTACCTCAAACTGATATCATCCACGCGTCTTCATAAACGCTGCCTCCATATTATCACTAAATATAATAGAATATACCATGGGCGTGCCGACGAACGCCGATATTTTCACGGGCGAAAACACGCGCGCCTCGTCGGTGATGCAGGACCTGTTCGACCTGCACGCTCCCCACATGACGGTGTGATGTCGGGGTGAAGTGCCTCGGGGTCAAGCCCCGAGGCTTCCTGTTTCTCTGACAGAACTTGCAGAAATCGTCTCTCGGTGAGACGTTTCCACAGCGGTTCCAGTCTCCGCAGGCGTCAATTCGGCGTCTCCCCAATCTACTTGATAGCGACGGAACATAGTCTGGCCGTCCGTGTTTTTGGACTCTAAGCCACCTGTTTCTCCGTCACGGCTGTTGAGTTACCGGGGAGAAATATACTGGTTTGATTGGCAGCAGTCGGATTCATCCACAGGGGCAAGCCCCGTGGCATTCGCCTCGATAGCGTGTAAAACACCACGACCGCTCGACTGGCCGCGGTGCCGACGCCGTTGCTGTACCCGCCGTCGGCGCCGGGGTCCGGAGCGCGGTTCGTTCATGTCCCACCCGCGTCCTGCGGTTTCGGGCACATAAGTTATGAGTTAGGTACGAGTACATCACCAGAAATTTCCGAGAAAAATACCTTGTGGTTACAGTGGGAATACGCAGTACCAATGGGGAAATAATTATAACCCGACTCATCCTATATTGTCGTAAGTTATGCCGGAATACTACGATTACGTCCTCGGTCTCATCCCGGTGTCCGTTGCAGGAATCAGTGCTGCGCTTCTCGGTCTGGGACTGTCGATGACGGTCGCCGTTCCACTGTCGCTTCTGGCCGCAATCGGCCTGATCGGCCACGCGATGTTCGTCAACGGCCCGGTCGAGGAGATACCGCCGACCGCACAGACGACCGCGAACTCTCGGGACGCGTCGGGGTTCTCCGCCGACTGAATCCGTCGCTACAGTCGACCTCGGCGCTCACAGCTCCGATTCGGTGCCGACCGCTCCGCCGGTCCGTCCAGCACACCTATGAGTCGGTCGTCCGAACGAGTGGCCATGACGACACAGCAAGAGGCCCTGTTCCTCCGGAGCGACGAACTCGCTGGTCTCGCCGAACCGGCCGAGTACGTCGAATCGGTTCGAGACGGATACCGACAGCGCGGTGAAGGTGCACCGGCCGAGCCCCGAACCAAGCTTCCGAACGCCGACCCGCCCGGGTTTTTTACTGGCTACCTCGCAATCCTGCCCGACACCGGCGCGATGGGTACCTACACCTACGGCGCGGGCTTTGGCGCACAGGACGCACACTTCATGCTCTCGCTGTTCGATGCCGAGAGTGGCGAACCGCTGGCGCTCATGGACGGCGCGAGCATGAACCCGTTCAAGACCGGCGCGACTGGCGCGGTCGGCATCGACGCGCTGGCGCGGACGGACGTCTCGACGCTGTCGGTCATCGGCAGCGGCGCACAGGCCCGCGGGCAGGTCCGCGCTGCGACGACTGTCCGCGATTTCGACCGGATCGACGTGTACTCCCCGACCAAGCAACACCGTGAGAACTTCGCGGCCGAAATGAACGAGACGCTCGGCCCGACGGTCGCCGCCGTAGCCTCCAGTGCGGCCGCAGTCGAAGGTGCCGACGTGGTCATCACAGCGACCAACGCTTCACAGCCAGTGTTCGACGGCGACCTGCTGGAAGACGGAACCCACGTCACCGCGATGGGACAGTACGACGCCGACGCGCGGGAGGTCGACGCCGAGACCGTCCAGCGCGCCACCTACGTCCCGGACCTCCGCGCCCGGACCGAGACCGACGCCGGCGCGTTCATTCAGGCCGCCGAGGACGGCGCGGTCTCGGCCGACCACATCCACGCCGAACTCGGAGCGGTCGTCGCCGGCGTCGAACCCGGTCGCACGAGCGACGAGGAAATCACCCTGTTCGACAGCGGCGGCACCGCTGTCGAGACCGTCGCGGCGGCGCACATGCTCTACGAACGCGCGGTCGAACGCGACCTCGGGGAACCACTGGAGTTCGCGCCGGCCAGCCAGGCCCTCACCGGGAAGTGACAGACCGACCCCGTCATCCGAACCGGCGAGCCAGTTCGTGGGCCAGCGTTGCGGGACCCGTGACCGACAGTAAGACGAAGCCGACGGTTCCGGGCGTGGGCTCGCCAGGCGTCGTCGCCGCGTAGAAGACGAGTGCACCTGTCGCGAGGACGCCGACGACCGTCGCGACGTACGCCGGTTCGGTCCAGGAACTCGGGAACTCCTGAGCGGACATGGCGGGTGGTCCGGGCGACGAAAAAAAGAGCTATCGATGCACGCGTCGGCCGTGGTCAGATGTCGTGAGTCCCGACGAGACCGGTCCGCGAGCGGACCGGCCGGGTCACCGACCGGTGACTGGTCAAAGCTGGCATGGTATACCAAGTCATAATTGGATACGGTGGCCGTTGGTAACTAGTACTATGGGACGGATCCTAAACGAGGTCACGAACACGGTGCACAGACACGAAACCGGGAAGTCGAGGTTCCAGACGGAGTGTGGCGTCACGTACAATCTCTCCGAGGACGACCTCAGACGTCTCGAAACGTTCCAGTCCGAATTCGGCGGGAACTGTACTAGCAAGTGCGGTCGATGCTTCGACGATGCCGGCGGCTACTAAACAAAGCCGGCGACGCCGAGTGCCTCCAGAATCGGAATCCCGCTGAGGAGGGCGCCGAAGAGGTAGCCGCCAATGACACCACCGTTGAGCAACGGTAGACCCGCGTGGGCACGTCCCTCTAGCACCATCCGCAACAGCACTACCAGTCCGAGGAGGGTACCGACCATCGCGCCCAGTGCCGTGACCGGAATCACCAGTCCGAGCGCGCCGACCGCCGGGACCGACGATGGCGCGAAAAAGGCCGCACTGGCCACCAGAACGGTCGGAATCACGGCGTCGCCGAGGCCGATGAACAGCGCGTCCCGGTCCATCCGCTCGGCTTCGACGGCGTCCTCGCCGGCCGACCCGTCGGCCACAGACTCGCCCTCGCGCTCCGGTTCACCGCCGTTGGCGGCCGCGTCGCCTTCCACTTCGCCGGTCGGGTCGGGCGTCTCGGCGGAGAGAAACGAGTACGATAGCGTCAGCGGCACGACCAGCACGACCGGTACTTTGAGGTCCATCACCCCGGAGGCCAGCGTCAGCATGTGCTCGGTACCGTAGACGCTGATGGCGTCGTAGATGGCCAGCACGGAGAGCAGAAGAATCGCAGGTAAAAGGCCGAAACTGATGCCGAACACCCCGGCCGCCCCAGCCCCCATGACGACCCCCGAGGCGTCGATGACGTACCACTCCGGATAGCGCAGCAGAGCGGCCCCGAGCACGAGCGCGGCCACCACCGCCAGCACGTTGAAACCGCCGTACGTGACCACACTCGGGACGACGACGCTGAACACGTACCACGAGAGATAGACCCCGGCGAAGACGACGAACCCGCGGATGAGCCGATCGACGTCCAGTTTGATCGCCAGCAACATCAGGCCCGTCGCGATCAGAATCGCCACCACGTAAATGAGGGTGTTGGTCGGGTCACTCGGGTCCTCGACAGCCTGATAACCGGCCGCCTCGAACGGTTGGACCAGCGCCAGTGCCCCTAATTGCACGAGCAAAAATATCAGTCCGATGAAGACGCTCGCCACGAGCGCGCGCGTTCGCTGCTGCATACCTCTCTCTCGTCCGTCTCCGGTTTCAGGATTGCGAAGACTGTGTCGTACCGTCTACACGATGAGTTGTTTCAGTATGCGCTCCAGTGAACTGACTGCCCGGTCGCACCCACCCGTCTTCTTTCCCAGTGGTTGCCTGCGGCCACTACTCTGTCGCAAAAACGTGGGGACGAACTGCCGGACGACTCACTCACCCCGTCCACTCGGGTCCGGTGAATTGCTCGCCCCGCTCGCGAATGCTCGTGTTCAATCCGCTTGCAATCCATAACTATCCGTAGATGTCGGCAGTGGCTACCGCTCCCGTGACGAGGACGACACGGTCGGTCTGCGATGCCGAGAAACGAGTAAAATCTTCGAAGAGATCGATGTCTCTGTACGACTCCACCGTCTCCATATCCACGCTCGCTGGGTCGTCGAACAGAAAAACCTCCATGGTTTCCATCACCTCCCCGCGGACGGTGTCGGCGTACCCGTACCCGACCTGCCCTTCGAAGAGGCCGGATTCGAGGTTAGTTTCGGTGACCCTCTGGGATGTAGTGCCACCGAGAAACGTCCCACTGCCGAGTTCGTTCGTAATGGTCGCCATATCTCCGTTTTGCGTCGCGTAGCGATCCGCTTCACCCGCCTTCGCATCGATAACTGACTGGACATTGGCAGTCGGGTCCATCTCCGGGTTGGATCCCGAGAGTACGACCCCGTCAGCCAGTGCGACAGTTCCGTCCAGTTCACCACCGTTGTAGAGCGTGTACGCTCCGCTAGTTTCGGTGGACACACTGGAGCCCGAATCGGTAATCGAGTCGGTGAACGTCGCCTCGACGGCCGCCTTCGAAAAGCTCCCGAGGATAACGTTCCACCGTCCACCTGTTCCGGCCATCGGGAGGAGATTGATGAGCGTCGAAATATCGTCCAGACCGATACCGAATTCCCCGAAGTCTTCCACCCTGACGTTCGACTGTAGCTGGCTAAACACGTTCTGGCTGAGTTCGTTTTGCACCGAGGTGAGTTGCTCGTAGTCGACTGTATTGAAAAAGTAGTGTTCTCGCCCCCCAAACGCGTCCGGCGCCACCAACCACTCCTGGTATTCGGTCGACGGCGACGTGTTTTGCGTGGACGTGTCACTTTCAGAATCCGGTGTCGGATCACGACCGGTCTCGGTCGTCTCCGGAGTGGTGCCAGGGTCATCAGTGTTGGAACTGCTACACCCGGCGATAGCGACGAGTCCAGTACTCCCTACGAGTTTGATCGCCTGCCGACGTCGTCGGTCCACGTCGTAATATTAAAGATTGCAGATATATCGATTGGCATAGTAACAATATTTACTCGTGAAGTACCTCGGGGCAAGCCCCGAGGCACTCGCCCTGTTCAGCCTGTAGAATCCGAGGACCACTGCACTGATATTGCGCTCCATGCCCAAGTTTTGGATTGTAGTCCGAGCCGGTTTCACCGCTGGTGTCGCCCCAAGAGTGGGACGTGAGTTGCTGTTCCCTCCCGAGCAGACAGGACTTACCGCGCGTAGAGCGCCGATCCCAAAAGCGTCGGTAGCCGAACGGCCTCGTCGGTCGAGACCGCGACGTAGGGACGATCGACCGGGCCGAACACGTCCACGACCCGGCCGATTTCGTCGAGATTCTCGTCGACGACAGTCGTCCCGAAGTCGGGGTAGCCGTCGTCGGGCGAGCGGACGACCGCGAGGCCCTGGGCAGTGCGGACGACCTCGCCGACGCGTTGCATGCTCACGAGCGGATCACGTCGAGGTAGGCCGCGACCGCGCCCAGCAGGTCGCTTTTCGTCGCGTCGTCGGCGTCTTTCACGACGACGCGACCCCGGGGTTCGAACTCCCGGGAGTACTGTTTGTCCCGTTCGATGACGGCGTCGTAGCCCACCTGCTGAACCGCCTGTGCGATCTCGTCGACGGTCGGTTCGGGGACCGCCTGCTCCAGATTGACCCGCCGACCCTCGGCGCGGGTCAGTTCCGCGTCGAGGAACGCAGGCCAAATGACGTTTTCGACCATACACGCCTCTGGCTGGGCCGCCGGTAAGGACCTTTCCGTCGCGGCTCAGTCCCGCCGGGCTGTGACCAGGGCCGTCAGTAACAGCGCCAGTAGCGCGACCGCCACGCCGAACCCGGGACCGTTCCCCGACGTGGTGCTGGCTGTCGTTCGGCTGGAGGACGGCACGTCCGACCCGTTCACTGTCCGATTCGCCTCGGCCAACCCCTCGGGATGCCAGGCCTTCGCGAGCTGGGTCAGTGGGATCGCTACGCGGGGGCCTGGCTGGTTGATGTAGCTGTAATCGAGCGCGATGGTCTGGTTCTGCTGGACAGCGGTCGTCTCATTGTACGGCGTCCCGCCGGGGAGGGTGTAGTCGTCGGGGTAGACGATCCACGCAGGGTCCCGGTCGAGCACGACCTCGTCGCTGAGTTCTCTGTACCCCTCCAGTCCTGCCTCGACAGCGACGTTCTCCCCCCCAGCCGCCTCGACCGCCTCGTGGATGTGCGTTCCCGTTCCGGTCGTGTAACCGAAGAACGTGTACAGGACCGACGGCCGGTCGCTCGCGTTCGCGTGGGCCTGCCGGGCGCGTTCGACCGCGAGCCGAAACTCGTCGGCCTCGCTGCGCGCCGACTCACACGAGCCGACCAGCCGTCCGACCGTCTCGACGTTCCGGGCGATGCCGTCGAGAGACTCCACGCCGGCGAAGTGATACACCGTCAGTCCGGCACCGCGGAGCGCCTCGACCGTCTCGGGGTCGGTGATGTTCGCCGCCAGCACGAGGTCGGGGTCGGTTCCGACGACCTTCTCGACGGTCCCCTCACCGCTCACGTCGGCCGTACCACTCCGGTTCAGATAGGACGTGTACTGGTTCTTCGGGACGCCGACGGCTCTATCCCGTGCCCCGACCTCCCAGAGTATCTGTGCGTCGCTGGGCTGGAGCGCGACGACTCGCTCGGGCTGCTGGTCCACCGTGACGTCCGTTCCCGTCACATCCGTCCGCGTGACCGGGAACGTACAGTCACCCTGTGTCACTGCCGCCTGCTGCCCGACTGGCGCCCCGATTGCGGGTCCCACACTGTCTACCGGTGGGCCGCCGGCGACTGCCCCGGTCGCCGTGAGTCCGCCAGCAGCCAGCAGCACCGCCGTGAGAACGAGTGTTCGCGTGTGCATCTGCGTTGGGCTCTGTCGGTATCCAATAAGTATTTGCCTACTCCAACCCAGTTTGAATATCATGCATACGGGCGTCCGGACCGTCTGGTGGTCGGTCGGTCTGTCCGTCGTCCTGGCTGCGGCGATTCTCGTGAGCGCGACCATCGGCCCGGTGGCTATCGCGTCCGACACGGTCGCGAAGGCCACGCTCAACGCCATAGCCGTCC
This sequence comes from Halorientalis sp., assembly GCF_028275115.1. Lineage (GTDB taxonomy): Archaea > Halobacteriota > Halobacteria > Halobacteriales > Haloarculaceae > Halorientalis. Next base: position 56,998 of record NZ_JAQCNH010000142.1, on the reverse strand, counting down.
CCGCCGGCGTTTCGGTGACCGCCGAGCCTGCCTCTCTGTTTGGCGCGTCGGCTCCGGTGCCCGTGCTGGACGTCGCATACACATATCCGGTCTCCCTCGCGGTTCCGACGACCGCCGAGACTATCGTCCGACAGGTGCGACTTCCCCGGATCGTACTGGCGGCCGTGGTCGGCTTCTCGCTGGCTGCTGCCGGCGCGGTCATGCAGGGCTTCTTCCGCAACCCGATGGCCGACCCGTCGATTATCGGCGTCTCCTCCGGCGCGGCCGTCGGCGCCGTCGCGACCATCGCCTTCCCGCTCGCGGTCCCGTTTGGACTCCAGACCGCCGCTTTTGTCGGTGCCCTGCTGGCCGCTTTCGGCGTCTACGCCATCGCCAGCGAGGGTGGCCGCACACCGGTCGCCACCCTACTCTTGGCGGGTGTCGCCGTCCAGGCGCTGCTGGGCGCGGCCGTGTCGTACATGCTGTTGCAGACCGGCCAGAGCCTCCGGGAGGCGGTCTACTGGCTGATGGGTCAGCTCTCGGGTTCGTCGTGGGCCGAGGTGGAGGTGACGCTGCCGCTGTCCCTGCTCGCGTTCGCGGTCGTCTACGTGTACGCCCGGGACCTGAACGTGCTGCTGCTCGGTGAGACCGACGCCCACACGCTCGGAATCGAAGTGGAGCGCACGAAACGAATCCTGCTCGCCGTCGCCAGCGTGATAACCGCCGCCGCCGTGTCGGTCGCCGGCGTCATCGGCTTCGTCGGCCTGATTGTTCCTCACGCCATGCGGTTGCTCGTCGGTCCGGACCACCGCATCCTGCTTCCGACGAGCGCGCTGGCGGGCGCGGCCTTCCTCGTCGCCGCCGACACGTTCGCCCGTGCCGGCCCGGCGGAGGTCCCTGTCGGCATCGTCACCGCCGCACTGGGTGCCCCCTTCTTCCTCTATCTGCTGCGCGACCGGGAGGTGCACGCGCTGTGATCGACATCGACGACCTCACCGTCAGCCGTGGCGGCGTCACCGTCTTCGAGGACGTGTCACTCACCGTCGCGGAGGAGGAGTTCGTCGCGCTCGTCGGCCCCAACGGCGCTGGCAAGACGACGGCGCTGCAGGCCATAAACGGCGTCCTCACGCCCGATTCAGGAAGCGTACAGGTCGACGGGCGTCCGGTCGCCGACTGCTCGGCCCGGGAACGCGGTCGACTGGTCGCGACCGTCCCACAGGATACCCACGTCGGTTTCGAATTCTCCGTCGCGGACATCGTGGCGATGGGACGGACGCCACACCACACCCGCGTCGGCCGGACCGACCACGAGGCCGACCACCGGGCGGTTCGGCGCGCGCTGGACCGGACCGCGACCGACCGGTTCGCCGACCGCCCCGTCGACGAGGTCAGCGGCGGCGAGCGCCAGCGTGTCCTGCTCGCTCGCGCGCTCGCACAGGACACGCCTGCCCTCTTACTCGACGAACCCACGGCGAGCCTCGACGTGAACCACCAGGTCGAGACGCTGTCGCTGGTTTCCGACCTCACAGCCTCCGGGAAGGCCGCGCTCGCGGCGATTCACGACCTCGATCTGGCCGCACGATTCTGTGACCGAATCGTCCTACTGGCCGACGGCCGCGTGCTGACGAGTGGGCCGCCCGCCGACGTGTTGGACACCGCCTCGCTCGACGCGGCCTTCGACGCCGACGCCGCCGTGACGACCCATCCGACCACGGGGACGCCGTTAGTGACCGCGCTCGGCGAGCGTCGAGACCGGGACCTAACCGCCCACGTCGTCGGCACCGGCCGGACCGCCACCCGAGTCATCGCCCGGCTCCACGACGCAGGTGCGACCGTCACCGCTGGCCCGCTCCCGGACGGCGACATCGCAGCCGAGACTGCACGCGCTCGTGGTCTGAACGCCGTGGCAGCCCCGCCGTTCGGGCCACTCGACGCCGCGGTCCGGGACAGCGTGGCCACACTCCGTGACCGGGCGGACGTCCTCGTCGCGGCCGACCCGCCGGCCGCCGACGGCGTCGCGGCCCTGCTCGACACCTCACTCCCGGTGGTCAGGGTCGAGAGCGACCGCGGCGACGCCGACACGCGGGGCCTGTCCACCTCGTCGTCGTCCGAGACGACGCGGGCGACGACACCCACCGACGTGCTGGACGCCGTCGCCACCGTCACAGCCGGGCGGGAACTACCCGCAGACGACTGAGTCGAACGTGCCGCTCGTCGCTGTTTCCGTGTCAGCAACAGTCACTGCGGGGTTACACTGTTTCGAGGAGAAAGCCCACGGCTTCAGCCGTGGAATGAATCCGACAACAGTCGAAACAACTAGGACGGTTCGTGGCATTGATTGTGATACTGAGTCCGAAGTAAGGATACGCACGCCACCGTGGCGGTAGATGAAGCCCAGTATCTCGGCCGGGGGCCGTACTGGCACGGCCCACAATCCCACCGTCAGTGAGTGGGGAACCTCTCCGTCGTGGGCACGGTCTGTGACCGTGGAACCCCACGAATTCAGTCGTGGGAGGATGTCAGATCCGTACCCGACGTACGTTTTCATGTCTTCAGTATCCGAGCCACGGGGAATCGGCTCCGGGGCCGTCAGCCGCACCGCCGACTGGGTGGTCACACTCGTGGCGGTCCTCGCAGGACTGCTGTCCGCGGCGGGCGGGGCCACGCTCTACGCGGCCGCCGACCGGAGCCGGATCGCTGCAGTCGTCGCAGAGGGCACAGCGCGGTCGGACGGCCTGACCGAGGCGCAACTCGTCGACACACTCCACGGGCTCGCGTGGTGGGGTGGCATCGGACTGGCGGTCACGGGCGTCCTGTTCGTGGTCGCTGGCGTGGCGTTCAAGCTTTACCGTGCCCGCCGGCGCCGCCGACGCGCCGAGGCCGGTGTGACCGGCCCGGACACGACCACCAACGCCGTAATCGGCGCAGTCGCCACCGTAGTCGCCTCGTTCGTCCCGTTCTCGCCCGTGCTGGGCGGTGCGGTCGCGGGCTACATCGGCCGCAGTGACGGGAGTAGCGGCATCCGTACCGTGCCTTCTCCGGTCTCGTCGCCGCGGGACCGGTGGTCGTTCTCTTCGGGTTCCTGATCGGCGTCGGCCGCGGTGCTGTCGCCGTCGCCCTGGTCCTCCTGTTCGCGCTCGTGGTGACGGTCGTCGCTGTCGTCGGGCTCTCGTCGCTCGGCGGGTACCTCGGGGTCGAACTGGCCGACCGAGACGGGGCGGCCTGAACCGTCAGGACAGATCGACAGTCAACACCGGCACCGACGCGTCGGCGACGACCTGTTCCGCCGTACTCCCGAGGATATTCTGCGTGTAGTCGTCGCCCTGGGTGCCCATCGTCACCACGTCGACGCCCTCCTGTTCGGCGTATGCGACGATTTCGTCGGCCGGTGTCCCCCGTCGAATCGCGGTGACCGCCTCCAGCCCGGCGGCTTCGAGCTTCTCCGCGACGCTACCCACAGCATCGGTCCCCTCTGCCTGCAGGTCGTCGAGGACGTCTGCCTTCATCTCGTCGTCAAGTGTCAGGAACGCCCGGTCGTCGACGACGTAGAGGACGTGAACGGTGCCGTCGTCGGGGACGATGTCGACGGCGCGGTCGAGGACGGCGTCGAACCCCTCGCCGCCGTCGGTCGGGATCAGAATGTCGTCGTACATACGGGAACGTCACCCCGCGGTGTACACACCCCTTTCGGTTGCAACCCGGTCGCCTTGTTTCGACCCCGAGTCAGATGACGGTACCGTGTTTCTTGCTCGGCCGGTCTTTCTCGACGTCCTCGTAGAAGTCGAACCGAGCGGCCAGTTCCGCCCGCAGGTCGCCGGGCGGGACGATGTCGTCGATGACGACCTCGCTGGCCATCCGGTGTACGTCGATATCCTCGCGGAACTGTTCGCGGAGTTCCCGCTCGCGTTCGGCCCGCTCGTCCTCGTCGTCGATCGCCGCCAGTCGGTTGGCGTAGACGGCGTTGATCGCCGCTTCCGGCCCCATAATCGCAATTTCCCCGCTCGGCAACGCGATGGTCGACTCGGGGTCGTAGGCCGGCCCCGACATCGCGTAGATGCCCGCGCCGTATGCCTTCCGGACGACCACACACTGCTTGGGCACCGTGGCCGCCGACGCGGCGTAGATCATCTTCTTTCCCTGTTCGAGGATGCCCGCTCTCTCGACGCCTGAACCTGCCATGAACCCCGGCGTATCACAGAGATAGAGCAGCGGCACGTCGTAGGCGTCACACGTCCAGACGAACTGGGCAGCCTTCTCCGCGGCGTCGGGGAAGATCGCGCCGGCGCGTTGGGCCGGTTGGCTGGCGACCACGCCGACGGGACGCCCGTCGATCCGCGCGAACCCGGTCAGGATTTCCGCGCCGAACTGGGGGCGTAACTCGAGGAAGGTGTTCGCGTCCACAACTCGCTCGATCACGCTGGTCATGTCGTAGCCCTTGTTCGGTTCCGCGGGGACGATTGAATCGATTCCCTCGGGTGGTTTCGCGGGCGCGGTTCCGGCGACGTTCGGCGGGTTCTCGTCACTGTTGTCCGGGAGATAGGAGAGCAGTTGGGCCACCAGCGACCGGGCGTGTTCCTCGTCCTCTGCGACCAGGTCCGCGCTGCCGGTGTGTCGGGCGTGGACCTCCGCGCCCCCAAGCTCCTGCAGGTCGATCTGCTCGCCCGTGACCATCTCGACCATTCGTGGACTGGCGATAGCCATCGCGCTCACGTCCCGCACCATCACAGTGAAGTCCGCGAAGATCGGCGTGTAAGCAGCACCGGCGATACAGGGGCCGTAGAGCACGCAAATCTGTGGCACTCGACCGGAGAGCCGAGAGTGGTTGAAGTAGTACTTCCCGATTCCCTCCCGGTTCGCGAAGAAACCGGTCTGCTGGTCGATCCGGCCGCCCGAGGAGTCCATCAGATAGAGAACGGGCTTGCCTGTCTTCAGGGCTCGCTGTTGCATCCGGAGGAACTTCTCGACGCCCTTCTCGGCCATGCTGCCGGCCTTCACGGTGAAATCGTTGGCCATGAAGTGGACGTCCCGGCCCTCGAACTCGGCCGCGCCGGTGAGCAGGCCGTCGGCGGGGAGGCGGTCGCCGTCCCCGTCGTCCTCACCTCTGGCGTCGTCGTCTCGCGGGTCACTTCGCTCCTCGCTCGACTGTTCCGAGGCCTCGCTACGCCACTCGTCGAAGTTCGCGAACCGTCCGTCCTCAAAGGCCACGCCGTCCTCGCCGAACCAGAGGTCCAGACGGTCGCGGACGAACAGTTTGCCCTGCTCTTCGAGACGCTCGCGGTACTTCTCGGGACCGCCGGCCTCGATGTCCGCGATCTCCTCGCGCAACCGCCGCTCGCGCTCGGTCGGGCCGAGGCCGTCGTCCGGTTCGGCCCCGTCCCGCCCCTCCGCCGCGTGGGTGACGGTGGGTTCGGTCGCGTCACCGACGTACAGTTCGACCGTGTCTGCGACGTGCTGGGCCATCGCTTCGGCGATGGCGGCCAGTTCCTCCTGATCGGCCCCCTCCGGAACGCGGAGTTTCATGCCACAGGACTGTGCCCAGGAGTGTGAAACCGTTTTCCCCTCTCTCGGTTCGCGACCGACACTGACACAATCCCGGCCTGCGAGCCAGTGGCTATGACAGCACAGGAGCCAGCGGATTCGGACCGCGGTCTCGTCGAGGGCTGGCAGGGCCGCCTCTTCCAGGACTTCACCGTCGGTGAGGTGAACGACCACCCATACGGCTGGACGGTGAGCGAAACCGGTAACGTCTGGTTCAGGAACCCGACGACGAACGCCGACCCGATGCAATTCAACGAGACCGACACCGGCACCGCCGATGGCGTACTGCTGGAAACACCTGACTTCGACTCCCGCGACCACGTCGGCATCGTCACCACCGAACTCCGGACGTGCAACCAGGACGACGACCTGGTCCTCACGCTTGAGCGGACGCCGATGGTGCTGAAACGCGAGGCCGCCGCCCCGACCGGCTGGCCAGAGGGCGTCGGAACCCAGCCGGAGGGCCCGTCGTGACCGAGCTCCCTCGGATCGAGGGTACCCGTCCCGTCCGGGAGGCCGGGGTCGCCGCCGCCGAGATTCCCGCCGACGCCACAGTGCTGGTCAGCGGCTTCGGGAGCGTCGGCTATCCAAAGGCCGTGCCGATGGCGCTCGCCGACTCGGACCGCGACCTCTCGCTGACCGTCGTCAGCGGCGGGAGCGTCGGCGAGGAGATCGACGTCGCGCTGGTCGAGGCCGGCGCCATCGCCCGCCGATACCCCTACCAGGCACGCTCGCCGGCCCGCGCCGCCGCCAACGACGGGCGGATGGCCTTCTCAGACCGCCACATCTCGACGCTGGGCGACGACGTGCAGTTCGGCGGACTGGTCGACGCGGACGTGGCGGTCGTCGAGGCCGTCGCCGTCGGCGAGGACTGGCTGATCCCGTCGGCCTCGGTCGGGCACACGCCGGCCTACGTCGACACCGTCGACAGCCTGCTCGTCGAAGTCAACCACGCACAGCCGCGGTCGCTGGCCGGCCTCCACGACATATACCGCCCGGACCTGCCGCCCGACCGCGATCCCGTGCCGCTGTCCGCGCCGGACGAGCGCATCGGCGGCCCGAAGATCCGGTTCGACCCCGACGACCTGCTCGCAGTCGTCGAGACCGACCGCCGCGACGAGTCCTACGAGTTCCGCGACCCGACCGACACGGATCGAGACATCGCGGCGAACCTCCGCTCGTTCGTCACCGACGAGGTCGAGCGCTCGCCGCTCTTCGCCGACGCCGTGCGCCTCCAGTTCGGCGTCGGGAGTCTCGGGAACGCGCTGATGGGCGCGCTCGCCGACGCCGACTTCGGCGACCGGGACCTGGTCTACTTCGGCGAGGTAATCCAGGACGGCCTGCTCGACTTACTCGACTCTGGGGACCTGGCGTCGGCGAGCGCCACCTCGCTCGCGCTCTCGGCCGAGGGACAGGACCGCCTGTTCGCGGACGCCGAGCGCTACGCCGAGGACGTGGTACTCCGACCCGCCGACGTGTCCAACCGGCCTGCACTGATCGACCGGTTCGGCGTGGTCGCGGTCAACAGCGCTCTCGAAGTCGACCTGTACGGTCACGCGAACTCGACTCACGTCGACGGGTCCAGAGTGCTGAACGGAATCGGCGGGAGCGCCGACTTCACCCGTAACGCGGCGCTGTCGATTCTCGCACTTCCCGCGACGGCCGCCGACGGTGACCGCTCCCGGGTCGTCCCGATGGTGCCACACGCCGACCACACCGAACACGACGTGGACGCCGTCGTCACCGAACACGGTGTCGCGGACCTGCGGGGCACAGTACCGCGGGAGCGCGCCAGCCTGCTCGTCGAGCGCTGTGCCCACCCCGACTACCGCGAGCGGTTGCAGACCTACCTCGACGGCGCGCTCGAAGGTGGCGGGCACGAACCACACGACCTGGACGCGGCCTTCGACTGGCGCTGAAAAACGGGTGCGCTACGCCAGCGCGCCCTCCAACCGCTCGATCAACTCGGTGTTGCCGACGTGGACCGGGACGCGCTGGTGAAGCCGGTCGGGCTCGACAGCGAGCAGTGACTGTCCCCCGTCGGAGGAACGGCCCCCGGCACACTCGACGATGTAGCCGATAGGGTTGCCCTCGAACTGGAGGCGGAGCTTGCCGTTTTCGGCCGACTGGAGCGACGGGTACGCGAAGACGCCACCGTACTCCATGACCTGGCTCACGTCGCCGATCATCGCGCCGCCGTAGCGGAGCTTCAGTTCGTCTTCGATCTCCCGGACGAACCCCTCGAAGTCGTCGTGCCAGTCCGGGACACGACCGCCGAACCCGTAGACCACCGGATCGGTGGGAATCGTCACCTCCTGTTCGACCACGCGGCGCTCGACGCCCTCGTCGGTGTCGTCGATCACGTACTCGGTCACCGTCCCGTTACGGGCCAGCACGAGCGTCGTGATCGGCCCGTAGAGAACGTAGCCCGCGGCGACGAGCGCACGGCCCGGCGCGGGCAGTGGCTGGTCGTACACCGCCAGAATCGTCCCCATGACGTTGTTGGACTTCAGGTTCGACGAGCCGTCGAGCGGATCACAGGCGACGTGGTAGTCGCCCTTGGCTCCCTCGCTCTCGACGACCTCCTCGCGTTCTTCGCTGGCGTAACTGGCGACGCCGTCGATGGCGAGCAGGCGTGCTTCGAGCAACTCGTCGGCGTGGCGGTCGGCCGCGAGCATCTGCTCGCCCGAGGGGTTCTCGCTGGTCTCGTACTCGCGCCGGCCGGTCAGGCCAGCCCGGACGTCCGGCGCGGTCTCCGTGACGACGTCGACGATTCGGGAGACGGTGTCAGTCATCTACTCGGCTTCCGGCGCCGCGCCCCCGGCAGCGGCCAGGGCCTCCTCGACGGAGGACTCCTCGAAGATGACCTTCTCCAGGGCGTCGAGGATGCGTTCGGGGTGCTCCCGCTGGAAGACGTTGCGGCCGACCGCGAGGCCCGCACCGCCGGCGTCGATCACACTCTTGACGTTCGAGAGGAACGCCTCGTCGGAGCGCTTCGAGCCGCCGGACATGACGACTTTCGTCTTTCCGGCCATCCGGACGGTCTCTTCCATCGCGTCCTGGCTGCCGGGGTACTTGACCTTCGCCACGTCCGCGCCCAGTTCCAGGCCCAGCCGGGCCGAGTAAGCGATGCTCTCGGGGGTCGTGGCGTTGCGTAGGCCCTGACCGCGCGGGTAGGACCACATGACCACGGGCATGTCGTACTCGCGGGCCTTCTCCTGGGCGTCGCGGAACTCCTCGACCATCTCGATCTCGTGGTTCGAACCGCCGTAGACGGTGAACCCGATGGAGTCGGCGCCGACCTCGTTGGCGTAGTCGACGGTCCAGTTGACGGCCGAGTTCGGTTCGCCCCGCCAGAGGTTCGACGTGCCGTTGAGCTTGGCCAGCAGGTCCACGTCGTCCTCGTAAGACGGGTAGTACGCTTCCGCGACGCCTTTCTGGACCGCGAGGGAGGTCACGGCGTCGTGGGTCGCCACGTCGAAGACGTGTGTGGGGTCTGCACTCTCCGGTACGTCCTCGAAGTCGACTGGCCCGTGTTCCAGGCCGTGGTCGTACGCCAGAATCAGCACCTTCCCGTCCCGGGTCAGGGGGCTGTCGTCGATAGGGATCATCTCACTTTTCTCTGCCTCACGTTCGCTAATTAAGTTGTTGGAGACCGTCAGTGAAACTCTCCTTCGAATTCGAGTTAATTTTCGACAGACGGGACCGGCGACACACTTAGGCGAGTCGGCATGGTCCACTTTTGCATGCGCTCACTGGACGAGATTCAGACCTGGGGCGTCGTCGGCGCGGGGACGATGGGCCACGGTATTGCACAGGCTGCGGCGACGAGTGGCTACGATGTCGTGCTGCGCGACGTCGAGGCGGAACTGGTCGAGCAGGGGCTACAGGGTATCGAAGCCAGCCTCTCACGGTTCGAGGAGAACGACGACCTCAGCAGTGAGGAAGCCACCGCGGCCCGCGACCGGGTCACCGGGACGACCGACCTCGCCGACCTCGCCGACTGCGATCTCGTCGTCGAGGCAATCGTCGAGAACGTGGATATCAAGCAGGACGTGTTCGCCGATCTGGACGAGACGGTCGAGGAGGACGTGATGCTGGCGACCAACACCAGCACGCTCTCGATCACCTCTATCGCGAGCGCGACCGAGCGCGCCGAGCAGGTGGTCGGCCTGCACTTCATGAACCCCGTCCCGCTGATGGAGGGCGTCGAGGTCGTCGTCGGGGAGCGGACCAGTGCCGAGACCGTCCAGTTAGCCCACGACCTCGCCGAGGACGTCGGCAAGACCACCTGGGAGTCCGACGACAAACCCGGGTTCGTCACCAACCGCGTGCTGATGCCCTGGATCGCCGAGGGCATCCGGGCTTTCGACGAGGGTGTCGCCACGAAAGCCGACATGGACAAAGGGATGAAACTCGGCACGAACGTCCCGATGGGGCCGCTGGAACTCGCCGACCACATCGGGCTGGACATCTGTCTGGACGCGATGGAGACCCTCCACGAAGAACTCGGCGACCGCTACCAGCCGCCGTACCTGCTCAAGCGAAAGGTCGAATCCGGTGACCTCGGGAAGAAATCCGGAACGGGATTTTACCGGTACGGGGAGTAGACTCGGACCCCGCAACGGGTACTTTACTATAGGTAGCCGGGTGACCCGGACGCACCAGAATGACCCTCACGCACTGGGGTGCGGGCCACGTCGCGCTAGCCGGGGCCGTCTGTCTGAGTGCTGTTCTGTACGTCGAGCGCCCAGCCGTCGATGCCGTCGTCGGCCTGTTCGGTGCGTCTGCAGTCCTGCACGCCGCCGTCATGATCCGCAACGAGCGGGCGGGAGAGAACACGCGGGTCGGGCTCTAAGACTCCTCGCTCAGCGCCCGTTCGAGCGCTTCTACGTCGTCCATCAACGACTCGAACTCCGCGCGCACGTCCTCGCGGTCGCCGAACTGGCGCTCGGCCCGTGTTCTGAGTTCCGTGGCGTCCTCGGCCAGCAGGTCCACCTGGCTCCGGAGTTCGTCCCGCCGGTCGAGTAGCTCGGCGACCCGTTCGGCGAGTTCGTCGATGTCGGCATCGCCGACCAGGTCGTAGTCGTCGTAGAGGCCGTTCCCGACGGCTCCGTGGCCGGCACCGGTCAGTTCGTGGACCGGCCCGTCGTCGGTGTCGGTTTCGGTGGCTAGGCCGAGCGTCGAGAGTTGCTGACAGCGGTTCTCGACCTGCGACCGGTCGAGGCCGGTCGTCTCGACCAGTCGGTCGATGCCGGCTCCCCCGTCGTCGTCGATGGCCCGCAGCACCGTTACTGCCTCCCAGTCGAGTACGTCGGAGAGTTCAGAAATCGTCGGCATGCCCGGACCGATGCGGGCCGACCGTGTAAGCGTTAAGACTCCGTTCGCGCGACGGCACGGGTCGCCGTCGCTTTGAACGTCGCCACGACCGCGGCACGAGAGTCGAGGCCCAGTCGCTCGACGCTCTCGACGGTCACGAGCGCAGTCAGGTGCAGTTCCGGGTCGATGCCGACCGTCACGCGGGCCAGGGTCTCACCGTGGTCGACTTCCAGCACCTGGCCCTCGAAGCGGTTGCGCGCGCTGGTCCCGCCGGGTTCGGGCGCATCGGCCGGCCGGTTCAGCGTCACCGCGTCCGCCCGAATCGTGACCGCGACTGCAGTACAGTCGGGCGGCGTCACGGCCCGTACCCGCCCCGCGGCGGTCTCGACCGTGGCGAGTTCGCCGTCGCGGTCGATTACGCGGCCGGTCAGGACGGTCTCGTCGGCCTCGGCGACGCCCGCAAACTCCGCGCGAACGCGGTCGAACGTCGCCAGCAACTCCTGGGCGCGGTCCGTGAGTTCGCTCCCACCGCCACCTCCACCACCCCGACTCCGGTCGACGAGCGAGCCGAACGCGTCCTCCAGCTCCACCACGCGGCGCTGTGCGTGTGCGTACGAGCGCCCCAGCGAGTCCGCCGCGGCGTTCAGCGAGCCCGCCTCGTCGATAGCCGACAGTAACTCCCGGTCCCTGACCGTCAGTGCGACGCCGTCGCGACCGAGTTGCACGTCGAAATCCGGGGAGACGTCCATAGCCAATGGTTGCCAAGCACTGACAAAACTGTTATGTCAGGGGCCGCACAACGGCGTTGTATCGTCTATGGCACAACGCAGCGGATCGCAGGGTGAGACGGGAGCGACGGACCGGACACGACGGGGATTCCTCGCGGCGGCGGGCGCGACGGGTGCGGCGGCGCTCGCTGGCTGTATCGGTGGTGGAGGCGGGAGCGGCGACTCGCCGGGATCGGCGATGCTCTTCCACGCCGGCAGTCTCGCGCCGCCGTTCAGCGCGGCCGAACCGCAGTTCGAGGAGGAGACCGGGATCGACGTGACCCGGGAGGCGAAGGGGTCGGTCGCCTCGACGAAGAAGATCACCGAACAGCGCCGCCGAGCCGACGTGCTCGGGGTCTCTGATTTTCGACTCATCCGGGACATGGTTCTCGGGGAGTACGGCGAGTGGCTCATCGTGTTCACGACCAACGCCATGTCGATCCAGTACCGGGAAGACTCGCCAGGAGCCGACGAGATCGGGACGGACAACTGGTGGGAGGTCCTCTCGCGCGACGACGTGACCATCGGTCACAGCGACCCCGCCGTCGACCCCGGTGGCTATCGCGCGGTGATGACCCAACAACTCGGGAAAGAGGCGTTCGAGGGGAGTCGACTCTACGACGAGTCGACCTATCAGGCGATGCGGGACAACTCGACGGTGCCGACGGGGACCGAGACGAACCTGACGGGCCAGCTCAAGAGTGGCGAACTCGACTACGTATTCTACTACCAGTCGATCAGTTCGTCGTCGGACCTGCCGTCCGTCGGCCTCCAGCCACGGGTCGACCTCTCGAAGGCCAACGCGAAGTACGCCGAACATTACGCGAAAGCCGAGGTCGAGACCGAGGACACGACCTACGTCGGCGCACCTATCGCCTACGGGATGACGGTGCCGGGCGTCGCGCGGAATCCCGAAAACGGGGCGCGCTGGGTGGAGTATATGCTCACCGAACCCGGCAGGCAGGTCCTGCGGGACAAGGGTCTCCAGCCGGTCGAGACGCCCGCAGTCAACGCCAGTGGCGAGGGGAGCGTCCCCGGCCGTGTCATGCAACACGCCGAGGCCAAAGAGACGCTCGGCCCGCTCCAACTGGACTCGTGACGACCGAGCGGAAGGCTCAGTAAGCTCCCACCGGGACCCACAGTCAGATGGCTACACGTTCGACGCCGCTCCCGCTGTACGCCCTCGGCCGCGGCTCGGTCGCCTTGGCGGTCGTCGCCGTCCAACTCGTGGCCTTCGCCGCCGCCTACTCGCTGGATCGACCCACCCTCTACGCCGGCTTCGTCGTCCTGAGCGCCGCAGCCTTCGGGCTCGCGTCCCGTCGCGGCCTGTTCGGCGTCGCGATGGCGACCCTCGGGAGCGTCCTGCTGGTCGCGCTCGGGCTTCCGCTCTTGCTTTTTGCCGCCCGACAGTCCCCCTCGTTGATCGTCGAGAAAGCCATGGACCCTGGTGTCCACCGCGTACTGTACCTGGGCGTTTACGCGCCGCTGCTCGCCGCCGTCGCGAGCCTGGCGTTCGGCGTCCCGCTGGCCTACCATCTCTCGCGAGGCTTCGCGGGCCAGCCGCTGGTCGAGAGTCTGGTGGACCTGCCGCTCGTGGTGCCCCACAGCGTCGCGGGCATCATCATCCTCTTCGGGTTCGGCCAGGGCGGGGCCTTCCCCGGGCTCTCGGTGCTGGGGACCCTTCCCGGGATGGTGCTGGCGCTCACGTTCGTCAGCGCACCCTACGCGGTCAACGCGGCCCGCGAAGCGTTCGAGTCGGTGGACGACCGGCTGGAGTACGCCGCACGCGTCCACGGCGCGAGTCCGTGGCAGGCCTTCCGCCGGGTGACTGGCCCGCTCGCCGTGCGTGGAATGGTCACCGGTGGCGTCCTCGCGTGGGCGCGCGCAGTGTCGGAGTTCGGGGCGGTCGCCGTCGTCGCCTACAGCGTCGAGTTCTTCTACCCGCCAGCGGGCAGTCGGGTCATCGCCCAGCACGCGCCCGTATTCGTCTACAACACCTACCTGCAGGGCGGCCTCGACGAGAGCGGCGCGGTGGCGGCTCTCCTCCTGGGTGTCTCCGCCGCGATCTTCCTGCTGGTGCGCTGGCTCACGACCGACGCGACGACGACGCAGGGTGTGGCATGACCCTCGAAGTCGACATCGAGGCGACGTTCTCGGCTGACGGGGCCGATGCCTTCCACGTCGCTGCGGACTTCTCGGTGCGGGACGGCGAGACGGTCGTCATCCTCGGCCCGAGCGGGAGCGGCAAGACCCTCCTGCTGGAGACCGTCGCGGGCTTTCACGACCACGAGGGCACCGTCGATAACGACGGACTCGTCCTGTCGGACCGCCCGCCGGAGGGCCGGGACTTCGCGTTCGTCTTCCAGGACTACGCGCTCTTTCCGCACATGACCGTCAGCGAGAACGTCGGGTTCGGGACGCGATACGAGTGGACCGACGACGGCTGGGTCACATCGCTCACCGACCGATTTCGGTCGGCTCTCGGGCGATTCGGGTCGGTTATCAGTCGACCACGCTCGACGGTCTCGAAACTGTGGCGACGCCTCCGCGGCGGCACCGGTCCAGCCCCGGAACCGCCCGGACTCCGCCTGCTCGCCGACCTCGGCGTCGCCGACCTGTCCGAGCGCTACCCGCCGACGCTCTCGGGGGGCGAGGCCCAGCGTGTGTCGCTCGCGCGGGCACTGGCGGTCGACCCCGCGGTCCTCCTGCTGGACGAACCGCTCTCGTCGCTGGACGTGCCTACCCGGCAGTCGCTCCGGGACGACCTGCAGGACGTGTTGGCCGGCGTCACGTCGGTCTACGTCACCCACGACCGGACGACGGCGCGGGCACTGGCCGACCGGATTGTCGTGATGAACGACGGCGACGTCGTCCAGACCGGGACGCCCGAGGACGTGTTCGAGCGGCCGGTGTCGCCACTCGTGGCTCGGTTCACGGGGAGTAACTGCGTCCCGCTCGCTGCGCTGAGTGACCGCGCCGACCGTCTGCTCGACGGCGACCGCGACGCGACCCACCTCACCGTCCGGCCGGAGGACGTGAAACTGGACGCAAACGACCCGGACCTCACCGGGACCGTCGAGCGAGTGACCCGGGAGGACGCCACCAGCCGCGTGACCGTGGCCGTCGACGCCGTTCCCGAACCGGTCGCCGTCTACAGCACGGACCCGCCGACCCCGGGGACCACCGTCTCTCTCCGATTCCCGCGCGAGCGAGTGGCGACCTGCCGGGCGTGACCGCCCGCCAATAAACAGCCGAACAGTGGCGCGACTGGAATTATATACCCGAGACGACAGTTCGGTGTATGGTCAGACGGACCGATTCGGACTTCGAGAGTCAGGGAACCCGCTGTGCGGGGTGGCTGTACGAACCCGCGGACACCGATAGCGAGTCGCCCGCGATAGTCATGGCCCACGGCTTCGGCGGTGAGCGGACCGCTCGCCTGCCGGCTTTCGCGGAACGGTTCGCCGAGGCTGGCTACGCCGTTCTGCTGTTCGACTACCGCGGGTTCGGCGACAGCGACGGCGAACCGGGACACGTCATCGGCGGCTCGGCCCACGTCGAGGACTATCTGGCGGCGCTCGAACACGCTCGCGCCTGCGACGCGGTGGCTGGCGACCGGGTCGCCCTGTGGGGCACCTCCTTCAGCGGTGGCCACGCCGTCGAGACCGCCGCCCGGGACGGCGAGGTGGCCGCGGTCGTCTCGCAGGTCCCGTTCACCGACGGTCTCCGCAACGCGCTCCATCTCGTCCGGCAGGGCGGGTTGGACTACCTGACAGCGAGTATCAAAGCGGTCGCGCGCGACCTCGGTCGCATGGCCACGCTCCGGGACCCCTACTACGTGCCCGTCGTCGCCGACGCCGGCGGGTTCGGGGTGTTGAACACCCCAGACGCGAAAACGGGGTACGAATCGTTGATTCCCGACGGCGAGAGCTGGGACAACGAGTGTGCCGCCCGGATTCTCGCGACCGTTGGCTTCTACCGGCCCGTGACGGCGGCCCCCGACGTGGACTGTCCGACCTTCGTCGTGGAAGCCACCGAGGACTCGATAATCCCGTCCGGTTCCGTGGACGCGCTCGTCGACGGACTGGACGACGTGGAGCGGGTGCGTTACGACATCGGGCACTTCGAGGCCTACACCGGGGAGGCGTTCGAGCGGGTCGTCGCCCGCGAGCGGGCCTTCTTCGACAGAACGGTTCGGGACTGACCGGCGGATGCCAAAACTAAAGAACTGAGTGGTCTAGATGTTCCGTATGGATCTGAGTCTCACGCAGGAACAGCGTCAGATTAAAGAGATGGTCTCGGAGTTCGTGGACGAGGAAGTCGTGCCGCGGGCTGCCGAGATAGACAAGGAAGACGAGTTCCCCTGGGACCTGATCGACGAACTCGCCGAACTGGGGTTGATGGGGATGCCGTTCCCCGAAGAGTACGGCGGAGCTGGCCTCGACTATCACGCCTACCCGATGGCTCTCGAGGAACTCTCGCGGGGCTCGGGTGGACTGGGCACCATCGTCGCCGCCCACATCTCGCTGGCGGGGAACATGATCTACGAGTTCGGGAACGAGGCACAGAAAGAGGAGTACCTGACGCCACTGTCCGAAGGTCACGACATCGGCGCGTTCGCCCTCTCGGAGCCCGGTGCAGGCTCGGACGTGCCCGCCATGGGCACGACCGCCGAGAAAGACGGGGACGAGTACGTCATCAATGGGAACAAGCTCTGGATCTCTAACGGCTCGGTCGCCGACACCGTGACCGTGTTCGCGAAAACCGACCCCGACGCCGGCAACAAGGGCATCTCCTCGTTCATCGTCCGCCCCGGGGACGACGACGGCTTCATCGTCGAAGGGACGGAGGACAAACTCGGCGACAAGGGCTGTCCCACCGCCGAGTTGCGCTTCGACGAGATGCGTATCCCCGAGGACCGACTCCTGCAGGAGGAAGGCGCGGGCTTCGTCCACGCGCTGAAGACTCTCAACGGCGGCCGCATCACTATCGCGGCACGGTCGGTCGGCATCGCACAGGCCGCGCTCGACGAAGCCGCCGAGTACGCCGGTGACCGCGAACAGTTCGGCCAGCCCATCGGCGACTTCCAGGCCATCCAGCACAAACTCGCCGACATGGACACCAAGACCCGCGCGGCACGCCTGCTGATGCACGACGCCGCCGACAAGAAGATGCGCGGCGAGAGCTTCATCAAGGAGGCCGCCCAGGCCAAGCTGTACGGCTCCGAAGTTTCACGTGAGGTCGCCAACGAGGGTATTCAGATCCACGGCGGCTACGGCTACACCAAGGACTTCCCGATGGAGCGGTTCTACCGGGACGCCAAGCTCAACGAGATCTACGAGGGCACCAGTGAAGTCCTCCGGAACACCATCGGTCAAGAACTCCTCGATTAACTCACCCCTGCGGTCGTATTCGCGGCACGATGACGATCGAAGAGTCGTCGGCACGGGTTGTGCGACCACTGAGTTGAACCGGCTGCTCGCACGCGACCACAGCGTCATTCCCGACGCTCTCGGCCGACAGGACCCCACGCATACGGGACAGACCCTGGCGATTCGGACCGCGGAGCGAACCCGTGAGCGGTAGTTCTCTGCCTGACGGGACCGGTACGTGCCCCGTTATCAAAGACGGGATATCGAAGGCACAGGCTTTGTTCAATCGAGTCACTTGTGATGAGTACACATGACGGCAGCAGCCGACAACGTCGCCGACGGGCGGGAGCCAGTGGCGTCCGACGGTGAACCGACAGTGTGTGAACTGGTCGGGGAGGCAGTGGACAGTTCACCGGAATCGATCGCGTACCGTGAGAACGTGGGGACGCTCGACGCGCCCGAAGAACAGTGGCACCGCTACGAGACGGTGGCCGAACTGCCGGACCGTGCCTTCGACGGGTGGGACGAACTGTTCGTGTACACGGAGACGCACGTCTACCGCTGGGTCGCCGGTGGGTTCGCACAGGGCCCGGAACGAATGCCCCGCGATCCAGACTCGCTTCCGGACGCTTCGGAGTAGCTCGACCAGGGGTCGCGAGCAAAGCGCTGCCGGCCCTGAGTCACAACGGTAAAGCGCTCGAGCCTGCTAGCAGATGCAGTGTTCGTTATCGCCGAACTCGCGCTTTCCTCGCCGACTCTCGTGATGACGCCGACCATCGAGGCGAACCCGTCTGCGCGTGTCTGCATCCAGTTTCAGCCGGCCATGGACCCGGAGCGGCGGCGGTTTTTCGTTCTGGTCGAGGGGGGTGACTTCGACGCGTTCGACGACGCACTCGCCGACGACTACACCGTCGCCGAGCCGACCGTGTTGGCCGAGCAAGACGGCGTTCGCATGTACCGACTTGGACTCTCCGAGGACGTCATCGCGGTCACGCCGACGGTCACCGAACTCGGTGGGATGGTGCTGGAGATGTACAGTACCGGTGGCCTCTGGCTGGTCAAGCTCCAAGTCCCCGACCGGGACGCGCTGGCCGCGTTCCGCGAGTTCTGCCTCGACAGCGGTATCGAGTACCAGCTCGAACGTCTCTACCGGACCGAGCCCACCCGGAGCGACGACCACGGACTGACCGACCAGCAACGACGGACGCTGCTGACGGCCGCGCGCGAAGGGTACTTTGATGTCCCCCGGTCGATCAGCCAGGCTGAACTCGCCGAGAATCTGGGCGTCTCCGACTCGGCGGTCTCCCAGCGAGTCCGCCGGGCCGTCGCCGCACTGATCGAGGGGACGCTCCACACCGACGAACCGCCGGACAGTCGAGCCTGACACCCGATTGCTCCCACTCGTTCTCTCCGGGTCAAATTTAAACGGCGGTATATCGAACCCGACAGTTTGGAACCCTGCAGAACCAACGGCCGGTACCGATGGAAAACACAGCCACTGCGACGACCGAAGAGGAGACGAGCGGGGCGGCGCGTCGGAAAGCTGTGCCCGAGCCGACGGTACGCGACCGCGTGCTGTCGGCTCTCTCGGGCGACCAGTTCGTCGCCGCCTTTCGCCGTCGGACCGAGGGGTCGCCTTCGGATCCAGCGGTCAGCCGGACGCGGTTCGGCGCGCTGGACCGACTCCCCGACGACCCCTTCGACAGTACTCCCGTACGGACCGAACTCGTCGTCTACTCGGACACCGACGTGTACCGGTGGGTCGTGACCGCCGGGACCGTCGAGCGGACCCGGCTGCCCCGCGACCCGGCGGCTCTGGCCCGCCAGCAGTGACCTACTCCAGTTGTTCCTGCAACCAGTCGTAGTGGTCCCGTAACCGTCGCTCGCCCGCGTCGGTCAGCGCGTACACGTCGCTGAGTTCTTCGGTTCGGGACTCGAGGAACCCCTTCCGTTCGAGTTCCTCGATGGCCCCGTAGAACTGCCGGGGCTCGATACGGCCGTCGTAGTGACGTTCGAGCCGTGTCTTGAGTGTCTGGGCGGGCAACTCGGCGTCCTCGGCTCCGCTGAGGAGAACACAGATGTCGCGGCGGGTACCGCTCTGGAGCCAGCGCATACCGGTATCCGAACCGTCAGCGGCTTCGGACTTTCGGGATGGGGCAGCCGACGGCCGACCGTTCGCGACCGACAGGTTCGACTATCCCACGGCCCAACGTGTCCTAATGCCAGACACTGAGGAGGAAGTGACGGCCGACGGGATTACTGGACGCTACTACGAGACCGACACAGAGCGCGTGCTCACGTTCGACCGTGACGGTACGACTGCCGCCGTCGCTCAGAACGTCGAGGGGTACGCGATGCTGAAGGTTCGGCCGACGCCCGACGGGGACGAATTGGAACGCTACTACGGGTTCGACATGGCGCTCGACCACGCCGCGGAGTTGCTCGGTGTCGCACCTTCGACCCTCCCCGTGCCCGACGACGCTGCTGACATGGGAATGTGACTCAGGCGTTGAGGACGGCGGCTACCAGTGCCACCTTAGCCCGTCGAAGGAGGTCGTTCGCGGCGCCCGGGACACAGCCCAGCTCTACGGCGATTTCCTCGTAGCTGGTCGCCCGTGGCGACTGATAGAACCCGAGTTCGAGGGCGGTCTCTATCGCCTCCCGCTGGTGGTCTGTAAGCTGTGCCAGCGGACCGTTGTGGCCGGACTCGGAGGACAAATACCCACTGCAGTCGACCCTCCACGGCACCGAGGTCTCGCCCGACGAGCAGTGCATCTGTGCTGCGTGCACCACGGGCACCTACGCGGCCGTGACCGACCACGAGAGTTTCGAGACCGTCGGTATCACCGACGTAGGGACGTACCCCTACCGGGTGTCGAACGCGCCAGGCGGTGACCACGCCTTCGTCTCGATAGAAAACGAAAAGAGGATTTCGATCACCGAGTGCGAAACTGCCGAGAAGGTCGCGACGATTCCGACCGGTGACTTTCCAATGGTCACGCAGGTCGTCGACGCCCCCGAGGCCGCGCTCGGCACGGGCAGGGAAGTCACAGACCCCGACGACGGCCTGTTCGATTGGCTGTTCGGCTGACAGCCCTCCCGCCCGTCCGTGGCCGTTTCGCGGCCCGTTCGAGGCGGACTCCCGTCGGTGACCGTGTGCGAAATGTGCTCACACCGGCAAGATTAAATGCGGAACGACTCGTAAGCCGTTGTGATGTCTGACCCACGCGTAGCCGGCGTCGGCCTCACCCACTTCGGCAAGCACCCCGAACAGACCGGGCGTGCGATGTTCGCCGAGGCGGGACTGGCCGCCCTAGACGACGCCGGGATCGACCCGGACGACGTCGAGGCGCTCTTCTACGGCAACTTCATGGGCGAACTGGCCGAACACCAAGGCCACCAAGCACCGCTGATGGCCGAAGCCGTCGGGCTCGACGTGCCGGCGACGCGATACGAGTCTGCCTGCGCGTCGAGCGGGGCGGCGATCCGGGACGCCGTGCTCCGACTCCGCAACGAGGAGGCCGACGTGGTGCTAGTCGGCGGTTCCGAACGGATGACGAACATCGGAACGGCCGCAGCGACCGACGCGCTCTCTATCGCCGCTGACGACCTCTACGAGATTCGTGCCGGTATGACGTTCCCTGGCGCGTACGCTCTG
Source organism: Halorientalis sp. (assembly GCF_028275115.1). GTDB lineage: Archaea > Halobacteriota > Halobacteria > Halobacteriales > Haloarculaceae > Halorientalis. The sequence continues at coordinate 36,365 of NZ_JAQCNH010000142.1, read as the reverse complement.
ATGGCTCGCGCTTACTTCGAGAAGTACGGCGGATCGAAAAACGACCTCGCAGAGATTGCCGTCAAGAATCACGAACACGCGCTCCCCAACGAGTACGCCCAGATGCAGCAGGCGATCACCACCGAGGACGCCATCGACGCGCCGATTATCGCCGATCCACTCGGACTGTACGACTCCTGTCCCATCACGGACGGCGCGACCGCGGCGGTCCTCGTCAGCGAAGCGTACGCCGCCGAGCACGACCTCGACACCGGCGTCGCAATCACCGGCACCGGGCAAGGCGGTGACAAGATGGCGCTGCACGACCGGGACTACTTCGCCCGGACGCCAGCCACCGAAGACGCCGCCGACGAAGCCTACGACGACGCCGGCATCGGCCCCGATGCCGTGGACTTCCTGGAAGTGCATGACTGCTTCACCATCGCCGAGGTCCTCGCACTGGAAGGGTTGGGTCTGTACGAACCCGGCGAGGCTATCGGGGCCGCGGGCCGGGGCGAGACCACTCGCGAGGGTGACCTTCCCGTGAACCTCTCCGGGGGGCTCAAGTCCAAGGGCCACCCCGTCGGCGCGACGGGCGTGGCACAGTTGATCTCCATCACGAAGCTGTTTGAGGGCCGTCATCCCCGGGCTAACGACGTCGACGACTCGACGACCGCCCTCGCCCACAACGCAGGTGGGACCGTCGCGAGTGCGACAGTCCACGTGTTCGAGGAGGTGGAACAGTGAGCGACGGACCGCGCGACGATGGCTTCGACGACCTGCTCGACGCCATCGCCGACGGCGAGGGCTTCTACATCGAGTGTGAGAACGGTCACGGCTCCCTCCCGCCACGACTGTCCTGTCCGCAGTGTGGGTCCCAGGAACTCGGCAAGCAGGGACTCCCCGAATCCGGCGAGATCAGCACGTACACCGTCGTCACCGTTCCAACGCCACAGTTCGACGAGGACGCTCCCTACGTCACCGCAGTCGTCGACTTCGGGCCCGTCTCGGTCACCGGCCAGGTCCGCGGCCGCGAACCCGACGACATCGAAACCGGCCAGGTCGTCGGTATCGACGTCGGTGAGACAGTCACGCGAGACGAGCGGCTGATCGTCTTCGAGCCGCGCTAACCGACGTTTTCGACGCCATTCTCGGTTTCTCCCGGTCTCGCTGGCTCGGTAGACTCGGCTTCTCGGACCGTTATGACGCCGATTAGGTATGTCGTGTACGCCAGGCCGAGCGCAAGCGAAGCCATCGCGAACCCTGCGGCCGGCGAGATACCCAGCCGGTTGTTGAGGAACGGCATCAGTACCAGTATCGGCAGACCGCCGAGTAACCCGTTCCAGCGAGTGACCGTCCAGTCGTCTCCCTCCGGGAGGTCGGCGTAGTGGCCAGCGAACAGCCACGTCAGTATCGCGTAGACGGCGACGAGGTTGATCGCGAGCAGCGCGTCCCCAGCGAGCCAGTAGCCACCGGTCCCGACCGCGAGGCCGACGACGACCCCCAGGATGGCACGGGAACCGGTCTGCATTCTATTCCTCTGTCTCGGCGGGCTTCTCGTCACCCGGCCGTTCGATTTCGATGCTGGTCGCTTCGGTGGCCTCCTCGCCGTGGACGACCCGGCGGACGAACTTCTCGGCGTGTTCGACGTGGGGTTGCACGTCGGACTGGTCGAACACTAAAAGTCGGGCGTCCGCACGCTCGGCGAGTTCTTCACCGTCCTCCAGCGGAGAGACAGTAGCCTGGCGACCCCAGACCAGCGTCACGGGTACGTCGAGGTCGGCCAGCACTCCCCCGAGGTCGACGTCGAGGTCGAGGAAGCCACCGAAGAACGACGCGGGGGCAAAGCGCGCGCCGGACTGGTGTGACGTCTCCCACTGGTAGTCGACCAGTTCGTCGGTGACGTTTGTCTCGTCGTAGTAACCGTGGTCGCTGTTGAAGTAGCGAATCGCGGGCTTACACGTCGCGAGGTTGTAGAGGGAGGTCCCCAGAAGCGGCGTCCGGACGAGCGACCGAACCAGGGGCCGCCGTCCCTCGAAGGTGGTCGCGTCGGGACAGACCAGAATCAGCTCCGCCACGTCTGCGTCCTCGGCGGCGACCGCGGCGTAAGCCCCCGGCAGAGACGCCGCGACGACGGTCGCGTCCTCGGTCACGTCGTCGAGGAAGTCACCGACGAACGTGGTGTACAGCGAACCCGAGTACAGCAGCGGTGGTCGGTCCGAACGCCCGAAGCCCGGCATGTCGGGCGCGATTACGTGATACTCCTCCGCGAGCGCGTCGAAGATGCCGCGGAACTCGTGACCCGAGCCCGAGGCGTTGATGCCGTGGAACAGGCAGATGTCGGGGTCATCGGGGTCGCCGGCCTCCGTGTAGGCCACGTCGAACCCGCGCCAGCGGTACGTTCCCGTCTCGCCAGAGAGCGGCGAGTCGAGGCCGTCCGCGCGTTGGCTCAACAATCGGTTCGCGGCTGCGGTCAGTCCCACAGTACTGAGCGCCCCCAGTGCGGCGGTTCGGAGTTTCATATCGGAATCAAGGGGCGACAGGCGTTTATACGTGATGGCGCAGATGGGGTCGCCGGAACTCACTCGCGCCAGACCCGCGCGACGGCCACGTCTGTTGCGCCGACGAACCAGACGGTGAGCCCGTCTATGCCCGCGACCGACGAGGACGTCGGCGGGCGCCGGGTGTACACCCCCGCGACCGCGAGCGTGCCGACGAAACCGCGGGACGCTGTTCGAACCGAGACAAGTGACATCCTCCTCGGCGTAAACGGAGAGGGAGCGAAGCTCCCTCAAGCAGTCGGGCGTAGCCCGACGACGGCGAGGCTTCCCGTACCGCAGTGTGGGATGTTTGCTGGTCTACAGTCCTGTGACTTGTTCTTGTAGGGCTACTCTCCCCGTCGATGTATCGAACAAGTGGACTGCCGGCTGTGCCACACAGCAGTTACTCCTATCCGCTCCGTGCGGACTCGGAGTTATTTTCCCGGTTTTGCCCCAGTCGTCTTCGCGGGCATCTTCCGGCCAACTCACCGCCAACGTTCCAACACCTCGCTCAACACACTCGTCAATAAGGGCGTCAGTGAGAACATGGTAGAAATGCGTCTCACGCCGTGAGCGTTTCTGTCGTGCCCACTCTGCTCGTTCTGACGGGCCGTTCTCACCTTCTGTATCGTATTCGGCTCTCGTGAAGTAGTGTTTGTCCTGTTTCACCGTGTTCCCAGGATACAGCACGTATTCGTCTGGGAATGCGACTGCGGCGATGTTCTTAATCCCGAGGTCAACACCAGCCACGCCGTCGCCTGCCGACTCAGTAACTTCCACTTCCTCCTTGCAGACGAAGTGGACTTCCCATTCGTCGCCATTCCAAACGATTCTGACGTTCTGAACGGTTTTCATGGCGCTGAGGTCTCCGTCTGGCCGGGTTTCGTATTCGCAGAGAACGAAGTCAGAGAACCCGTCTTTCAGATTCTTTCCTTTCGACAGTCGAACGCGGTTATTCTCTGAGTCGTGTTTGAAGCCGTCTGGTTTGAACGTGACTGTACTACGTGGCCGTTCGTCGCCGTGTTTGCGGTAGCCGGGCGGATTCGCCGTTTCATCCTTGTGCCGCACGTCGAACCACGACTGGAAAGCGTCAGAAAGTTGTTCAAGGACCTTCTGACTTGACTGCGAGTTCAGGTTTTTCCAGCAGTCCCGTGTTTTCATGTAAGACTTCAGCGGGCCGTCGTCTGGAATTTCGCCAGTCTGGTCCCAGATGCGGCCAGCGGTCCAGCGTGCAACATTCCAGATTTTCGCGGCGGAATCTCCAAGTGAATCCAAATCGTCACCCACCTGCCGGTGATTCTGAATGGTGCCGACGTAACTGCGGGTGACGGTCAGATTCACAATACACAACGAATGCTGTTTGAGTGATTTATTGGCCGCGACTCACCGTTGAATATCCAGCCAGCAACACTGTCAGCGTATGCCCGGAGCTTACGCGATTCACGCCCGGCGTGAACGGCGGGATTCTCTCGCTGTCAGAAGATAGTTCCCTCTGTCGTGGTCACCGCCGCGAGCGCGTCCGCCGTCCCGCCGGTCCCCGCTCCCGACTCTCCGAACGACCCGGCAGGGTCGCCATAGCGACCGCACCCAGCCAACTGGGGCCGGCCCGACGAAGGGAGCTCTGTTGCCGAGCCGGTTCCGTCGAGTACACGCAATCCTCACACGACGATTCGCCAACGATTCCCGACGAAGGGCGTACAACGACTGTATCCGGCAGTCGAGGCCGGGATAGTCTCGTGCTGTCGTCAGGGAAACTGTCGTACACACGTCTACGTCTGCTCTCGGACGGTGGGAACGCGCTCAGTCTCGCTTCGATTCGACGCACTCTACGACCGGGTCGAGCAGGTCGTCCGCGACGGCGTAGGGGTCGGTCTCGCGGTCGAGTACGCGGTCGACGAACCCTTCGATACCGCCGCGGGCCTCGATCTCCTCTGCCAGCAGCTCGGCCGAGTCTTCCCGCAGGAGCGTCCTGATCTCGGCGGCGTAGCGGTCGCGAGCTTTGCTCTCCAGTTGCCCCGACGAGACGAGATACTCGCGGTGGTCGTCCAGTATCGACAGGAGTTCTCCGAGTCCCTCGCCGCGTTTCGCCACCGTCTCGACGATGGACGGCGACCAGGAGGGTTCGTCGTCGGTTTCCTCGTCGGCCCCGCCCCCGCCCGGCGATGTCTTCTCGACCGCACCGTGGTGGCCGGTGGCGACGGCGAGTTCGTCCCGTCGCATCTCGATCATCTCGCGGAGTTCCTGCACGGTCCTGTTCGCCCCGTCGAGGTCGGCCTTGTTGACGGCGAACAGGTCCGCAATCTCCAGGATACCCGCTTTGAGCATCTGTACGTCGTCGCCGCTGGCCGGCGGGACCAGCACGGCCACGGTGTCGGCCATTCGGACGATGTCGACCTCGTTTTGCCCCGCACCCACTGTCTCGATGATGACTTTGTCCTTGCCGAAGGCGTCGAGCGCCTTGACCGCGTCCGTCGTGGCGGTCGAGAGTCCGCCCAGTGAGCCACGCGCAGACATCGAGCGGAAGAACACGTCCATATCACCTGTGTTCGAGGCCATCCGGATCCTGTCTCCGAGAACTGCTCCGCCGGTGAACGGCGAGGACGGGTCGATCGCGATGACACCGACGGTGAGTCCGCGGTCGCGATACTCCTCGGCCATCTTGTCCACGAGTGTCGACTTGCCCGCGCCGGGACTCCCAGTGATGCCGATTACGTCGGCTTGGCCGGTGTGTTCGTGTAACTGTGAGACCAGATCGCGGTAGCCCGGCGCGCGGTCCTCGATCTTGGTTATCGTGCGGGCCAGGGCCCGGTGGTCGCCGTCGAGCAGGTTCTCGATCAACTCCGTCACTGGAGACCACTCCGTCTGTCGCTCCTGTCGTCGCTGGCGCTCCGTGCTGTCGGCGCTGGACGTCCCACGAGAGTCATTGTCGCTCGGGCGCGTTCTCGCGGATGAAATCGACGATCTCGTCCATGGACGCTCCAGGGCCGAAGATGCGCGACACACCGAGGTCGAGCAGTTCGTCACGATCCTCGTCGGGGATGATCCCGCCAACGAGAATCAGCGTGTCCTCTTTCGCGCCGTACTCTTCGAGGCCGTCCATGATTTTCGGGACGAGCGTGTTGTGTGCGCCCGAGAGAATCGAGAGGCCCAGTACGTCCACGTCCTCCTGAACCGCCGCCTGAACGACCTCCTCGGGCGCCTTGTGCAGTCCCGAGTAGATGACCTCGAAGCCCGCGTCGCGGAACGCCCGCGCGATGACGTGTGCGCCGCGGTCGTGGCCGTCTAGCCCCACCTTTCCGACGAGACACCGGATCGTCCGTTGTTCCTGCGCTTCACTCATGCCCTGGTATAACAGAGACTGGACTTTCACTCTTGCTGTTGTCGCCGGGTGTCTGGCCAGCGGCTCACGACCCGTGGCCGAGCATCCGTGTTCGGCATCTCTTGCAGAAACCGCGACGGAACGGCGCATCATCGAACCCATCGTCGGTCCTCGGGATGCTCGTCGGCCCGCGCACGACGTCGCGGAGCAGCCCGATAACCGGGTACGGGGCCGCGAAACACGGCCGCTGAGCCGATCGAATGCGACGGACTGATGCCCGATGGGTCCCCAGAATCGGTATGGCAGTTGCCGACGACCTGCAGCGCTGGCCGAAGGCTCACCCACGCGTCGTCACGACAGTTCTCTCGATTGTTGGATACGCGCTAGTGATCGGCGCGTTCGGTGGAATGCTTCCGCTCCCGGAGTTCAGCCGGGACGTCGTCATCCTTCTGGGTGACGCCATCGCCGTCGTCAATACGCTCGCGCTCGCCGCCATCCTCGCCGGCGTCTACTTCGTCCGGAACGACGAGATTCGCAGACACCGTGCGGCCATGCTGACCGCCTTCACCCTCATCATGATTTTTCTCGTCCTCTACCTGCTGAAAGTCGGCGGCGGGTTCGAGAAAGCCATCGACGTGGGTGGACCGGTCCGGACCGCGTACCTGCTCATGCTCGCCGTCCACATCCTGCTGTCGGCACTGGCCGTGCCCGTTGTTCTTCACGCAGTCGTTCTCGGCCTGACTCGTTCGCCAGCGGAACTGCGGGACACAATCCACCCGAAAGTCGGGCGAGTCGCCGTCACCGCGTGGGGCCTCTCGCTCGCGCTCGGCATCGTCACGTACCTGCTCCTGAATCACGTCTACGGCTGGACGCCGCGAGGTCACAGCGCCGGTCTCCTCTTCCTGCTGGTCTCGATACGGCCGCTTCCGCCTACTCGACTGCCGTCAGACCGTGAGTGAGAACTCGGAGCGTGCGCATCCCTGGAACGGTGTTCACCTCCTCCGGACGTAACCGGGCCGATAGATACCGAGACTGTCCGGTGTACACGTCCGGCCGTGTTATTCGTCCGCCGACCGGGCCGCTCTCTGGCCGGTACGTCGGGAGATACTCTGTATTACGACACCGATACCGGGCGTAATTTCATGTGTATATCCGCCCACTGAGATGCTGTATGGACGACGTAGTTCGGGAATTTCGAGACATCGACGCGGATATGCGTCTTGTACTGACCCTGTCTGCGGTCTCCTGGGATCTGGCGTACCTCAGGGACGACCTCGAGGATGTGTACACGGACGCGGATTTCGATGCGACGTACCGTGAACACATGGGGAATCAGATCTCTTCGGACAACATGCGCCAGACGGTCAACGGTGGCACATACTTCGGCCAGATGTACCTACTCGAAGACATCGTTATCTTCCAGTTCCCGTCCTCACGGTACGAGGCTATCGTGGTTTCGTACGACAGGAACGGGACGGTTCCAGTCGAGCGAGTATTCGACACGGCCAGGAAGTTGGACCTGTGAGGAACTGCTGGCAGGTCTGGCCCCCCTCAGACGACCGGAGTTGATCCGATGAGGACACTCCCGCCGCAGCCGTCGGTCCGACCGTGCTCCGCGCCGGCACATCTGGCCGGTTCGGCGGGGAACGGTGTGACACCGGTCCCACGGGTGTCAGTCCGTCCGTGGAAGCGCTGCGGCACCGCCGGCAAAAAACACCAACGTCAGTCCCGCGAGTACCCCGAGTGAGAACAGCGGGTCCGTCGGCAGGCCCGCGAGCGGTTCGACGCCCTGGCCGTAACTCACCGCCCGTACGCCCCGCGAGAAGTACGTCAGCGGCGATAGCAGAATGGCGGGCCGGAACCACTCCGGCAGCATCGACGGCGGGACGAACGTCTCGGAGAGAAAGAGCAGGGGGAGCGCGACCCCGTTACTCGCCGCGATGACGCCGTCCTGCGACCCGGCGAAACTCCCGAGTAGCGCGCCTCCACCACAGAACAGCGCGACCCCGAGAAAGACGAACGGAATCAACAACGGCGTGAACGCGAGTTCTGCGCCGGTCACGACCGTGATCAACCCGAGCAGGAGGAGTCCGGCCAGCCCGATGATGACGACGTTGACCAGCGTCTGGGCCAGCAGCCACTCCCACCGCGACAGCGGCGTCGTCGCGAGCTTCTCGAACTGGTTACCCTCGCGGTGGCGGGCGACCTCGCTTCCGACGCGGGACAGCGGCGTGAACAGAACCACGACTGCGAGGTAGCCGGGCACGTAGTAGGCCGCAGGCTCGGTGAACAGACCGGTCCCGCCACCGCCGGTCTGGACCAGCGACCCGAAGATCAGGATGATGATGACCGGAAAGAAAAACGTGAAGAAAACCGCCGTCCGTCGCCGGAGGAACGACTTCCCGGCGGCGACGGTGGCGGCGCCGACCCGCCCGGCTGCACTCATCGGTGCGTCCCTCCGTCTCGACCGTTCTGGCCCCCGTCGGCGAGAGGCGTCTCGCCGCGCCGGACCGTCTCACCGCTCGCGGTCACGGCCTGCCCGGTGAGGTCGAGATACACGTCTTCGAGGTCGGGTTCGGTCCAGCTGAGAGACTCGTAGGCCGCGCCGGCCGCGTCGAGCGCGGCGACGACCGCGCCGATCTCCTCTGGCGGTACGTCGTAGACGGTCAACTGCCCGTCCGCCAGCTCGGCGGGATAGTCCAGCTCTCCGGCGAGAGCGGCGTCGGTATCGGTATCGACCACCAGCCGGCTCTCCCCGCCGTGGTCGGCGACCAGAGCGTCGGGCGAGTCGCGAGCGACGAGTTGCCCGTCGGCGACCAGCCCCACCTCGTCGGCCAGTCGCTCTGCCTCGGCCATGTAGTGGGTCGTCAGGAAGACGGTCGTTCCGCCGGCCGCGAGGTCTTCGATGAGTCGCCAGAGTGCCCGCCGACCAGCAGGGTCGATCCCCGTCGTCGGTTCGTCCAGCACGAGCAGGTCCGGGTCGTTGACCAGCGCCGTCCCGACACAGACCCGGCGCTGCTGTCCGCCCGAGAGCGCCTCGTACCACGTGTCCGCGTCGTCGGTTAGTCCGACATCGTCCAGCACCGCCGCCACCGGGCGCGCGTCGTCGTACAATCCACCGTAGTAATCGAGCAACTCCCGGGCGGTCAGGCGCGCAGGCGGGTCGAACGACTGGGGTAGTGACCCCAGCCGTGCCCGCTCGACTGCCCGTGGCGGCTTCCCGAATACCCGCACGTCGCCCTCGGCGTCCGTCGTGCCGAGCAACGCCCGGACGAGCGTGGTTTTCCCCGCGCCGTTCGGTCCGATCAGCGCGAACACGTCCCCTTCGTCGACGGCGAGTGTGACGCCGTCCAGCGCGGTCGTGTCACCGTAGACCCGGCGAACGTCCTCGGCGACGACGGCTGCTGTCATTGTCTGACCGCGGACCGGTATCGTCCTAAGCCCGTCGGTTCGGCCCCGCTTAGACGTGGTCACGCACCCGACGGACGATGTCGTCTACGTCGTACTCCGATTCCTGTTTGTCGTACACCAGGTCACCGCTGACGGTCACGCGGAACACGCCGTTCGCCCCGGTTCGCAACGTTACCGCGTCCAGTTTCTCTCCGAACGTCGCCAGCAGTACGTGTTGGACGTTCTCTGCACGCTCGAGGAAGCCACAGGGAACGCAGTACTCGATTTCGACTTCCGGCATACCTAGTCTTCGAGACTGAACAAAAAAAGGATTCGTCACCGCCCGAACGGTCGCCAGTACAGTAGTCCCACCGTCACCACGAACACGAGCGTCGAGAGGCCGTAGGACTGACTGTACACCGCGCCGGCGATGGCGCTCCCACTGCCGAGAACGCCGGTCGCCAGCGAAGCGAGCACGGGCCACGTACAGCTGACACAGGAGAGCAGGCCGAGCACACCGGTCACCGCCGAGCCTGCGGCGTCCAGCACCGTCGCGTACACCAAGTACGCCAGCGCGACGTAGCCGACGAGTTTGAATGGGAACAGCGCCGCGGAGAGGACGCCCCCGTTATAGATTAGCGTCGGTGCCCACCCCGGCGGCAGCGCCAGCACCGTGAGCCGCAGACTCCGTCCGGCGGCACTACTGGCGGGACCGACCAGACCGCCGAAGTACGCCAGCACCGCGAAGTAGCCGACCGCAATGACACCGGCGAGCCAGCGGTCTCGATCGTCGGCAGACGCCGGCACCGTCTTGAATATCGCCCACAGGCCGACGTTGATCCAGACGAACGGGTAGACCCAGTAGCGGACGGCCAGGAGACTCGTCAACTCACTCGAACTGACGAGCCAGTAGACACCCAGCAGGAGTACCTCCGAGTTGACGACCATGGCGGCGATCAGCAATTCCTCTCTGTCCGGTCTGAGTCCCGCGAGTCGATTCGAAATAGAGGCGTCGGTTGTCATACGGCGAGTGCGTCGACGACGATTGCCAGTAGCAGGGCCCCGAGGTAGGCGTTCGACGCGTGGAACGCACGGAACGCCGCGGACTCGTCGCGTTCGCGGTGGAGGCGAACGACCGCCCAAAGGAACACCGCGCCGAGTCCGGTCGTCGTGACGGCGTACACCCAGCCGAGATTCGTCAGCGCCCCCAACCCGGCAGCGGCCAGCAGCGTCGTGGCCAGCCACAGCAGAATGTGTTTCCGGGTGGTCGCTTCACCACGAACGACCGGCATCATGGGGAAACCGCCGCGCTCGTAGTCGTCTTTGTACGCGAGCGCGAGGTTGTAGAAATGCGCCGGCGTCCAGACGAAGATGACGCCGGCCAGCATGAGTCCGGGCAGGCCGATGGTCCCCGTTACCGCGGCCGACCCGATCAGGGCCGGCAGGGCACCAGCTGCCCCACCGATGACCGTGTTCTGTACCGTGTTGGGCTTGAGCACCAGCGTGTAGATGACGCTATAAAACAGGATGGCTGACAGTCCGAGCGCGGCAGCGAGCAGGTTCACCTGCAGGAAAACCGCCACGGAGGCGGCCGTCAGCACCAACCCGAACGTTACGGCGTTGCGGACGGGAAGCTGGTGGGTCGCGACCGGTCGGTCGCTCGTCCGGTCCATCTTCTTGTCCCGGTCACGTTCGAGAACGTGGTTGAACGTCCCGCTCGCGCCGATGGCGAGAACGCCGCCGCCGAGCGTCAGTGCGACGGTCCGGACCGCGAGGTCGGGGCCGGCAGCGAGTGCCATCCCCGCTGAGGCGACGAGACAGAGCAGCCACATCAGTCGTGGCTTCATCAGCCGGAAGTACGCGCCAACGACGTGTGTGACTCGCGCCAGTGAACTGTCCGGGAGCGACGGTTGCTCGCTGTCTTCGGACGCTTCTTCCGCGGGTGGTGTCGGTTCCAGTTCCGGTTCGGGTTCGGGTTCGGTCGCCGGTCGTCCGACGTCGCGGGGCTCCAGTTGCCAGGCGAGCGCGAGGGTCAGACCGGCGAAGATGCCCATCCCGGTGAGCAGGTGGGCCGCCGGGAACGGGTTCGCGGCGGTGGTGGTCGCGACCTGTGCGCCGAGTACTACCTGCAGTGGAAACAGGACGAGCGCGAAGGCCAGTGCGGCCTTCACCCGCCGTGACACCGTCGCTCGTCGCAGACCGGTCCAGGCGGTGGCGAGGACCAGTACACCTACGAGCGCCGCGGCCACGCGGTGGCCCCAGGCCACCAGCAGCGGCGGTTCGGCCAGCGTCGGGGGACGGGAACACACCGGCCACGTCGAGCAGGCGCTCGCGGCGTCCGCGACGGCCGCAGTCGCGCCGGCGACGACGAGCAGGTACACGCCCACGGCCGACCCTGCCAGAAGCGTCGCGAAGCGGGGACGAGAAACGTGTCCGGTCATGGCCGTACCTCTCACTATTTAGAGGTTAGTGGGGCCATACTTATGACCCGCGCTTTCGGTCGGTCGCGCACTCCCCACCAGCGGGCGAAACCGTCGCAGGGGGACCGCACTCGCGCGAAGACAGCAGCTATTTATGGCCCAGTTCCTAAGCGTCGCTTAATGATGAACCGCAAGCGCGTCGGGGCGTTGGCGCTTTTCGGTGCTGCGTTGCTGCTGACGGCGGTCGAACCCGCGGCCGCCCAGTCAGGGTATGCGTCGACCACCGAAGGGGCGATCTGGGAACTGAACAGTAATCTAATCTACGTGGCAGTCCCGATTACGGTCCTCGTCGAAGGGATACTTATTTACACCGTCTGGAAGTTCCGAAACAGTGACAAGGCCAGGCCGACGCAGGAGAACCGTCGTCTGGAGATTACTTGGACCGTCGCGACGGCAGTGATCCTGCTTTTCGTCGGCGTCGCGTCATACCAGGTGCTCGCGAGCCCGTACGTCACTGCGTCGTCGGAGAACACCCTCGAAGGAGACCAACCCAGGGAGATCGAAGTGTACGGACAGAAGTACAACTGGGACTTCGTCTACCGGAACGTCAGTGTAGACAACGCAAGCGCCACGGACGTGTCGTTGGCGAACGTTTCGGTCGAAGGGACGACCGTCGAGAACGTCACCAGTGACGGGGTGATACTATCCGGCGGTTCCATCTCCAGTGCTACGGACGGTGCACTGGACAGCGCCTCCCTCGTCAACGGCACGGTGACTGCTGGCGTCGGCAACGCGTCCCAGTACGAGGACCGCATCGGTGAGCAAGTGAGCTTCGCCGACGTGAGCGTCGGTGGCGCGGCCGTCGAGCGTGCGAGCATCTCCGGTGCCACGGTCCAGAACACGAACAAACTGGTACTGCCGAACGAGAGGAACATCCGCCTGAACGTTACCTCTCGTGACTGGTTGCACGCGTTCCACGCCCCGGACCTGGGACTGAAACAGGACGCGCTACCGGGCGAGTCGAACTACATCGTCACCAAGCCCACGTCGACGGGCGAGTATCCGCTTTACTGCGCCGAGTACTGTGGCGTGGGACACTCCGGGATGCTCGGCAGTATCGAAGTCAAGTCACAGTCCAACTACGAGTCCTGGCTGGCCCAGGCCTGGTTCAGCGCATAGGAATAAGCCGCCGCTCTTTTTTTCCTTTCGCCGCGACAGTTCGTTCCTCACCGGCTAATCACTGGTCGCCGCGTCCGTCGCGTCCGTTTCCCGTTCGGCCTCTTCGGAGAGAAATTGCTCGCCACGGTCGGTCGTCTGGTAGACCACCTCACCGCTGACGGGCTCGACTAGCCCGTGTTCAACGAGGACCGCACACCGACGCTCGACATATGCCAGATGCATCCCCAGTCGGTTCGCGATTAGCGCGAGGTAGCCCGGCTGTGCCTCCTGAAGCTGTCGGAGAATCCGCTCGTCTGCTGACCGCATCCAACTGGGTCGAGACATCCTTTTCGCTCGTAATATGGTAATCGGTCCCACATAACAGTACCGCAACGACAGTTGGCGAGTCCGTCGGTTACCGGCGCCGAGCGATGCAGAGCGGTTGGTTTCAGCAGAGGTTACCGGTCACGTAGACGTCGCCGCTCTGTGTGACTTCGACCCCGACGCCAACTTGATTCGCGTTCTCGTAGAAGACACGGTCCCGGCTGGTGCCAGAGGACCAGTCCGAGACGATCGCCTGCGCGACCTCCTCTTCGGTCTTGAGGAACTCCCCGTCGTGAACTCGTCCGGCGACTGCGTGACTGACCAGTTCGAGGCGGTTGTACCGCGCGTCGACGACGTAACTCCCGGCGTCGGACTTGAACTGACAGGCACTGTACAGTTCGGCCGACTCGTAGCGGTTGCGGCTTGAGTTCCCGTCGATGGTGTGACTGACGCGCGCGTCGTCGGCCATTGCGACGCTGTGGCTATGGGCCAGCGCGTCGAGTTCGCCCGTGACTCGCCCGCTGGTCAACAACTCGGACAGATCACGGCTTGTCCGGCGCTGGTTGAGCAACCGTTCGATCTCCCGGCTTATCTCCTTAGCCTCGAAGCGTCTGGCTGGAATCGTCTCTTCGTCGTCCGGTGGCTGGACGGTGGCCATCTCACCGCCCGGAATCGTCGTCCGCGCGGGCGGGTCGGCCCCGTCGCTGCTCGGTGCCTGCCGCGAACTCTCGTCCGCCGTCGGGGTCGACGCACCCACCGTCTCGGCGCCACCACCGCCGATCTGCATTCCGATGAGGACGCCAACGCCCATAGAAGCCAGAACGATAACGCCGAGCACCGATAATGCCGCCTTATTCACCATACTATCGCTCTCCTAACCGCCGCAGTAATTCAACTTTTGGTGCTATTACCACACTCGTAATTGGCCATTACACGGGCGATTGTATGCGGTCTCTCGAACCCACACTCGTCGTCCGCCCGACGGGCGTCAGCTGGGTCGCTTCAGAGAGAGCGCCGTCCGGTCGAACTCACAGACCAGTCGGTCGTCCTCGCCGACGACGAGCGCCTCGACGCGCATCGTGACGACGCCGCGGTCTCCGTCGCTGGTCTCGCGTTTGTCCGTGACCGTCGACTGCGCTCGAATCGTGTCGCCGTGATAGACCGGCGCCGGGTGTTCGACGTTGTCGTAGGAGAGGTTCGCCACGATGGTCCCGTCGGTCGTGTCGGGAATCGTGAGCCCGACGGCGAGGCTCATTGTTAACAGCCCGTTGACGATGCGCTCGCCGAACTCGGTGTCGGCTGCGAACGCCGAATCGAGGTGGAGCGGCTGCTGATTCATCGTCATATCACAGAACCGCTGGTTGTCGCTCTCGGAGATGGTCCGGCGCTTCTCGTGGTGAATCGTCTCTCCGACCTCGAACTCCTCGTAGTACAGGCCAGGCATGTCCGACCTCTCGACCGCCCCGAAAATAAACGCTGGCGTCCGCCCGGCGGGGGAACGGACTTACGCCTGGGCGAACACGCCAGCGTATGGCCCGTAGAAGTGTGTTGTTCTCACCCGGTGACCAGCCCGCACTCATGCGAAAGGCACCCGGCTCCGGTGCCGACGCGGTCGTGTTCGATTTGGAGGACGCGGTTGTTCCGGACCGCAGGCCTGTCGCCCGGGACGCGATACACGAGGTGCTCACCGACGCCGAATTCGACCCCGAGTGCTCGGTCTGGGTCCGTGTCAACCCACCGGGCACAGTGGCAGACGCCGACGTGGCGAACGCGCTGGCCGACGCGTCGCCAGTCGATGCCGTGATGCTCCCAAAAGTCAGTGACGTGGCGGGGGTCGAACGAGTCGTCGGCCTGCTCGACGAGTACGGCGTCGACGCTCCCGTTGTCGCACTGATCGAATCGGCGGCGGGCGTGTTACACGCCGAGGACATCGCCGCCACTCCCCGAGTCGACGCTGTCGCCATCGGTGCAGAGGACCTCGCGGCGGACATCGGTGCGACCAGGACCGACGACGGTGTCGAAGCACTGCACGCCCGCGAGCAGGTCGTCCTCGCCGCCGCAGCAGCCGGCGTCGACGCCCTGGACACGATTCACGTCGATGTCGACGATACCGACGGACTGGAGTCGGCCGCCGAGTTCACCGTCCAACTCGGATTCGACGGGAAACTGGCAATTCATCCCGCGCAGGTCCCGGTCATCAACAACGCGTTCACCCCCAGCGAGGAGCGCGTCGACTGGGCGAGACGTGTCCTGGACGCCAGAGACGAGGCCGACGCGGAGGGCCGGGGCGTGTTCCGCGTCGACGACGAAATGATCGACGCGCCCCTGATCGCGCAGGCCGAACAGGTCCTCGACCGCGCCCGCGCCGCCGAGCAACGGTGACAGTCCTTGTACAATATTAATTCCTCCCCATGATAATTACACCATCAAAGTTAAACCCGAAACGGACAAGAAACGTTGCATGTCCGGCGAGGTAAATCCGTTCGAGAGTCTGCAGGAGCAGATCGACGATGCGGCCGCGTGTGTCGACGTGGATGCTGACGTCCTCGAACGGCTGAAGCGGCCCGAGCGAGTCCTCGAGACGACACTCTCAGTCGAGATGGACGACGGGTCTATCGGCGTATTTACAGCCTTTCGATCGCAGTTCAACGGCGACCGCGGACCCTACAAGGGGGGAATCCGGTACCACCCGAACGTCAGCCGCGACGAGGTCACGGCGCTCTCGGGGTGGATGGTGTACAAGTGTGCGACCGTCGACATCCCCTACGGCGGTGGGAAAGGCGGCATCGTGATCGACCCGCGAAAGTACTCGCTGTCGGAACTCGAACGGGTCACGCGGGCCTACGCGAAAGAGCTCCGGCCGCTGATCGGCCCGGACCGGGACATTCCGGCCCCGGACGTCAACACCGGACAGCGGGAGATGAACTGGATCAAAGACACCTACGAGACGTTAGAAAACACCACGGCACCGGGGACAGTGACCGGGAAGGCACCGACCAGTGGCGGGAGTGCGGGCCGCGTCGAGGCGACCGGTCGGTCGGTGATGCTCACCGCCCGCGAAGCGTTCGAATACCTCGGCAAGTCGGTCACCGAGGCGACCGTCGCCGTCCAGGGCTTCGGCAACGCTGGGTCGGTGGCCGCGCGCCTGATCGACGAGCAACTCGGGGCCAACGTGGTCGCCGTCTCCGATTCGAGCGGTGCGGTACACGACCCCGACGGTCTCGACGTGGCGGCCACGAAAGGGCACAAAAACGAGACCGGTCAGCTCTCTGGCTATCCCGGCGCGAGCGAGGAACTGACGAACGACGAACTGCTGACGATGGACGTGGACCTGTTGATCCCCGCGGCGCTCGAAAACGCAATCGACGAGGAGATCGCCCGGCGAGTCAGCGCCGATATCATCGTCGAGGCCGCGAACGGACCCCTGACACCCGACGCCGACGACGTGTTGACCGACCGTGACGTAGCGGTGTTCCCCGACATCCTGGCGAACGCGGGTGGCGTCACAGTCTCGTACTTCGAGTGGGTTCAGAACCGACAGCGGTTCTACTGGACAGAGGAGCGCGTCGTCGACGAACTCGAACGGATTATTACCAACGCGTTCGACACGCTCACAGAGACTTACGAGGACAAAGACGTGCCTAATTACCGGACCGCGGCATACGTCACCGCCATCGAACGCGTCGCCAACGCTGCCGACGAGGCGGGCACGTTCCCCTGACCGTCCGCGCGTCGGCAACGCTAAGGTTTTACACCCGCTGGCCGTAACCCAGGCGTGTCTCAGTACGAGCGAACAGTGCGGGTTGACGCGCCGTTCGAGGAGGTGTGGGACTTTCACTCCCGTATAACTGGTCTCGAAGCGCTCACACCCGGCTGGATGAATCTGGAGGTCGAATCCGTCATCGGTCCCGACGGCGCCCCCGACCCCGGGATTCTGGAGACCGGCGCACAGATCGAATCGTCGGTCCGCCCGCTGGGCCTCGGGCCGCGCCAGGAGTGGACCTCCGTCATCGCGGAACGCGAGGAAGGCGACGGGTCCGCGATGTTCCGCGACACGATGGAGGGTGGCCCGTTCGCCGAGTGGGAACACACACACGAGTTCTTCGCCGACGGTGACGGGACCCTCGTTTCCGACAGCGTCGAGTACGAACTCCCGCTGGGCGGACTCGGGCGGGCTCTCTCACCGCTTGCGGTCGTCGGGATGGAGCCGATGTTTCGGTACCGTCACGGGCAGACCAAGAAGCGACTGGAGTAGGCGGGTTTCCGAATCACTAAGGCCGCGCCGCTTCTGGCCGCGGATATGCGACTGGAGGAGTACTGGGGCGTCGGTCCCAAGACGAAGGCGGTACTGGCCGACAGTATCGGTGAGGCCGCGGCAATCGAGGCCATCGAGAACGCCGACAGCCGGGCGCTGATGGACGCCGGGCTCGGTCGGGGGCGTGCCACCCGGATTCTTCGGCGTGCCAACGGTGGGGACGGGATGGCCGTCCTCTCGACCCGGGACACGCGAGCGGTGTACAAGTCGATGCTCGACCTGGCCAGTGAGTTCGCCGTCACGCGGCACGCCGAGGACCGCATCCGCGTACTGACCCCGCTCCGTGACCGTGCAGCGATGACCGACCGGCTGGACGCGGTCCTCTCGGCCGTCGACGCCTGGACCGCCCTCTCCGAGTCCGACCGCGAAGCCGTCGTCGAGGCGTTCGGGGCACACGACAGTGTGACCGGTGGCGAACACTCGGCGGTCGAGACGGCAGTCGATTTGCTCGACGCCGGTGTCAGCGGCGGCGTCTTCGACCGCGTGGCTGCGCTGCACCGCGATGCACTGGCCGATGCCGCCGACGCACTCGCGGCGCTGGGTGAGGACGGGGTCGACCGCGGCGTCGACGACCGCCTCGACGAACTACGCGACCAGTACGCCGCCGTCGACGAACTCGCCGCCAACCGCAGCGCGGTGGTCGAGTCGGTCCAGGAAAGCGCCCGCGGGGCCGAGGAGTTCCGCGAGGCGTTCCGCCGCCACATCGTCGACGAGACCACCGTTCCGGCGGCTACGATCCGGGAAGCGATGCCCGGCGACGCCACCGACGCCGCCGACTTCGTCGGAGAGAGCCTCCGGAACCTGGCCGACGGCCGCCGGACCGCGGTCGAAGAGCGGCGAGAGGAGCTCACCGCCGACCTGGAAGGCGCCATCGAGGACGCCCGTGAGGAGATCGATGCCGCCGTCGCGGCCGTCGACGACGCGGCACTGTACGTCTCTCTGGCTCGTTTTGCAGTAGCATTCGACCTGACGCGACCGGCGTCGCCGACGACGGTGAGACCGTCGCCGTCGCACAAGCCCGGAACCTCGAACTCCAGGCGGCCGACGTCACCGTCCAACCCGTCGACTACGCCGTCGGTGACCACGATTTGGACGTTTCGAGCGGGTCGCCGCCGCCGAGCGACCGCGTGACCGTTCTCACTGGCGCGAACAGCGGAGGGAAGACCACCCTGCTGGAAACGCTCTGTCAGGTACAGTTGCTCGCGCAGATGGGGCTTCCCGTCCCGGCCGACGCCGCCGAAGTCGGCATCGTGGACGTGATCGTGTTTCACCGCCGGCACGCCAGCTTCAACGCGGGCGTCCTGGAGTCGACGCTCCAGACCGTAGTGCCGCCGCTGACCGACGACGGCCGGACCCTGATGCTCGTCGACGAGTTCGAGGCTATCACCGAACCTGGAAGCGCCGCCGATATGTTGCACGGACTGGTGACGCTGACCGTCGACGAGGACGCACTGGGCGTGTTCGTCACCCACCTCGCCGACGACCTCGAACCGCTACCCGACGAGGCTCGAACCGACGGCATCTTCGCAGAAGGGCTCGACCCGGATCTGGACCTCTCGGTCGATTACCAGCCCCGCTTCGGCACCGTCGGCAGGTCCACACCGGAGTTCATCGTCTCGCGACTGGTGGCCAACGCCGACGACCGGAAGGAACGTGCGGGGTTCGAGACACTCGCCGCCGCGGTCGGTCAGGAGGCCGTTCAGCGCACGCTAGCAGACGCCAAGTGGTCACAGGACTAGTCGATACCGTCGAGATCTTCGACGGCGACTGCAAGTGCCGTTCGGCCGTCCGGCCCCGGTTCGTCGAGGGTTACTTTCGCGATCAGATTCCCTTTTTTCGGCGTGTACGTCACTGACTCGACGCGTCCGTGAACGGCCCGCCCACCGACCATGGCGCGGACCCGCTGGCCCTCCGTCGGCCGACTCCCGAGTTCGTCCATACATACCGTTACGACCGAGCCGACCTGTGTCTTGTGGAACCACCAGCCTTGGACCACGGTCACACCGCGGACTGTCGGAACGACCCGGTAGCCGCCGGAGTCACGCCGCCCGCATCCGCGGTCGGTCGCCCCCGTCGTCCCCCGACGAGTGGACACAGACGCCGCGATAAGTTCAGCATATTATTTTCTGATTATCTCCGGAACCGCCAACGGTATTCAAGATGTGTTCGGTGAACTGTATCGGAGCAAGATTTTAGTGAAACTGTGTGGTAGTTACACATGGGAGAGGTGAATGCCATGCCCTGGAGTGACAACGCAGAATCGAGCCGTACCGGACTGCAGACGATAGACTCGCTCTCGCGGTACGATCTGATACTCGTGTTCATTCCGGTGGTGTTTCTGTTGAGCGTCGCTCTCGGTTCCCTGCTGTCGGTGTCGTTCCAGACGACGCTCGTCGGCGCGTCGGCAGTCGGCGCGCTCGCGCTGGTGGACGCGCTGTTCGTCAACCCACCGATCAGACCGACGGAGTGACCGGTCCGCTCTTCCGTCGACCGGTGTCAGTTAGCTCCGGTCCTCGTCGCCCGAAGTGGCGTCTCCGTCGTTCGTAACGGCTTCCGCTTCGGCCTCGGAGACGCGGACTCCCTTCGAGGAGAGGTGGCGCATCCGTCGCTGTGCGAAGTCCTCCTCCCGGCTTCCACGTGTTGCGAGTACGAAGACCAGCGACCGTCCTTCCGGGCGCATGGTTCGACCCGCTCGCTGGGCGCCCTGTCTGCGCGACCCCCCGAGGCCGGACGCGACGACGGCCAGTTCGGCGTCGGGCAGGTCGATTCCCTCGTCGCCCACCCGGGAGACGATCAGTGTGTCCCGGTCGGCCCGCCGGAACTCGTCGAGCAGGCGCTCACGGCGGCTGTGGGGCATCTCACCGCTGATGAACGGCACGTCGAGAAACGCCGACAGCTCTCGCCCCTGGTCGAGATAGTCACAGAAGACCAGCGCCTTCCTCTCGGGGTGGCGGGCGAGCAGGTGTGCCACCTCCTCGCGTTTGGCGGGGTTCGCCGCCGCGAGCTGCCGGCGCTCGTGGCCGTCGGAACTGACGTACTGGTTTCGTGCGTCCCCGTCGGTCCAGGGGACGTATCTGATTTCGACTTCCGGTTCGGCGACGAAGCCCGCGTCGAACAGCGCGTTCCAGTCCGTCCCGATGGGCGGCCCGATCAGCGTGTATATCTCCTCTTCCTTGTCGTCCTCTCGAACGGGCGAAGAGGAGAGGCCGAGGCGGTGTTTGGTCTGG
Organism: Halorientalis sp.; assembly: GCF_028275115.1. Lineage (GTDB taxonomy): Archaea > Halobacteriota > Halobacteria > Halobacteriales > Haloarculaceae > Halorientalis. Next base: position 15,693 of record NZ_JAQCNH010000142.1, on the reverse strand, counting down.
AGGTCGGCGCTCCGTCGAGCTACCGAGGCTGGAATGTGATGAACTTCGTCGTAGATGACAAGCCCCCACTCGCGGCTGTCGAACAGTTGCCGGTGACGGTCCATCCCTGCGGTCTGGTAAGTGGCGATGGTGAGCGGCGCTATCTGCTTGGTCCCGCCGTGGTACTCCCCGACCTGCTCCTCGGTCAGGGTCGTCCGGGCGAGGACCTCGTCGCGCCACTGTCCGGCGAGTTCGCGGCTGGGAACCAGTACGAGAGTCTCTCCGCCGACGCGCGAGAGGATGCCCAGCGCCGCCACGGTCTTGCCCGCGCCTGGCGGCCCGACGAGAACCCCCGACTTGGTCTCCATGAACTGTCCCACCCACTCGTGCTGGTAGTCCCGGAGGTCCAGGTCAAGGTCGAGGTCGAGGGCCTCGCCGGTGTCCAGGTCCCGCTCGTCCTGGACGGGGTAACCAGACTCGTAGAGGATTCGTTTGACCTCGGCGACGGCCTCCTCTGCGACCCAGCTCTCCGTGTCGGAGATGGCCGCCCGAAGCTGTCCCTCGTCGAGTTTCTCGCGAGCGACGTTGCCCATCAGCGAGTCCGTCGCGGCTTCGAGAACGACGTAGCCGTCCTCGTGGGTCCGGAGGGTAAAGCGGTGGGCGCGTTTCCACTGGTCCTCGACCCACTCCTCCAGTTCGGGTGAGCGTTCCGGTAGCACGTCCCGAACCGTGCCCAGCAGCGCCTCGAACTCGTCGTATGGTGCGCCCCAGATGTCCTCCCGGCGGAGTTCGTAGAGGTAGCCACCGCGGTGGGTCGTGTCGACGAGGTGGGCGAACTGCGAGAGCTGTGCCCGTGTGAACTGTGTGGGGTGGTCGACGACGATCTCGCGGCGGCCGGGAAAGAGAATCACCCGCTCGCGTTCGACCAGTCTGGACCAGTCGGTCGGGTACCAGACGACCGGGTCTGCGGAGACGTCCAGTCGGTCGACCGCACGCTCTTCGGCGAGGTCGTCGAGGGCGGCGCTGGCGTCGTCCTGTGTCCAGTCCAGCGTCTGTGCGACGTGACTGGCGGTGACGACGGGTCGCCCGATATCCTGCACCACGTCCGTGAACGTCTCGGCGTCGAGAACGGCGTCGCTGGTGGGCGGGTCACCGCCGGGCTGGCCGTCCCCGTCCGTCGTGTCGACACCGTCGGGCTCGTCGTTGTCTGTCACTGCAAACTACTAGGCCGCGGACGGACAAACGGCTTACGTCCCGCGGCCGCCCGAGAGAGTCCCCGGTGTCCCGCGGCGAATCACTGGATGTACGACGGGTCTTCGCCGTCGCACTCCGTTTCGTGCTGGCTCGCGTCGTCTCTGTCGTCGAACAACAGTCCACAGGCCTCACACTTGTACCAGGTGACCTCGTCGCGCTGCGTTTGCACGACCATATGACTGGGTGACACGCCCGACGGTATATGTGTTTCTCCGGGGAACCCTCTTGACGATGGGGCGACTACGGGCGCGCATGAGCGACGAGTTGGGCGTTGAGCTGACAGTCGCCGGCGCGGACAAACGCGACGCGGGCCGAGGGGTAGCCCGCCTCCCCGAATCCACCCGCCGGCGACTGGGCGTTCTGAGCGGTGACCCCGTCGTCGTGCGCGGCGAACGCGAAACCGTCGCGAAGGTCTGGCCGACCGACGAGGGCGACGACGTGGTCCGCATCGACGCCGACACTCGTGCCAACGCCGGCGTCAACGTCGGCGATACCGTCACCGTCGCGACCACTTCCGTCGAGGAGGCCGCCATCGTCTCGGTCCGACCTACCGAGTCCCTGCCCGAAGACACCGACACCGACGCCCTCGTCGCAGACGGCCTGCTCGACCGACCGGTCCGGGAGGGCGAGCGCGTTCACGTCGACGGCCTCGGTGTCGTCGTCGTCTCGCTGACCGACCCCGACGGACCCGTCCGGGTCGTCGAGGACACCGAGGTCACGGTCCTACCAGGCATCGACCTCGACCTCGGGGACGGCTCTCCGGCGGGTGACACGCTCCCCGACGACGCTCCCGACTCGGACCCCGATTCGAGCCCGGAGGCGGGTGAGCAGGCGGCGGATCTCGGCGCGACCTACGAGGACATCGGCGGTCTCGACGACGAACTCGACATGGTGCGGGAGATGATCGAGCTCCCGCTCTCGGAACCGGACCTGTTTCGCCGACTCGGTATCGACCCGCCAAAAGGTGTTCTCCTGTACGGCCCGCCCGGAACCGGGAAGACGCTAATCGCCCGCGCCGTGGCGAACGAGGTCGACGCACACTTCCAGACGATCTCGGGGCCGGAGGTCGTCTCGAAGTACAAAGGTGAAAGCGAGGAGCGTCTCCGGGAGGCGTTCGAGGAGGCCGAGGCGAACGCGCCCGCAATTCTGTTCATCGACGAGATCGACTCCATCGCCGGCCAGCGCGACGAGGACGCCGACATGGAAAACCGGGTGGTCGCCCAGTTGCTGACGCTGCTCGACGGCCTCGAAGATCGAGGTCGTGTGGTCGTCATCGGAGCGACCAACCGGGTCGACAGTATCGACCCCGCACTCCGGCGTGGCGGGCGGTTCGACCGCGAGATCGAGATCGGCGTCCCCGACGAAACGGGTCGCCGCGAGATTCTGGAAGTCCACACGCGCGGAATGCCACTCGACGACGACGCGGACCTCGACCGATTGTCTACGCGAACGCACGGGTTCGTCGGCGCAGACCTCCAGTCGCTCGTGACCGAGGCTGCGATGTCGGCGCTCCGGCGCACCCGCGAGGAACCGGTCGTCGCCCGCGAGGACTTCGAGGCGGCGCTGGCGGCGGTCGACCCCTCCGCGATGCGGGAGTACGTCGCCGAATCGCCTGGCGTCTCCTTCGACGACGTGGGCGGGTTGGACGAAACGAAAGACCGGCTCACGGAGGCCGTCGAGTGGCCGCTCTCCTACGCTGAACTGTTCGAGGCCACAGAGACCGACCCCCCTTCCGGCGTCTTGCTGTACGGTCCACCCGGAACCGGCAAAACGCTGCTCGCGCGGGCGCTGGCGGGCGAAAGCGACGTGAACTTCATCCACGTCGCCGGCCCCGAACTGCTCGACAAGTACGTCGGCGAGAGCGAAAAGGCAGTCCGCGAGGTGTTCGAGCGTGCCCGACAGGCCGCTCCCTCTATCGTCTTTTTCGACGAGATCGACGCCATCGCCGGCCGCCGCGGCGAAACCGGCGAGGCGACCGAGCGGGTCGTCTCGCAACTGCTAACCGAACTCGACGGACTGGCCGAGAACCCCAACCTCGTGGTGCTGGCGGCGACGAACCGCCGGGACGTACTCGACCCGGCGCTTCTCCGTCCGGGGCGACTCGAGGAACACATCGAGGTTCCCGACCCGGATGCCGACGCCCGCCGGGAGATACTCGAAGTACACACCCGTGAGAAACCGATAGGTGCGAACGTGTCGCTGGTCGACCTGGCCGCCGAGACTGAGGGGCTGTCGGGCGCCGAACTCGACGCGCTGGTCCGGGACGCCTCGATGCGCGCCATCCGAACGTTCGCCCGCGAACACGGCCCCAAGGAGGCAACCGCGCGCGCAGACGAGGTCACCATCGAGGCCGACCAGTTCGATGCGGCGCTCACGGCACTGGAGCGGCGAGACTGAGAGTCCACGAGGCGGCCCCCGACTATCGGTCTGTGACTGTGGCAGGAACAGTTACACGAGACTGTGGGTTAGCCCCGGTCGTCAGCACGATACCGACCGCACGCGGACGCTGTTCGTTTGCTCGTTGCCGCCCATTACGAGCACACGCACACCGACACCGACGATTACAGACCACGAACCCACCGACGCACCGCTGACGTTCCCGACCGACAACGAGGCGCCGATACCGGGTCTGTTCGACGCCGAGAGCAACAAGCACTGACACACTGCCGTCCCGTTTCCGGCCGACTTAACCCCCGAAGGCAGCCGTTGTTCCGATTCGGCCTCATCTCTCGGCGACGAACTCCCCGGTATCGGGTAGTGGGTGACGATCAGGCCAGTCCGAGCGTTCTCAGTCCGTCGAAGACGACGAGGAAGTAGTAAAGCTGCACCAGTCCAGCCAGCACGACGACGACACCGGCGGCCCGCGAGATTCGGCCCGTCGCCGCCGACAGTCGCCTCAAGACGGTGTCCCGGCCCAGTGCGGTCACGGTCGTGACGCCGATCATCAGGACGCTCATGCCGGCGGCGTACGCGCCCAGGGTCGTCACCGTCGCGACGGGGCCGGTCGTCACCGCGGCGAACGCTACACCCAGAAACAGGGGCGCAGTACATCCCGCGGCAGCCGCGGCGTAAACCACACCGAACAGGACGTATCTCGTCGCCGACCGCCGGCGCTCAGGTAGTGGGACGTGGAGCGTGGACGCCCGGAATCGGCCCGTCGCCATCACGCCGCCGACGACGATCAGTGCTAGACCGACGACCAGTTCCAGCGCCGCGATGTTTTCGAGGACTCGTGGTCCGACCGCGGCCAGCAAGAGCCCGAGCGTTCCGTACACCAGCGCGAACCCGACGCTCACCAGCAGGCCAACCCCGACAGCGCGACCGAGGCGGACCGTCAACGAGCGCTCGGTCGCGTCCGTCCCGGACGTACCGAGATAGTAGGCGACGTAGCCGGGCAGGAGAGGGAACGCACAGGGGGCGAAGAAGGTGCCCGTCCCGAGGGTGAACGCATAGCCCAGCCGGGCCACCCCGAACTCCGTCACTGCCGGGCCGCCTCCAGTTCCGTCTCCATCGTCGCCGCCTCGGCCAGTCCGGTGTGTCGCCAGGTCTCGGTCCCCTCGGCGTCGAGAATCAGCGTCGTTGGGAGTGCCTCGACATCGTACGTCGGCCCCGTCTCGACGTCGGGGTCCAGTGCCACGGGCCAGGTGCCATCGTACTCCGTCCAGAACGAACGCACCCCGGTCGCGTCTCGTTCCCAGGTAATCGACAGCATATGAACGTCCGGAAACGCCGACCGCACCTCCCGTAGCTCCGCCATCTGGGGCTTACAGGGGGCACAGTACGTCGCGAAGAAATCGAGCAGTGTCACCGTCCCGTCGGGCACGACTGGCACCGCTTCGCCGGGAGAGCCGCCGACGTCGAGCGTGTCGAGCGTCTGCCCGCCGTTCTCACTCCCGCCAGTAGCTCCCTCGCTCGAACCTGGCGCGTCGCGCGACCCGAGGAGCTGTGTACACCCGCTCAGGGCTGTCACTGCGGCCCCGGTGACGGTCAAGAACGCCCGACGGTCGTGCCCGCGCATACCTGGGGGTCGGGGCCGGGCGTAAAAAAAAGGCGCGTCATCGTGAGCGGCGTCTGCACGACCGGCAGCGGGCCACACGGGCGGCAGGAGGACCGAACCGTTGAGTATCTGCCGGTCAAATGGTTGGTCGATGACCGACACGGCCGAACAGGTGAGCGTCTGGGCCGGCCTGACAGCCCCGGTCCTCTCGTTGGTCGGTGTCCTGCTCGCGACGGTCCTCTCGCCCTCGTTCGCGTGGACCGCCAACGCGCTCTCCGATCTGGGCGCGCCGACCGACCCCGTCGCGACGGACCTGACGCGGCTCGTCTTCAACGGCGGGCTCATACTGGGGGGGCTCGCCGCCCTCGGATTCGGGTACGCGATGTATCTGGTCGCGCGCAACCTCGTCGAACTCGCCGGCATCGGGCTGTTCGGGCTCACCTCGATTTCCATGGCCCTGATTGGCGTCTTTCCGCTCCCACAGGACGCTCACTTCCTGGTCGCCGTCTCGTTTTACATTTTCCTATCGCTTTCGCTGTGGGTGTACGGGGCCGGCAATTTCACAGCCGGTGACCGGACTCGCGGCGGCGCGACGGTGGGACTGGGCGTCCTGAACGCCGCCGCGTGGGCCGTCTGGACGTTCACCGGCGAGTTTGGTCGTCCGGGGCTGGCACTGCCGGAGGTCGTCGGAGCGGCGGCGCTGGCCGGCTGGACCGTCGCGACGGCGCTTTGGGTCCGGCGACGGCTCGACCGTGCATCGTGACCTCCTTTCACACCGTCCTCGGCAAAGATAACGTGAGCGGTACGTTTACAAAAGACGGTTGCAGAGAGGGAGACATGCGAAAACGAGTTCTCGCGACGCTGGCGATGACGGTTCTCGTTGCCCTGGCAGGGTGTACAGGGGGTCTCTCCGGCGGGGATGTGACACCGGACGACACACAGCCCGGCTCGGAAGACGAGGCACTCGGTTCGACGACCGCGACGGTGACGTCTTTCGCCTATCCGGCCGGTGCCACGCCCGCTGGCATCGAGAACGTCTCGACGCTTCTGGACGAACACGAGGCGGCACTCTCGGGGTCGAGTGTGACGCTCTCGGGCACGAAGGGATTCTCGGCGGGCGGCAGCGAGAGCTCTGCCAGCGCGGGCATCGACTACACCATCGCACACGAGGCGGCCAGTAACGAGACGCTGACGCGGGTCGTCGGGGGTGGTTCCAACGACACGTTCACATCGTACCTCACGGACGGCACGGCAGCCTTCCGCGTCGACGGGTCCGACGGCGTCGAGTACGGTGCTATCTCGGCGGCCGTCGACGCCCCGTACGCCGACACCGCGCCGGACAGTTTCACCGGCCGGGCTCTGTTGCGAACCATCCTCGGTTCGGGGGCGTACAACGCGACCGAAGTTGTCACCCGTGACGGGACCGAACTCGTCCGCTATGAACTCGAGACCGTGGTGTCGACGCCCGACGCGAAACTGAATATCGGTCGTGACGTGGAGGCCAAGGGCACGGTGTTCGTCGACTCAGCAGGGATCGTCCACGAGGCCTCGTTCAGCGCCACCTCCGGCTCCGAACAGGGTTTTTCGTTCGGTTACGAGGCCAGCGCCACGTTCTCGGATATCGGGTCGACGACCGTCGAGGAACCCGAGTGGCTCGGCGAGGCCGACTCGTAGCGAGCGGCGAATCCGGTGCTGTTCTCGTCGGGACCGGCGACGATCAGGTCGTCGTCCGGCCGAACCTCGAAGTCGGGCGAGAGGTCGGTGATCACGTCGCCGTCTCGTTCGACCGCGATTACGGTACAGCCAGTTTCGGCGCGGATGTCCGCCCCGGCCAGCGTCTCGCCGGCGAGTGAACTCGCGTCGAATCTGACGACCTCGACCTGCTTGTCGTAGGAGATGATGTCCTCCTCGAATAGCGTCGAGGCGAGCATCCGGCCACTGACGGTCGCCAGCGCGAGTCCGTAGTCGGCACCGGCCTGGTAGAGTTTGCGAACGCTCTCCGTCTGGCCGGCGCGCGCGATAATCTCGACTCGGGGTTGAGTTCCCACACCACTAGAGTCGCGAAAACCGTCATCGTGTCCGACGAGCGGGCGAGAATCACTGTACTCGCGTCCTCGGCACCGGCCTCCCGGAGAACGTCCTTTTTGATCACGTCGCCGACGATATCGACACCCTCGTGAGCTTTCTTCTCGACCGTGGCGCAGGAGACACCCTCGGCGACGACACGCTCTCCGACGGTCGAGCCGACTTCGCCGTGGCCACAGATGATGACGTGGCCACGACGACGGCGACGCTGCTCCGAGAGCGTCATCTGCTTGAGTGGGCCGAGCTGACGGTCGTGCCCGGCGACGAGCAGAATCGTCTGCTCGTCGAGCCGGGCGTCGAGCGACGGTGGGCTGGCGAACTCGCCACGAAACCACGCGCCGATGACGTTCGCCCCCGTCTGCTCGGGAATGTCACTTTCGGCGATAGTCTCACCGACCAGTTCGCTGCCGGACAGGACAGGTAGCTCCACGATCTCGAAGTCCTCGCCGATCTCGACGGCGTCGCCCTCGAAGGTTGCGGCGGCCCAGCGATAGAGCAACATGTAGATAAACATGACTCCGGTTAAACCGAGAAGGTAGTATCCAGTCCGGCGCTGGCACTTGTCCATCGATAGCGAGCCAAACGAACAGCCTGCCGTTACACCTTCTGACCCGCACACGCCCCCGAATCGCCCCGCGGCTTTTTTTAGTTCGTGGACCCATGTCAACGTGTGACACGAGAGATCACCCACGAAGCAACCGGACCGAAGATCGTCGACGAGGACGACATCGAAGAGAACGGTAATATCGCCGTCTGTATGTGTGGGCTGTCGGGTAACTACCCGTTCTGTGACGGCTCGCACCAGGCGACGGCCGACGAGGAGGACGGCAGGCTGTACAAGTACGAGGGCGACGACGACGAGAACCCGCGCCACGAGATCGCGGAGATGGTGTTTACCGACTCGGAGTAGTGACGGCGCTGCGCGCGCCGGTCACTCGCCCTCGAACTCGGGCTCTTGATCCGTGACGAAGGCGGTTATCCCCTCGCTGAGGTCTTCGGTGTCGAGCAGGTGGCCGAAGGCGGTGGCCTCCAGTTCGAGGCCGGCTTCCATGTTGTCCCAGCCCTCGCGCATGGCACGTTTGGTGTACTTCTGCGCGATGGGTGGGCCGCCGGCGACGTTCTCGGCGAACTCGAGCGCCTGCTCCTCGAACTCCTCGTCGTCGTACACCTCGTGGACGAAGCCGAGTTCGTGCATGCGTTCGGCGGGAATGCGCTCGGCGGTGAAGACGACGTACTTGGCTGCGCTCTCGCCGATAAGCCGTTGGAGGCGCTGGGTGCCGCCCCAACCGGGCAGGAGACCGAGGGTGTGCTCTGGGAGCCCCATCTCCGAGGACTCGCTGGCGACCCGGAGGTCGGCACACATCGACAGTTCGAGGCCACCGCCGAGGGCGTAGCCATCGATGCCCGCGATCACAGGCAGGTCGCTCTCGCGGAACTTCCCGAACACGCGCTGGCCGTACCGGGAGTGTTCGACGCCCTCGCGGTTGTCCATCGCACCGTTCGAGGACACGTCCGCCCCCGCAGAGAATGCCTTCTCACCCTCGCCGGTGATGTAGATGGCTCGGACCGCCTCGTGGTCCTCGAGCACGTCGACGGCCTCGTCTAACTCGTCGAGCATCGTCGCGCTGACCGTGTTCATGTCTTCGGGCCGGTCCAGCACGAGGTGGCCGACGTGATTCCCGGGCGTCTCGATGCGAATCGTCTCGAAATCGATATCGATGTCAGTCATTGTTGCTCCCCCGTGGACCGCGTAGTCCACTCTGTCGACGAGGTGTGCCCACGACCGGTGTAACCCTTTACCATCTGATGTGTGGTGTTTGAAGTTCGAGCAGCGCGAGGGCGGGAGCGCCGCCCGACGACCGAGCGGTGACACGCGGTGTGGCGCGAGTCGTAACTGACCCATGTCGACGACCGTATCGACCCCCGACGCGGACGAGACGTGTGCGTACTGTGAATCGCGTATCTTCGACCACGACCCCGTCTGCGTCCGTGACTGCACCGACGACTGCGAGTCGCCGACGTGCTTCTGTCACCACGCGTGTCTCTCGGCGTACATCGACGAACACGAACTGACGACCGGGAACGCCTGCCGGTGGTCGCCGGACGAGAGCGAGCGTCGGTAGCGGGAGCGACTGTCGGAATCGTGACCGCCCCGCGCTCCGTCGCCGACACGGACACCGGTCACGACTCGCCGTTCAAAACCCAGACAACCTTTTTTTGCTGACCCGTCGGATATCGGAGGATGACCGCCATCGAGACGGATGGCCTGACCAAGCGCCACGGCGACGTGGACGCGCTGGTCGCCCTCTCACTGACCGTCCCCGACGGCGAACTGTTCGCCCTGCTCGGCCCCAACGGCTCGGGCAAGACGACGACCATCGAGATTCTCACCGGGCAGCTCGAACCCACATCGGGGACGGCGTCGGTACTGGGTAACGACCCCGTCGGCGACCCGCTCGCCGTTCGAGAGTCGGTCGGCATCCTCCCCGAGCGCGAGGACCCGCCGAGCTTTCTGACGCCACGTGAGTACCTGGCGTTCGTCGGGAGCGTCCGCAACCTCGACGACGTGACCGCCCGCATCGACGAGTGGGCCGAGCGCTTCGAGTTCGCCGGCCTGCTCGACACGCTGTCGACGGACCTCTCGGAAGGCGAGCGCCAGCGTGTGATGCTCGCGGCCGCGTTCGTCCACGAACCCGACCTGGTGTTCATCGACGAACCGCTGGTGAATCTCGACCCCCTCATGCAGGAACAGATCAAGGGCCACCTCCGGGAGTACGTCGACCGCGGGAACACGGTCTTTCTCTCGACGCACTTCATCGAGGTCGCCGAGGAACTCTGTACGCGTGTGGCCATCGTCAGCGACGGCCGACTCGTCGCCGAACGCGACCCACGGACGCTCGAGGGTGGCGAGCGCCTGCTCGACGTGTTCCGGACAGAAGTGAACGACGCCGAACCCGACACGCCGACCAGTTCGGCACAGCACTGACGATGTCTCTCACGACCGATTTGTTCCGGCGAATGCTTCGCGAAGAGTGGCGCCTCCACGAACACCTGTTCGGTGGCCGGCGGTTCGCCGCCTTCCCCGCCGCCGTCGCCCTCTTGGCCGCCGGCGGCTTCGCGCTCCTCTCGTACACCGGCACGGAGTTCGGGACCGTCGCCGCGGGCCTGCACGGCCTCCTGTTCTTTTTTGGCCTACAGGTCGGGACCATCGGACTGGTGGGCCGAGACGCGCTGCGTGACGCGGTGGGCGACGTGACGCTGCTCGTCTTCTCGGCGCGAACACTGCCGGTGTCCTGGAACCGTCTGCTTGCCGTATTCCTCTGGAAGGACCTCGTGTACTACACCGGCTTTTTTATTACGCCAATCGGACTCGCCGCGGTGCCGACCGCACTCCGGACCGGGGTCGCCCCGGGACGGCTCGCCCTGCTGTGGCTGACGCTGATCGGCGCGTTCGCACTCGGTGTGACGCTCTCTTTGACGCTCGCGGGCGCGGCGACCCGGAGCCGATTGCTCGTAACCGGTGCGGTCACAGTCGTGGTGGCCGTCATCCTCTGGTCAGGGGCTGAGGCGCTGGCGTACACGCCGTACGCGCTCTACCGTGACCCCGCTCTCCCGAGTGCGGTCCGAGGGTTCGCCCCGGTCGCGGTCTTCGGTGTGCTCGGTCCGGTCCTCTTCCGGCCGGCCGATAGCGGGGCGTACCGGACGGCCAACGAGCGGTTCAGGACGGTCAGGTCGTGGCTTCGCGACGACGACGGACTGAGTACTCGGGCCCTGCTGGAGGTGAGCCGCTCCAGCGGTTCGGTCTGGAAGGTCCTCCTCTCTATGGGCGTCCTGTTCGGGGTGACGGCCCTGCTGTTGGGAGCGGTCACCGCCGCCACCGGTCTCGAACCGTCCGCAGGCGTGGCCTTCGGGACCCTGCTCGGGCTGGGTTCGTTCACGACGTATAGCTGGGTGACGCAGTTCGATACTGCCGAGGAGTACCTGCGGTATCCGCTGTCGATCGCGACCGTTCTTGCCGGGAAGCGGCGGGCGTCTCTCCTGCTCTCGGTGCCGGCCGGACTCGTCTACCTCGGTGTCGCGACGGTCTGGTACGACCCGGTGACACTGGCACCCGGACTCGTCGTTCTCCCCCTGCTCTCGGTGTACGTCTTCGGTGTGACCGCGTTCGTCGTCGGACTGTCTCCGACGGAACTGCTGTTCGACACACCTCGATTCTTGATGTTCGGTGCGGCACTGTCAGTCGTGGCGATGCCGTTACTGGTGGCCGCGCTGGTCGAACCCTCGTTCGGACCGGTGACGACGGTAGCGGCGATGGCGCTCGCGGCGGTCGCCGCCGTCGTCGGCCTGCTCCTGCAGCGCCGAGCGGGACCGCGGTGGGAACGACGACTTCGCCAGTAAAATTGCCCGAGGATATTTGCCAGTGGACGGATTGAATAGAGACAGTACACATGGCCAGTCGGTCGGTTGTCGCGTGCTACACGCGTCCTGTTCCTGCGGAGGGCCGGAACGATGAGTGACGACATCCGCGTGTTGGTCGTCGACGACAGCGAGTTCTTCGCCGAGATGACCGCCGAGACGCTCACAGAGGACCACAGGATGGAGTCCGACTGGGCGACCGGTGCCGAGGAGGCGATGGGTGTGCTGGCCGACGCCGAAATCGACTGTATCGTCAGCGACTACGAGATGCCCGGTCCTAACGGTCTGGAGTTGATGGAGACGGTCCGGGCGGAACACGGCGACGTGCCTTTTATTCTGTTGACCGGTCGGGGAACCGAGGAAGTCGCCAGCGAGGCGATTTCGGCGGGCGTCGACGACTACATCCTCAAACTCGAAGTCGTCGAGGACCAACAGCACCAGCAACTGGCCAATCGGATAACAAGCGCAGTCGACCAACAGCGGACCCAGCAACGCTACGAACTGCTCGTCGACAACACTCCAGACGTGGTCGCGCAGGTCGCGTGTGACGGCGAGATCGTCGCCGCCAATCCCGCGATGGCCGACCTCGCTGGCGTCGACCGGGAGTCGTTACGTGGCGCGTCGCTCCTCGAGCAGTTCCCCGAGACCGGCGAGTCGTGGCTCACGGCCGGGCAGGCGGTGCTCGAAACGGGAGCGTCTCGCACCGTCGAGAGTGAACTCGACGGCCGTCACTTTCACAACATCGTCGTCCCAGTCGACATCCGTACCGAGCGGGACACCTTCCAGTTGATCGCTCGCGACGTGACAGAGCGAACCGAGCGCGCACGGGAGCTCAAGCGAAAGAACGAGCGACTCGACCGCTTCGCGAGCATGGTTTCACACGACCTCCAGGGGCCGCTCGACATCGCGAGCATGAACGCGAAACTGCTGGCCGAGGCGTTCGAGGAGCGTCCCGAGGAACTGGAAGCGATCCAGCGTTCCCACGACCGGATGGAACGGCTCATCGAGGACGTATTGACGCTGGCCAGACAGGGCAACACGATCGACGACCCCGCTGCGACGACCATCGGAACGGCCGCGGAGAAGGTCTGGCCGCACGTCGATGCCGGTGGGACCGACCTCGTCGTGGAGACGGACCAGCAGATCATGGCCGACGGTGCGCGCCTGCAGGAACTCCTGAGCAACCTCTTTCGCAACGCGACCATCCACGGTCACGCTAGCACGGTACGGGTCGGAACACGTGCGGACGGAGCGAGCGACGGCGACCCGGGCGACCCCGACCTGGCGTTCTACGTCGCCGACGACGGTTTGGGCATTCCCGAGGAGGAGTACGACACAGTGTTCGAGACGGGTTTTTCGACGGCCGGGGACGGCACCGGCTTCGGGTTGGCTATCGTCGAGCAGATCGCCCACGCACACGGCTGGACGATAGAACTCGGAGAGAGTGAGTCCGGCGGGGCACGCTTCGACGTGTCCGGCGTCGAACCGGCCTGACCGGCCGCGTTCGCCGACGCTCGGTGGCCCGACTGCCCGGGACCACGACCGTTATGACTCTCCCTTCCGTGTTCTGGAACAATGACGTACCGTGGCGTGGTCCTCGATCTCGACGGGACGGTCTACCGTGGTAACGAACTGCTCCCCGGCGCGGCCGAGACGGTGCAGACGATCCGGGACTACGATGTCTCGCTGTGTTGCTGCTCGAACAACCCGACGAAGACGCGGACGGAGTACGTCGACCGGCTAGCCGGTATGGGTATCGAGATCGACGAGGGCGAGGTCCTCTCCGCAGGGACCGTCACCACCGACTACCTCGTCGACGAACACACCGGTGACGACTGCTTCCTGATCGGCTCGCCGGGGCTGCGCGACCAACTGGCCGACGCCGGTGTCTCGCTGATCGACGACCCCACCGCGGCCGACGTGGTCGTCGCATCCTGGGACCGCGAATTCGGCTACGACGACATGACCGACGGCCTGCGGGCACTCGCGGACCCAACGACTGCGTTCGTCGGCTCGGACCCCGACCGGACCATCCCGGCCTCTGGCGGTCGGTCGGTCCCGGGGTCGGGGGCGATCATCGGCGCGGTGGCAGCCGCCGCCGCCCGTGACCCGGACCGCGTGATGGGCAAGCCCTCGCCGGAGGCCATCGACGCCGTCGGAGACGCGCTGGGCGTCTCACCCGGCGAGTGCCTCCTGGTCGGCGACCGCTTCGATACCGACATCGCCATGGGCGAACGCGCGGGGATGACCACCGCGCTGGTGCTGACCGGAGCTGCCGACCGCGACGACGCGTCCGACGCGGACGTGACGCCCGATCACCTCCTCGACGACATCGGCGACGTGCCGGACCTGCTGGCGTGAGCATCGGCCAGCATCAGGCGGCGATCGGCGACCAGTTTTATGTCTGTGCCGTTCGTTCGCACATCCCGTGTTCCACCCGAACACGGACTCACAATGACCGGCAAACAGATCCTGATGATCGTCGGCGACTTCGGGGAAGACTACGAGACGATGGTGCCCTTCCAGACCCTCCAGACGGTGGGCCACGCGGTCGACGCCGTCTGTCCGGAGAAGGAGGCAGGCGACATCTGCAAGACCGCGGTCCACGACTTCCGTGGCGACCAGACGTACATGGAAGACCGGGGACACAATTTCCAGGTGACGGCGACGATGGCCGCCATCGACCCGGCCGATTACGACGCGCTGGTCGTCCCCGGCGGCCGCGCGCCGGAGTACCTGCGCACACACGAAGACGTAATCGAGACGGTCCAACACTTCTTCGAGGCCGGCAAGCCGGTCGCCTCGCTGTGTCACGGGCCACAGATCCTCGCGGCCGCGGACGTGCTTGACGGCTACGAGATGACGACCTATCCCGCCGTGCGGGCCGAAGCCGAGGCCGCGGGCTGCTCGTGGGTCGACGACGTAACGCGGGACCGGAACCTCGTCACGGGCCAGGACTGGAGCGACCACGTCGAGTGGCTCTCGGAGTTCCTCGACATGCTCGGCACCGACATCGAACACGGAGAACCGGCTGCGCCGGCCGACGATTGACAACGCGCCACCGGCACTCTCTACTCCTCGACCATCGCTACGGGCCTGACCCACCCCGCGCTCGCGTCCTCGATCTTCACGGGGAAGGTAACCACGGGCACGTCCGTCCGCCTGGGCAACTCGTCGAGGTTGGCCATCTTCTCGATCTGGCAGTACTCGACCTCGCGGCCGGCGACGTGGGCGGGCCAGAGTTCGGCCTCGTCGCCGCTCTCGACGTAGCGCCGCCCCATCTCGTCGAAGGGTTTGTCGAAGCCGTAGGCGTCCGTGCCGATCACCTTCACCCCCTGCTCGACGAGGTGTTTCGTCGCCGCCGCGCCCATCCCGGGGAACTCGGTCAGATACTCTGCCTCGCCCCACAGGTCGTCCGCACCGGTCTCGACGAACACCAGTTCACCGGCAGAGAGTTCGTGACCGAGGTCCGCCAGTCGCTCGTCGAGCATCTCGGGGGCGATCTCGGCTCCGGCCTCCAGATCCCGGAAATCCAGCACGACGGCGTTCCCGCAACACCACTCCAGGGGAATCTCGTCGACGGTTCTGGCGGGTTCGCCGTCGCACTCCGGGCCGTAGTGCCAGGGCGCGTCGAGGTGGGTGCCCGCGTGGGGAATCGCCGTGACCGCTTCCCAGGCGAGTCCCTGGCCGTCGGGGAACGCCTCGCCCTCGACGTCGTGACCCAGTGCCTGGAGGTTGCCCGCGAGTTGGGCCGCGCCCGCTTCGTGGTCCATGTAGTCGATCTCGGGCGGGAAGGGTTCGCTGGCGACGCCCGGTTCGAGACCGACGCTCAGGTCGATCAGCCGCTTGCTGGCGAAGTCCATACAGGCCCCGTCGGCCACGGGTGACAAGGAGTTTTCCCGGCGGCAGGTCGGGCGAGTGCCGGGACGTGTTCCGGTCGGGTGCTTGGCTGTGGGGAGTCG
>NZ_JAQCNH010000133.1 GCF_028275115.1 Halorientalis sp. | reverse complement strand
GACATCGTAGCCGAACGCGGCCGCGGTGCTGGCAAGGATGAGCGGCGGGTAGGCCATATCGAGCGTCCCCTTCGTCGCGATGATGGACAGTTTCTTCGTGTCGTCTGCCGCCGTCGCTTCGGCGAGCGACTTTTCGAGGTCGGCGACCCGCGCGGCCCGTTCCGCACGCGATGACAGGTCGTCGTCGAGAGTGCTGGGGGTGTCGGTACTTATGTCGCTCACTCCGTCTTGCGGACGTAATGGGTGTAGATACCGTCGCCCTCCTCCTGTGCGAGCAGTTCCACGCCGTCCATCCCGGAGGCCCACCCGTCGATGTCGCTCATACTCCCGGAGTCGGTGGCGACCACCTCAAGGACCTCGCCGGAGGCGAGGTCGTCGATGGCACCCTTCGTCTTGACGACCGGCATCGGACACGATTCACCTTGCACGTCGAGCGTCAGCGGCCGGTGTCCGGTATACAACGTCGCCGACCTCGACACGACGGAGTAGGGACGTCACCGGACGCACGGTGACGCTTCTCGCGGTGTTCTACGCGCATACGAGCCGGGAGGCCCTCCAGGGACGACTCGCGACAGGCCGCCAGTGGTAGCAGGTCAGCAGTCGGCGCGCCGGGAGAAGACACAGCCTGAGACGCCGTCTCGGAGTCGGTCGACGTCGACGTATCGGGCGACGCGAGCGCGGTAGTGGCGGTACTGCGACCCATACGCACGTCGGAGGGCGGGCTCTTCGGCAAACGGCTTGAGGGCGAACCACCCGACGATACCCACGGCGAGGAGGAGTGCCTGCCATGAGCCGGCGAGGACCGCGAACCCGCCCACGGCCCCGGCGTGGCCGAGGACGGACGGGTTCCGCGAGAGCCGGAAGGGCCCCTCCGTGTGGAACGAGAGTTGCAGGCCCAGAATCTCTTCGGGGTCGTCGAAGGTGTCTGCTGTCCAGACGTTCACCGCCGCCCCGCCGACTCCGATGAGACCGCCGACGGCGACCGTCGCCGGAGTGACCGCGTACAGACTCCCGCGAGTCGTCGCGAGAAGCGCGAAGAACGACCCCGCTATCCCCATGACGGCGAGCCAGTAGAGACCGAACTGCCCACCGAACTCTGTCGGTGGCCACGGGCCCGGGTCCTCGGAGAGCGCGACACGGAGGGTCGCGCCGACCTGGCCGACTGCTGCGAGTGCACCAACCGTGAGGAGTATCTCGCTCACATCAGATAGTATGGCCGGGGGTTAATATTGCTTGTGTAGTGCAATACCGTTTGGGGCCTGCACCCACGAGCCGAGTAGACGGTGTGGGGCCACATTGGAGCACGAGTCAGGTGCCGTGCTTGATCGGGACGCCGACCATGTTCCTCCACTCTGCCCACGGCCCGTCGTAGTTGCGAACGTTCTCGGAGCCGAGCAGTTCAGTGAGGAGGAACCAGGTGACAGACGACCGCTAGCTGATGCGACAGTAGGTGACCACGTCGGTCTCGGGGCCGATGCCGTGGGCAGCGTACAGGTCACGGAGCACAGACGGTGACTTGAACCGGCGGTCGGGTCGCATATTATCCG
>NZ_JAQCNH010000131.1 GCF_028275115.1 Halorientalis sp. | reverse complement strand
CAAAGGAGATCGGCGCACTGATGATCCAGCTCAAGGAATCGGCAACTGAACTGGAAATCGAGAAGTGGTCGTACACGAGTGCGACTACGTGGCGAGTGAAGCCGGCCTGAACGCGGCCCCGAGATACCTCGCACTGGTCCACGCTTTTTTCCTCTTTTGACTGAGACTGTAATCGTCGTGGCAACCCATCGCCGTGGTTTTATACACACTCAATCCATAACCGCGATGTGATGGCCGGTAGCGATGAGACGACGACACCGCCCGACGCCACGGAAATCGGCTCCGTCTTCGACGTTTACGACGTCCGACGTGACGGTGAGTCGGTTCTTTACATCGGAGAACCGACTGCCTCGAGTGAACGCCTAGAGCGGACGCTCTGGCCGCTCTTCCGTGAGCGGGGCTACCAGATTTCCCTCCAGCGCGGGTACCGAAGCGAACGCCTCGACTTCCCGGTCTCCCGGGGCGAGTACGTCCTCGTTGCCGAACCACGGTCGGACGGAGAGGGCGGGATCCCCTGGCTCAACGTGGTCCTTTTTGTCTTGACTGTCTTTTCCACGCTGTTTGCCGGCGCATTCTACTGGTATCAGGTTCCTATCACCGAGGAGCCCTGGCGGGTGATAGAGGCATGGCCGTTCATGATCGCAATTGTCGGCGTCCTTGGCGTCCACGAACTCGGCCACTACGTCATGAGCCGATACCACAACGTCGAGGCGTCACTGCCGTATTTCATCCCACTGCCGACCTACATCGGGTCGATGGGAGCGGTGATCCGGATGAAAGGCCGTATCCCCGACCGGAAGGCGCTTTTCGATATCGGTGCTGCGGGACCGCTTGCTGGCCTGGCTGCGACGATTGTCGTCACCGCCATTGGTCTCCAGCTCGACCCCCTTCCCGTCCAGCAGGCCGCCACCGAAAGTGAGGAGGCGACGGTCATGTTCAACTATCCTCCGCTACTCGAACTCATCGCCACCGTAACCGGGACCGCGGATCAACTCGAAGACGGACTCGTTCATCCCGTCGTCTTCGGTGGCTGGGTCGGAATGCTCGTGACCCTTCTGAACATGCTCCCGGTCGGACAACTCGACGGCGGCCACATCCTCAGGGCGATAGTTGGTGACCGGCAGACCCGGATCGCCGCGGCCGTTCCAGGCGCGCTGTTTGCCCTCGCTGCCTATCTCCTCGTCATCGCCGACGGTATCGACTCCGTCGGCATCTGGTTCATGTGGGGCCTGTTCGCGCTCGGACTCGCGTACGCTGGCCCTGCCGAGCCGATCCGCGACGAGACCCTCGACCGCAAACGTATACTCCTTGGCATCCTCACGTTCGTTCTCGCTGCCCTCTGTTTTACGCCTGTGCCCATCGAAATCGTCGAGGCTGCCTGACCGGCGCTACCCACATCATTCCCCGTGTGTGAATCCTCGATCCGGGAGTGGTTCGCCGTCGAGTGTGACCCCCGACTTGCTAACTCTGCCGATAGGGGTGAAATCGACCGAGAGGGCCGCTTGTGCCCGTTCAACGGCCTCCTGTGGGAGGGTACAGACGAGTTCGAAATCCTCCCCAAAAAACAGGCCCAGCTCCCGACGGTCCCGCTCGTCTTCGGCGAGTTCGTCGACAATCGTTGCGATAGGCAGCGGTGACTCGATCGCGAACCCGCAACCGCTGGCCTCGGCGAGTTGGTGAAGTGAGCGGGCGAGTCCGTCACTCGAGTCGATCATTGCCGTGGCAGCATCGCGGAGTCGTTTCCCTGCTGCGACGCGTGGTTCGAACCGGAAGAGACTGTTCGCGCGCTCGTGTTCCCCACGCTCGAACAGTCTTAGTGCTGCCCCGCTTCGGCCAAGCGTCCCGGTCACACAGACGACATCACCGGGAGTCGCGCCCGCTCTGCTCACCGGCTCGTCTGCCCGTCCCAGTCCGGTCGTAGCGACTGTGAATTCGTCGTGGCCGTCAAGATCGCCGCCAACGTACTCCGCCCCGACCGCTTCGCAGACGTTACTGGCTCCGTCAACGAAGGCGCTGATCTCCGTCCACTTGAATCTCGGGGCGGCATAGACTGCAACCGCGGCCAGTGCCGTCGCGCCCATCGCTGCCACGTCAGACAGCGAAGCACCGACCGCACGCCAGCCGGCTGTGTAGCGGGTGGTTCCTTCGGGAAAGTCCGTCCGCTCGTGGAGCATGTCCGTCGTCACGACGAGACCCGCGACGGCTGCTGCGTCGTCGCCCGCGGCTGACAGGGACGTCGCCAGTTCTGTCAGCGCCGTTCGTTCGTCCATATCA
>NZ_JAQCNH010000114.1 GCF_028275115.1 Halorientalis sp. | reverse complement strand
CCGTGAGCCCGTTCGAGTCGGTCTCCCGGACCGAATCTGCCGTCGTCGCCGGTCACGTTCGCGGCGTCGACCTGAATGCGGTCGGTCCCGCCAGTCCCGTCGAGGACGAGTTCGAGGTCACCGATCGGAATTTCGTCCCCACCCATGTGTACGACCTGCAGGTGCGTCCCGTTGGCCTCGACGGACACGTCCGCCAGTATCGACTCATCGGTTCCGGCGTCAGAGAGGACGACGACGCTCACGATCCCGACCATCGTGACGACGACGCCGATCAGAATGACGACGCCGATGACTTCCGACTGCGCACGGCGGCTGGACATCCAAGACACTGATTTTCGGCGCCAGACGCTGAATACTCTTGGGGACGTATCGTCAGTGAAAAACCACCGGCGTACCCGTTGGGCGCTCTCAGCCCTCGTCTTCCTCGACGACCTCGGGGTCGCTCATCGCCGTCTGGAGGCTGTCCAGTCCGTTGACCCACTCGGCGACCAGCCCGAACTCCAGTTCCTCGGCCAGTTCCATCGACAGTTCGTGGCCGCCGATGATTCGGGTGCCGGCCTGCGCGCAGTAGCCCAGCGCCGCGTCGGGGTCTTCCTCGGCCTCCGCGTCGGCGGCCGCGCGGACGTACTCCTCGACACCGCCGTCGTCGGCGACGCCGCCGGCGACATACTCCTCGGCCGCGTAGAACACGCACACGAGCGAGGTCTGGACGCCGTCGACCAGCATCAGCTTCTCCTCGTCGTCGAGCTCGACCTCCGAGAGCACGATCTCCCGGATGTCCGTGAGTTCTTCCCGGGCAGCCTCGCCCTCGACGTGCCCGTCCTCGTAGGCCGTGATGATCTTCGCGACCGCGATGGCCGTATCGTCCTGCAGGTTGAGCAGGAGTCGGGCGGAGTCCTCGTCCTCGGGGTCGATCTCCTCCTCGTCGATCCGCTCGATCCAGTTTTGCCACCGCTCTTCGGTGTAAAACGTGTCCGGCGGGTCGCTGTCGCTCATATCTTTTCGTATGTACGGCCGGGGTTAAAGACTTCGAGGTCAGCACACCCTGCCCGACCCAACCGGTCGCCCCCATATCGGCCGAAATCGGGCCCATCACGACGCTTACAGCCGGGCCCAACCGTCCTCCTCCGCTCAATCCAGCGTCGCCTCGGTGTCGATGTCGTACACCCGCCCGGGCGTCTCGACGTGTGCGGTGTGGACCGCCTCGTCGTGGCCCTCCTCCAGCAGCCAGCGCACCCGCCGCGGGACGGTCTTTGGACCCAGCACCGCGCCCGGCCGGTCGGGGTCGTCGATGAAGTCCGTCTCCATCATGAACGGCTCACCACGCTCGACGGCGCGCTCCAGTTCGTCCTTGTCGGCGAGGACGCTCGGCACCGGCCCCTCCATCCGGCCGCCGGAGTAGTGTTTCACCACGCGCTCGCGCGAGAGGCCGCGGTCCTCGGCCCACTCCGCAACGTCAGAGAAGTCCTCGCCGCCCTCCGTGTGCAACTGGACGGCACAGCCGACCTCCGCGCCGAGTTCGAAGGCGTATTTCATCACGTCGTTCGAGGCCTCCCACACCGCCGCGTCCACGTCGTAGTGTGGGCGGCCGGATTTTATCGCCAGCGCCGGTCCCTCGGCGACGGACTCGGCAGCCACCTCCAGCCCTGCCTGCATCAGGTCGCGGGCTTCCGCCGGGTCGTAGCCCCGGTCCAATAGCTGTGAAATTAGTGCCGGATGGACTCCGAGGACGGGCCAGGCCCGCCCGTCCAGCACCGCTGTCGCGTCCGCGACCGCCGTTATCGTCAGGTCGAACACCTCGCGGAAGTCCCCGGCGTCCTCGACTTCGATGCCTAACCCCCACGAGGGCTTGTTGAGTACCAGCAGGTGGGTGCCGCCGTGGTCGGCGAACTCTTCGACGGCCTCCGTGTTGCGTCCGTTCACCGGGTCCAGATGCAGATGATCGTCCAGTACCGGCGTGTTGAGGTTGTTCATATCCATGCTGGTCGCGCCCGGCGCAAAAACTGTTCGTCTCACGCGACGCCGACCGCATATCTGCCCACGTCAACGTTCCACTACTGACACTCGCTCCGGAATCACTTTGTGTCCACTGACTGAGGGTCAACTCAATGAGCGAAGCCGGTGTCTCACTGGTGGACGTGGCCACCATCGTCGTCGCGACGGGTGCCATCTGGATTGGTAGCGGGTGGCTCGAAGACGCCAGCGAGGAGCTGTCGACGTACTACGGGCTCCCCCTCGTAGTGCAGGGAGCCATCGTGACCGCTGTCGGCTCCAGTTTCCCGGAACTGGCGTCCGTCGTCTTCGCCGCCATCCTGACCGACTCTATTGAACTCGGTGTCGGAGCCATCGTCGGGTCGGCGATCTTCAACATTCTCGTGATACCGGCGCTGTCGGGCATCGCGACAGAGGACCGCATCGAGGCCAACCGGACGCTGGTCTACAAGGAGGCGCAGTTCTACATGCTCGCGGTCTCGGTGCTCGTAATCACGTTCGCACTGGCGGTGATATACTACCCCGACAACGCCGCGGGCGCGCCCGAACTCGCCGGCTTCGTGACCCGACCGCTGGCACTGATCCCCATCGCCCTCTACGGACTGTACATCTTCATTCAGGTGCAGGACACCGGCGACTACGACGCCGACACCGACGGTGTCGAGGACGTCGACGTACGAAAGGAGTGGGCCTTCCTCGTCGCCGGTCTCGTGGTTATCCTGATCGCCGTCGAGCGACTGGTCCACTCCGTCGACCTGATCGGGACGACGCTGGGCGTCCCCGAGTTCATTATGGGCGTGACGATCATCGCAGGGGCCACGAGCCTCCCCGACGCTCTGGTGAGTATCCGGGCGGCCAAGGACGGCCGCGGCGTCGCCTCCATCGCGAACGTACTGGGCTCGAACACGTTCGACCTGCTCGTGGCGATTCCCGCCGGCGTCCTCATCGTCGGGTCGGCCTCGATAGACTTCGCGATGGCCGTCCCGATGTTCGGGGTCCTCACCCTCGCCACCATCCTCCTGTTCACCGTTCTCCGGACTGACCTCTCGCTGACCGACCTCGAGTCGTACAGTCTGCTGGTGGCGTACGTCGTCTTCGTCGTCTGGGTCGTCCTCGAGTCCGCGGGTGTCATCGTCGGAATTCTGCCGGCGGGCTAACCGGCACCGCACTCACTCGAGTGTCACAGCGTCGTGGGCGGCGGTCCGGAGCGCGTCCGACCGGCCGTACTCGCCGGGGGCGATAGCGAAGGTCTCGATGCCCCGGCGGGCAGCGGCCTCGACGACGGGCTTGAAATCGGTGTCCCTGGAGGCGATTGCGAGCAGGTCGATTCGGTCGTCGACGGCCGCGGCGGTCGCGTCGACGGCGAGTTTCACGTCCACGTCGCCGCTGGTCGTCACGACCTCGAAGCCGTTGGCCTCGGCGGCCTGGATCAGGCCGGACGTCGCGTTCTCGTCGAGATAGAGCCGCGTGATGACGAGCCGCCCGCGTTCGTCGGCGACGCCGCGGACGTCAGCGAGGTCCACGTCGAACTTCGAGCGCAGGACGTTCGGTCCGTCGACGAACAGACCTACGCGTTCCGTTCCGCCGCCGGCCGACAGTCTCTCCAGCAGTCCCATACCGTCCGGAGGGCGGGCCGGTGTAATAGGGCTGGCCGTTCGTCGTCACTCAGCAAGCGATTCGACGGGGACCGCTCCGTCGCTGTCGACCGTCACCGACTGACCGTCGAGTGTGAATGTCACGGTGACCGTTCCGGACCTCGACGCCGGGACACGGGCCAGCGCGTCCGTGTCGACGGCATCCTTGCGCAGTTCCGAGAGTGCCAGTTCGTCGACGCTGCGCGCCCCGGCGACGGTGGTGACGACCGCCCCGGTCAGCGAGTCCGGACTGTCAGGGTTCCACGTCGCCCGGAGCTGGCAACCGTCGTCGTTCAGATCAGAACCAATAGAATCGACTACGGCGAACGAACAATCGAGCGTTGTGTTTCTGTGTGGAACGCAGCCACACCCGGGTCGCTCCGGTCAGCGGCGACGAACGGAGAGGCGGTCCCGCGATCAGGTGAGATCGGGCACTAGTGGCGCGTCCGTCTCCGCCGCGCGGGCGACACCTCCGTCGGACGCCACGTGGCTCTCGCCGCCGGTCCGGTCGGTCGCGGCTTCGATTTCGGGCACCATCGGGTCGATTTCGTCGGGGCGAGGTCGGATCATGATGACTCCGTCTGCTTCGTTTCATCGTGAAGCTTCCAGCATCATAAACATTCATGATTTATCCTGATACAGCGTTCGGTCACCGCCGCTCGGACGTTCGTCGAAAACGACCGGATGCGACGCCACACTCGTGTCGGAACGCTCTCCCCTGGCCGAATCGGTCGGTGCGTGTTCGGCCTCGGTCGTTTCGGACGAGGACCGGTGGCCGAGTCAACTGAGGAAGAGTCGGCGCTCGGCGCGTTCGTGCTCCGTCGAGAGCACGTCGACCAGCGGTGCGAACGGACTTAGTTCCTCGACCGTCCGGTCTTCGTTCGCCTCCCAGGCGGCGACGATGGCGGGACGGCTCTCGGTGACGATCCGCTGTACGTCCGTGTGTCCGATCCGGAGGACGCGCTGGGCCGCGCCCACGAGGTCGGTGACGAACGAGTAGCCGAGTCCCAGTGCTGCCTGGCGTGCGGTCATGCCGGTTCGGGCGGCCACCGCGCCGAGGGCGGCCGCGTAGTTGCCCGGTGCTGTCCCCGCGTCGACGGCCTCGTCGTAGGCTGCGAGAAACGCGTCCGCCTCGGTGTCGGCGACCAGCGAGAGCAACTGCCCACCAGTGCGAGTCGAACTCTCCCGGAACTCCGCCGGCAACTGCACCGCCGAGAGCCGCCGGTCGACCCGCCGGAGTTCGGCGTGGTCACCGCCGCCTGCCGCGCCGTGTGCCGCCGCCACGACCACCATGTCGCAGGGGCCCACCTGCCGGTCGAGGTACGTCCCGACGAGCGCCTGGAGGTCGTCCGCATCCGCGACGTCCTCGGCCGCCACGAACTGTTCGACGCCGTACGAGGTGGTGAAGGAACCGGCCGGGAGAAACGAGTCCGCGAACTGCAGTGCCGCGACCGCCGACTCGTCCACTCGCGTCCCGTCGGTCATCCGTCGTCCCCCCGTTCGACGGGCGACCCGTCGGGCGTCCGGCGACCCGACCCCGGTGCGTCGCCCTGGGTCCCCGACCTGTGGGTGTGGTCGCCGTGGTGGGTGTGACCGTCACCGTCGTGACCGTGTGCGTGCTCGTCGCCGTGGCTGTGGTCGTGGTCGCCGGGGCCCACTCCGTCGAACAGCGTTGGATCGACCCGTTCGCGGCGAGTCTCGGTCCCGGGCGGACACATCGCCTTGATGTCCTCGACGGTCCGGTCGCCGTCCGCGTCAAGCGCGATCAGCACCTCGCCCCCGCTGACCGCGAGGTCGCGGTGCCGGTTGCCGACGGCGTGGCCCAACTCGGCTGCCCGGGCCATCGCCGCGGCGTCGCCGCCCGCGAAGGCGACGACCAGCACCTCGCGGTCGGCGAACTCCACGAAGACGACCCGCTCGTCGTTGTTTACCAGCACGTCCCCCGGTCGGAGTCCGCGCTCGTCCTCGACTACGACGCCAATCTCGGTGCCCGCGTCCGTCGTCGTCCGGACTCGCGACCGGCGACGCTCGCGCTCGTCCAGCACGACCCGCTCGACCTCTTCGGTCGGACGCGTTTCGACCGCCCGCCGCAGGTCGGCGTCGTCGTCGACGTTTCCCAGCACTGACTCTGTAACCAGCATCAGTCCTTCCTCCGCTCGGGTGCCGGGGCGCCGACGAGGGTCTGCCGGGCCTCGTCCCAGGCGGCGTCGAGCGTCCCGGAGACGGCTGCCCGGGCCCCCAGCGCTCGCACCATCACGCCCGCCTCGTTCGGGAGCGCCGTCGCCCCCGCGCGGGCTGCCGTGGCGTCCGCGACTCGCTCGTGGAGCGGGTCCGCCGCCGCGTCGCCGACGACGTACAGCGTCCCCAGCACGTCGTGGTCGCCCATCACGCCCGGCCTGCGGGGGTCGCGTTCGTCCGGGTGGAGGTCGGTCGCGTCCTCGAACAGCAGGCCGTCGGGCCCGCGTGCCTGCAGACGCGTGTACGCGCGCTCGAACTCGAACGCCTCGTCCCGGGCCAACCGGCCGGGGACGAGCACCTCGCCGATGATGGCGCTGGCTCCGTCCGCCACCGAGAGCGTCGTCTCCCCGCGATAGCGGGCGTCGGTGTGGAGAATCGTCGGCTCCGGCAGGTACTCCAGATAGCCGCCCTCGGCGACCGACAGCGCGACGTCCACCCGGCCGTAGTTGCGGTCCATGCTGTGGACTTTCGTCGCGTTCCCGGTCGTGACGTGTGCTTGTGCGTCCTCGCCGACGGTCACGGTGAGGTCGTGGCGGTCACCCTGGGCCACCGCGCCGGTCGGTGACTGGAGGTACACCGTCGCCAACCCGGGCAACGCCCGGTCGTGGTTTAGCCCGCCGGTCAGGTGAAACGGGGCCGTCGCGTAGTCCTGCACCAGTCGCGTCTCGCCGTCGACGGCAGCGAACGCCGCGTCGAGGCGCCCCTCTTTGCCGACCGCGCCGTCGGCCGCCGGAGGGAGCCGTTCGGCCGCGTAGGCCGCGAAGGCGTCCCGTGGATTCGTCACAGCCATCTCAGGCGAACAACACCTGTCCCTGAATCTCGTCGCTCACGTCGTCGACGCCATCCTCTGTCTTGCAGTTCGTCGTGAGCACGGGCCCGTCCCGGACTTCGTTCGCGTCCCGTTTCATCAGGTCCAGATCGGCCCCGACGTGGGGTGCCAGGTCGGTCTTGTTGATAACTAACAGATCGGCCTCGGTGACGCCCGGCCCACGTTTGCGGGGGATATCGTCGCCCTCGGCCGTCGAAATCACGTAGAGAAAGTAGTCGGCCAGTTCCGGATTGAACGTGGCCGCGAGGTTGTCCCCACCGCTCTCTAGCAGGACGAGATCGAGGTCCGGTTCGATATCCAGGAATCGGTCGATCTGTTCTAAGTTCATCGACGGGTCCTCCCGGATGCCGGTGTGGGGACAGGCCCCGGTCTCGACGCCGGCGACCAGTTCCGGCGGGATCTGACCCGCGAACGACTCCCGGAGCACGTCGGCGTCCTCCTGTGTCAGGATGTCGTTGGCGATGACGCCGACCTGCAGGCCCTCCTCGCGCAGTCGCGGGACCAGCGCCCGGACCAGCGACGTCTTCCCGGAGCCGACGGGGCCGCCGATGCCGACGGTGGCGACCTGCCGGCTCATGCCTCCTCCCCGTCGACTGGCTCGTCGCCTGCCGGCCGACCGCCGTCGCCGGCCAGCCCCATCTTCTCGGCCTGTTCGGCCGTCTCGAACCGGATCGGATCGTGGATAGTCACGAGCTTCGTCCCGTCCGGGAACGTCGGCTCGACCTGCACCGTGTCGATCATCTCCGGGACGCCCTCCATTACGTCTTCCTCGGTGAGGAGCGTCTGTGCCGCCGAGCGAATCTCCGCAACGCCCATGCCCTCGCGGGCGCGCTCGCACGCCCAGTCCGAGATGAGCGCAACCGACTCGGGGTGGTTCAACGCTACGCCGCGCTCCCGACGGCGGCGTGCGAGTTCTGCGGCCATGAAGATTGTCAACCGTTCGCGTTCTTTGGGTGTGAGTTTCATGATTAAAGCATGTACCGCTGGGCGAGCGGAATCTCCGCTGCCGGTTCACAGCTGATTACGTCGTCGTCGACGGTCACCTCGAACGTCTCGGGGTCCACGTCGATGTCCTCGGGACAGTAGTCGTTGCGCACCATGTCGGATTTTGCGACCGTTCGCGTGCCCGAGACGGGGACGACCCGGCTGTCGAGACCGTACGCCTCGTCGACCCCGCGCTCTGCGGCCGCCTGGCTGACGAACGACAGCGAGAGGGCGTGTTTGGCCTTCCCGACCGCGCCCGCTCGCTCGCGCTGGACGATAGGCTCGCAGGTCATCAGCGAGCCGTTTGCCTCCCCCATGCTCGACACGACGGGGAAGCCGCTTTTGAACACCATCGAGGGCTTGATGCCGAAGAAGGCGGGGTCCCACAGACACACGTCCGCGACCTTGCCGGCTTCCAGCGTCCCGACGTAGTCGCCGATGCCGGCCGTGATCGCCGGGTTGATACTGTACTTGGCGATATACCGCAGAATCCGCTCGTTGTCGTTGTCGGCCCCCTCGTCGCCGGGCAGGGGGCCGCGCTGGCGTTTCATCTTGTCTGCGGTCTGCCAGGTGCGGGCGATTACCTCGGCCATCCGGCCCATCGCCATCGAGTCCGACGTCATGATCGACACCGCACCCATGTCGTGGAGGACGTCCTCGGCGGCCAGCGTCTCCGCGCGGATGCGCGATTCCGCGAAGGCGACGTCCTCGGGCACGTCGTCGTCGAGGTGATGACAGACCATCACCATGTCCAGGTGCTCGTCCACGGTGTTCTCGGTGAATGGCATCGACGGGTTCGTCGAGGACGGCAGGGCGCTGGGTTCCCCGACGAGTTCGATGATGTCCGGGGCGTGGCCACCGCCGGCTCCCTCGATGTGGAACATGTGCATCGTCCGGCCGTCGATAGCATCGAACGTGTCCTCGACGAAGCCGGACTCGTTGAGCGTGTCGGTGTGGATCGCCGTCTGTACGTCCATCCTCTCCGCGACCGAGAGGCACGTGTCGATCACTTCGGGGGTCGAGCCCCAGTCTTCGTGCATCTTCAGGCCACAGGCTCCGGCTGCGATCTGCTCGCGGAGCGGTTCTGGCTCGCTGGCGTTGCCTTTCCCGTAAAAGCCGACGTTGACGGGCCACTCGTCGGCGGCCTGCAGAAATCGCTCGATGTTCGTCGGCCCGGTCGTGCAGGTGGTCGCGCCGCCGCCGTAGCCGCCACCGATCATCGTCGTGATACCCGAGGTGAGGGCGTGTTCGTACAGTTCTTCGCTGTTGAAGTGGATGTGGATGTCCAGCCCGCCGGGGGTGGCAATCATCCCCTCTGCGTTGTACACGTCCGTCGCGGGGCCAACCACCATGTCGACACCGTCCATGGTGTCCGGGTTCCCCGCCTTTCCGACGCCGGCGATGTCGCCGTTCTTGATGCCAACGTCGGCCGAGACGATTCCGAGCACGGGGTCGATGACGACCGCGTTCGTCAACACCCAGTCCAGGGCTCCCTCGGCCGCGGTGACGCCCGCGGCCATCCCCATCCCGTCACGGAGCGTCTTGCCGCCGCCGAACACTGCTTCGTCGCCGGGCGTCCCGAGGTCGTCTTCGACTTCGGCGAACAGTTCCGTGTCCCCGAGCCGGATTCGGGACCCTTCGGTCGGGCCGTACAGGTCCGTGTACTGTCGCTTCGAGACGTCTCTCATTCCGTCTCCTCCGTGTCGTCTCCGTCCGATGGCTCGCCTTCGGTACCGGTGTCTGCAAACCCGCGCTCCCGTGCCCGGGTCAGTGCCTCGCCGGCCTCGCCGTCGCTGGTCGCGCCGTCGACCAGTCCACTGAGCCCGCTGACACGCCGTTTCCCGCCGTAGGCCACGAGGTCGACTTCGCGTTCGTCGCCGGGTTCGAACCTGACCGCGGTCCCCGCCGGCACGTCCAGACGCATCCCGAACGCCGTCTCGCGGTCGAAAGCGAGCGCCCGATTGACCTCGAAGAAGTGGAAGTGCGAGCCGACCTGCACGGGCCGGTCGCCCGTGTTCGCGACCGTCACCGTGGCCGTCTCACGGCCCTCGTTGATCCGCACTGTCCCCTCACCCGGCTCGATTTCGCCGGGGACCAGGTCACTCCCCATCCCGTCCACCTCCCGAAACAGATGCTGTCAGATTGTCCATGTTCACTGGTGAATATTTACGGCAACCACAAATCTTTGCCGGTTACGGCGAACGAAACAACTGGATATGTCCATATTTGGTGGACAGACGGCCGGCAATTTCTGAACACGCGTCGAAAACCGGGGCGAGTCCGGGCCGACGCGTCCCCCGGGTTGGACGGATCTAGTCCGGCTCGACTGGCGATTGTACCGTTCCAAGGGAAAGTTCGACGGACACGTTTGGTTTCGATAGAAAAAACCGACGAGATTTTTGATTAAATCGGTGGATTAATAACGCCGTTGCGCCGTGTCCGAACACATGGCAATCGTTGCTGCGGCACTCACCGGTGCGGTGGTGGGGCTCCGGCACTCGCTGGAGGCCGACCACATCGCCGCGATTTCGACGCTGGTCGACGACCGAAAGACGGCTCACCCCGGCGTGGTCGGAGCGTCCTGGGGTGTCGGACACTCCCTCCCGATCATCGTCGTCGGACTCGTCTTCGTCTTCCTCAGCGCGTCGCTCCCCGAACCCGTCACTCTGGCCTTCGAGATTCTGGCCGGCCTGATCCTCGTGTACCTCGGTTTCCGGATGTTGCTGGACGTCGCGGGCCTGCTCACCGTCGAGCGCCACGAACACGACGGCCACGAACACACACACGTCTCCCTCGGCAGCGTCTCGATCGGTTCCTTCCACACGCACGTCGACGGCGAGTCGCTCCTCGTCGGGGTCGTCCACGGACTGGCCGGGAGCGGGGCAATCGTCGTCGCACTCGCTGCGAGTGCTTCGAGCCTTCTCTCCTCGTTCTCGCTGTTGCTCTCCTTTTCGGTCATCACGGTGCTGACGATGAGTACCCTCTCGCACCTGTGGGGTTCGGTGCTGACCACCCGCCTCCAGTCGGCACTGAAACTCCTCGCCGGCAGCGCGAGTTTCGTCATCGGGGGCCTGCTCGTGACGAACGAACTGCTGGGCGTCGGCCCGGTCCTGTTCTAACTCGTCTGCCTCTGGGTGGACTCCGTCCCACACTCACCGTCCTCCACAAGCGCCAGACGTTCCGGGAACGACCGACGAAGGCCACCATCGCTTCGTACCTGGCGGTCTGGCCCGACCCCTGCTCTCATGTGACGCTGCTCCCTTCTTCCGGGCCGCTACCGTGGTCCGGTGGCGGCCCAGCCAAAATTTATTACCTAGTAATATAATCTAGTGGTCGATGCCAGCAACGCAGCTAGCCCGCGCTCGCGCCGGCGAGGTGACGCCGGCGATGAAGCGGGTCGCCGATCGGGAGAATCGCAAGCCAGAGTTCGTCCGCGAGCAGGTCGCCGAGGGCCAGGCGGTGATCCCCGCTAACCACGGCCACGACGCGCTCGATCCGATGATCATCGGTCGGGAGTTCGCGACGAAGGTCAACGCGAACATCGGGAACAGCGAGACGACGAGCGATCTGGAAGGGGAACTGGAGAAGCTCCACGCTGCCGTCCACCACGGCGCGGACACAGTGATGGACCTCTCGACCGGTTCGAGCCTCGACGAGATTCGGGAAGCCAACGTCGCCCACTCGCCGGTGCCCGTCGGGACGGTGCCGATCTACGAGGCCGTCACCCGGGTTGACGACGTGGCAGACCTGACTCCCGAGATTCTCCTCGACGTGATCGAGAAACAGGCCGAACAGGGCGTCGATTACCAGACGATCCACGCCGGCGTCCTCGCGGAACACCTCCCGCTGACCGACGGCCGCAAGACCGGCATCGTCTCCCGCGGCGGGTCGATCCTCGCACAGTGGATTGAGGAAAACGGCGAGCAGAACCCGCTCTACACTCACTTCGAGAACATCTGTGCGATCTTCGCCGAACACGACGTAACGTTCTCGCTCGGCGACGGCCTTCGACCGGGGTCGCTGGCCGACGCTAGCGACGATGCCCAGTTCGCGGAACTGGACACCCTCGGGGAACTCACGCGGGTCGCGTGGGACCACGACGTGCAGGTGATGGTCGAGGGACCGGGCCACGTCCCCATGGACGAGGTAGCCGACAACGTCGAGCGCCAGCAGAACGTCTGTGACGGCGCGCCGTTCTACCTACTGGGGCCGCTCGTGACCGACGTGGCACCGGGGTACGACCACATCACGAGCGCCATCGGCGCCACAGAGGCCGCCCGCGCCGGTGCGGCGATGTTGTGTTACGTCACGCCGAAGGAGCATCTCGGCCTGCCAGAGGCCGAGGACGTGCGGGACGGGCTGGCAGCCTACCGCATCGCCGCCCACGCCGGCGACGTGGCCGCGGGCAAGCCGGGTGCGCGCGACTGGGACGACGCCCTCTCGGAGGCCAGGTACCAGTTCGACTGGCGGCGGCAGTTCGACCTGGCCCTGAACCCCGAGCGCGCCCGTGACTTCCACGACCAGACCCTTCCCGGCGACAACTACAAGGAGGCCCGCTTCTGCTCGATGTGTGGTGTCGAGTTCTGCTCGATGCGGATCGACCAGGACGCACGCGAGGCCGACGGCGAGATGGAGGCCATCGACGACGAGACGGACCTGAGCGAGTCCGTGGCAGCCGAGGTGAACCTGCCCCCGACGGGAAGTCACGACACAAGCGACGTGCCGGACCTGCCCGAGGGCGTGGAACCGGTCCACGGTGACGAAAGCGACGACGAGAGCGCGGCCGGGGACGATTAGTCGGCTGGTTTCTGTCCTTGTCACAGGGGGAAGAGTTAGGTCGCTGGCCGGGGCCGATACTGATATGACCGAACGGACGCCACCTCTGCACACCGTCCACGGGGACGCGGGGGCGTCGTTCACTGATTTCGGTGGGTGGGCGATGCCGGTGACATTCGACTCTCTCCGTACCGAGCACGCGGCCGTCCGCGAGTCAGCCGGAATCTTCGACGTGTCACACATGGGTGAGATCGAACTGTCCGGGCCGGACGCAGAGCAACTGTTACAGCGGCTCACGACCAACAACGTGACCGCGCTCGACCCCGGTCAGGCACAGTACGCGACCATCACCGACGAGGACGGGACCATCATGGACGACACCGTGGTGTACGAACTCCCGCCGGCCGACGACAGCGACTACCTATTCGTTCCTAACGCCGGCCACGACGGCCAGATGCACGAGCGGTGGCTCGACCACCGCGACGAGTGGGGACTCGACGCGACCATCGAGAACCGTACCGACGACTACGCGATGTTCGCGCTCCAAGGTCCCGAGGCCGAGGCGCGCCTCCTCGACCCGGTCGCCGAGGACCAACGCACGTCCATCTGTGACCTCTCACGGTTCGCCGTCATCGCGGTGACCGTCGCGGGTGTCGACTGTCTGGTCGCCCGCACCGGCTACACCGGCGAGGACGGCTTCGAGTTGATCGTGCCCGCCGAGGAGGCCGACAGCGTCTGGACGCAGTTCGACTGCCAGCCGTGTGGTCTCGGCGCTCGCGACACACTCTGAATCGAAATGGGATTTCTCCGCTCGGGTCGGGACTTCGACCCCCAGGAGAACCCACGTAACCCGTACGAGGCTGGCGTCGGGTTCACGGTCAAACTCGACACGGAGTTCGTCGGCCGGGACGCACTGGAGCAGGCGGACGCCGAGGGCGTCACGGAGAAGCTGACGGGCTTTCGGCTCGCGGGTAGAGGCGTGCCGCGAGAAGGTTACACCGTGCAGGACCTCAACGGCGAGGCCATCGGGACGGTCACGAGCGGGACGATGAGCCCAACCCTCGACCAACCTGTCGGACTGGCGTACCTGCCAGTCGAGTACCGCAGTCCGGGGGTCAACGTGCAGGTCGTCGTCCACGGCGAGCCGAAAAAGGCACAAACGCAGGCGTTGCCATTTCTGGATAGATGAGCTTCGAGATTCCCGACGACTGCCGGTTTCTGGACTCCCACGAGTGGGCACGACGCGAGAACGGCTACGTGCGGGTTGGCGTCTCCGATTTCGCACAGGACGAACTGGGCGACGTGGTGTTCGTCGAACTTCCGGCCGAAGGCGGTGCGGTGACCAGCGAGGACGACTTCGGCGTCATCGAGAGCATCAAAGCCGTCTCGGACCTCTACGCTCCGGTCTCGGGCACCGTCGTTGCCGTCAACGACGACCTGGTCGACGCCCCGGAACTAGTCAACGAGGACCCGTACGGCGACGGCTGGATGCTCGAAATCGACCCAGAGGAAGAGAGCGAACTCGACGACCTGCTTTCGCCCGAGGCGTACGACAACCAGATCGCCTGACCGTCGATAGCCGGCAGCCGTACAGAGTCTCCCGACGCCCGGACCGGAGTCCGGTGCCGGCAGTCATCGCCTCCAGCTTTCGGCGTACGGCTCCCACGCTCTGGCCACGAACGGAGCGGGGAACTTCCGTGGCGTCGGAGGTATGGACTCGGTCAGCGTGAGTAGACCTCGCTGACTCCAATCGGCCGTGGACGAAGCGGACGGCTCACTGTCTCGCGTCGTGAGCGGCGGTCCCGTCCGACGTCAGGGCGTCGGGGCGGGTGGTGGTTGGGCGCTACTCCTCTCCGGTATCGTCGGCCTTCCGGACACGCTGTGCCCGGATCCGGTCGGCGATGTCGCGGTCGTCGTTGTTCTGAGTCATTGGGGACCACCGGCAGTCGCCGTCTGGCGGAGCGTGGTTTCGAGCTACCGTCGGCGAACTGCCGGCAGTTCGTTCTCCGGTCCGGATAATGAAAGCTGCCGACCCAGCGTTTCCGAGCGTGTAACAGTGGCCGGCCGACACGAACCGCGGAGATGGACCCGCCGACCGAGGGCGATTTTCTATAGCGCTATCCGATTTATCTGGCCGCGAAGCACCGGCCGAGTGACCCGGAAACGCGCGAACGCAACAGCTTCGACGCTCGTAGACGCGCCCCTCGGCCCCCTCACACGTGCCCGCGCTGACAGGACGCGTCACGTCTGTTGCCACCGTCGCCGACGAGCACGACACGACACTCGCCGCGGCCCGGACGCCCAGACTCTCCTGGCAGGACCTCGACAAGTAGGTGGGTACCGGTCCGTGACGGCCGAGCGGCACTGGGTCGATACCGCGACCGTCCTCGGCGTGCCGAAGCCGGACGAACTGCTCGAGAGGGTCGACGAGTTCGCGGACGGTACGGCTACATTTTGGACGGGCTGTTCGCCGTCACGCCGACCGAGTTGGCGCTGCACTCCTCGCAAAAGTGCTCTACCTGGCCACCACTGGTATCGCTCAGGTCGTGGCTGTCCGCAGAGGGCGGCGCCCACTCACCGTCTTACCGTCTCCGGGCTGCGACCTCCGGACGCTCTGTCAGGCTTCGGCGCCGGTGTCGATGCTGTCGATTTGGACGAAGCCGTAGTCACAGTCCGGGCAGCGCCACTTGATTTTCTGTCCTATATGTAACTCGGTACTCGCCGCACGGTAGAATGTTTTCTCCTCGTTGCAGTTCGGACAGGACCGCTCGAGATCCATGGCCATACACGACGACTTTACGGCTAGATAATTCAACGTCCCGGTTTCACGCAGTCGTAAACGACTGACGGCTATATCGAACCGCGCTCACTGACCCGCAACAGATGTGCCCGGCCAGCCAGCAGTCCAACGAACAACCCGGTGAAGTGGGCGATCAGTGCCACGCGGGCCGAGCCGGTCGCGAGCGTGACCGCCGCGGCGACGACCACGAAAGCGACCAACTGGACGCGGGTGGAGAGTTCGACCCCGCCGACGACGGTGTCGGTGAGGCGGTTGCTGGTCAATAGGTACCCGATGAACGCGAAAATGGCCCCGCTCGCGCCGAGGACGCCGGCGGTGGTTCCGAACGTGCCCCCGACCGTGACTTGTGTGACGCCGGCGAGCGTCCCAGTTCCGAGGAAGAAGGCGTGATAGCGCAGTCGTGTCGTCGCGCGCTCCAGGACGACGCCGGTGAGTAAGAGCCCGAGCGAGTTCGCCAGCAGGTGCTGGAGGGTCATGTGCGCGTACACGCTCGTCACGAGCGTCCAGGGGTGGACGGCGACCGGTGGTGTCAGCACGAACAGCGTGCCGAACAGTCCCAGCGGGACCGCGACCCACTCGAGCAGGAACACCACGACGAAGACGGAGAGGGTCGTGACCGTCGGACTCCGGTCGATGCCCATACCGATAGTGGGGACTCCCGCCAGTAAACTCCGTCGCCGTCGGGGGAGTATAAGACACTGGGGACCCCAGAGTACGTATGAAGATTTACACCGGTCGTGGTGACGAGGGAATGACTGACCTCCGGAACATGGACCGCGTCTCGAAGGCGAGTCCGCGCATCGAAGCGTACGGGACCGTCGACGAGGTCAACGCGCTGGTCGGTGTCGTCCGTCCGACGGGCTACGACGACGTGGACGACCAACTGCGGGCCATTCAGAACCACCTCCACGTCGTCCAGGCCGACTTCGCCAATCCTGACCCGGACGAGGACGACCCACAGATCACCGACGAACACACGGACCAACTCGAGTCGTGGATGGACGACTACGACGAGGAACTCGACCCGCTGGAGCGGTTCATCCTGCCAAGCGGGGGCGAACCGGGTGCGAAACTCCACCAGGCCCGCGCGGTCTGTCGCCGCGCGGAGCGCCGGGCGGTCACCTTCGCCTCCGAAGAAGCCGGCGTGAACGACGCGGGCATTGTCTATCTCAACCGACTCTCCGACTGCCTGTTCACGCTCGCACGGGTCGTCAACAAACGCGAAGGCGTCCCGGAAGAGAGCCCGACCTACTGAAATCGGGACCTACACCGGTTCGTAGACGAGGACGCCGCCACGGTCACGGACCGTCACCGAACCGTTGTCCTCGAGGATGTCGAGATGACCGACAGCTTCGCTCATCCCGGCGAAAGACTCGGTGACGGGGCGGTTCCCGAACAGTCCCGCTATCACGTCGACCGGCGTGACCGAGGACCTCACCGACGTCGAGGACCGTGTCCTGTACGACGAGCGTGTCGCCCGAGAGGGTCTCCTTGTCGGTCGCCACGTCCGGGGCGTAGCGGAGGAACACTTCGGGGAGTTCGGTGACGGTCTCGGCAGTCGAACGGGCTATCCCGCAGCGCTCGATATCGGTCGGCGTCAGTCCGCGCTCTTCGAGCGCCTCGAGCAGATGCGACCAGGCCTCCTCGCTGTCCGGGCTGAGGTCGATCAGCGTCCGGCCAGCGAGGTACGCGCAGACTGCCCCGACCTGGAACGGCGTCGGGACCGTGAGGCGTGTGAGCATATATACCCGTACCCACGGGTCGACCAACGGGGTTGTGACGAAAACCGGCCACGGAGGTGGAGCCCACGGACCCCTCGACGGCCGGAGGCATGGTGGACGCGCCGTTGGGACAGACGCGTGGCCGAGCCCGACGCAGGGCCGCAGCCGGATTTAGGTACACCTAAAAGACTAAAAAATCTTGTGGTTAGACGGTTCCGAACGGCGCACTGGCTCGCCATCTGGTGGTTTGTAGTTGTAGCGCCACAAACCTTTTAGCTGTACTCGGCGTACTGGCGAATATGAACAAGCACTTCGAAGACGCACAATACTACCTCAAACGTGCGGGTGAGACGGCAAAAAAGGGTGTCGTCGAGGAGTTAGAGCCGGTTCAGGAACGGATCGACAACATCACCGGTGGCGAGGAGACGGCGGAACCGGAGGGAAGCCGGCTGGAGGAAGTTCGCGCCGACCTGAAAGAGATTCAGGGGCGAGCCGAGGGTGAGGCAAAAGAGGCCATCGAGGACGCCCGTAAAAAAATCGAGACGTATCGGCAGAAGGAAGCTTGAGAGGCAACTCTTAAGTCCAGTGCAGAGATATCTCGGAGTGCAGGGTTGGTGATCTAGTCCGGTTATGATATCTCCTTCACACGGAGAAAGCCGGCGGTTCAAATCCGCCCC
>NZ_JAQCNH010000120.1 GCF_028275115.1 Halorientalis sp. | reverse complement strand
GCGCAGCATCAAGCGAGTAGAATTCACGGTGCTTGATCACTGGTCTGATGTCTTCTTTCCGCAGTTTATGCCGAAGTTTGTCCCAGTCGAAGCCTTTGTCAGCGACCACAGTTCCCAAGCCGTCGAGATTTCTCGTGAGGACTTGCCACGCGATTTGTGTGTCGCGTGGAAGGTTCATCGAGCAGTGTACGTCAAGGACTGCTCTCGTCGAGCAATCCACGAGAAGTGTGGTTTTCACCGACTCAAACGTGCCTTTGACACGTTTCGCGTAGTTGTGGCTAGACGATCGATGGGCGAGGCTGGTGGAGTCAATCGCCTGAATCTTTCCAGTATCAAATAGATTCACCGACAGCCGCAACAGCACTCGCCAGACCCGCATCTTCAGCTCCTGCTTCCGGGCACAAACCGTGGTAAAGTCCGGGAGTTCATCGACCGTCAGTCCGAGTTTCTCCACGATATCAGGCATTTCACGGAGGATATCGAGGAGTCGTCGATATGGAAGGTCGAGATACTCGCGGAGTCCATGAAGAGCAACGATCACCCAATCAGCGTAGCCATCTTCACTTTCCTGACAGGCTGGTTTTCGTCACTCCCGACAGCTTTTGAGATAATGCCACACATCGGTCGGTGAAGCGAGCGAGTTT
Organism: Halorientalis sp.; assembly: GCF_028275115.1. Classification (GTDB taxonomy): domain Archaea; phylum Halobacteriota; class Halobacteria; order Halobacteriales; family Haloarculaceae; genus Halorientalis. The sequence goes on along the minus strand of NZ_JAQCNH010000120.1, from coordinate 5,154 downwards.
CGAGGGCACATCGAATTCTGTTTGCTTCACTTCCACGAAATCCCGCCGTACAGGCAATATTTCTAGCGTCTAACCACGGCCCGCGCCATCTATTCAGTACGCTGGAATCGACCTGCTCACCAGCTGTCAGGTGACAGCTGCTGTTAGAGAGGGTGTATCCGGCATCAAAGTCAGGTCGAAATCGGCCTCCTCTGAATATACCAGTTGAAGAACAGATGCATCGCCCAGACAGACTCAGACGTTCGTGATCGAGTCGGGACCGCTATCCTAATTGACCAGCGCCGGCGGAAGGTAGAGACGTTCCGGCTGGATAGCGGTATCGAGTCTCGTAACAGTACGAGTTGCGATAATCTCCTCTATTGAATGCTGTATAGGTAGTCAAAATATGCTGGACAAACTTGCAATCGACCGGCTTGATCTCGGGCCGAAACTGATTCTGGCCTTCGTGCTTGTCGCGTCACTGGTCGCCGTGACCGGGTTCGTCGGATACCACGGCGTGACGAAAGTCGACGAGGAGGCACACATCATCGGCAAGGACGGCATGCAGATGGACGCCGCTGCCGAGATGAAGGTCGCGCTCAAGCACCAGCGGGCCGAGGTGCTCGCTGCCGAGCTGGGACACTCCGATGCCCGAGCCGAATTTGAGAACGCGAGCGGGCACTTCCAGACGGAACTGTCCGCGATTCAGTCGACCGAGCTGTCCGGCGAGCAACAGGAGCGCGCGGAGACACTTGCGCAACGTCATCAGGAGTACGACCAGCTGGGCCAGGAGTACTTCGCCGCGCTGGAGGCGGGCAACACGGAGCGCGCTGAGAAGCTCCGCAACGAGATGGGAGCGGCTAGGGCCGAGATGGAGGAGACGGCGACGAAACTCGAGGAGACCGCCCAGGCCGACATGGAGCAACAACTGACCGTCGCCGACAGGACCGCGAGTACCAGCAAGATGGAGATTCTGGCGCTGTCGGTGATGGCATTCATCGCGGCCGTCGGTATCGGGTTGTTCGTCACGCGCCGCATCACGACCCCCGTCGAGCAACTCTCGACGGCTGCCGTGGCTGCCAGCGACGGTGACCTGAGCGTCCAGGTCGACGGCCACGTCGAGGACGACGAAATCGGGCGGATGGTCAACGCGTTCCAGTCGATGCAGGACGACCTCCGGGGGGTCTTCACCGAACTCGGCGATGTCAGTCGGAACCTGGAGGGGGGCGACATCCAGAGCGACGTCCGGACGGATTTCCCCGGGAGGTACGGGGAGATCATGCGCGGCATCAACGCCGGCACCGACGAGTTGCAGGCGGGGTTCGCGGACATCCGCGAGGCGAGTGAGGGAATCCGGAAGGGTGACTTCGATGTCGACATCGAGACGGACCGGGCGGGCGAGTACGGGGTCGTGCTGACGGACTTCGAGGCCGGGGCCGACCAGCTCTCGGAGAGCTTCGACGAGATCGGCCGGGTGAGTACGGACCTCCGGAACGGCGAACTCGACAGCGACATCCGGACTGACCTCCCCGGTGCCTACGGCGAGGTGCTGGGGTCGCTGGCCGACGGGATCGGACGGTTCGCCGAGAGCGTCGGGACCGTCCGACGAATCGCGGACGAGGCGGCGGCGTCCAGCGAGGACGTGGCCGCCGGCGCCGAGGAGATCGAGGAGGCCAGCACTGCCGTAGCCGAGTCCGTCGAGGAGGTCTCCGAGGGTACCGACCGACAGGAAGAGCGTCTCGCCGAGGTGTCCCGTGAAATGAACGATATGTCCGCGACAATCGAGGAGATCGCCTCCTCGGCCGAGGAAGTCGCCGCGACTGCCGGAACCGCCGTCGATCAGGCCGAGTCCGGGCAGAGCCGCGCCACGGAGGCGACCGAGGAGATCCGGGCCATCCAGGAGGAGGTCGGCACCGCCGTCAAGGAGGTCAAGACGCTCGAGGAAGAGATGGACGAAATCGTCGAGGTGGTCGGGATGATTAACGACATCGCCGAACAGACGAACATGCTGTCACTGAACGCCTCTATCGAGGCTGCTCGGGCGGGCGAGGCCGGCGAGGGGTTCGCTGTCGTCGCCGGCGAGGTCAAGGAACTGGCCGAGGAGGCCGCTCAGGCGACCGCCGAGATCGAGGAACGTATCGAGGATCTACAGGAAACCACCGACGAGGCAGCCGGTCGGATGGTGGAGACGAACGAGCGCGTCGAGACCGGTGCTGAGACGATCGAGGGCGCTATCCGGACGTTTGACGAGATCGCCGACGCCGTCGAGGAGGCCGAGAGCGGAATCGAAGAGATCAGCGACGCCACCGACGACCAGGCCGCCTCGACGGAAGAGGTCGTCTCGGTGGTCGAGCAAGTGTCGAGCGTGAGCGAGGAGACCGCGGCGGAGGCCAGCGACATCTCGGCGGCGACCGAGGAGCAGACATCCTCTATCTCGACGGTCTCGACGAACATTCAGGAGCTCTCCGATCTCGCCGGCAACCTGCAGGCGCAGGTCGCGACCTTCTCGCTTCCCACCGGAGCGGAGGCTGAGGGGGAGAGCATCGCGGCCAACGCCGGTAGAGGGGGATCGCATACGGTCGCCGGCGACGGCGGGACGAACGCCATAGACGACTGACAGAGATCAGGACGAGTCGTTACGGTCGCGAGGTCACCGACTCCATTTCGCTCTTGGACCCACGTCGGGACCTATAGTCGTCTGTCTGACCGACTCGCGCGTTGTATGCAGCACGGGCCAGAAAATCTCCCCTGTGGTTGTCAGTACGGACGTGCTGCATACAGAGAATGCAATCAGCAACGACGTTCATCTGTTTCGGCGTCTGTTTACTGAATACGCTGATAGAACGACCATGCGTATTGGTCGAACCGGCATCTGTCCGTCTACAAGATATTTGCGACTGTGCGTTGACTCTGCGACTATGAGAACACGACTTCTACAGGCCTTGGGAGCACTCGGTATCTTCGGTGGGGGTATCGCAATTTGGTACGCTTACCAGCGCCAAATGTGCACGAATGTTGTTGATGCGGGCGGCAGTTGCTCCCCGAACATCGTCTATCTCGTTCCCGGGGTACTCGCCACACTCATCGGCTTTAGCCTCTGCATCGTTCTCTATAGGCGCCAGTTCGATGGGCTGGGAACTGCGGAGGCTTGACAGTAGCTTGCTTGTCTCTGTCACTTCGGACGATTGATACTGCGGAGCTTTCTCATGGCCAATTCGCACTCTCTGTTCAGTACGCTGGAATTGACCTGCTCACCAGCTGTCAGGTGACAGCTGCTGACTATAGAGGATGAAGTCAGCAACCGCAAGGTTGTTTTTTCCACGCCAAGACCGGTGAGTGTGCCGTTTCCCGCCACATTCCGCTCGATACCATTTACCGCCCTTCTCCCGGGACTGGTCGTCCCGGTCGGCGTCCTCCTTCTCGACTGGCCGATAGCGGTCGTCCTTGGGGTGTTCGTCCTCGAAGTATGTGCAGTCGTCTTCTGGGCCGTCGTGAAGATCCCCTTCGCCGCCAAGCGCCCCCGGAACATGATTGACGGGGACGACCGACTCCTCGGGCCACTCCAGACGAAACGAGGGTCAGTCACCCTTCCGGGGCAGCTTCCGCCCGTCTACCTACGAAACGTCCCGATCTTGCTTCTGACAGCGTGTTTCCTCGCACCTCTTGAGGTCGCCGTGTCGTTCCTCGTCTTCGCGTTCACCGACCCGACGATAACGACGCCAGTCGTCGAGCAGTTGTTGCTCGGTGGCGTCGGCGTGTTCCTCGCCGAAGGGTTCGAAACAGCCCGCGAGTACTTCGCCCACGGTGGGTATCGAGAGCACTCGCCACGCTCAGTCGTCCTCGTCCCGTTCAAACGGCTGTTCGCCGTTGGTGCGCTGCTGTTCGTCGCTGGGCCACTCCAGGGCGCCGCTGTGAGCGGCGAGGTCATCCTCGGGCTCCTCGTCGCTGGGAAGCTCCTCTACGACCTCAGACGGCTCCAAGTGGCACGCGACCCCGGCACTCGGGGACTGTTCTACCGGCTCTACGGGAGCGCCGAGACCGAATTAGAGCCGGTCCCCGTGGAAGTGCCCCCTGGTGACCCCGTGGTCCGCACCCGGCCACCGCGAGGCGTGGCCCTGCTTGACGCACTCTACTGTGGCAGCACGTACACGCTCACCAGCAGCGTCCTCGTCGTCTATCTCGCGGCCGGGTTCTTCCTCGCGTTCGGCGCGACGGCCATTGGCCTCGTCTTCGTCGGCGTCATCGCCGTCTTCGCCGGAGTCAGGGCGACCTCGCGGTACTTGCGGTACGGGACCGTGGAGTACCAGGGCTACGACGGCACACTCGTCGTCTACGACCGACTGCTCGGGGAACCACAGGCCAGACTCGAACGGAGTGCCGTAACCGATCTCGAGGTGAGCACGGATGTCGTTGATCGGTTGTTCGACACGAGGACGGTCCGACTGGGCGGAGTGGACGACGACACGCCGACGTTCCAGCTCACGGTCCCCGACCCAGAAGATCTGGATGGCGACGACACCAACGTGAACGAGTCACTGCCGCTCGTCCACGTTCGCGACCATCGTCGGTTGATCGATGCTCTCGGCGCTACCTGGCGGCTGGACAGGTCGACCGACTCGCCGAGCGGGTAGCCGGAGCGAGACAGCGGCTGTCCGAATCACAAAGCGTGGGCAAATGGTTCGAATTCGTGTACACCATCGCACCCTGTATGCAGCACAGCCGCTGGAACCTACCCAGAGTCCGGTAGAGCCGAGGTGCGAGATACAAAAGACGGGTTCAGCAGCGGTCGGTATTCGTTTAATTAGAATGTTAGTGCGTGAGTCAGCAGGGGGGTCATAGAACAGTTACTACATCAAAAGAGAGCGTCAGAAGCGTCAAGCGGACGCACTGCTCGAACTGACGACGGACAATGCCGTGGTCGCAGGTGACTTGCACACGGCACTCGAGCGAATCACTGAAATCGCGGCCGATGTGTGAGGGGTGCCCCGTGTCAACATCTGGCTGTTCGGCAACGACCGTGACACGCTTCAACTCGGCGGTCGCGCGGAGTCCCGTTCCTCAAGGAGCGAGCGAAGCGAGCGAGTAGGGAGGGGAGGAGCGCGTGCGAACCGTTAAGACCGGGCGCGACAACCTCCCGACTGTCCATGACGGGCCACAGACAGTCCGTGAGGGCTG
>NZ_JAQCNH010000119.1 GCF_028275115.1 Halorientalis sp. | reverse complement strand
ACGAATCGCGGAGCGATTCGTCCACGCCGTCATCGTTACACTTTCACTACCGGCATGGACTTGCTATCCCCGCGGTTACAGTTGGTAGTACGATGCTCGCCACGTCTCCCGCGGTGTTCAAGCGCGACAAGAAGCGTACGCCTTCGGTTGTGGCCGAGTGTCCACTATGTAGGAGTGGCACACGCCAAACCACCTGTGAAGGGAACTCGCCTGTGGAGTCTGGAACCCCTGTGCCCACGTCGAGGATAAATGCCGACACAGAAACAGGAAGCCCTGTCCTCGACGAGCGAGGGGCGGGTAACCCCGAGTGCGGTAGGTCAGGGTAGTTCAGTTGGTGAAACGTTAGTCGTTGTAGATCAAGACCGTCGCCAGATCACTCTCGACGACGTCGACCTCTTCACCGGATTCGGCGCGGTGTTCCTCGTGAACCTCGACGGCATCGCCCGGGACCACGGCGACTTCCTCCCCGAGGTCCAGCTCAATCTCGCCGTCGAGTTGTTTCTGTTGTTTCACCTCGTCGGGGTCGGCGGCCTCCAGCGCACCGACGACTTGGCCGGTCCGGTTGCCGAACTCGGGACCGATGACGCTGTGGTCGGGGTCGACCTCGACGGGGACGAGTTCGACGGCAGGCACGCCTTTCCGGACGTGGACCGGGGCGCTGATGGCCTCGCTCAGGTCGTAGGTATCGACGGCCCGCTCGGGGGTCTCCTCGGGGTAGACCTCGATCTTGTCGAGTTCGGCGTTCAGCGCGATGCCGGCGTCGGACTTCCAGCCGCGGACCGTTGCGGCGACCTCCGCGATGAGTTCGCCGGCGACTTCGGCGTCCTCGTCGTGCATGTCGATGTCCGGCCAGTCGGCGGCGTGGACGCTGTCTTCGGTGTGGGGCAGGCTGTCGTACGCCTCTTCGGTCAGGAACGGGGCGAACGGCGAGAGCATGCGCAGGGACGCAGAGAGCGCGGTCGCGAGCGCCTGCTTCGCTGCGTTTGCCTCGCCGGGGCGTCCTTCGTAGAGGCGACCCTTGATGAGTTCGAGGTAGTCGTCGGCCAGGTCGTGCCAGACGAACTCCCGGAGCTCCCGCAGGGCGGCGTCGAAACGATAGTCGTCCATGTGGTCGGCGACCGAGTCGGCGACCTCCGACGTCCGGGAGAGAATCCACGCATCTGCGTCACGGTAGGCCGGGTCCGGCCGGTCGAGGTGTTCCGTGTCGAGGTGACCCGAGGCGAACTTCGTGATGTTCCAGATCTTGGTGCCGAACTTCGAGGCTGACTTGACCTCTTTCCACTGGAACTGGATGTCAGAGCCGGGCTGGCCGCCGAGTGCCATCGCCTGCCGGAAGGCGTCGGCCGAGTACTCCTCGACGGCTTCCTCTGGCTGGACGAAGTTGCCACGGGACTTGGACATCTTGTTGCCGTCCTCGCCGAAGACCATACCGTTGATGAGGGCGTCCTCCCACGGAATATCGTCCGCGATGGTGCCGGTCCGGAGGAGGGTGTAGAACGCCCACGTCCGGATGATGTCGTGGCCCTGCTCACGCAGGGTCGCCGGCTCGAACTCCTCGTCGGGCCAACCGCGCACGTACAGCGGCGTGATCGAGGAGTCCATCCACGTGTCCATCACGTCGGTCTCGCCGCGCCACTCGTCGTTTCCACACTCGGGACAGGAATCGAGGGCGGGCCCCTCGTCGGTAGGGTCGACCGGCACCTCCTCGGGACCGGCAACGTGGATGTGGTCGCAGTCCTCTGTCCGACAGAACCAGGCCGGAATGGGTGTGGCGAACACGCGCTGGCGGGAGATGACCCAGTCCCACTCCATGCCGGTGGTCCAGTCCTCCAGCCGGTCGTACATGTGCTCGGGGATCCAGTCGACCTGCTGGGCACGGTCGAGGATTGCGTCCTGGTCGACCTCGACGAACCACTGCTCTTTCGAGAGGATCTCGATCGGCGTGTCACACCGCCAACACTGCCCGACGGCCTGTTCGGTCGATTCGGTGTCGTTGAGATACCCGCCGCCGTCGAGGTCGTCTGCGATTTCGCCTTTTGCCTCGTCGATGGTGAGGCCGGCGTACTCGTCTGCGTCGTCGTTCAGGTGGCCGTCTTCGGTGAACACCGTCCGCAGGTCGAGGTCGTGTTCCATCCACCACTCGACATCCTGTTTGTCCCCGAAGGTACAGATCATCACCGCGCCGGTTCCGAAGTCGGGGTCGGACTCCTCGTCGGCGATGAGTTCGACCTCGTGACCGAACAGGGGGACCTCGAAACGGTCCCCGATGCGGTCCTCGTAGCGCTCGTCGTCTGGGTGGACGGCTATCGAGACACACGCGGCCAGCAGTTCGGGGCGCGTGGTCGCGATTTCGATGTTCTGCGGCTCCGCCGCAGAGCCGGCGGAGCTTCGCTCCTCGCCGTCTTCGGTGTCCTCGCCGGCCCCCTCGAAGGTGACGTAGTAGAGGGTGCCGTCGACGCCGTCCTCGGTCTCGACCTCGGCGTCGGCGATGGCGGTCTCACACCGGGGGCACCAGTTGACGGGGTGTTCGTCCCGGTAGACGAGGTCGTCGTCAGCCATCTCGACGAACGAGCGTTGTGTCGTGCCCCAGTACTCCGGGTCCATCGTCCGGAACTCGTGGGTCCAGTCCTGGGAGAAGCCCAGCGTGTGCATCGTCTCTTTCATCGCACCGATCTGGTCTTCGGTGTGCTCGATACACATCTGCCGGAACTCGTCGCGAGGCACGTCCGTCCGGTGAATTCCCTGGTTCTCCTCGACTTTCACTTCGGTCGGGAGGCCGTGACAGTCCCAGCCCTGTGGAAAGAGGACGTCGTCGCCCACGAGACGGTGATAGCGGGCGGCGAAATCCATGTAACACCAGCCCAGCGCGTTCCCGATGTGGAGGTTGCCGGTCGGGTACGGCGGGGGGGTGTCGACGACGTAGTCGGTATCCGAATCGCCGTCGTACTCGTAGACGTCCATCTCCTGCCACGCCTCACGCCATCTTGGCTCCACCTGGTCCGGATCGTAGTTGTCGGGTAACTCGCTCATATGTTAGAATGCGCTGATGGGTCGGTGTTCTCGTCCAGAATACGTGTGACTGCCTGCTAACGTACTACCGACGACATCAGTCCCATACTGTTCGGTTGGCCCCATCGACTGTATAACTTTTCGCTTCAGTACCACCGGCGGGCCAGTTCTCGGTACCTCCGGAGTGGTAACCCCCGGGCGGTCCGACCGTACGACCGGGCAACTTACAACTCGTTTCCCGATGTAATTCGACCGCAGTTTATTATTTTCTATATAAAATATTGGTTCAACAACACCATCATTTTATATGTACGGCAGAAGTCGTATCTCCACGGTTGTGGAATACAGATGACATTCACATTCACCGGCTCGGTCTGTGGCAGAATCGCAGCGGGCATCCAGGACCCGCTCACGGGCGGGACGCTCCGGCTCTACTGGCCGGACGATGGCGGCCAGGGGGTCGAACGCGCGGACGGAGGGGAGTTGACCGGTCGTCGGGACATCAGCCAGCAGCGGGGGTCGTTCCAGGTACTCGAACCCGAGACGGTCGAGGCCAAATCGGAGCGGTTGCTGGAGGAAGTCGAGATTGAGGCGGATGGCGAGTTCACCGTCGAACTCGGCGAACGGGAGCGTGGTGGTGACGCGGGGAGCGACGCGGACTACCAGGGCGGCCCGTTTCAGGCGGACGTCCGGCTCGACCAGCTCCCGGACAAACAGCCCCGCAATAGCGCCGACCCGATTCAGTTTACCATCGCGACCATCATGCCGGACTGGCAGGAAGACGAGACGGGAATGGCCGCGACCTGGCATCACTGTCTGACCGCCAAGCAGTGGTGTGGGATCCAGGCGATGTTCGGCTGGTGGACGGTCCACGGACAGGTGACGGACACCTTCGGCCAGCAGGTCGGTAACGCCACAGTCACGGCCTTCGACGCCGACATCGTGGAAGACGACAGGATCGGCTCGGACACAACCGACGCGACGGGTCGGTACCGAATCGACTACCGGAAACCGGACTTCGAGAAGACACCCACACCCTGGCCGCCGATCGAACTCGAACACGGCCCGGACCTGTACTTCGCAGTGGAGCGGGGGGGCGACGTCGAACTCGACGAGACGCGGTCGGACGGCCGACAGCCAGACCGCGAGGACGCAGGCCACTGCGAACGCATCGATCTGACGATTCCGGCGTTCGACTTCGATACGCCGACGTTGTGGACGGGAATCGGGACCGACTTCACTGTCCCATCGGGCCCTTCGGACCTCAACGACATAGACGCAGAAGGCTACATGGGGGCAGGAAAGTACGCGCTCACCGGGAATCCGAACATGACTGGCAACATCAGTGAAGACGAGTTCATGGACCGGTCGGACCCCAGCAACACCGACAGCATCGAGTACCGGTTCGCCGTCTTCGATACGACCGGTCGGAGCCTTCTGAACAACACGACCCCACCGTCGGACCTGAAAGACGCCGACAACGGTCAGATCGTGAACGGTCGGCTGTTCTCCAGTACCGACATCGGGACGATTCAGTACTTCCCGAGCGGCGGTGAAATCTCCTTCGACGTCACACTCAAGGAAAAACACGTCGGGAGCGACGGCTGGATCGACGTCCGCGCAGTCGTCGACGACGCGTTCACGGAACCGGACACCGGCCCGGCGACCGACCTCAAGAGTGCGCTCGAGAACCACGGCCCCGTTCACTGGGACGACGCGGACCCACTGATCGGTATCAACACGAACGCCGTGACCAGCGAATCGACGCCGTCCTCGAACCCCGGCGATATCGACGACGCCCTCCGGGACGAGACGACTCGGACGGAGAAGATGGCCGTCCGGTTCGAGATCCGCCAGCCCGGATCGACGAGCGCCGACCGCGGCAAGACGGTCACCTCGATCGTGGTGAACAACACCGGCATCTTCCGGGAACTGGAGGTGTTCAACAGCGACGGAAACCCGGTCACCTGTCAGGGCCAGAGCGGTGACATGACCCTGAAATTCAACGTGTACCACCCCCACCTCCGGGACGCCAACCTCAGCATCAAGGCCAACGACGAGAGCGCAGACAACATCGCGCCGCCGGACGCGGCGAACCCGCCGAACGAGGTTATCCCCGGGGACAACACGGACCCGACCACCGAGTCGGCCAGTGGATCGTTCGACATCACGAAGAAACTCGACCACACCTGCGCCTACTCGGTGACACTCTGGACCCAGCGCCGACTCCACACCGGCGACGGCGCGGTCAGCGGCGACGGCACCGTCGAAGAGACGTTCTACTACGACGACTCCGGGTCCTGACCGGACGGCGTCTGGAAACCGGAATTTCCTTTTTTCTGCTCCGCCAGCGGCAGGTATGGAACTCGGCGTTATTGGACTCGGGCGGATGGGCCGGATCGTCGTCGACCGCGTGCTGGACGCAGGCCACGACGTGACTGCCTTCGACGTGGACGAGGAAGCCGTCGGGGATGCGGCCGACGCGGGCGCGACTCCCGCGGACTCGATTCCGGACCTCGCGGTGCAACTCGGCGCGGACAAGCGGGTCTGGGTGATGGTCCCCGCAGGCGACCCAGTCGACGCCGCGCTGGACGAACTCGCACCGCATCTCGACGGTGACGACGTGGTCGTCGACGGCGGGAACTCGAAGTTCACGGACTCGGTGCGTCGCGCAGAGACCACCGACGTGGCCTACCTCGACTGCGGGACTTCGGGCGGCCCTGCGGGCGCGGCGCTGGGCTTCTCGCTGATGGTCGGCGGCCCGGAGTGGGCATACGAAGAACTCGTGCCCGTCTTCGACGCCGTGGCGACGGGTCCGGACGGTCACGACCGCATGGGACCGGCAGGTTCGGGCCACTACGTGAAGATGATCCACAACGGGGTGGAGTACGCCCTGATGCAGGCCTACGGCGAGGGGTTCGAGCTACTGGCCAACGGACGGTACGACCTCGACCTCGAAGCCGTCGCGCGCACGTGGAACAACGGTGCAGTAATCCGCTCGTGGTTGCTGGAACTCTGCGAGGAGGCGTTCCGCGAGGAGGGAAGCGACCTCGGGACGGTCGCGGACCACGTCGCAGGCGGTTCGACTGGGACGTGGACGGTGCAGGAGGCGCTCGAACAGGAGGTGTCGGTGCCGTTGATATATCAGGCGCTCGCAGAGCGGTTCGACTCGCGCGCGACCGACGCGGAGCCAGGGCGGTTCTCGCGGCGGCTGGCCAACCGGTTGCGGTACGGCTTCGGGCGACACGAGGTCGCGCGACACGATGAGTAGGCCACGGAGGGCCGTGCGGGCGGTCGTGACGGCTCGAAGTTCGTCAGTTAGATAAGCCCGTACTTCGTAACCGGCGATATGGTAAGTGCAGGTATCCTGCTCGGGGCGCTTCTGACGCTCGCCGCGGTCGCCCTTCACTACTCGAAGGGTACCGGCTGGGAGGCCAACGAGGACATCTCCCAGGAGGTGCTGGAAAAGCGGGCCGAGTCGGTTCCGGAGACGGAGTTCCCGGAGCCGATGAACCGATCGATCGGCGGCGGTGGCGTCGCGGCTGGCGCGGTCGCCGGTGGTTCGGAGGGTGAACTCGCAGGAGGCGGCGAGGCCGAGGAAGAGGTGGGCTTCGACCCGGACGCTATCACCGAAGACGAGGTCGAAACCTACGAAATCGAGTTCGCCAAGGAAGGCGAGACCATCGAGGTTGCGAACAACGAGAACATCCTCGACATCGGTGAAGACGAGGGCTGGGACATGCCATACGCCTGCCGAGAGGGGTCGTGTCTCTCCTGTGCTGGCCACATCGAGGAGGGGCCGGCCGACGAGTACATCGAACACAGCAACAACGACACGCTCAATCAAGAGGAGATGGACAACGGGTACTGTCTGACCTGTACGGCATACCCGACCGACTCGTTCACCCTCGAAACCGGCGAGCAGCCCTGACATTCTGCGGTTCATAACCGTTATGCCGGCGCCTCCTGTATTACCGTTCGAGGGCGGCTAGTTCAGCGGACAGAACGCCTGGTTCCGGACCAGATGGCCGGGGGTTCAAATCCCTCGCCGCCCGCTCATTCTGTCGCTCGCAGTCCGCGAACGACGAATTCGCTCCGCGAGGATTTGAACGATGGAACGAGCGAGCGTTAGCGAGCGACGTTCAGGTGGTTCAACTCCCTCGCCGCCCGTTGTTGTCGTGAACGACCCGTGAGCGCCAGCAACCGGTGCGTGGGATTCAAACTGCGTGACGGGGTTCACACAGTTCCACTGCGCGAAACCCCTCCGAGACGAGTCGGCGCCCCAGGGCGTTGCCGTTGACCGTGTCCTCGCGGCGAGAGACCAGCCCGTAGCACTCACCGAACGGACGGAAGTGGGTGCGGCCGGACACCCACAGCCGAAGAAACCGACAAAGGAAGCGGGTGGTCAGCCGGGGCTTGGGACTTCGCGTCGAGGGGAGATCATAAGGTCAGTTAATTCCTTTCGGAGTCAATCTATGAGGACGTTCGTTCCGGGGGCGGTGCCGGTCCAGCGACGGCGACAACCCTGCCCGCTATGGCTCGCGGTCGATAATGACACGTATCACCGCCCCGTACAACACGTTTATCTGGCATCCCTGGAACCGGAAACTGACCGATGGAAGCCAGCCGCTGTCGTCGGTTGCCTTCGTCTTGAACAGGCCGTCCAACCGCTCGATGTCGACGAAATGCTGGAGCGGAGGTTCGTCGGAGACTTCCGGCCAGGCTTCCGCCGCGTCGATAACGGCAGCGTGGACGGCGTCTCCGACGCTGACGGGGCGGTCGTACTCCCTGACGAGGTCGGTTGCGGTCTCCCAGCCCGACGCGTTGTGTGTGGCTCCGGTGCCCGGTTCGTTCGGCGACTTTCTGACGCCCGAGTCGTCGGTTCGATACATATAGGCGATATGACCTGCGCGCGTAGGTCGGCACTGCCTCCACTCATCGGTGTGTCCCCTCGAGTGCCGATA
>NZ_JAQCNH010000080.1 GCF_028275115.1 Halorientalis sp. | reverse complement strand
ACGAGTCTCCTCGGCGTGGACGTCGACGGGTCGGTCACCCTGCCGGTCCTGGGGTCGGTGCTTCGGTGGCGCCTCGCTATCGTCCTGATAACCTTCCTCGTGATTGGGGCGACGTACTACGTCGTCGAGCGGACGGACTTCGGGCTGGTCGTCCAGGCCGGCACCGAGGACTCGGAGATGGTCCGGCTGATGGGTATCAAGATCACACGGTCGTACGCGCTGATCTTCGGGCTCGGGGCCGCGCTCGCGGGGCTCGCAGGGCTCATCGGCGGGTCGATCATCAACCCTGAACCGGGCATCGGCACCCAGGAGGCGTTGGTGCCGGCGTTTCTAACGGTCGTCGTCGGCGGGGCGGGTAGTGTCATCGGTGCGATCGTCGGCGGGCTGATGCTCGGCATGATCGTCGGATTCTTCGAGATTACCGCCGCGGCCTGGTCACAGATCGCCCTGTACGCCTTCGTCGCGGTGTTCATTCTCGTCCGACCCGAAGGACTGTTTGGAAGCACGGAGGTGGGCACATGAGCGACGACAAACGCAGCGACGGCGGCGCGACCGTCGACACCGCCCCCGGGTCAAAGGGTGGTGGCAACGTCGTCGACTGGCTCCTGGAGAACAAGAGCCGCGAGTCGGTGGTTGCGTTGGCGACTGTCGCGAGCGTGCTCCTGTTACCGATGTTCCTGATCGATATCCTCGGACTGCTCGGGGAGATTGTCGGGGTAGAGCTCGGCGGATTCCCCGCTCTGGCAACACAGATCCTGGTGTTCGGGACCGTCGCCGTCGGATTCAATATTCTGCTCGGCTATACGGGGCTGCTCTCCTTCGGTCACGCGGCGATGTTCGGAACCGGGGCCTTCGGGGCGGCGCTGTTCTCCAACGCCGTCTCCTCAAGCCCGGTTCTGGTCGTGCTCACGGCGGTGCTCGTCGGCACGCTCGTCTCCTGGCCGATCGGCTTTCTCTCGATCCGCCGGTCGGGCGTCTACTTCGCCGTGTTGACCCTGACATTCGGACAGATGCTGTACTTTTTTGCCTTCGGCCCGGGGTCGGGCATCATCGAGGCAGGCGGAACGATCTTCACCAACGGCGACGACGGCTACACCCCCTACACCGGCTTTGAGTTGACGCCGGAACTGTTCGGCGCGATACCCCTTGACCAGCCGGTGCCGATACTGACGCCGCTGCTTCCGGGCGGTGGCGTGTCGCTGAAGTACCTCTTTGTCGGGGCCTTTGCCGTGCTGGCCGTGGTGTTCGCCCACCGGATCATGAAATCGCCGTACGGGCTGATCCTGAAGGCGCTGGGCGAGAACGAACAGCGCGTCCGGTTCGTTGGCCTGAACGCCGCCCGCTACAAGCTAATGGCGTTCATCCTCTCGGGCGCGTTCGCCGGACTCGGCGGCGGACTGTTCGCGATGTACAAGGCTGGTCTCACCGTCCACCCCAACCAGACGCTGTTTTGGACCGTCTCCGGGGACTTCGTCATCATGACCACCCTCGGCGGCGTCGGGACGCTGTTCGGCCCGCTGATTGGGGCTGGCGTCTTCGAGTACATCCGGCTGGTGGTCTCGGGGATTGCGGTAGCCGGTATCGAGTTCGCTGAACTCTGGCCACTGGTGCTCGGGCTGGTGTTCGTTCTCGTGGTCGCCTTCTTCTCGAACGGTCTCTACGGCGGCATCCGACGTGGATTCCGTCGGGTGGGGAACAGGCTCCGTGCCGCCCCACCTGAGGCAGACGCCGAGGCAGATACCGAGCCGAGACCTGCCCGCGACGGCGGAGGTGACGACTGATGAGTATCCTTGAAACCGACGGGCTGACGAAGGAATTCGGCGGCCTGACCGCGGTCGACGACGTCGACCTCACCGTCGAGCAGGGCGAGGTCCGGGCGATCATCGGCCCGAATGGGGCCGGGAAGTCGACGTTCATCAACCTCATTACCGGGTTGCTCGACCCGACCAACGGGGCGGTCCGGTTCGACGGGGCGGATATCACCGATGACAAGCCCTACCAGATCGTCCAGCGGGGTATCTCTAAGTCGTTCCAGACGGCCTCGATCTTCCCGGACATGACCGTCGGTGAGAACGTCAGGATCGCCGCCTTCGGCGCCGAGCGAGGCTCCTTCCGGTTCGACTTCCTGCGCCGTCGGGACGACATCGAGGAGACCGACGAGGTGGCCGAGGAGATGCTCAGCGCGGTCGACCTCTGGTCGGAACGGGACGTGACGGCCGCGAGTTTGCCCTACGGTGACAAGCGACGCCTGGAGATCGCTATCGCGCTGGCCTCCGAGCCGGACCTGCTGTTCATGGACGAGCCGACCGCCGGGATGTCGCCCGACGAGACTGAACGGACCGTCGACCTGATTGAGAGGCTTCAGGAGGACCTCGACCTCACGATTGTCCTCGTCGAACACGATATGGAGGTGATCTTTCGGGTCTCCGACCGGATCGCTGTCCTGAGCCGTGGGCAGGTGATCGCCGACGATACGCCGGACGTGGTCCAGGGCAATCCTGCCGTTCAGGAGGCCTACCTCGGGGGTGTCGACCTGTGAGCTCCGAGGACACGGGGGCAGGGCGTACCTCCCGTGACGCGGCGAGCACCGGCGCCGAGGACCAACTGCTCACCGTCGACGACATCCACGCCTACTACGGGGAGAGCCACATTCTCCGTGGGGTCTCGATGGCCGTCGAGGACGGTGAGGTCTGTGCGCTGCTGGGCCGCAACGGTGCGGGCAAGACGACGACGCTGCGCTCGGTCGCGGGCGTCCGACCACCCCAGGTCGAGGGGTCGGTCCGGTTCCGTGGCGAGGATGTCACCGACGAGGCGTCGGAGGACATCGCGCTGAAAGGTATCTCGCTGGTCCCGGAGGAGCGCCGCGTCTTCTCCGAACTGACCGTCAGCGAGAACCTCCACATGACGCAGGTGTCGCGCAACAGTTCGAACGTCATCGGCCGGAGCGTCGACGACCCGAGTCAGACCCGGCCGCTGTCCGAGATCTACGACGCGTTCCCACGGCTGGACGACCGCCGGGAACAGACCGCCGGGACGCTGTCCGGCGGCGAACAGCAGATGCTCGCCATCGCCCGCGCGCTGCGGTCGAACCCCGACCTGTTGATGCTCGACGAACCCTACGAGGGGTTGGCCCCGCAGATCGTCGACGACGTCGAGGACGCGATCGACCGGATCAACGACAAAGGAACCACGGTCCTCCTCGTGGAACAGAACGCCGCCGCGGCAATCTCGATCGCCGACCACTGCTACGTGATCGACCAGGGCGAGATTGTCTTCGACGGGACCGCACAGACTCTCAGGAACGACGACGAGACCCGACAGCAGTATCTGGGGGTGTGAGTGTGGCCAACGCAGGGGCCGACCCCGCAGACGGCGGCGTCGACCCGGACCCCGAACGGTTGCGCGAGGACGGCGACGCTCGACTGGAGTTCCTGGTCGGCCGTGGCTTCTTGGCAGTCACCGACGAGGATGAACTGACGCCAACGGAGTCCTTCGAGGACGTGCGCGCGGTGTACGCCGACTCCTACACCGATGTCGACGACGAGACGTTTCACGATACGGTCGCCGAGGTGTTCGACATTCCACGCACAGAGGCCCCGGAGCGAGTGGCGCAACTCGGTCTCTCGCGGTGGGAACTCGCGACGTATCTGGCCGTCCAGTCCGACCTCGAGACGGACCTGCCGGGGGACGTGGTGCTCGAACTGGCGGCCGTGATGGCCGCCGCGGGCGAGGCGTCGGCCGTCCCGCCGAAGCTGAGGACGTTGCCTGCCTCGTTCGAGGACGTTCTCGCCGACGAGCGCGCCGCCGTCGTGTTCGTGTTCGCCCGGGAGTGTGACCCCTGCCGGTCGATGAAGGCCGAACTCGACGACACACTGGGCCGGTTGCCCGAGGCCGTGACCGCCACCGGCGCCGACGGCGGTGACGCGCCCGACCTCCGTCGGGCCTTTGAGGTCGACGTCGCGCCGACCACGCTGGTGTTCGTCGACGGCGAACTCGCGGAGAAGCTCGAAGGGTATACGACGCCCGAGGACATCGAGGAGACAGTTCGCAGGGCACTCGACGCTTAGCTGGTCGCCCGGTCGTACCACGCCGGCCGTGTGACCTCTGTCGTGCCGACACCGGCGTACCGAAATGCCCGCTTGACGGTGACTCGCTGTCCGTCGACCGTCGCGTCGTACCGGTACCGAGCCGACCTGACGAGCCCGGTGTTCTCGACGACCGCGACGAGAGTGAGATTCCCGACCGCGGTGGCCTCCTCCGGTGCGAACGCCGTCCCGGACCGCTCGGTAGCACGAAGCCGGTACCGCGTGGTCCCGTTCACTGTCTCTCGCTCCACGACCGTCACGGAGACCGAACCGAACAGGTCCTCGATAGTCTTGCCGGCGTTACCGGTACCCCCGCCGAAGGCGGCCGTCCGGGTCCAGTACTGCCAGGTTCCGACGTGACCGCCCTGTGGGACGAACTCGTTGTAGGTTCGGTTTTCGCGGTCCAGACCGAACGCGCGGACGTACGTGAAACGGTTCGACCAGAACTCCGCGGCTGCCGGCGGTTCGCCGAGCAACAGCGGCGCCTCGGGCCCCACGGTCGTGACCCTGGCGCGGTAGGTCCGGTCCTGTGCGAGGGTGACAGTTATGTTGAGTTGTGACCGCAACGAACCGTTCTTGAAGACAGTCGTCCGGTTCGATGCGAGGGTGAACGACTGCGACCTCAGGTGTTCCATGTGCGCACCCGCGAGGACACCAGGCCCGAACACCCCGTTGGCACTAACTCCCGGAGGGAACCCCTCTGTGGCCCCGACCGTGCGCTCTGGGTCTGACACCTCCACCGGCGTTACCGTAGTCCCGCCGCCGCCCCCGCAGCCGGCGAGGACGACTCCGAGAACGACACACAGCGCCGCGAGTCGCATACCATCCGCTGAGGGCGCCTGGTACCTGTATCTGTGCCCGCCGTCGACCGTCGACTGACCGCTCCGCACACACCTCGGCCCCGTTGCCCGGGGTCCGGGTATACACCGCCCCGCTGGCTAGATACTCCAGACCTCGTGACCGGTGTCTCGCTGTCCCGGATGCTGGGTTAGCCAGCGGCTTCGAGTCTTTGTCCGTCCGCGAGGAGTCGGTC
>NZ_JAQCNH010000076.1 GCF_028275115.1 Halorientalis sp. | reverse complement strand
GGACGGAGTTCGGCACGCGATTGACATCCTCCTCCGCGTAAACGCGGAGGAACCCCGACCGCAGTTGGGAGTTTCAGGTTTAACAGTCCAACCAAGCATCACCCCGGTTGGAATCCGACGGGATGCTGACGGCCTAAGCTGGCTGGACTGCGGGCGGTGCCAAGCCGCCGTTACGTGTATCCTCGACCGTGTTTGGCGTCCAGGCGTTGTTTTGGCCGCAAGGACGCCAGCAGGCGTCAACGGAGTTCACGGTAGCGGAAGTGCCGCGAGCGTAGTCACCACGGGCCGGATGGTTCGAGCATCCGGTGTTCGTGACCACGTTCCAGATATTGTCTCATTGCTGTAGGCGGACAGGCCGCCTCTGTAGGACGGGACGGAATCCGCTCCGTTCCGTCCGATTCCTACTTCTGTGTATGACTGCCTGTCAATTAACAGTCATGGTCGGAAACTCGCCAATAGTGTAGCCGGGGGACTGTTTCATCGAGTGACGGCGCGTATCCACGCCGTGAGCGACGTGGTATTGCGCCTGCTCCATCTATAATCGCCGAGTACGGCACGGACGAACAGAGAGTGGATCCTCGAAGGCATCACCGCCGGGGAGCTGATCGGTGCGCTGGGCAACACCGAACCCGAACACGGCGGCAACGGGTACACCCGTGACTACCCGGTCGAACGCCAGTACCGCCACGCGAAACTCTACCAGATTGGAGAGGGTGCGAGCGCCATCCAGCGCAACATCGTCGCCGAGGAACTGCTCGAACGCTAATCTTTCAGGTCGCTCTCGTCGAGCGGTTCCCAGTCGCCCGGTTCGTCGGTGGTGTCCTCCACGTCGCCATCCTGAATCGCGTCGTCGATGACCGTATGCGGGTCGTCTAGATTCTCCTCGTCTTCCTGCTGAAATGCCCTGTCGATGACGTCGGCTTTGTGACTCTCCGATTGCTCATCCGCTGCCGGCGCTTCGCGCTCGGACCCGGTAAAAATGTCTTCTGCGGCCGCCCTACCGGATTCCGACTCGGATTCGGCGAACGTGTCTTCACCGCTGTCCGCCGCGGTTCCGGTCTCGTCGTCGGCCGGTGGCGCGTCCGGCTGACCCAGCGGCTCGTCCGCGTCCGTCTGGGTTGTCTCGCCGGTCGGTTCGTCGCTCAGACCGCTCCCGGTCGCCTGGCTGACGACCCGGTCGATGTCCTCCGGTGTCGGCCGTTCGCCGTCCTCCGTGGCCACCTCGTCCACCTCCGTCGCTGGCTCCTCGGTCGGGTCGGTTCCCTCCGCACCGGCACCCGACGCCTCGACAACGGGTTCCGTCTCGCCGCCGTCTTTCTGTGCCGCGCTGCCGGTGGAGTCCAAGTCGTCGTCCCCAGCCGCGTCGACGGTCGATTCGGTCGACGGTCGGTTTTGCCCCGGCTTCGGAGTTGGTTCGTCCACCAGGTCGACCGACTCCGGTTCGACTCTCTCTGTGACCGGTTCTGTCGAATCGGTAGTCGAATCGACGGTGTCCGCAGTTGGTTCCGTCGCCGGCGAATCGGCCGTGACCGAATCGTCCCGTGACTGTTCGGCACGGCCGGAGGTCGCGGCCGCCGGCTCGGACGTGTCCTCCCCGGCCGGTTCCGAACTGTCGCCCGCGGCGTCTGCCCCCGTCGGAGCCGGCGACGTAACTACCGGGTCTGCGTTCTCGAAGCCGGCGGTGACGCTGTCTGCGATCAGTTTGTGGACGAGGCCGACAGTGCCAGCGTAGAGGGTGGCGACGCCTGCCAGGCCGAAGAACCCGCCGGCGGCTACCATCGCTGGCTGTCCGACGGCCAAGAGTGATCCGCGTAACGTCAGGTCGCCGCCGGTCGCCAGCAGCCCTCCCAGCGCGAACAGCGCACCGCTGATCACCAGCAGCCCGAAGACGAGACCGACCATCTTGAAGCCGTATCTCGCCCCACCTACGATTCTCACAGTTGTCATATCGTTGGTATTGGTAACAATCATCAATAAGAGTACGCCACGTTTCGGCCCGCGCGAGGCCGTGCCCTAAACGACGCGCCGCTCACACCGCGGTTCGACGGACGCTCGTGGCGGAGACCTGCCCGTTACGCACCGTCTCCGTCGCCGCCTGCGATCAGCGTTCCCGGTCGCTCACCCCGAAGAAACGTCTCGAGTTCGTCGAGCGCGAAGATAGATGCCGGCGTGTCCAGGCCCAACAAGGTCCGGACTTTCGCGGCCATGCCACCGGTCACGTCCGCGGCGTCACTGCCGCCAAGCACTTCGGCTACGTCGTCGAACGCGTCGATGCGGCCGATCACCTCGTCGCCGGCGTCGAGGACGCCCGGCACTGCCGAACAGAGGCCGACCCTGTCCGCGGCAACGCTCGTCGACAGTTCGACGACGAGTTCGTCGCCGCTGACGATGGTCGCACCCGCCCCCGCATGGGCGATCACGTCACCGTGCAACACCGGAACGAACCCCTCGCCGAGCATCGTCCGGACCTGTCCGGTCGGCAGGTCGAGCCCACCGTCGCCGTCCCGAGCGCCGGCCGACAG
>NZ_JAQCNH010000071.1 GCF_028275115.1 Halorientalis sp. | reverse complement strand
CTGCGGGACCGAGGCAGAGGGGAAGGTCGAACAGTCGATAGCGCGCGATCTTGAAGGGGGCTGGTACGAGGTGCCGCCGTGTGCGCGACGGCACGTTGCGAAGCCATTAGTGAGAGGTGGGTTCGACGGGGAAACGCATCCCGAGCGATGAGAGATCAGTCCCCGGCAGGAGTCCTGTCTGCGGTTCGCTGCCGGTACACATTGAACGCGACGAGGATGATCCCGGCCACGACGAGCGCAGTTCCCGCCATTCCCAGCGGAGGCAAGACGAACATCGCGGGGAGCCAGAGGAGTCCCATCTCGGGCCCCTCACGGTGCGTCGTGATCTCGTAGGCACCGTCGGTACGCTGGACGACGTACCGGCCAACGCCATCGTCGATATACATGAATTCGGGGGCAGTCTCGTCCTCACGTTCGACGACGTACACGCCCCGTTCGATGGTCCGGTCGACGGCCGTCTGCCCGCGTTCCGAGAGGTTCGCGTAGTGGAGGTGCCCCTCCGTCGAGGCGTCGAACGCCGCGGAGTCGTTCTGTAGTTCGTGGACGTACTCGGAATCGAAGACGACGAAGCCGCCGACGGCCGCGACGGCGAACATAACAGCGCCGATGAACACAAACGACGTCCCGCGACCCCGGTCCATGCGGGTGCTGTCGCTGTCAGCGGTACGTACTTTCTGCGGCGGTGCAAGGCGGTTGCGGTAGCGGAGCGGTTGCGGTCGGTATACCGCGTCGTACCGGACGCGAGCCGCTGGCTCGCGTCCGGCAGTTTTTCCCCACGTTTTTGCGATGGGGGGTGCGCGGAGCGCACCCCCCGACGTAAAAAGTGGGTTAGAAGGAATCCACGTCCGTCCCAACCGAACAGACGTACTCGCCGGTGGCGACCTGCGGGAGGCGGCGGGTACGCCAGAACACGCCCTGGGAGTCGGCGGTGACTTCGGCCTTGGACTGGCCGAAGGCGTCGGTAATCTCGAACAGCAGGTCGTTACGGGCGACGCGGTCGCCCAGTTCTTTATGTAGGGTGATGAGACCGCCGGCGGGTGCGCCGTACTGCTCGAAGCCGCTCGCCCGGGTCTGTGGTTCTGGGACGTGGGTGCCGTCGGTGAAGCCGTAGTAATCGAGGACGTTTTCGACGCCCTCGACGCCGACCTCGATGGAGTGGTCGTCCCAGCCGACACACCCACCGAGTTCGGGGTCGATGGTGGGGACGCCGTCGTCGGGGCCGGCGCGGGCCAGTTGGCCGTCGGGGCCTTTCTGGTCGAGGATGTACCCACAGCCGAACACTTTCGCGAGTTCGAGACACTCCTCGTGGAGGCGGTGGCGTGGGCCACATCGGACGCGGCACTCCTCGATCATCCGGGAGGTCGAGCCCTGGTGGAGGTCCAAAGCGAGGTCGGCGCGGGTGGCAGCCTCGAAGGTGGCGGCGGCGATGCGTTCGCTCGATGTCCCGCGTTCGTCGCCGGGGTAGGTCCGGTTCATCTTCGTGTCGTCGACCGGGTTGCGGTGTTCGGCGACCTGGAAGGCGTGGTAGTTGACGATACCGACGATGAGGATGGTACCGGCGATCTCGTCGGGGTCGAGCCGCGGAACGAGTCGCTGTATCACGCCGACGCCGTTGAGTTCGTCACCGTCACTTGCGGCCTGCACGTAGAGCGTCTTCCCGTTGTCGGCACCGTTGACCACCGCGACCGGCAGTCCGACCTCGGTGCCGTCACGGGTATCACCGACGAACAGCCGCCCGGAGTCGATCTCACCGGGAGTCGCGTTCGCCGTCCCGAGGCTGGTCATTATCACTAAGGCGCGGTTGCACGGTCTTAGGACGTTCGATATGTTCCACACCCTGCCGGAACCGAGTGAGCTCGAACCCCGCCGGAAGCGAGCCGTATCCCCGCAGGCGGTGCCGGGCGGTTCGTCGGCTCGCATCCGACGGCCCGACCGCGGGTTCACCGCGCTCGTGTTCGTGGCGCGAATCTGGGTTTTCTCCACGTTCGCAGGAGCGGGGCTCTCGCGCGCCCATCGGGCATCTCCGGCCGCTTGAGTTGGTTCTGTCGTGAGGGGTGCAGGACTGTCGGTCTCGCACGCCGTGTGCGCGGGCGTACTGCGGCCGCGAACGGATGATCGTCGACGGCGGCCACGGGGGAAAGGGAGCTGGACCGACGCGATTTTGTCCCGGGAGTCACTAGCTGGACTGTGACAGACGACGGTAACGCGTCCGTGAGCGAGGAAACCGGAATCGCGTCGGAGCGTGGCTCCGACGGCGGCCCGGCGACCGGAGCCGGAACTGACGGCCGCCCGGAACGCCCCGGCGGGGCAGCGGCGATGATGGAGGCGCTGAACGTCCGGGACAACGCGCTTCGCGGGTTCGTCTTCGGCTTCGTGTTCACGACCGCGGTGTTCACGTTCTTCGTCGTCGTGCCCGGTGTCGACCGGTCGCCGGCGTACTACGTAGCGCTCGCGTTCGTCCTCGCGACGGGGCTCGGCGCGCTGGTGACGTCGGCACTGGTTCTGCGAGACGCGTATCGGCTCACAAAAGAGCTGTGACGGTGTCCTCAGGGCCCGACACCGTTCGCCGCGTCGTCCGCCAGCCCCGCCAGCCGACCAGCCCCCGAACGGGTGCCTTTGGCGATGAGGACGTCGCCGGGGTCAAGCGCCGTGTCAGGGCCGGGTGAGATGACCCAGCTCCCGCCCTCGCGACCGGTTCGTTCGCTCTCTGAGCGGGCGCGTCGAACCGCGATGACGCGCATCCCGGTCTCGGTCTTGACCATCCGCTCACCCAGCGTGACGCCCGCGAGGTCGCTGTCGGGGCCGACGGTCAGCCGGACGATCACCTCGTCGGACTCGCGGACGGCCTCGGCGACGACGGGGTGAGTGCCGAGGCCGCGAAGAACACCCTCGCTGATCTCCAGAGCGGCGTCGCTGATGACCTCGGTCGCACTCGCGAGCTGGACGAGCCCCCGGAGGTCGACGGGGTCGTCGACACGGCCGGCGGCTTGGAGGGTCCAGGCCTCGAAGCGGGACTTGAGCGCGTCGACTTCGGCTTCCAGTTCCAGCACTTCCTCGGCCACCTCGTCAGAGTCGAAGAGGACGGCACCATAGGCCAGGTCGACGGCGAGTTCGCTCATGTTTTTCATGTGGACGATGGAGTCCACAGCACGTTCGAGGTCGTCGATTCCCGGCTCGGGCGGTTCTGGCGGAACGTACGCCTGGTCGCTGGCGTCCTCGTAGACGTCCGCGATTGCCTCCTCTGACCCTCGGAAGATGACAATGTCCTCGGGTCGGAGCGTGGTTTCGGGACCCGGATTGAACAGCCACTCACCGTCCCGACGGATGGCGATAGCACGCACCCCGGTCTCGGTTTCGAGGTTGATGTCCACGAGCGTGCGGGCTGCAAACGGCGAGTTCGTGACGACGACGGTACGCACGACCGTCTCGACGGCTTCGGGGAGTGCAGCCCGCATCGCGTCGGGGAGACCGATGTCTTCCAGCACGACCTTCGCGATGTCGCCGGCAGCGTCGGAGATCTTCTCGGCGGCGCCGACCACGCCCAGCACCGGTGCGAGGGCTTCGGCGTCCTCGGGGTTGCGGGCGGCCATGAGCAGGCCCATCCGAGCCCGGAGTTGGAGGAGGTCCATCTTGGCCTCCAGTTCCAGCACTTCTCCGGCTACCTCGTCGCTCCCCAGTAGGACCGCCGAGTACGAGAGGTCGATCAGCAGTTCCGCGGTGTCTTTCATTTCGGCCAGTAGCGTCTTGACACTGACCGGTTCGTACTCGACCTCGTCGACTGCCATGCTCGAGGCTCCTCGTTGCCGAGTAAAAAGCGTTGCCCGGCGACAGTCTCACCGGATGCGGTGTCGTTCGGTCTACCGCTCGGACGACGCCAGGCACGGTATTATCCCTCGACCCGTGACCGAGAAGTTCAATCACCCAGTATCAGCGTTCCGGAGTGGATATTTTCAATATTTGGGCCCACATCGTGTTCACACGTCCACCGAGCGGGCGGCGGGCAGCGGACGTGTGCTGGACAAAAGATAATGCTTTTCCCGGCACGTAGAGAATGCCGACGTATGTCCGACGAGCTCAAAAAGGGGCTTGAGGGAGTCCTGGTCGCCGAGTCGGAGTTGAGTTACATCGACGGTGATGCCGGCGAACTCATCTACCGGGGCTACTCGATCGACGATCTGGCGCGTGACGCGAGCTACGAGGAAGTGCTGTACCTCCTGTGGCACGGCAACCTCCCGAACAGCGAGGCGCTCGCGGAGTTTACCGAAGCGATGAGCACCGAGCGCGAACTGCACGACGACGTACTCGGTCTGGTGCGCTCGCTGGCCGAGGCCGACGAGAATCCGATGGCCGCACTTCGGACGGCCGTCTCCAGCCTCTCGGCCCACGACCCCGACGCGGAGTCCGATCCACAGAATCGGGCGGTCAACCTCCGGAAGGGGCGGCGAATCACCGCCAAGATTCCGACGATCATCGCGGCGTTCGCCCGGATTCGGGACGGCGAAGAGCCGGTTACCCCCCGCGAGGACCTCAACCACGCCGAGAACTTCCTGTACATGCTCAACGGCGAGGAACCCGGTGCGGTGCTCGCCGAGACGTTCGACATGGCACTCGTGCTCCACGCCGACCACGGTCTGAACGCCTCGACGTTCTCTTCGATGGTGATCTCTTCGACGCTCGCGGACCTGCATTCGGCCGTTCCAGGCGGCATCGGCGCGCTCTCGGGCTCGCTGCACGGCGGCGCGAACCAGGACGTGATGGAGGCCCTGCTCGAACTCGACGAGTCCGGCAAGGAACCGGTCGAGTGGGCAGAGGACAAACTCGAGGCCGGCGAACGAGTTCCCGGCTTCGGCCACCGCGTCTACAACGTCAAGGACCCGCGCGCCCGCATCCTCTCGGACAAGTCGAAAGCCCTCGGTGAGGCCGCCGGTTCGCCGAAGTGGTTCGAGTACTCCAGTTCGATCGAGGAGTGGATGCGTGAGGAGAAGGGACTCGCGCCGAACGTCGACTTCTACTCGGCGTCGACATACTACCAGATGGGCATCCCGGTCGACATCTACACGCCGATCTTCGCGATGAGCCGTTGTGGCGGCTGGATTGCCCACCTTCTCGAACAGTACGAGGACAACCGTCTGATCCGTCCGCGCGGCCGTTATATCGGTTCGAACGGCGATGAGTTCGTCCCCGTCGACGAGCGGTAGGAGAGTCCCCCCAGCGTCGGATCACCGACCACGCGAGCGGAACGTCTGTGCTTTTTGCCCCGAATCGAACGGCGCGGGAAACACGACCGGTGACATCCTCTCCGTCCTGAATGGCGAGGATTCCGCGGCACTGCACCGCTGGTTTGGGATGTTCAGGGTTTGTAGCCATCTCGATGACAGCTACTGGCCGTGCCACCCAGCCGTTACTCCAATCCCGGCATGGGATTCAGCGGTACTTCTCACTGCACCCCGAGTTCCACAACAGAACGGGGTGCGTTCTGCATATAACCGGGGAGCTCCGATACTGTCCGATTAGTGGCGATTAAAAAATCCGTTCGGCACGTCAAGCGTGGCTGAGCTAAGGTTTGTCGAATTTATTCCCGCCGTGAACGGCGGGGCTTTCTCCTCGCAGCTTGTAATCGGGGGGAACACCTGGAAAGCCGAGCAGGCGACGCCCGCGAGGCGGTGAGTGTGCGACGGGTTTGAACAAGAGATTTGCGTGGGGGTGGGACCACGGGCAGGTTTTACTTCTTCACCCCGATAAGAGATGGTGATGAGTGCTAGTTCGGGCATCGTCGTCCACATCACGAGCGGTGAGAACGCAGACTGGCGGATGGCGCTGCGAAACATCCTGAACCTGTACGAGGACGAGTCGGTACCGACGGCGGCCGAGGCGATTACGGTCGTGGTCAACGGGGACGCCGTTCGGTTTCTGCTCGCGTCGGCGCCGGAGGCGACACAGATCAACCAGATGGCGGCCGCCGGCGTCCAAATCAACGCGTGTGAGGGGTCGCTGGATCGACTCGGGTTCGCGTCGGCAGCCCTCGCCGACGGCGCCTCGCGGATTCCGTCGGGCGTCGCCAAAGTCGTCCGCTGTCAGAAACGCGGCGACACCTATTTAAAACTGCCGTAGCCGGCGGGTTCGAGTCGGGGCAGGCGCGGTTTCAGAGCCACGCCTCGATTTCCTCGGCCATCGCGCCGCGCCGGTAGATGTCGCCGGCGTCGACGTCGACGACGGTGCTGCCACCGCCGGGGGTCCGGCCGCCGTCGAGCAGGACGGCGGCGACCTCCCGGACCTGGTCGCCCAGTTCGTCCACCTCGCGGACGCTCCCGGTACCGCTGACGTTGGCGCTGGTGGCGGTGACTGGGTGGAAATCCTCCAGAAGCGCGAGCGCGCGGTCGTGGTCGGGGACTCGAACGCCGACCGTTTCGCGGCCAGCGGTCAGCACGTCCGGCACCACGTCGGTACGGTCGACCAGCACTGTGACGGGACCGGGCAGGAACTCGTGCATGAACGCGCGCTCGTCGGCGGTCGGGGCGGTGTACTCGAGGGCGGTCTCGATGTCGGGGACGGCCAGCGACACGGGTTCGTCTCGGTCTCGTCGCTTCGCGTCGAAGACGCGCTCGACGGCGTCGGCGTCGGTGGCGTCCGCGCCGAGGCCGTAGACGGTCTCCGTAGGGTAGACGACGAGGTCGCCGTTCCGGAGGGCATCGACGGCACGGGTGGTGTCGGCGTCAGTCATTGTCGACGGTCGGCCGCGGAGAGTCAAAAGTCGGTCGCTACAGGTCGTCGATCGCGGCCTCGATCTCGTCGTAGTCTGGGAACTGCGGCCACTCGGCTGCGACCCAGGCGTACTGGATCACGCGCTCGTCGTCGAGTAGGAAGGCGGCGGGTCGGGGTTCGCTGACGCCGGCCATCCCGTCGAGGGAGTGGTCGATACTGTACCGCTCGGCCACACCGTTTTGCGGGTCCGAAAAGAGCCGATAGCCGGTGTCCTCGATTCCACGCTCCGCGATAGTCGTCTTGTGTTCGTACGGCGAGGAGACCGAGAGCCCGACGACGGTCAGGTCGTCCTCGCTTTGCCCCCACTCGCGGTCCCGAATCTCGTTCCACATGTACGTCGTCGGGAAGGCACCGTCCATGGTGTGGAACAGGAGGAGAACCGGCCCTTCGGCCGTGAGGGCCGAGAGCGCACGGTCCTCCCAGTACTCGGCTGTGACCAGCGGGCGCTCGAAGTCGGGGGCCTGTTCGCCTGCTGTAGGGTGGTCGACGTCAGGGAACTCGACCACCTCGAAGTCCAATCCCATCGGCATCAGGCTTCACCGCCGTCGGAGCTTTGTGCCGACGAGGCTCGGGAAGTGTCGCTTCCCTCGCCCCCGTACGTCCGGTCGAGGTAGTCGACGATGTTCGCGCTCTCGGACATCGTGACGCCGGTGGTGTCGTCGACCACGGCGGGCACGGTCCGCTTGCCCGAGATGCGCTTGACCACGTTGCGGTCCGAGTGCATCGGTTCGACGAACCGAGACCGGTAGTCGAGGTCGTACTCTTCGAGTTTGCGGACGACGCGCTCACAGAACGGGCACGCCTGCAGCCGGTAAAGTGTGATATCCGGGTCGCTCATCGGGTGGAATAGGGGCGATTGCCAGGTAAGCCCTTCGGGCGTCCGCACGAGCAGGACGGGGGCTCGGCGGAGCCGGGCCCCCCTCAGCGTGTCCGCGTGGGCGGACGGCCGAGGGCAGAGAGAATCGACGGTTACAGCGGCGAAATCGCTGGATTGCGCGCATTACACCGATGACAAGTCTTAATCCCGCCGACGGCAAAGTCAGTCGGTAATGGGCGCAGCTTCGGCCGTCGCGCCGCTGGTCGCACCCGCACCTGCTGCGACGCAGGTGCTGGGAGTGCAGTTCACCGACAGTCTCATCACTGGCGTTGGGGTCGTCGTCGTCGTCGTCCTGCTCGTACTGTCGGCATTTTTTTCATCCTCGGAGATTGCCATGTTCTCGCTGGCGGCCCACCGCGTCGACTCGCTGGTCGAGGACGGGGTTCCCGGTGCAAAGACCCTCAAGGGGCTCAAGGCCGACCCCCACCGGTTGCTCGTGACGATTCTCGTCGGGAACAATCTAGTCAACATCGCGATGACGTCGATCACGACGGGGCTGCTGGCAATCTACCTCAGCCAGGGCGTCGCCGTCGCCATCTCGACGTTCGGAATCACGGCATTGGTCCTCCTGTTCGGAGAGAGTGCTCCGAAGAGCTACGCGGTCGAAAACACCGAGTCGTGGGCCCTGCAGATTTCCCGCCCGCTGAAGGCCGCCGAGCGCGTGCTGTGGCCGCTGATCGTCGTCTTCGACTTCCTCACACAGCAGGTCAACCGCGTCACCGGCGGTCAGACCGCCATCGAGACGTCCTACGTCACCCGCGAGGAGATCCGTGACATAATCGAGACTGGCGAACGCGAGGGCGTACTGGACGAGGAAGAGCGGGAGATGCTCCAGCGCACGCTCCGATTCAACAACACAATCGCCAAGGAAGTCATGACGCCGCGGCTCGACGTGGACGGCATCTCGAAGGACGCGACAGTCGACGAGGCGATGGAGCAGTGTGTCCACTCGGGGCACGCTCGCCTCCCGGTCTACGAGGGGAGTCTGGACAACATCATCGGCGTCGTCCACATCCGCGATCTGGTCCGGGACCGCAACTACGGCGGGACGGCCGCCGAGGACGTCGAACTCGAGGACCTGATCGAGCCGACGCTACACGTCCCGGAGTCGAAAAACGTCGACGACCTGCTGGCGGAGATGCGCGACGAACGCCTCCACATGGTGGTCGTCATCGACGAGTTCGGCACCACTGAAGGCCTCGTGACCATGGAGGACCTCACCGAGGAGATCGTCGGCGAGATCCTCGAAGGCGAAGAGGAGGAACCCATCGAGTTCGTCGGTGACGACAGTGCCATCGTCAAAGGCGAGGTCAACATCGAGGAGGTCAACGAGGCCCTCGGCATCGACATCCCGGAGGGCGAGGAGTTCGAGACCATCGCCGGGTTCATTTTCAACCTCGCCGGCCGCCTCGTCGAGGAAGGCGAGGAAATCGAGTACGAGGGCGTCGAGATCCGGGTCGAACAGGTCGAGAACACCCGCATCATGAAAGCCCGGGTCACACGCATCCAGCAGGACGGCACCGAAGACGAGGGGGAACCTGAACCGGAAGACGCCGCCGCCGACGACTGAGGGGGTCGGTATCGGACGGTCTCCGTTATGATCGCTATCAGGATATTCGGCATCGGGAGTTGCGGGCGGTCAGCCTCGCAACCGCGCGACGGCGGCCCGGAACTGGTCGTCGCCGCGGACGATGTGGGCGGCCAGGTCCGCGAACCCGCCGAGCAGGCCAGCCAGTACGACGCCTGCGGCGAGGTTGAGGCCGGCCGCGAGCGCGAGAGCGGTGCCGAGCAGGCCGCCGACGACGGCGGCCGCGACGGACTGACCCGGCGTGTCACAGTACGGGATCACGGCCGACCGTTGGGGCTGTCGGTCAAAGAAGCTGTCTCCGGGACCGGTCGGCACCCGGAGCTACTCGTCCCTGTGTCGTCTCCAGAGTCGTCGGTTCCGGGGTCGTTGCCGCCCGAACACCCGGCCACCCCGGCGGCCACCGCGACCGCCGTGCCCCGCAACAGCGCTCGTCTGGTCCGTCCACCGCTTACATACCGCCGCATTGTCATATCCTCCTTAGTTTCGATTATGAAATGTCTTTCTGCACCGACAAGAACTGAACGGCTGCATCGTGGGCAGGTGACGTCCGGCGGTTCCGGATCGGAGCGGGGAACGCTCAGACCGGCAGTACGTCGATGGCGGTGAACACGCCGTAGCCGAGGGTGAGAGCGAGGCCGAGCGAGGCGATCCACGCGAGGACGGTGTATGCCATCTTCCTGCCGCTGACACCACTCCCGCCGGCGGCGAAACCGCTGCCGATGATGGCGCTGACGATGATCTCGTTGAACGAGACGGGGATGCCGAAGAAGACGGCGGTCTGTGCGATGGCGAAAGAAGGGATGAGCGCGGCGATGGAGCGGCGCGGACCCAGCGCCGAGTAGTCCTGGCTGAGCGCCTTGATCATCCGGGGCGCGCCGGTCCACGAGCCGATCAGGAGGCCGAGTCCACCACCCAGTAGGACGGCCACGAGCGGGATCTCGAAGGGGTCGAGCAGGGGGAGGAGAGGTCCCAGTGCCAGTCCCACTTGACTCCCACCGGCGGAGAACGCGACGAGCCCACCGAGCGCGAGCAGGAAGTGGCGCTGGCCGGCCTCGGGACTCCCGCGGAGGTCCCACCAGAGGACGACGGCGGCGAGCGTCGCGGCCACGAGCGTCACACCGGCGTAGACGACGGCCGACGGGAGACCGGAGAGAGCGGTGGTAGCGACACCCGTCAGCGACGCGGCCTCGTCGGGCGGTCCGAGAACGACGAACCGGACATTCGCGAGAATTGCGCCGACGAGACCGGCCAGGAGAGGGACGGCCAGTGACTCGGGGACGCCCTCGTTCCGGAGCCCTCGGGCGGTAGCGTAGGCGATACCGCCGCCGACGAACGGCGTCGCGACCCACAGCGCGACGATCTCCCGATATTTCGGCCAGGCAGGGTCGCCACCCAGCGCCAGTCCGACGCCGACAACCGCGCCGGTGACGGTGAAGGCGGTGGCGATGGGATAGCCGGCGAACACGCCGACAGCCACCAGCACCGCCGCGGTGATGAGCGCGACGACGGCCGCAGTCGGCGAGAGCGTCGCATTCAAGACGAGTTCGCGGCCGACCGCTTCCGTGACGTTCGCGCCCTGAAGCACGGCGCCACCCAGTCCGAGCAGACCGACGACGAAACCAGCACGCATGACCGAGATAGCGTTGGCACCGACCGCCGGGGCGAACGGCGTCGAACCCGACGACCCAGCGCCGATGGCCCACGCCATAAACAGGCTCGCTGCTCCGGCGACCAGAAACGTCGCGAGCGTCCCTCCAGCGACCATTGAGACCCGGCTACTGTCGGGACGCGTAATAACCTGCCGCACTCGCCGCCCGGAGCTGCGCCGCTCGCCTTTTTTCAGCGGCTGGCGAATAATTATAAGTAGTGACGTGGACAGTGTGTGCTAAGAGGGGGCAAATGATACTCGAACGACTGCGGCGGTTCACCGAACGGAGCGGGGAGTACGAGTGTCAGCACTGTGGTGCACAGTACGAGGCACAGCGACAGGTCTGCCTGGACTGTGGCGGGTTCTCCATCGAACGGGAGTGGTAACGGGGTTGTCCGCTGCGGTGTCTGGGTCTCCGACTCGGGTGGACCCGCGGCGTCGCGACCTCGCGTGACGACTGCCCGAGAGCCGTGAGTGAGGTGTCACTGGACGACGAGCGAGCGCGGGAGCGATCTGCGTGTCGTCCACAGACGCGCTCGGCCGCGAGTTGCCGGGCGGAGTGCGGGCAGTCTCTGGCGAGCGGGACCGCTCGATTGGGTAGTGCGAAATCGAAAAGGGTTGGATCGGGCCTTAGCTCACTGCAGGTCGAACCGGTCCAGCGTCATGACCTTGTGCCAGGCGTCGACGAAGTCTTCGACGAGCTTCTCCTCGCCGTCTCCGGACGCGTACACCTCCGCGATGGCACGGAGTTCGTCGTGGGACCCGAAGACGAGGTCGGCGCGGGTTCCACGCCACTTGCGCTCGCTCGTCTCCCGGTCGTAGCCTTCGTAGATCTTCCGGGATTCGCCGGACTGCTGCCACTCCGTGCCCATGTCCAGCAGGTTCACGAAGAAATCGTTGGTCAGGGTGCCCGGCCGGTCGGTGAGGACGCCGAGGTCGGAGTCCTGGTAGGTCGCCCCCAGCGCGCGCATCCCGCCGACGAGCGCCGTCATCTCTTCCGGTGTCAGGTCCAGCAGGTCGGCCTCGTCGACCAGCACCTCCTCGGCCGGCTTGTCGAGGCCGTCGCTGATGTAATTGCGGAACCCGTCGACGTCGGGTTTGAGCGCCTCGAAGGACTCGGCGTCGGTCTGTTCGGCGGTGGCGTCCGTCCGGCCCGGCTCGAAGGGAACCTCGACGTCGTAGCCGGCATCGGCGGCCGCCTGTTCGACGGCGGCGTTCCCGCCGAGCACGATGAGGTCGGCGAGCGAGACGCGCGTGCCGTCCGACCGGGACTCGTTGAACTCCGCCTGAATCCGCTCGTAGGTTTCGAGGACCGTCTCGAGCTCTGCAGGTTCGTTGACCTCCCAGCTCCGCTGCGGTTCCAGTCGGATGCGAGCGCCGTTTGCGCCGCCGCGCTTGTCGCTGTCGCGGTATGTCGACGCAGACGCCCACGCAGTCCTGACCAGCTGGGCGGTCGTGAGGTCCGACTCGAGAATCTCCGATTTGAGTGACTCGGTTTCCGCCTCACCGATCAGCGCGTAGTCGGCCTCGGGGAGGGGGTCCTGCCAGACCATCGTCTCTTCAGGGACTTCCGGGCCGAGGAACCGTTCGGGCGGCCCCATGTCTCGGTGGGTCAGTTTGTACCAGGCCTTCGCGAAGGCCATCCCGAACTCCATCGGGTTCTCCTGGAAGGTCTCCATTATTTCACGATATTCCGGGTCGCGCTTCAGGGCGATGTCCGTCGTCAGCATCATCGGCGTGACCTCCTCGTCGGGGTTCTGTGCGTCGGGCGCCGATGCGACCTCCTCGCCGTCTTTCGGCGTCCACTGCCAGGCACCGCCGGGGCCTTTCTCCGGTTCCCACTCGTACTCGAGCACGTTGTCGACGTAGCCCATGTCCCACTCGGTCGGCGAGGACGTCCAAGGACCCTCGATGCCACTCGTCGTGACACCCTCTTCGGCGGCGGTTTCCCCGTCCTGCCAGCCCAGGCCCATGTTCTGTATCGGGGCCGCTTCGGGGTCGGGGTCGTGCGCTTCCTCCGGGTTGTTGGCACCGTGAACCTTGCCGAAGGTGTGTCCGCCAGCGATCAGCGCCGCGGTCTGCTTGTCGTTCATCGCCATGCGGGAGAACGTCTGGCGGATGTTCTTTGCCGACGCCATTGGGTCGGGCTGTCCGTCCGGTCCTTCGGGGTTGACGTAGATTAGCCCCATCACGGAGGCGCCGAGGCCTTCCTGAATCTCGCCGGCTTCCGTGAAGCGTTCCTGTGTCTCGAGTTCTTTCTCCGGGCCCCAGTCGACGGCCTTGTCCGGCTCGAAGTCGTCTTCGCGGCCACCGGCGAACCCGAACGTCTGGAACCCCATCGATTCGACGGCGACGTTGCCGGCGAGGATTATCAGGTCGGCCCAGGAGAGATTGCGGCCGTACTTCTGTTTGACCGGCCAGAGCAGTCGGCGTGCTTTATCGAGGTTGGCGTTGTCCGGCCAGCTGCTAATCGGGGCGAAACGCTGTCGACCGCCGGCCGCACCACCGCGGCCGTCGTAGGCCCGGTACGTGCCGGCGCTGTGCCACGCCATCCGGATCATGAACGGGCCGTAGTGGTCGTAATCGGCCGGCCACCAGTCCTTGGGCTCGGTGATGACCTCCTCGATGTCGGCTTTGAGTTCTTCGAGGTCGAGTTCCTGGAACGCCTCGGCGTAGTCGAAATCGTCGTCCATCGGCCCGGCGTCGCGGGCGTTCTGGTCGAGAATCTCCAGGCTCAACCGGTTCGGCCACCACTGTTTGTTGCTTCGGCGTTCGGCAGGGCTCGGAGTCGGACTTGGGTTGTCGCTCGACATTATGGAATCAACTGAATAGAGTCGCTTGTCGAATACAAATCTTTGGTTGTCCGATTCCGGTTATTTTTCTGCGGTCGCGAAACATCCGTTCACACAGCACAAAGCTCGGGGTCGGATACCGGGGACGTGAACGCTCGAAGGTCAGTCGCCGTCCTCGGATGCTGGGTCGTACGGTTCCGAAGCGGGTTCGTTCGACTCGGCGACGAGGTCGTCGCTCGGGGCCGGGGGTTCGACGCCCTCGGCGGCGGCGACGGTCGCTGTGTGTTTGGGCGTGTCGACGTGCCAGCGGTCGACGGAGGACTCGTAGTCTGCGAGCCTGTTCGACACCCGAATCTTCAGGTCGTCGTCGTTGACGTTGACCTCGAAGACGTACTCGGGGGCTTCGCCACGGCCGGCTCGCTGGAGGTTGGCGCTGACGAGCTCGTTGTCGAAGTAGTAGGGTGCGATCCG
This sequence comes from Halorientalis sp., assembly GCF_028275115.1. Lineage (GTDB taxonomy): Archaea > Halobacteriota > Halobacteria > Halobacteriales > Haloarculaceae > Halorientalis. The sequence goes on along the minus strand of NZ_JAQCNH010000071.1, from coordinate 19,636 downwards.
GGTCATCACGTTCTTGTAGACGGCCCCCTCGACGGCGCGCAGTGCTTTCCGGCCGGCCGAGTCGGCCGCACGGGCTACGTAGTCGATGGACTCACCCCACCTGTCGACGGCCTCTTCGGGTTCGTCGTCGAGTTTCTCGTAGGACTCGGTGAGTTTCTCGCCGGCCGTCTGGAGGTCCTCGTCGGGGTCTTTGCCCGCCTTTTCACCCTCACCCTCGCCGACGCTGGCCTGCTCGGCCGTCTTCTCGTTGACGTGGTCGTCGAGTCGCTCGTCGGACTTTGGTCGCCAATCGTCGAACTCGGCCAGTGCGTCCGCGTCAACGTCGGCGTCCTCCGCGAGGTCAGCTAATGCACGGGTGATTCGCTCGCCATGTTCCACCACGTCGACCCAGCGCCCGCGCTGTTTGAACCCCGAAACGCTCTCTTCCATCAGTTTTCCATAGATAGGGCACGACCGAATATACCTTTTCCCCCCCATCCTCGGCAGTCCTCACACGCTACAGCGGCGACGCTGTCGGACGGGCAGCGTATTGAAGCGCTACGGGCACAGACGGACAGCTACCGGCCCGTGGCGTCCGCGACGTATCACTCCATTTACAACTCCGGTCGCGGAGATGTGGGGCTGGCTTCTGTGGTAGATGCCAGGGGATGGCGACCGACCGTTTTATCGGCGGGCCACCGACATCCTGAATATGACCATCGAGCAACGCGGCGACGCGTACGTAGTTACGCACGCGCTAGCGAAACACACACTCTCGGACCTTCGAAGCGTCGAAACCGAGCAGGTCGCCTTCCGCAAAGGCCTCGTGAAACTCGGACGAATCTGTGGGTACGAAATCATCGACGGTGCGATGGACACCGAGTACACCGAGATAGAGACGCCGTTGACCGGCACGATGGGCAAGCGCGTCACCGGCCTCGACAACGTAGTGATTATCAACGTCCTCCGGGCGGCGACGCCGTTCGTCGAGGGCCTACTGAAAGCATTCCCGCACGCGAAACAGGGGGTCATCAGCGCCGGCCGCGACGAGAACGCCGGCATGGACGAAGACGGGCGGTTCCCCATCGACGTGGATTACGAGACAGTGCCCGAGATTACGAGCGAAGACACCGTCGTCGTCGCGGACCCGATGTTGGCGACCGGGTCGACCATGACTGCCGTCCTCCAACGAGTCGCGGCCGCGGGCGACCCCGAGAACCTGTTCGTCCTCTCGGCGGTCAGCGCCCCCGCCGGCATCACCCGCGTCGCCAAACAGTTCCCCGAAGCCGACCTGCTGACCGTCAGCATCGACGACCACCTCGACGACGACGGTTTCATCGTTCCCGGTCTAGGCGACGCCGGCGACCGCGCGTTCCGCACCACCTGATAGGTAATTTTGTTAACATTTGCCGACGTCGAGACCCCCTCGCTTCACCTGGAGAATCGAAAGAGGGCAGTCGATCTACGACCTGCATCCGAACACTGTTTCGGCCGTTTACATGTCGATCGGACGAACCGGACGGGCAGGGGGCGGCCTCACCGGATAGTCGCGCGGCCGCTGGTCGCGCTGCGGATTCGGTCCCGGAGGGCAGCGGCGTCGGCGACCGGGACGCGCACGTCGAAGGACACGTCGGCTCGGTAGTCGGCGTCGAACTCGACGCCGGCCGATTCGAGGATACCCCGGACAGTTCCAGAGTCGTCGTACTCGACGGTTATCGAGACCGACTCGTGCGGGTGTCGTTCGGTGACGCCGGCGTCCTTGACGGCGACTTTGACCCCCTGTGCGTAGGCCCGCGCCAGCCCGCCAACGCCGAGTTTCGTCCCTCCGTAGTAGCGGGTGACGACGGCCACGACGTTCTCCAACTCCTCACCTTGGAGGACGTTCAGTGCGGGTTTACCGGCCGAACCGGAGGGTTCGTCGGCGTCGGAGGCCCACTCGGTGCGGGGGTCGGTCCGGACGCGGTATGCCGGGACGTTATGAGTCGCGTCGGCGTACTCCGCCCGGATCTCCGCGACGAACGCTTCGGCGGCCGCGACGTCGCGGACGGGCGCCGCGTGGCCGACGAACTCGGAGCCCCTGACCTCGAAGGCTCCCCGTCCGCGGCCGACGACTGTCCGGTAGCTGTCCGTCACTGTCGGGCGTAGTGGGGCAGGGGACAAACCCGTTTCGTCGTCGTTTTGCGGTCGAGTCGTGGCGACCGTGTTTGTCACGCGGAGACACTGCAAAGGTATGGCACGGTCGACCGGCGACGAGATGCTCGGCGGTGGCGTACCCGAGAGTCGGACGCTTCCCGTCCGCGGGCCGCCGGGCGTCGGAAGGAGTCGTCTCGCGGTGCAGTTTCTCGGCGCTGGCGCCGACACCGAGGAGGACTGTCTGTACGTGATGGGCACCTGGCGGGGCGGCGACGAACTCCCGTATCTCTCGGTCCCCGAGTCACCGGCCGGGACACCCGGCCACGCGCGCCGTCGAACCGCTCGAAGAGACACCGTACTCCAGCTGCGGTGAGCTACTCCCGGCTACCCCAGACGCGCTTGTCCGGAATCTCGACGGTCACGTCCCGCGTCAGGCGATACTGACAGGAGAGCCGCGGATACCCGAAACGAGCCGCCAGCCGGTCGTGCCAGTGGTCGGGCTCGGTCTCGCCCTCGCGGACCCGGACGCCACAGGTCGCACAGATTCCACGGCCGCCGCAGTTGAGCCGCTCGGTGTAGCGGGTGTACGGTGAACAGTCGGCGTCTAACAACACGTCCCGGAGGACGGCACCGACGGGTGCGGTGAGCCGTCTGTCCCCGTCGTCGGTCCGGACGGTGACGGTGACCGTCGCCGCGTCGTCGTGAGCGTCACTGTCGGTGGGTGGCGACTGGTCGGTCACTGTAGTTCGATCTTCCGCACGTAGTCCAGGTCCCGAATCTCGTTGAGGAGGTCCCCCGGCAGGGCCCGCTCGGTCACAATGTAGAGTTTGGGGTCGGCGGCGAACTCGGGGTCCTCCGAGACGGTCTGGCGCATCGAGAGGTTCTCTCTGGCGAGCATCCCCGCAATTTCGGCGACGATGCCGGGCTGTTCGGTGTCGTAGACGTCGACGGTCAGGACGTGCAGGTCAAGCACCGGTGCCAGGTCCATCAGGCTGGGAATCTGAGAGATGTTCTGAAAGATGCGCCGGAGCTGGTCGTCGTCGAGGATGGCGTCGGTCGTGGAGTCGACCACCCGGCGGTCCACGTCGATCTCCCGGGCGATGCCGGTGTTCGGAATCTCGATGCCGCCCGAGACGACGCGGCCGTCGTCGTTGACGGAGAAGCCCCGTTCGAGCAACAGCCGGATGACCGCCTGCTGTGAGGGACTGCCCTCGAACTTCTCCATGATCTCCGCGAACATACTCCACAAAACGACCGCCGACCATACTATGTCTTGGCATCGGTCGGCTCGCGCGGCCGGACCGCCAACTCATAAGAACCCGTCCCGATTCGTGAGAACCGCTACCGATGGGGCCGACGACGGTGGCAGGAGATGCAGATAGTCGGAGTCACACAACACCGCGTCAGTCAGCCACTGCCGGACAGTTTCAGACCGAACTGGATCCCCGGTTACCACAGGGAAGCCACGAAGCCGAACTGTTCGAGATCGAAACCGACGCCGGCATCACGGGCGTCACCGCGAGCCCGAGTTTTGCCGGCGGTCTCGACTACGTCACACCCCGGTCACTGTTTCTGCAGGGCAAAGACCCCCACGACGTCGAGGGGATCGTCCACAGGCTGGAGACCGTCGACCTGATGGGCCCGCGGCCGTGGCACCTCGAACTCGCGTTGTGAGACATCGTCGGCAAAGACGCCGGCAAGCCCGTCTACGAGTTGCTCGAGGGAGCGACGACCCGATCCGGGCGTACGCCAGCACCGGCGAGCGCCAGCCCGCCGCCGAGCGCATCGAGTACGTCCAGCGACGCGTCGACGAGGGATTCGAGGCTGTCAAGCTTCGGGTCGCCGAACAATCGGACCTCGACGTGGTTCGTGCGGTCCGCGAGGCGTTCCCCGATCTCACGCTCATGGTCGACGCGAACAAGGGGTGGGCCGTTCGCGTGATGGAAGACGAGACCGAGTAGTCGGTAGCCGAGGCCGAGGCCGTCGCCCGCGAACTGGCGGCGGTCGGCGGAATCGAGTGGCTCGAAGAGCCACTACCACGCCACGACTACGCCGGGTACGCCCGCCTGCGAGACGCCGCCGTCCCCATCGCCGGCGGGGAATTCAGTGGCGGCCCCCACGAACTGTACGAGTTCCTCGACCGCGACGCCGCACTCGTGACCGGCATCAAACGGGCCGTCGAGGTCGCCGGTGCTGCCCGGAACCAGGGCATCCGGTTCGTCCCCCACACCTGGACCAACGCCGTCGGGTTCGCCGCGAACCTGCACGTGATGGCCGCGGTCGGGGCCGACTGGTGTGAGTTCCCCCACGACCCGCCGTGGACGCCCGAGGTGTGGTCGACGCTGATCGACGGGCAGTTGACTGCCGAGGACGGGACCGTCACGCCGCCGGAGGGCCCGGGCCTGGGCGTCGAGTTGAATCGCGACCTGTTGGAGGGCGACCGACGACTGTGCTCGACGAGTTCCGGCTCGACGGCTCGGTCGCGCTGGTGACCGGCGCGGCCGGCGGGCTGAGGCGGTCGCCGACGATGTCGAATCTCGAACCGACGCGGAGACGCTGGCGCTGGCCGTCGACGGGATGGTCGACGCGACGCTCGACCGGTTCGGTCGACTCGACACCGCCTTCGCCAACGCGGGCATCGGCGAACTTGAACGGCCGGCCGAACACTACGAGATGGCCCAGTGGGACCGCATCGTCGACGTGAACCTCCGTGGTGTGTGGCTCACCGACCTCTATGCGACCCGCGCGATTGCCGCGCAGGAAGACGGCGGGGCCATCGTCAACACGGCCTCGGTCTACGGACTGGTCGGCAGCGACGCGATGGGCTACAACCCGGCCGACGCCGCCTCGAACGGTGGCGTGGTCAACCTCACGCGAACACTCGGGGCCGAGTGGGCCCCCGAGATTCGTGTCAACGCCATCGCGTCGAGTCACGCCCGGACGGACATCGGCGGCGGCTCTCTCGACGCGGACAGTCGGATCGGGCAGGACATCGCCGACGATGTCGAGGCGAACACACCGGCCGAGCGAATCGCAGACCCGGAGGACCTCCGAGGAATGGCCCTGTTCCTCGCAAGTGAGGCCGCCCGCTACTGCACCGGCTACACCTACGCCGTCGACGGCGGGTGGCTCGCCCGGTAACGACGTGTCGTAGGGATGTCGGACACGGTCTATCCCCCCACGACCGGCGATGGCGGCTCGGCATCCCGTCGGGTTCGGGTGTATCTGTGGCACAGCGTGCCGACTCGGCCTCTGGTGGGGCGGTCGTCAGGCGCTCTCCGGCGTGGGAATCGGCTCGTCGATCCACTCGTCGTAGAACGTCTCGATGTCCGGCTCGAAGGTGTGGACGAGCGGGTAGCCGGGCATCATGTTCTCCACCTCCAGTAGTGTCTTACAACCCGGGCAGAAGAATTCGCGGAGTTCCATGTAGTCGGGGTGCGGGTGCATCCCCTCCGGGTAGATTTCACGATACGCCTCTGTGGAGTCGCGGACGTTGATTAGTGCCTCACGTTTCCAGTTCTGGTCGTGTTCGCAGAACTCGTGCCCGCAGTCGCACTTGATGACCCAGCGGTCGGCGCTTTTCGCCACGATGTAGAGGTGTTCGGCGTAGGGGATGATGATCGGGTCCTCCCAATCGACCCGTTCTTGCAGCACCTCCCGGACCTGCTGGAAGCGGTCGGTGTCTTTGAATTTGCTCATCATGTCGTGCAACTGGTCCCATTCGAGACTGTCGTCGACGAGATCCTCGATTATCTCCCGTGGATATGTGTCTGGCATGTGTGAGTCCCTCGTTCAGTCGTCGTCGGTCGCCCGAGTTCGTTCATCGAAGCTCGCGCTCGGGCCGGAGAGGTCTTTCAGTGAGCGATCCGTCCAGGTGTAGGGCACCACCGGTTCGTCCTCGCGGCCGACGCCGTGCCACGACTCGTGGCTCCTGGTGTAGTTGTCCCACTTGCGCTTGAAGCCGGACCCGAACCGGTACTCCAGGGACTTCTCGGCCTCGTCACTCAGATTGAACTCGAAGTCCTCGGAGAGGTCCCAGAAGTTCCTGAAGAAGTCGGTGAACTGTTCGCTCATCCGCATGCTGCTCACGTAGGTCTTTTTGACGTCGTCGATGAGGTCCCGTTCCGCCTGGATACGCTCGCGCTGTTCCTCGTACCACTCGGAGGCCGGCACAGCCTCCTCAGCGCGCTCGTCCATCATCTCCTCGCGGCGGTCGCGCGTGGCCGCCTCGTCGATTTCGAACTCGCCGTCGACGGCGGAGTTGTGCTTGGCGTCCTCGCTGACCTGTTCGACGACCACGCCGTAGGCGTCCTCGGCGTGCCGCGGCAGGACGTACCCGTCGTGGATGTCCGAGAGCACCTCCTCGGGGTCGCGCTCCAGGGGGTCGCCGAGTCCGGAGCCACCGCGGAGGTAGTTGAGGTAGAGGTCGTGGTCCTCGAACTCCTTGGGCGTGGAGATTCCCTTCGGTGTCCGGGTGATATCGCCGTCGATCTGCGCCTCGAACGCACCGGACTCGGGGTCGAGGTCGTGCTGGGGATACTCCTCCCCGTTCTCGAATCGCTGCTTCAGGTCGGTGTTCTGTGCGTTGAGGATGTACCCTGACGCGGCGGGATAGCCACCGAATAGGCCCGAATCGCTGGTCATGTACCCGTTGCCCATCTCGTAGAGCAACCACCGGGTCACGTCACTGACCGTCCGCAGGGACTCAAAGCCTGCACCGCCAGCCCGCCGGCCGGGACCGCCGGTGTTGGGCTTGACTGCCCGTCCGAGGAACGGGAGCGGTTCGGTTCGCTCCCACACCTCGGCGTCGCCCATATCGCCTTCGGGGTTCCAGATAGCCGCGGCGTGTGGTTCGCCGTCTTCGACGTACCGCGCACCGACGCCCTCACAGGCGGCCTCGAAGGAGTTGACCGCGTGGAGCTTGTCGAACTGGTCGATGCCACCGCCCTGCAGCCAGTTCGAGGTGTTTGCGTTCCCGGCGTTGATCTCTTCCCAGAAGCCTCGTGCGTAGTAGCCCCGAGAGAGATGCTGCCACAGGGGGGCCCAGGCCGACACCAGATAGTGCCAGGCGTAGGCGTGTGCCGTTTCGGTGTTTTGCGTGTTAGCCCAGGACCCCTCCGGAAGGTGGAAGTCACAGGCGTAGTACGCACCGTCGTTGACGTTCTCGTTAGGGATGACTGTCTGAGTGAGCATCACCCAAATGCCCCCCTGGATCGCAGCTGGGGTGCAGTTGTACGGGTGCCATCCCCACTTGTTCGCACCCTCGAAAGACACCTGGAAGGTGCCGTCTTCCCGAACGTGTAACTCCGAGGGTGCGTGCATGATGTGGTTCTCGTTCGCGTACTCGCGGGTGAGGTTCTCCTGACCCTCGTACAACGCGTCGACGAAGGAGACGCCGCGATACGTGCCGGGTAGCATGGTCCGCTTGATGCGGTTCCGGAAGCCCCGACGGCCATCCTCGACGGACTCGCGTGAGAGTTGCTTGAATTCGTCGACGCCGTACTCGTCGATGAGCTCCTTGACCGCGTCCCGAATCATCAGACAGCCGGTCATTCGCGTTCGTTCGTCGAGTTTCAGGAACTCGGGCGTCCGGGTCTTGTCCACGTAGTCTTTCTCCCAGGAGTTGTACAGCTCGAAATCCTCGCCGATTTTCCGGCAGTAGTGGGCCCCGTCGCCGAATCGGGAGGCTTGAGAGACGTTCATACTCCCGGGCCCGATGGCACCGGTGTCGATGACGTGGGTGACACCGCCTGCCCACGCGACGAGTTCGCCCTCGTGGAAGATCGGAATGAGCGTGGCAATGTCACAGGGATGGACGTTGCCGACGTGAGTGTCGTTGTTGACGAACACGTCGCCGGGTTCGATGCCAGGCGACTCCTCGAAGTCGTGGTTGATCATGTACTTGATGGCCTCGCTCATCGTGTGGATGTGCACGATAATCCCCGTAGAGACGGCAATCGAGTCACCCTCCGGGGTGAACAAGCCGTAACACAGCTCCCCTTCCTGCTCGACGATGGGGGTCGCAGCCACCTCTTTCGAGGTTTCGCGGGCCGTGACGAGGTCACCGCGCAACTGTGAGAACATCTGCTCGTACTCAATTGGGTTCTCGGATTTCAGCTCCAGTTCCTCTTGCCCGTCGTAGTGGTCGGTGGAGTCGGTTCGCTCCTCGACTCCCTCCATCTGGGTCTTCAACGTCTTGCCGTTCCAGCCGATACCCTCACCGAGGTCTTCGAGTTTCTCCTCGACGAGTTCCTGCTCCCGGCGCATCCGGGGGTAGGTCACGTCCTCGTCCTCCGCGGCCTGTTCGCCGACGGACTGAGTCTCGCTCGCGTCGTGTTCGGAACTCATGGTTGGTAGCGCATCCGTTTACAGCCGGATGCTAGCTGGTGCAGTGCATCCACCCACACCCCGGTCGGCTCCGACCGCGGGCGAGGTGAATGCATATCTACACAAACGCACTGTCGACGGCTGTGCCGACCGATAGCGCTCTTACCGGACGGTCGAATCTGCCGGCGACGGCGAGTCAGCCGGTGTGTTTGAGATGGTGGACGCGGTGACGGTCCAGATGCGTCTCGTACTCCGGTGGGAGGACGAACGTCGTCGCGGCACCCTCAAGTACCGCTGGCCCGGAGACCTTGTTCCCCGGCTCGAGTTCGTGGAGGTCGTAAATCCGGGTCTCGAGCCAGTTGCCGTCCCAGTACGCGTTCCGGGGCGACTTGAACGCGGCCTCGGGCGGTTCGGGCCCCACAGGCTCTTCCTCGGGAATCTTGGGCTTCGTCACGTTCTGGACCCCGCGGACGGAGGCCTGCGTGATTGTATGTCCCAGTTCCGGCGACCGGGCCTCCTCGGAGTACTGTCGGCGGTACCCGGCCTCGAAGGTCTCCAGTAGCTGCTCGAGCTTCTCGGGCTCGTTCGCTTTGGCGACCGGCGAGGTGATGTCGATGCTGTTGAGCTGGCCCTGGTACTGGCCGAGGATGTGGTACTGGAAGTCGATCTCGTCGCGGCCGATGTTGGAGTTGCTGAACTCGTCGACAATCTTCTCCTCGAGATTCGACCAGACCTCGGTGAGCCGCGCGCCGGCGGTGTCGGCGGCCTCCTCCATCGACACGTTCGGGTCGATATCGATGCTCGTCGTCTGGTCGTATCGGTACTCGTAGTCCGCCGCGCCACAGCCAAACGCCGAGAAGGCAGCGGCAAACTCGGGCACGAGGACCTCGTCGAAGCCCAAGCCGCGCGTATACCCGGCGGTGTGGACTGGGCCGCCGCCGCCGTATGAGAGACATTTGAAGTTCGACGGGGAGTAGCCTGCGCCGGTGACCACCGCTTCGAGGTCGTTGCGGAGCTTGTTTTCGAGGATGTCCACGACCCCTTGTGCGGCCTCGTGGACGCCGAGATTCATCGGCGTAGCGACCTGCTCACGAATCTCCCGCTCGGCGACCGCCCGGTCGATTGGCATGTCGCCGCCGAGGAAGTTCTCGGGGTCGATCCAGCCCATCGCGACGTGGCAGTCGGTCACCGTGACGGTATCCACGTCGGTCTCGACAGCGGAGACGCCGACCTGGTCACCGGCGCTTTCGGGGCCGAGTTCGATCGTGTCGAACGTCGGGTTGACCCGTACGTAACTCCCGGTACCAGCCCCGACGCTCTCCATGTTGACCATCGGCAGCGTGAGCAACAGCCGGGCCATCTCCGGGTTGTAGTCGATTTCCCAGTCGTTGTCGATAATGATGCCCATGTCGAAGGAGGTCCCCCCGATGTCGGTACAGACCATGTTCTCGTAGCCGGTCTGCCGGCCGAAGTAGTTCGCACCGATCATCCCTCCAATCGGGCCGGAGATCATCGTCCGCGCCAGTTCGTTCGCTTCGATGTCGATGGTCCCACCGTGGCTGGCCATCACCCGGACGCCGATGTCACCGCCGTGGTCGTCGACCGCCTCCTGGACGTTCGTCAGTTGTTCGCGGGAGGGCTCGGCAGCGTACGCCTCCGCGACCGTCGTGTTGAGTCGCTGGAGTTCTTTTAGCGTCGGATAGTACTCGCTCGAGAGCATCACCGTCGTCTCGGCGTCCTGTGCATCGATGATCTCCTGAGCGAGTTCTTTCGTCCGACGCTCGTGGGACTCGTTCTGGTATGAGTGCATGAACATCACGACGATGTGGTCTACGTCGCGGTCCAGCAGGTCTTTGACGCCCTCGCGGACGTCGTCCTCGTACAGCGGCACCAGTTCGTTCCCCTTTACATCGATGCGTTCACGCACTCCACGGATCATGTCCCGCTCGATGAGCGGTTCCGGGTGTTTGTGCGTGTTGACGTGCAACCGGTCGGAGTAGGAGTACCCCGTGTACGACTGGCGTCCGCGACCCATCCGGAGCGTGTCCTCCATCCCACCGGTGGTGAGGACACCGACGTTTACCTCGCTCTCTCGTTCGACCAACCGGTTGAGCATCGCTGTCCCGGAGTAGACCGTCGAGGTCAGACTCGGAAAGCTCTCGTCGATGTCCAGTCCCCAGTCGTCCAGGGCGTCTTCCGACGAATTGACGAACCCGCGCGACTCGTCGTCGGGCGTAGTTTTTGCTTTTCCGATCGTGAACTCGCCGCCCTCGTCCATCAAGAACGTGTCCGTCATCGTCCCACCAGCGTCAATCGACAGCACTTCCGGTGACCGGTCAGTGTCCTCGTCTTCCGAGGTTGCCATGCCAGTGGCGTAGTGAGAAAGTCAATTATTAATTACCACGAATCGGGGCGACATATGTTATCATTTTTATTTCGGTCGCTGCCGCCCCGGATTGTGTTCGAGCACGAAACGGCTCTCTGAGAACGCCCGGCTGCCGGTAGACGCGGTCACTCGGTGTCGCTGAAGAGGATACGGAAGAGTTCGTTCTGGGAACGTCGCACGCGCTCGGAGAACGTCGAACGGCTGATGTCCAGTGCGTCGGCGACCTCGCTACTGGTCGCCTGCTGCGGCACCGCAAAGTGTCCCATCTCGTAGGCGGTCCGCAGCAACTGGAGTTGGTCGCCCGTGAGTTTACCTTGGATACCGTACTCGAATCGGTCCCGACCCAGTGGGTATCCCGGCCGGTCCTGTTCCGTGGTTCCTCGCAGGTCGAACACGCCGTACTCGCGCTCGATGGTCGCCGCGAGGTTCCGGAGGTGGGTCCAGTCTTCGACGGTGACCACGGCCCGAACGTCCCGCTCGGTGGCCACGAGCCGATGCGGCACAGCCTCTTCGGCGACGACCGATGCGACCACCGAACCGTCGAGTTCAGTCACGAACGAGGCGTGATACAGGTCGCTCTCCGGCGTGAACGAGCAGTGTTTGAGTTCGATGTCGGCGATGCCGCCCAGTGCCTCGGCCACGTCCCTGTCCTCAGCGGGACTCAGCGAGGCGAATATCATCACGCGGTCGGCACCCATCGGAACGACGTTATCGAACTCGACGGTCTCGGCGCCGACGGTATCGGCGATGGTCGAGAGGAGTCCGTCCGCTGGCATCTGGAATTCCAAACGGAGCACACTACCAGTATGGCTGTCGCAGCGACCGCTTGTCCACCTTGCCGTACGGCGTTTCTGGCAGCGCACTGACGAAGTCGATAGAGTTCGGGAGTTCGTGGGCCGCGAGTTGGTCAGCACAGAACTCCCGTAGTCCCTCTAGCGCCAGCTGTCCGCCATCCGCAGTCGCGATGACTGCTTTGACCGCTTGATCGGCGTGGACGCGGTGATGCAGTGTTTGGTCTCGTGTGTGACCGGCACCTTGTTCGTGTCCAGCGGGGACACCGATGACCGCGACCTGCTGGACGGAAGGATGGCGCTGAATCACGTTTTCCACCCGTGTGGAAAAAACTGTCTCGTCCCCAACAGAAATGGCGTCCTGAATCCGGTCGAGGATGACCAGTCGCCCCTTCTCGTCGAACCGGCCGAGGTCGCCCGTCCGAATCCAGTCGGGGTCCTCTGTCGTTCGGTCGTAGTACCCCTTCATGCCGAACGTCGAGCGAACACAGACCTCGCCGACATCGTCGGTCCACCGGCCGTCACTGTCGTCGATGCGGACATCGGCGTACTGCGTCGGGTACCCGACGGTATTGACGACTGCCCCCTCACGGGGTTGGTGTTTGTGTTTGTGCAGGGTGGTTACCACGTCCGGTGCCTCCATCAGTCCGTATATTTGGATGAACACTTGGCCGAACGTCTCGATGCCACGCTCAACGAGTGCTGGCGACATCGGCGACCCGCCGTAGACGATCGTCTGTATCGACGAGACATCCGTCTCCCCGAGCGCGTCGTCGTTGAGCAGCCGCGAGACCATCGTCGGGACGAGGAAGGTCCACGTCATTTCGTACTCTGCGATGGCTGACAGGGTGCGCTTCGCATCGAACCCAGGTTGCAACACCACAGTTGCTCCCTGTGACAGCGCGGCCCGAGTGATGAAGTTCGGAGAGTGGCCAAGTGGCGTGCTCAAGAGGACTCGCTCGTGGCGACGAATGTCGAGTTCGTGGATGTGAGCAATGGCATTCAGAACCAACGACTCGTGCGTGTGCATCACTCCCTTCTGTGGGCCAGTGGTGCCACTCGTGTAGAAGACTGCAGCGACGCTGTCGGGCTCTATGCTCGGTGTTGGCGGCTCGAGAGTCCCGTTGTTCAGTAGTTCATCGTACTCCTGGAACCCGACGGGCAACTCCCGGTCGTCGGAAACGCCGATAATATATTTCAGACGAAAGTGTTCCTGTTGTAACTCCTGTGCAACGTCGAAAAACTGTGACCCGACGAACAGCGCATCCGCGTCAACGTCCCTGATAATACGTTTGCTGTGTTCCTCGTCGAGTCGACTGTTCATCGGGATAGCGACGGCTCCTGCCCGGGCCGTGGCAATCTCTGTCAACAGGAACTCCGGACGGTTGCACATCAGGATGGCCACTCTACGACCCTCACGTAATCCCATCGTCTGGAATACATTTGCCAGGCGCGCCGTGTGGTCGTCAATATCCGCGTACGTGAGCCGCTCGTCACCGAAACGCACCGCTGTCCGGTCGTCGAATCGAGTCAGCAACTTGTTATAATACGCGTCCAGTTGCATCACTCTTTTTCATACACATTTTCCCCCAACATGTAAATGTTCAGCCCGAGGTATCCGTCACGGCGAGACGAGTCCGAAAGGCGAGCGTGTTCTCACGGTTTTCGACGTCTCGCAGGTGGTCATGACGTTCGGGCGGAGAGGTCCACGGGGCGCATAGACCGGCGAGAACGTCCATCAGTCGGAACGGACGCCGTCACGCACTCCATCGCCGGCCGGGTGGTCGATACCCGGAGTGTGTGGCGTCGATTGGCCTGGCCTGGGCGCTGTGTGGGGAATCTCGGTAACCGATAGCCGCGCTGTATCTCACATGCGGGTCGGCGCGAGTAGTAGGCAGTCCGTCTGAAGCGCCTCGCGACGCGCTTTGGATATAAAGACACGGCCCGATTAGCGGGGAACGGCTACCCGTCAGGCGACGAGTCGGCGGATATGGCACTCGCGTTACCGGGTGACGCCGACGAGTGGATCGACGCGTGGGGCGAGAAACTGAACGAGTCCGAAGCGTACGGCGAGGCCGGTGCGGGCTGGGGAGTCGGGTTCAACGGCGACTTCCTCTTTCACATCCGGCCCGACGAGACGTACGACGGCGCGGATCTGTACTTTTTCGTCGGGCTGGAGGACGGGGTCTGCACCGACGCCATGCGGACCGACGACCCGGACGGCGTCGACTGGGGCTTCGCGTTCCGGTGTGCGTACGGCACGTGGAAGCAACTGCTCCGGGGGGAGCTTGGAGCCATCGACGGGCTGATGAGTGGCGCGTTCGAGTTGGACGGCGACATGCAGCGGACCCTCCAGTACAGCGACGCCGCCGTCGTCATGACCGAGGAAGCCGCGGCCATCGACACCGCATTCGAGTACTGGCCGGGGGACAGAGTCTTGCGTCTCGGTATCGTGAGGAGGACGTGATGCGCGCCGTCGAAGGACAGGTCGTCCCGAAGGGCAGGCGTTTCCGGGCGTCGACGCGGCCATCGCAGCCGTCGAGAGCGTCCACCGGGAGGCACTTGTGGCCCTGGAGTGGCAGCGGGACGGGACCTACGCGCTCCTGTACCGGCTGGCCGGCGACGACGCGGAGCCCCTCGAAGCCGTCTTTGCCGACCGCGCGGACGTGTACGACTACGACGTGATCGACGGCGGCGACGGCCAGCTGTTCGCGTTCGTCCACGTCGGCGAGCGGGAGACGCTGAGCGAGTTGCTCGCCATCGCGGAGCGGTACGCCCCCCTGCTGGACCCACCGTTCCGGTACACGGACCGCGGGGTGCGGGTCGCGGTCGCCGGCACGGAAGCGGCGCTCTAAGCCGCCTTCGACGAGGCGACCGAGCGAATCGCCGTCGACGTCGAGTGGGTCGGTGAGTACGTGTCCGACGAACCGGGGTATCTCGGCCGGTTGACTGACCGACAGCGCGAGGCGGTGCTGGTCGCGCACGAACTGGGATACTACGAGACGCCGCGGGCCACGTCGTTCGAGACCGTCGCCGAGGAACTGTGCTGTGCGCCCAGTACCGCGAACGAACTGCTCCGGCGCGCCGAGTCCGTCCTGCTGGACGCCTTGCTGGCTGAGTGCTTAGAGTTCGCCTTTCGTACTCGGCGTGTCGCTGCGGCGCTCGTCGATGCGGGTGGCGTCGTCCAGCGCCCGCGCCAGCGCCTTGAACAGCGCCTCCACCTGGTGGTGGGCGTTCTCGCCCGTGACCGAGGCGTGCAGGGTCAGCCCGGCGTTGGTCGCGAGCGAGCGCGGGAAGTGCTGGGCCATGTGGCTGGTGAACTCGCCGACGGTCTCCTGGGCGAACGTGCCGTCGAACTCGAAGAACGGGCGGCCCGACACGTCGACGACGACCTCGGCGACGGCCTCGTCCAGTGGCACTTTCCGGTCGGCGTAGCGGCGGATGCCGCGCTTGTCGCCCAGCGCCTCGTCGAACGCTTCGCCGAGCGTGATGGCCACGTCTTCAACGGTGTGGTGGTCGTCGACCTCCAGGTCGCCGTCACAGTCGACGGTGAGGTCGAACAGGCCGTGCTTCGCGAGGGAGTCGAGCATGTGGTCGAAAAAGCCGATTCCGGTGTCGACCGTCGAGTCGCCGTCGCCGTCCACGTCAACTGTCACCTCGATCTCGGTTTCGGCGGTCTCGCGGGTTACCGCCGCCGTCCGGTCTGTCATACTCGATACAGACGGTCGGATAGTAAATGCCCTTGCGTTCGTTCACGATAGAGGGTCGGAACGGCGACTGGCGGCGTTGGAGCAAGGGGCTTTTTTGAGTGGGATTCTATGAATAGTTGATGACTGAATCTGGCCGGCAGTTACCCGTCAGTAGACGAGCGTTTATCGCGACAGGAACCGCGACGGCGGCGACCGCGCTCGCTGGCTGCGTCGGTGGTAACGGCAGTGGCAGCGACGTTCTCAGGGTATCGACCTGGAGCGGAACGAACACGGCGGTCTTCAAGAACGTAATCAAGCCGAAATACGAAGAGGAGACCGGCAACACCCTCGAAGTGGTCGGGAACTGGTCGGGTATCGTGCCGAAGATTCGCCAGTCGCCGGCGGACGACCCGCCGTTCGACGTGACCGTCGGTGGGAGCCGGATAAACTACCGTGGCAATCAGGACGACCTCTGGGAGCCGGTTCGGTACGACAACCTCGACAACAGCGACCAGATCAAGGACCGCCTCATGCAACCACAGGCAGCCGAAACGGCTGCGCCGGTTGCATACGGGGTCCACGCGTACGTTTACAACAAAGACGCGACCACCTGGACGCCGGAGACGTGGAGCGATATCGTCTCGGACGAGGCGTCGAACGTGACCCTCGCAAGTGGCTTCTGGCTCAAGAATCTGATGATGGCGGCGGTGATCGACGACAGCGAACCGCTCGCACAGGAGGTGTACGACCGAGAGAACGCCGACGGACTCTTCGATATCATCAGAGACGCGCCGACGGTGTCGTTCTACGAGGGAGCACAGGACCTCTGGACGAAGCTCGAACAGGGCATCGCGAACGTCGGCCACTACTTCCTCGCGTACGGACTGGCGAAAGCGGCGTCCTCGGAGGTGCTGAACATCGGCGTGACCGTGCCGCCGGAGACGACGGGGTACACCGACTACTACCACGTCGTCCGCGGGTCCGGCAAGAGGGAGACCGCCGAGGCGTTCCTCGACTTCCTCATCAGTCCGGAGCTGCAGACGGCGTACGCGGAGGAGTTCACTCTCGGGATGGCGAACGCCGAGACGGAGTATCCAGAGCAGGCACAGGAACGACTGCCGACGACCAACGACGAACTCAGTACCGTCGGCTTCCGCGACTTCGCGAAGGTCGCGGAGTACTCGTCCGACCTGAACGAACAGTACCAGCAGCTGGTACAGAACAACTGAGAACGGACGATGCTCGAAGTTGACGAGGTCACGGCGCGCTACGGTGAGCTCACCGCTGTCGACGACGTCTCGCTGACCGTCGAGGACGGTGAACTGTTCTGTCTGCTCGGTCCGAGCGGGTGCGGAAAGTCGACGGTCCTGCGGACCATCGCCGGCTTCGAGCAGCCGGCGAGCGGGCGCGTCTCGATACGTGGGACCGACGTAACCGACCGACCGCCACACCGGCGGGACTGTTCGATCGTATTTCAAGACTGGGCGTTGTTCCCACACAAGAGTGTCTTGGAGAACGTCGCGTTCGGCCTGAAGATGCAGGGCGTGAGCACGGCCGAGCGCCAGGAGCGGGCGCGGGAGGCGCTCGACCTCGTCGAGATCGGGTCACAGGCCGAGGCAGCGCCCGCCGAACTGAGCGGCGGACAGAAACAGCGGGTCGCCCTCGCGCGGTCGCTGACTGTCGACCCGGACCTGCTGTTGCTCGACGAACCGCTCTCGAACCTCGACCGCCGGCTGCGCGAGTCGATGCAGATCGAACTCAAAGATATCCAGCGCCGCCTGGAGACGACGATGGTGTACGTGACCCACGACCAGAACGAGGCGTTCACGCTCGCGGACCGACTGGGCGTGATGAACGACGGGGAGCTGGTGCAGGTCGGAGACCCTGCGACGGTGTACGACGACCCCGGAAGCCGCTTCATCGAGTCGTTTCTCGGGTCGACGAACTTCATCTCGTGTCGCGTCGTCGCGGCCGAAGGCCAGCCGATACTGGCGGCACCGTTCGGCGTCCAGTTCCGTGCGCCTATCGGTGGCGAGCCGCTGGCACAGGGCGATACCGTCGTCGTCTCGCTCCGTCCCGAACGGTTGCGTCTCGGCCCCGGGGCGGAGGTGGCAACGACGGCCGTCGAAGACGGTGGTGTCGCAACGGACGAAGTGAGCGTCCCCTGTTCGGTCGTCGAGACGATTCGGCGAGGCTCCAGCGTCCGGGTTCGGCTGTCGGCAGAGGAGACGAACCTGTTCATCGAAGTCCCGGTCGGGGACGGTGTCGACATGACCGCCGGCGACACCGTTGCCCTGCGGTGGACCGCCGAGGACGCCGTCTACTTCGCCGAGACGGGTGAGCGGTACCGATGAGTACGGGAACGAGTCGGCTATCAGTTCCGGCGCTTCCGGACCGCTGGCGGACGCTGTTGTTGTTGCTCCCCGTCTTGCTGCTAGACATCGGTGCCTTCCTAGTGCCGATGGGGTATCTGCTCAGGCTCAGTTTCACTGCGCAGACGTCACAGGGCGCGTTCGTCGAGGGGTCCTGGTCCACCGATGGGTACCAGTACGTCGTCTCGTCCGACCTCGTCCACCAGATTTTCACGTTCACCGTCGCGTTCGGGGTCGGCGTGACGCTGCTGGCGGTTGCCATCGGCGTCGTCTACGCGTACGCGGCGTGGCAGGCGGAACGTGCCGGCCGCATCGCGCTTTTGAGCGTGGCCGTCCTCTCGCTGTTCACGACGCTCGTGATCAAACTGTTCGCCGTCGTGTTGGTGTTTGCGCCACAGGGTGTTCTCAACGACCTGCTAACCGGGGTCGGACTGCTGTCGGAGCCGGTACTGCTGGTCGACAACCTCGTCGGAGCGGTGTTCGGCCAGCTGTACATCGTCACGCCGTATGCGATTCTCGCGGTGTACGCAGTGCTGTCGACGCTCGACAGGCATCAGGTCGAGGCCGCACGGGACCTGGGCGCCGGTCGGTGGGACGCGTTCCGCGAGGTGATACTCCCACATATCCGTCCCGGTATCGCCGTTGCGACCGTGGTGAGTTTCACCTGGTCCATCGGTGCGTACGCCGCCCCGTTGCTGTTGGGGTCGGGGGGCGAGCAGACGACGGGCATCCTGATTTCCGAACTGTTGCTCACGCAGTTCGACTGGCCGGCGGCGGCGGCACTCGCAGTCATCACGGTGACGCTCGTGTTCTCGGTCCTGATGGCCATACTGTGGCGGTTCGACGAGAGCGGAGGGATCCTCAATGCGTAAGCGTATCGGGACGTGGTTGTTCCGAGTGGTCGTCGGTCTCCTCGTCCTGTTTCTGTCGCTTCCGCTATTGATCGTCGTCGCGACGGCGTTCGACGCGTCGGGTGCGGTGGTGTTCCCGCCCGAACAGTTCTCTGTGCAGTGGTTCGGGGCGCTTCTCGAACGGCCGACCTGGATCCGCTCGGTACTGAATAGCCTGTTCATCGCAGGGGGAACGACCGTCGTCTCGATGATCGTCGGTGTAGCGGCCGCACTCGGTGTCCGTCGGTTCAGTGGGGGAGGTCGAACGGCGGTCGTCGGCCTGACCGTGCTCCCGCTTTTCGTCCCGGGTATCGTCATCGGGATCGTCCTGTTGACGTTTTTCAGTCGCTTCGGCCTCCAGCAGAGCTACTTCGCGGTCGTCGTCGCACACTCGCTGTGGGCGACGCCGCTGACGTTCTCGATCGTGCAGGCGTCGTTCGCCCGGTTCGACTGGCAGGTTGCGGAGGCGGCGCAGGACCTCGGTGCCACCCCGAGACGGGCGTTCCTGGCGGTCGTCGCGCCGAACGTCCGTGCTGGCCTCGTCGTGGCGGCGCTGGTGGCGTTCGTCGTGAGCCTCCAGGAGTTCATCATGGCACTGTTTCTCTCCGGGCCGGACACCCGCACCGTTCCGGTGCAGGCCTGGAACTCGCTCAGGCAGGGCCTCGACCCGCTGGTCAGCGTCGTTTCGACGCTCCTGCTCGTCGCCGTGGTAGTGCTGATTCTCGCCGGAAGCGTCCTCGTCGGCCTCGACCGACTGGCTACCGACGCCTGACCCGATGACGGACGTCTGACTGAGCTATTTGTGTGTGACAGATGACCGCACGGATATGAACAAGCGCGACGCGCTCGGCGTGCTCGTGGCGGTCACAGGACTGTCGCTCGTCGACAGTGGCCCGACGCTCCCGGTCGCCGTTGTCCTGCTGGTGGCGGGCGCGTACCTGCTCGCCGCCCCGCGGGTCGCCGGCCCCCGACAACGTGTCGACCGGACCGACAATCGGTAGGGAGCGGCCGGTGGGTGTACCCGAAAGGCGTCATCGTTTTGTCGGCTCGATCCGGGGGTTACCGACAT
>NZ_JAQCNH010000070.1 GCF_028275115.1 Halorientalis sp. | reverse complement strand
CGCTCCACCAGTGGGAGCGCGACGTTCGAGACGGCAGGCAAGGAAGGCAGCAGATGAAAGCGTTGGAAGACGATACCGACGCGGTCGCGTCGCAGGCGAGCACGGGCACGCTCACCCATATTCGAAATGTCGTCGCCGGCCAACAGCAGCCGGCCGCTCGTGGGCGTGTCCAGTGCCGCCAGCAGGTGCAACAGCGTCGACTTCCCGCTCCCGCTCGGGCCGGCGATCCCGACGAACTCTCCGGAGTCGACGCTGAACGTGACGCCGTCGAGCGCGCGGACAGTGGGTGTCTCCGACCGACCGAACAGACCACCGCCCGATTTACGCCTGTATTCGCGGGCCAGCGAATCGCAGGCGACGACCGGCGTCGGCTCGGTGGAGGGTTGTATATCTATTTCCTGTGACTGCGTCACTGTATCAGCTATGATACACAGCGAGAGTATATCTTTTGGGAAATTTCTACCGATCAGGTGATACAGCAGCGGACCTGTGGAATCCCTGGTCTGCTCCCAAACTCAACAATTTACTCAGCTTTGCACGTTAGCGTCGGCTATTGAGTGAGCGAAGAGATGGTCGATCTCCTCGATGAGGTCATCGACGCCGCGGTCACCGTTGTCCCGAACCAACGAGAGAAAACTATAGACGGCTTCTTTCAGAAAATATTCCGGGTTCGCTCGAAGCGATGACGCTTTCGAGCGAACCGTCCCCAAGACGCTCGATTCGGGATCGAGACGAACGAGACTGTAGGCGGCCATCAGAAGATGCCAGTGGCGACTGGCACCTTCGTTAGTCCGCATCTCGCAGTCTCCCAGGCCGAGATCCTGCTTCGAGTCCTCGAAGGACGTCTCGATGCGCCACCGCATTCCGTAGGAGTGAATCACGTGTGCGGTCGGTGCGTCAATCTTGTTCGTGACGAGGTACTTAACGGGGTTGTCTTCGTCTTCTTCGTTTGTTCCCTTCTCGGCGATGACCAGCTTCGCGTCTCCAGGTTTGGAGATGAAAAGCTTCCTCGTCCAGATGTGGTCAGTGTCGTGCTCAATATCACGCTCAACCGTGTCGATGAGCTCTGCCAGCGCATCGACACGCATCTGCTCGCCGGTGTAGGTCACCTGCCGGTTGCTCCGGAGCGGACCGATCCAGTCCCTGCCGTAGGATTCAATATGTTCGGGCAGGCCAGAGTCATGAGCGAACCAGGAGTCGAAGAGGTAGGTGTGCCTGCGGCCACCTACCTCTTCTTCGAGTTCGGTGACGATCTCGCGGGCGAGATCGTACTTGATATCATGGTTTTGCTCGTCCTCGTCTTGTTGTTCGTAGAGGCGGAACGTGAACGGGTAGACGGTTCTGTCGTCGGCGTAGAAGGCGTAGATGAGGTCTTGACCAGAGTAGAAGCGGCCGACGCCGGGGACGAAGTCCCCGGCTTTCTCGGTTATCATGCCGCCGAGAATGATGCAGCCGTCCTTGGACCGCCGCATTTCACCGTGTTTCTGAAGTTCTTCGAGGCGTTCGTGGTTGAGTTGCTGTTCGTCCCAGTCGTACTCGGTAAAGAACTTGTTGAGTGCACGTTGGCTGTTGGCTGGGAGAACTTCGCGTGCGATGCCAGCCACGGTCGTGTTGCTGGCCGCAACAAGACCTGTGGCGTAGGTTTTCGCATGACGGCGTCGTGCTGGTGATAGCGACTCGAACTCGTCGGACACGTGCGTGCACGGCAAGAAGTCCGTGATCGGCATCATCACTCGTTGCTGTCGCCCACGTCACGCTCCTACTTCAACGTGCAAAGCTGAGAAATATGTTCATCTAGCATGTTCGAATTTCAACCGACAGTTCTGCACACACGCAGCGTGTTAGTGAATATTTCTTGAATCGCGTCAGGCGTGGTACCGTCGTTTCTGTTGGTTCTCGACGAATCTTCGATTGATTCCAAATAAGCGGTGACCGCACACTCTCGACAGCTCTGATGAATTGTGTCTAGCGGTACGACGCGTCGGACGACAGAATCTAGACTGCTCTCGCCTCGAACAACGCGCTGTCCCTGGCGGGGTGAAAAGAACGACAGGCCGATCAGGAAGTATCTGAACGGGTCGAGCAGGCTCCGAATGAACTCCCGAATAAATGAGCTGAAGACGAGTGGGAAGCGGCGAGAGAGACGGCTACTGACAACCCAGGAATCGCCCCGACGAAGGGAAGGCTCAGAATCACGATCATCAGCGACAACGACTACGAGATCGTCTCGGAGCGTTCGCTCAGAACGATTCTGACTCCCCTGCGAGAACCCGGTAGCTCTCGAGTGTCCCAGCCATCGAGGGGCTTTCCGTATCGTCTTTTCGCTGGGTTCCGTAATCCATCCACTGCCCACGGGTGAAACTGTACATATCGAATCCGGTGTCCGTCTCTACAACGACGTCGACGACCGCGTCGTCGGGTGCACCGGATGGAACGGCGACCGACCGGATGTCCGTTGTATGGTCCATCACCCAGACAGCGACAACGGCCTCCTCCTCGGTGAATCGGGCTTTCGCTTCCGCCTCCGAGAGGGGCCTGTCTGGCCACCCCTCGGCGGGCTCGGGCTCGTCCATAGCCTGCATACCAGCGCGAGACTGATGATATTTACCATCGTAAGACATATACTCCCGATACGCCTCCCGCAATTGATACTATCGCTGGGAGTGCCGGCTGTGAGCCGTCCAGGTGCGGAGAGCCCGGTGAGCCCACCTCAAGCGAACAGACAGCCACGACAAGCCGACAGACATCGGCGAGTCAACAGCAACTGATATGGAAGAAACGGCACTCCCGAGTGCTGACGTCTCCGCGTTCCGTTATCCTCCTGCAAACACAGGGGGGGCTCCGGACACGACCGGTCTGTAAATCTCCATCAGCAGGGAATAGATTTCTATTCAGTAATATCGGGAGTTTCGACTCGTGTCGTCTCACTCGGCTCGAAGGCTTCGTAGTGGACGACCTCCTCGACCGGTCGCCGGCCCTTCCGCTCGTTTTCGATGTCAGCAGCGTCGGCAGGCGGATACCCGAGAGTCACCAGCATGACTGGTTCGTATCCGTCAGGGATATCGAATGTCTCGACGAGTGCGTCACTATCGAATCCTTCCATCGGACAGCTTGCAACCCCTTGTTCCCACGCCGCGTACATCAGTGTCATCGCTGCCAAGCTACTCGATCGCGTCGTCCAGATACGGCGTTCAGCCTCCGGCACATTCGCCATCGATTCAACATTCTCGAGCAGGGCGGATCGAACGTCCTGATTGGGAATATAATCTTTGGCGAGCCAGTCGTCGAAGACTACCTCGGCGTGGGCCATCGGGTCGGTGTTCCCAAGCACGACGACCGCTGTGTCAGCTGCCGTGACGTGTTCTTGTCCGTTTGCGACCGCTTTGAGGGCTGTTTGTGTCTCCTCTTCGCGGAGGGCGAGAAACTCCCACGGCTGGAGGTTGTACCCTGACGGTGTAAGTGTCACATGCTCGAAAATTGCGTCCAACGTGGACTGGGAGATCTCCTCATCGCTGTACTGATGCACTGACCGTCGGGTTGCAGCCGTCTCTGTAAACTCCACATCTAAGCTAAGAGACGCTCACACTATACTGTTGGGTTTACGAGTATCACCCCTACACAGGTGACCGGTCCACAGCAGCACAGGAGCCGTTCGGCCGGTTCGTATCTATCTGCTTCTCAAACTGTTTCAACAACGCCGAAGCAGAAACCGCCGACGATTGGATCGGATCGTTCAATTTCGTATGGAATCAGCTTATTTGAACACTACGGATACAAAAGAGTAAAGATAATTATTGCACCGATCACGAGGAGCGTATAGTAGGCTATTCGGCGCTACCACCTGTTCACGTGGATATAACTCTCTCCCAGACCATTCCACCGCTCCGATGTGGGCGCTGCCACAGCGGGCCAGCTCTGTGTCGGCTCTCTGTCGCTTTCGTGATGGCCTGCGGTTGTGCGAACATCGATTCAATCGGAGGTCACCGGCTCCTCGTCGCGTCGCCGGGCGATGATAACGCCTAGCGCTCCCTTGCGGTCCGTTCGACTCCGGCCGTAAAGCAGGTACCACGCGACCCCGCCGACGATGATGCCAGCCGCGCCGAGGATCGGAAGTATCCCCATTTGCGTGAGTAGCGCGAAGCCGCCGACCACGCCGAAGAGCTGGACGAACGGGTAGCCTGGTGACCGAAACGACGGCTGATAGGATTCGACGCCGCTGGTCCGGAAGACGATCAGGGCGAGGTTAACAATCGAGAACACGAGGATCTGGAACGCGCTGGCCAGCTTCGCCAGCTCGACCACCGGGACGAACGCGATCAGCGCAAGCAGCAGAACACCGGTCACAAGGATCGCGTTCCGGGGGGTCTGGAACCGCTCGCTGACCCGGGCGAGTCCCCCAGGCGCCAGCGAGTCACGGCTCATCGCCAGCGGGAACCGCGAAGACGCCAGCACCCCGGCGTTGGCCATACTGGTCAGCGCCAGTATCGCGACCACCGCGATGACAGTGACGCCAACCCCTCCGAGCAGTTGGCCAGCACCGTCGGCCATCGGCGTCAACGACGGGCTGTCACCAGCCCCAGGTCCAGTGGTCGTCAGTGTTTTCGCGTCGTTCAGGCCGACGACGGCTGCGACCACGAGGGTGTACAAGACCATCATCACGCCCATCGAGATGAGGATACCCCGTGGGAGGTTCCGGTCAGGGTCTTCGATTTCCTCGGCGACACTGGCAATCTTGGTCACGCCCGCATATGAGACGAACACGAACGCGGCCGCAGTGACGACACCACCAGTGCCTTTCTGCGTGAACCCGTCGAATCGGGTGGCATCGACTGCAACGCCGGCGTTGAGTACGTACGCCGCCAGCGCCACGACGACGGCGGTGACGATGATCGACTGGGCTTTGCCACTCTGCTCGGTGCCGACGATGTTGAGTATGATTATCAATGCAGCCAGCCCTAAGGCGACGGCTTTCACTAACCCGCCCGAGAGCGGGACCAGGAGGAGCAGGTACGCTCCCAGCCCGACCAGCGCGAAGGAACTCTTGAACACCAGCGAGAACCACGCGCCGATTCCCGCGACTGTGCCGGCTAGCGGGCCCATCGCCCGGTCGATGTAGATGTACGTCCCCCCGGACTCGGGCATGGCAGTTGCCATCTCTGCTTTCGAGAGCGCCGCTGGCAACACGACCAGGCCAGCCAGGATGTACGCGATAACAACCGCTGGGCCGGCCTTCTTGAAACCCAGCGCCGGGAGGACGAAGATTCCGCTCCCGATCATCGCCCCCATACTGATGGTGACCGTCGCGTACAGGCCGAGGTCCCGTTCCAAGTCGTTTTTCATTGGACACCACTTCCCGGCGGCATCGCCGGGGCCCCGGCTCGGCGTCGTTCCTGCCGGACTCCCCGTGAGACGCCGTCGGCCCGGCTGAACAGCACCAGACGCCGGAGCCACGGCCGCCTTCGGGACCTACCTCGGAGAGATGATTCGCGACTCGGAATCAGGACTCGGGCGCATCGATGTCCCGAACGACGAAAGCCGGGTCCTCCGTGTCGGCGGTCACCTGTGCCGGAACGGTCCCGAAAATCCGGTCGCGTAACGACGGCTCGGTTTCGCCCAACACCAGAAGGTCGAAGTCTTCGCCCAGTTCGACGATGCTGCGCTCGACATCCTCGTCCTCGGAGAGCTGCTGGTTGATGCGGTCTGGAGCGACGCCAGTCTCGACGAGCCGGTCGGTTGCGGCCGCAAGTAGCTCCTCGCCCGGCAGGCGGTCGGACGACTCGCTCGTGTGGAACAGCGTCACCGACGCATCGGTCGCTGACAGGAGTTCGCCGACGAACGAGGTGATCCGGTCGAGGTTCTCCGCTCCCCGCATCGGGACAACTATCCGCTCGACCGTCTTTGCCTGGCCTGGCGTGAGAATCACGTCGCAGTCCTCCTCGACGGCGACTCGGTCGATTGTCTTGTCGCGGGCCTTTCCGAATACGAGCCGAGTGGTCACGGAAGCGCCTGCCTCTGCCAGCGGTTGGGCCAACCCGTCCAGTTCGGTATTCGCCTTCGTCTCGAACTGGTTGCGTCCCGCTGACGGCGGCGTTTGCTCCGGCAGCCCGTAGTGGCCGAGGACGACCACCTCCATCGAAGCGAGCGTATCGACCAGCACGGACGGTATCGGGTCGGGGTCGGGTAGTTCGAGCGGAATGAGAACGTTGTGTGTTATGCTCATATCGTGTATTGTGATGCCCTCGCGTAAAATATGACTCCCTCTGCTCCTGGACCCAATCTGCGCTGTAGGCTCCCGGCTGCAACGTAGCTGGACGGACGTTTCGCCCGCCGGCTGCGGGAGAGTTGCTCATCGGTGCCCCTTGGAGTAGATGACGGACCGTGTCGGCTGCCGTCGACTCAGCCGCTATGAGACACTGCCGACCCGGCCGGAATCCAGTGCCCGAGTTGACCACCTCCAGCGTCTCAACATCAGCAACGACGTCGCTTCCCGGCAGGAGTGGCACATCCCTTGTATTCCGGCTCGCGACCGGAGTCCGCGGGTCGACGCGCAACTCGACGAGGTCGAATCCCGACGCCGGAACGGCCCGGACCCGTCGGTCGTAGTCCAACGTCGCACTCGCGACGGCTTTTGCCCCGGCAGTACCGAGATGAACCGTCTTGCCCGCGACGCCAGTGCCAGCCGTGTCGTCAGCTAATGGGGGCCCACCGACGGTCCGGATTGACCCGACTCGCCGCGTGACACGGCGACAGAGCGCGTGATTTCGCCCTGGACCCGCAATGAGTGCAGTGAGAGCATTGGCAGGCTCCGGGTCAGTTCGGTTGATTACCTCGGAACGCGCCGGCTTTCCAGTGATCACCACCGCGCGGTGGGAGTCGTGTAACTGTTCGTCTCTGTCGCTGTTCTGTTCAATTGGGACGGAGTCGTGGCCGTAATCATCGAGAACCGTGGCCACGTGGCTCCGGAGAGACCCTCCGCCGATAATGGTGACTTGTTGTGACATTCGCTGGCATATCCATATTTAGTTACTTGCGGGGTGAATACCGCCGTGACAGTTTTTACTTCCAAGGCGTACGAGCGCCGTTAATGACGAAATGCGTGAATGAGTTTGATTTGTTGTATGTACTAATAATCGTTGGGGGTGAGTTAATCCCTCCGTCGTTCCGTAGCTTCTTACTCAAACACTGGAAACCGGTCGAATATACCCTCGGTGACCTCCTCCTCGGCGTAAACGGAGAGAGAGCGAAGCTCCCTCAAGCAGTCGGGCGTAGCCCGACGACGGCGAGGCTTCCCGTACCGCAAGCGGTGGGAGATTTACTGGTTTGCAGACCGGTCGGCATGACGGGTCTCCTAGCGGGGCCAGACCGCCGTCACTCCTATCCCACAGTGGGATTCAGAGTTACCGGACTGGGAATCCAGCGATCCGAAGGGGATTCCCTCGAATGTAGATTCCCATGAATCCGATAGTATCCGTTTAATTAGACGAGTAGGCCGCTTCGGTGTATGTCATGCTACGTGTTCAAGAAAAAAATCTCAGGATGGAGAAAACGGGTGAATGCGTCCTGAGGTGGACGGGATTTATGCCCGCCGTGAACGGCGGGATTCTCTCCCTGTATCAAGATAGCTTCCTGCAGTACTGGAAGTTCGAGTTTTGCTTGACTCAGGCGTACTCGTCCGCGTGGAATCCGCCCGAGTGAGTTACTCGTTACCTTTCAGGTCCACGCGGATGTCGACTCTCCCCGGCTGTGCACGAATTAGTCCTGATAATCAATTCGTGACTGACTTACGTCGTTAGGACATGACAATTCTGTATATGAGCCGGCCAGTGAACCGAAGCATCGACGTACTGCACGTCGATGACGAACCCGGACTCGCAGACGTCACCGGGCGCAGACTCAAACTCGAAAACAACGCAATTGAGGTTGATGCGTTTGAGTCTGTGCCGGACGCCATCAACGCGATCGAAGATTCGGAGTCAGACTACGACTGCATTATCTCCGACTATGACATGCCGACGCAAACCGGCTTAGAATTTTTTGAAGCGGTCCAAACGCGGCATCCACAGCTTCCGTTTATTCTTTTTACCGGAAACGGCAGTGAGGAAGTTGCCAGTGAAGCCATCTCGGCCGGGGTTACTGACTACGTACAAAAAGACCCCGGTGGCGACCAGTATGCAGTCCTTGCGAATCGCATCGTAAACGCAGTCACGACGTCACGCACCCAGGCTGCGCTCGAAAATACGGAAAATAGATACCAGCAGCTGCTTGAGCAGATGAGCGTCCCGATCTATGTCTTCGACTCGAACGGGAAAATACTCGAAGCGAACTCTGCCGGTGCGAACCTGGTCAATGCACCGTCGCCGGAGAGCATCATCGGTACGACCCTTAGCGACTACTTCCCTAAAGAAGCCGTTGACAACTCGATTGATCGCATAAATCGCATCCTAAACAACGATGTCGAACTCGACGAAACCAACATTACCGTTCGGTCGACTGACGGTGAGCGCCGTGAAGTGATGGCCGGATCACGAAAGGTCAACTACAACGGACAACCTGCCGTTCAAACAACGGCGTACGACGTCACCGGCGAAAACGAGCACGAACGCTGGCTGCAGAAAATGCTCGACACAACCCGTGAGTTCACGGAATGCAGCACGAAACAACAGGCCGCAGACCTCGCTATTGACGCCATCACTAACGCGTTAGATCTGTCCCTGAGCGCGGTCTGGCTGCACAACTCCAGTACGGGTAATCTCGAGCCAATTGCAAAGAGTAAGCAGGCAGGAGCGACGTTCGACGAAATCCCGACGTTCAGTGACGGGACCAGTCTCGCATGGTCTGTCTTCACGACGGGAGACGCTGTCCTCTACGATGACGTCAAAGACCAGGAGTCCGTGTACGACGAGACTACGCCGGTCGAGACAGAGTTACTGTTGCCACTCGGGGACCAAGGTGTGATGATCGTCGGCTCGACAACAGCCACGACGCTCAGTACTATCGAACGATCTATCGCCGATGTTCTCGCGGCGAATCTGGCAGCAGTGTTCAATCGCATCGACAGAGAAACCCAACAGCAGCGCGAACGGCAGCGGTTCGAGACGCTTTTTCAACAGTCAGTCGATCCGATCTTCGTACACACCAGCACTGGGGGTATCGTCTCGGCTAACGACCGTGCCTGCGAGTTGCTCGACTACTCGCGCGCAGAAATCGAGCGGATGCAGATCCAAGACATCGACGTTCAAAACTCCGGTAGTGAACTCCAGTCACTGTGGCGGAGCATGAATCCGGGTGATATCAAAAATATCGACTCACGACTACAACGTGCCGACGGCGAGTCCGTTCAGGTCGATTCTCAGGTTGGGCGCATCGACCGCGACACCACCGAACAGGCAGAGTTCTTAGTCGCAGCCAGAGACGTATCGACGCTCGAGCAACGCAGCACAGAACGACGAGAAACAGTGCAGTTCCTCGGCGACCTCCACGATATCACCACTAGCACATCGTTGGACTTCGAGGAACAACTGGACCGCGTCTTGGAACTGGGCTGCCAGTATCTCGATATGCCTGTCGGTGTCATTACCGACCTCGTCCCTCGCGACGCGCCACCGAACGAACAAACACAGATCGTGCGCAACTCACACGGCCCGGTTGAACCGGTCTCTGAGGGCGACCCGTGTCCGATCACCGGCGGTGAGCGCGGTGATATCATCAACTCGAACGAGTTGGCGACAGTAACCAACGCAACTGAATCGGAATTCGGCGGGACGAAGGCCTACGATATGCTCGGGTTCAAAAGTTACATTGGACACAACACCACACTGAATCAAGACGTCCAGGGGAAACTGTGCTTCATCGACCAACAGTCGTACCCCTCGGGGTTCACTGATTTACATCGCATGAGTGTGCGGCTAATGAGTCAGTGGGTCAGTTACGAACTCGAGCGTCAGCACAACAGAACCAATCTCGAAGAGCAGCGAGATCGGCTCGAGAACTTCGCTGGCATCGTGTCTCACGACCTCCGAAACCCACTGAACGTGGCTACGGGCGCAGTTGAACTCGCGCAAAACGGCGATACCGCTGCACTCGAAAACGCCGAGTACGCGCACGACCGCATGCAATCACTCATCGACGATCTACTCAAACTAGCTCGGGGTGACGAGGACGCCACCAGTGCCGAGATGGTTGACTTACGAGAAACGTTCGACCAGGCCTGGAAAACCGTCAACACAAAAAACGCCGAGTTCGACGCAACTCTCACCACCTCGACAGTCGGTGACGAGAGCCGTGTCCAACAGCTGTTCGAGAATCTGATCAGAAACGCTGTCGAACACGGCGGCGACGATGTCACTGTCACAGTCGGTCACCTACCGGATAGAGACGGATTCTACGTTGCTGATGACGGCCCCGGCATCTCCGAGGGCACAGATACCGACGTGTTCGACGCTGGATTCACCACAGCAACGACCGGGACAGGTATCGGCCTCAAGATTGTCGAAGACATCACCAACCAACACGAATGGAACGTAACCGTGACCGAAAGCGAAGATGGTGGTGCACGGTTTGAATTCACCGGACTCAGCCAACTCGCTGAACAGACTGCGTGAGTCCACGACCGGGGGTATCGGCCGGCTGGACTACCTGCGGAGGAGGCCGATGCTACTGAACCAATCTAAGCCTGGCAGCCAGCCGACGCTACAGCGCAATCGAACGGTCTCGTACGATCGATACACCAGTTCACGATGTCAGCCCCGCCACGGTGCAAACCGCGGTCCCACGGCGGGTGTACAACACCACGTCTGGCGGCACGAAAGTTCAGGGAAATTGTGGCAGGCCAACGACGGTCGATTTGTGGGGACGTTTCCCCCCGCCAGTGTCGACGAACGTCGCTGGGTGGCGACGATGTGAGACTGCGCCTCGACGAGTGGTAATTCGATTCAGCCGGCACCACTGCTGATGCGTGCGTTTCCGAGAGCCGCCGCTCCGATATCGACGCGACCGGATGGATTGCTGTGTCGACCCAACCGCCGGATATCAGTCTCGCGTGGGACGAGGGGGAGACCGAACCTCGCGTTCGCTGCCACCGCGTGGCAGTTGAACGGTTACGACCGTTCCGGAGTCGTCGGCGTCGAACGAGAGCGTACCGCCGAGTCGGGTGACGATCCACTGTACCATCCAGATGCCCAGCCCCCGCCCGTGACGGAGCTGTGACTGTTCGACGGAGTCGAGCACTGCGTACTCCTGCTCGGGGATGCCCGGTCCCTCGTCTTCGATCGCGAGCACGGCGTTGTCAGCGGATTTCTCTGCTGAGATACGAACGGACGGCGCATCCACCTCGGCGTGTTTCATCCCATTGGTGACGAGTTCGGCCACCACAGTCCGGAGGGCCTCACGACTCGTATACAGCGTTACCGGCTCCGCGTCGACGGTCACGGTCCCCTCGAAATCGTCTGCGACCCGCGTTCCTACCTGCTGGGCGAGTTCTCCTAGCTCGATTTGTTCCCGGTCGATACTCTCCTGAGAGAGGAGTCTGTCGATCTCGGTGACGGTCTCGCTCACCGTTGCGAACTCTCTGGCGGAGTTTGCGATTTGCGTACCACGCTCCGGCTGGTCAGCGAGCAGTTCCGCGTGGGCACGGATGACGTCTACTTTGTTGTGGAGGTTGTGACGCAGGAGCCTCGTGAGGACGTTCCGCCGTTGCTGGTTGCTCCGTCGCGCTGTCACGTCACGGAAGATGTAGATGTCCCCGGTCTGGTTCCCGTTCCGTTCCGTCATCGGGCTGTGTGTCACCTCGAACCATCGGCGTCCGATTTCGGTCGTCAGCTCACGGTCGACGGGCGTATCGCGGAGTTCGTCGGCTCCGACCCCGACGAGCGACTCGAAATCGCGTCCGAAGGTGTCCTGCGCCTGTGTCTCAGCGAAAATCTGCCTCGCGGTTTCGTTCGTATACATAACACCGCCACGTGTGTCGGTTACGAGCACGGCTTCCGAAACCTCTTCGAGCACCACACCGCGGCCCAACCGTGCCTGTTTCGCGGTGTCTTCGGCGGCTTCGGTGAACACGCTCGCCGCCAGCGGCACTCCGGAGCCGACGGCGGCGGCCAAGATGAGGTTCTGGACGACACTGTCTTGCAGGGGTGTGAGTGACGCGACGAATCCGATCATAATCAGACTACTACCGCTGATTGGAAGGAGAACGCCTTGCCACAGAGGGACCAACCTGCGGTTGAGTGTCGCCTGTGAGAGTAGAAAGGTTCCCACGACGCTCCCGTACACTGCTGAGATACTCATGATGGCCGCCGAGGCGTACTGGACCACCGGGACCGATAGTTGCGCCCCGAACACGATACCGACAGCCGCCCCGGTGGCAATAAAACGTCGCCTGCGCGTGAGTTCCGGACCACGACCGGTGTGCTCGACTGCGAACCACAGCCAGGCTATCGACGCCCCGAACAGAGCGACTCTCACACCGCTGAACAGCGTCTCGATACCGGCGACCTGGAGACGGACAGCCATGTCGAGGACGGCGACCACGGCGAGCCATCCGGCAGTGATACCGAGCCCGGTCGTCCCAAGTTCCGGTCGACGGGCGACGGCCGTGGTTCCAGCTGTGACAAGGGTCACGGCGAGCAGGACATCGGCGACGACGAGCGGTTCGGTCATCGCTCGCTCTCGGGGTGGGTCTTGCGTGCGGGGAGCGCCAACTGCAAATGCTCCCACGGTGTCCCGTCGACACCCACGCTCCCACCGGCATCGATGGTAATCAACGAGAGCAGTTTCGCTGCGGGATGCTCCGCGGTGGGTTCTGACACCGGATCGGCGTCCTCGCCGTGGGATTCCATTCGCACATCGACGTATACGACTCCGTCGTACCCGTGACCGTCGGCTGTCATGACGGGCAGTCCCGAATCCTGCTGGCGGTTCGA
This sequence comes from Halorientalis sp., assembly GCF_028275115.1. GTDB lineage: Archaea > Halobacteriota > Halobacteria > Halobacteriales > Haloarculaceae > Halorientalis. The sequence continues at coordinate 14,690 of NZ_JAQCNH010000070.1, read as the reverse complement.
TCCCCCTCCATCGGACCGGGTTCTCGGCTCGGTGCCAGCGACCGCTCCGCCGGTTGTGCCTCGCCCTCCGGTGGCAGCCTCGAACGAGATGGTCACCGAGCGGTTCCGGATCGTGACAGCGTCGAAAACGGCCGCGAACCCCGCAATCAGGAGCGGCTGCGGGACGGCGACGGTGTACGACGCCCTCGTCGCTTGGATACTGTACCTCTCTGTCTGTATCGAACTGCGCGTCGCGGCGGTCCGAATGCCCGTCAGGAGGACAGTGGATGCCTCCGACGACGTCTCGGCGAGTGCCTGTTCCATCTCTCTCGCACGGTTCCCGACTGCGAGAAGGAGGTCGCTACGCGTCCGGACCCGTTCACTTACGACCTCGGGGTCGACGGGCGTCACTCCGGGCGCGTCACGGCCGTCCTGCCGCTCGACCGACGAGACGAGCCTCGCGATTTCCTCGAACTGGACGCCGACCACTTCCGAGAGGAGGTCGGTCAGCATACGCGTTTGTCGCTCACGAAGTCGCTGGTCGGTCGCGTCTCTGAACAACAGCACCGTACCGAGGGGAGCGTCGTCGGTGTCGCCGATGGCCTCTGGAGCGACGGTTAGGACCTCGTCGCCCAACCGGAACAGTCGTCGTTCTCCGTGTGCCATCTTCACATCGTCGAGGACATCCCGGACGGGGCGTCCGACGACTCCCGCGTGCTCGCAGTCGAAGGTGTCTTCGGCCGCCGTGTTGAGATCGACCACCCTGTCCCTGCGGTCGGTCGCAACGACCGGCGCTGACAACTCATCGACGATGTGACGCTGGACGACCGATCGGGCAACCGGGAGCCGTTCGAACGGTCGGTACCAGCGAAGCGCTAGAAAAAACCCGCCGCTGGCGAGGACCAGGATGGCCGGAAAGACCCATTCCGAGTGGGTCGCTACCGACGATACGACCGGGGCTAAAGCCAGCACGAGAAGCGACCCGGCCGGGAGGAGTCCCTGTCCGTACGGTACGGCTTCTCGAGAGATTGCCGTCCAGAGGAGAATGGCAGCGGCGATAGCGTACAGCGGAGTGAGCACGCCAGAGACCAGTCCGATCACGCGCTGGACGAGAAGACCAGCCTGCGATGTCGCCTCCAGCCCCAGTTCGAACGGGAGGAAACTCACTATCAGCAGTGCGGTGGGGAGCGATATCAACAGGGCTCGAACCGACCGCGTGAGCCACTGGCCGCGCCCGGTAAACCTGATAGCGAACAGGAACGCGAAAACGGCGACGAACCCGGAGACGTTGTACAACGTCACGATCCAGAGTCGCTGATACCGTGCCGGGTAAACGAACATAATCAAGAACGCGATGCCACCGAGCGTGAGCAAACCCCCAACAGTAGTTAGCGCTCTGGCTCCGGGCCTGCCTCGCCGGTTCCACGCCGATCGGGTGAGGGCGGCCGCGACCACGACGGCCGCAGCGCCAAGCAGTGAGTGAGACAGAGAAACCCCGGAGAGAGACATGCAGCTACCGGTTAATTATGAGAGGACGCGAATATAATTTTGGACGCATTGTCGACGACCGGGTGTCGGCCGCAAGTGACTTTCTCACCCGCCGTGAACGGCGGGGCTTCCTACAAGGTCGGTCGCTGTTTCTGAGGTTTCGGAACCAAACGCCGAGAGGGTCGTCTGTCGGGGTTTCCGACTCGCCTCTCGGTGTCGTTCGGAAGACGCACCGCGTCTTCTGTGATGACGAGACGGCTCCGCCGTCTCGAACCATTCCGTGGTGCAGTCACAAGCACTCCCGTCCCGTGGCGAGTCATTGCCTGCTGATTTCCAAGGCAGACTCTCTCCCCACGGGTCTACAGAGAAACAGGCCAGTGCCTCGGGGCTTGACCCCGAGGTACTTCACGGATAAGTTGATGCCATCTCGGTCGAAACCTACTGCACGAATGCGAGTTGTGGGTGGAAAAAGAATATAATGGCAGCTAAACAGAGTGCAAACTACACAGAGTGAGCGGGCGCCGTCGAACTGAAAATAGGCTCTGGAGCGGGTCGGTGACCAACACGGTTGGAAGAACTAGCACACGTGTGGCCGGCAGCTCGAAATATATGACCGCCACGCTCGAAATCACACAGCCAAACTGACACTGAACACGCTGCTCGCCGGACCGCGCTCACCTAACAATGATACAAGCGAAATCGCGTGACACATGTCAACCGGAGGTACTGACGAATGAGCACACGTAGTGGGCCGCTCGCTCCGACGCGGTCGGCCACCCTGGCTCAGCGCCTGCGTCCGGTCCTGGAGACCCTGTTCGATTGGCTCACGCTTGAGCCGATCTGGCGGGCCTACCGTCGTGCGGGAACGAGGGGCGCCGCCGCGGTGGCCCTCGGGCTCTGGTTCATCTGGCTGGTGCTCGTGTCCGTGCCGTTGGCCATCATCGGCGGGTTGCTCGAGTTGGCCGGTGTCGTCCAGAGTGCCAGCGATGCCATCGCGACACCGGTGCTGTTGCTGGCGACTGCGATTACACTGTACGGCGCATACAACGCCTACCGATTCATCGACGACCGGAGGACGGTGTACGAGTACCACCAGAATCTCGATTTAGAGAAAGCCGGCAACTGTTTCGATTATCTGGATTCGGGGGATGCCGTCACCCGCGGGATTGCTTCGGCGGCCATCGCCGATGCGATGGACCAGAGCGACGCCGCAGACCCAGTGCTAAATCAGGCCGGGTTGGACAAGGAAGAGGCTGCGTTCAGACTGGTCGATCTGTTCCACGACGACGACGATGACGTACGGCGCAACGCCAGTGAGGCGGTCGCGTACTTATCACGCGACTACCCGCTGACTATCGCCCCGTACCGCGACGACGTCTTTGCTGCAATGACCTACCCCGACTCGGTGATCCAGACGAACGCGGCCATCGTCGGGGGAAACATGGCCGCCAGTGAGCCCCGACTGTCCGATGAGGTCGTCGACAATCTTGCGCCGCTCGTCGCCGATAAAAACCCAGCGGTCCGGCAGGGAATGGCGATGGCACTGGGGCTAATACACACGGACCGGGCCCGGAAGCTCTTAGAACAGCTCACTAACGACTCCAACGCCGACGTTCGCGACATGGCGACCAAGGCCCGCGAACAGCAGGAGCAGGGACGCCCCCTCGATGTCGATGTCGAATCCGCATGAGACCGATGTTCGAACGCCACACACGACCACACAATCGGTTGCTTCGTGAGATAAATAGTTCCGCCACCACTCGACCTGACTATGGATGAGCGTATCGCCCGGTTGGCCGCCGTCGAGAGCGACACCGGTCGGGGTCGTGTCACCGATACCCTCATTTACCTCGTCAAAGAGGCCCGCGACCAGGTCGGCGTCGTTGGAATCGTCGGGTCAGTTGTACTGCTGTATGTCGGCTCGTACTTTCTGCTGACAGCCGTGTTCGGCGCAGCTAGCAGCGTCATCGGCGGGACGGTGGGATTTCTCGCCGGACTGGCCGCACTGGCGTACACGAGCTGGGTCGGGTTCACCGCCTACGAGGAATCGACTGACCGAGAGCAGGCCCGAATCATCCGGTCCCGGCCATCGATCGACACAATCGAGGAGTCGTTCGACCTGCTGACGAGTCCGGACCCGGAGGCCCGTGAGCACGCGGCCGAATGCGTCCAGGGGGTCACCGCCCTCGGGCCACAGAAGGTGGTCTCGATACTGGGCGCCTCCGCAGAGGACGTGGTGTCGTACCTGATTCCGCGGCTGGATTCGGAGCAAGAGGCCGTCCGGGCGAACATCGCCAGCGCCATCGCGTTCTTCGCTCGCGACTACCCGGCAGCGGTTGTCCCGCACCGGGAGACACTGCTGTCGCGGGTCACTGCCGACGACATCAGTCCGGAGGTCCGGGGTGAACTCGCGATGACCGTGGGGTACCTTTCACTGACTCGCGGCAGCGAAACCGAGACACTCGAGACGGTCGGATTCGAGCTCGCGGACCACTCGAATTCTCGGGTGCGAATCGGCGCCTGCTACATGCTGGCCGGCGCCCAGACCGACCGAGCCCGGGAACGAATCCGCCACATAGCCGAGAACGACCCTGATACCGAGGTACGCAACCATGCCGAGGAGCTGTACTGAACACACGCAGCACTCCGGGAGGGCCGGGGAGGTGAGGAGATGAGCGCCGCCGGGGAGTTCTCGTCGCCGAACGTCGAGGCAAAGGACTACTACGAGCGACTCGGGGTGCCCGAGGATGCCAGTGCCGAGGAGATCGCCAATCACACGAAAAAATACGTGGCGAAGCTCAAGCCGGAGTTGTCGGACCACGACAACGCCGACGAACGGTGGGACCGGTTCAACAACGCTCGCCAAACGCTCAACGAGGCCGAGATCAAAGCGGAGTACGACACGTTCCGTGAGCGCTTCGGGCCACAGGATGGGGCCGAGGCATACGAGGCCTGGGAGGCCCGTGACAGGCCCGGGGACCCAGCGACACTCGACCCCGCCCGCCAGCTTGACCGCCCGTCGATCGGTAAAGAGGACAGTACCGCTTCCGACGAGCAGACGGCCGAGAGACAGACGGCGAACAGACAGACCGATGGCCGCCAGCAGCGTCGCTCCCGGGAGCACACCCAGCGGACATCCGATGCAGAGCGCCAGCGCCGACGCAGGGAGCGCCAGCGGCGTCGTCGCGAAGCCGACATCGACCTCGACTCCTCGAAGGCTTACTCGACCCGTAACGTCGACAGGGACGACGAGGACGACGAGGAGGTCACCGAGGAGACGGCCGGTCAGTCGACTGCACGGCAGGTCCTCAGCCACCTCAGGGAGTCTGGACGGGTCGCGACACGCGAGGTCGCGACCGCCCTCGGGATGCTGGAACTGGTGGTCGTCGGCTACGCCATCTACGCCCTCGTCGTCCAGTTCGGCGCGGCCAGGGTGGCTGACGCGGCCGGAACCGTCATCGCACAAAACATCGCGACCGTCGGCGTGGTTCTCGGTGTCGGGTTCGTCATCGTCAGCCGATATCTTCAGCGGTTCGGGGCCGACCCGGCCAATCCGGACGGCCGCCCGTCGCCAGGGCGGCAACTCATCCGCGACAGCGACACTCCGAGGTGGTTCGTGTACGGCCCGGCAGTCGCTGGGGTGCTGTTCGCCGGTCTGCTCCCGCTCGGCGGGGGTGGTACGACGCTGTTGTTCGTCGGGTTGGCGATGCTGTTCACGTACGGACGGTACCGGGTGGTGGCCGAACTGGTGCCCACGCCGGACTGGAGCGATTCCGTCGACGTCGCCGGTGGAGTCGGCGCTGCGGTGCTGTTCATCGTCATATTCGTGTTGTCGACGCCCGACGCAGGGATTGTGGCCAGTGTCGCGACTGCCGGGCCGGCGGTCGCCCTTGCCGTAGTCGCACTCACGACCGCCGTCGTTGTCATCCCGTCGGTCGCTCTCTGGCTTGGCGACCGAGAGGAGGCCAATGCCGCTTGAGAGCCTACCTACCGAGAGGAGCCGCCGACCCCTGTGGCACAACAGTTAATCTCATCAACACAATACGAAGTAACAAATGTCGGACCGGAAATCGTCACGGACGAAACGTGAGGTGGGATCAACAGTCACAGAAGAAATACGAGAACGGGTCGTCCAAGACCAGGGAAGCCAGCCGTTCAGCAACCCAATAACGCAATTCGTCGTGTTGTCGATGTTGCTGGTCGTGGTGCTGGCGATCCCGCTGTCGACCCCCACGCTCATCGGCACGGCCTTCGACTCGTTCTACAGCATCGACCCGGTCCTCGGGAGTTTGGCGACGCTGGCGACGATCGGCGGCGTTACCCTTATGTCCGTGGTAGCGGTGGGCGGCCGACTCGGGTACAATTGCAGCTATCGCGGGGTGCTTCACCGGACGTTCGACCCGACCGACAGTATGCTCCCGGCAGCGGGTGTCTTCGCGGCACTCGGGACGGACCTCGAGTCGTTACCGGCGGCCGGGGGCAGACTGGCCACGCCCACCACAGACGACGACGCGCTCTTGCTGCCGCTGTCGGCTCCGTATCGCGACGAGATGCGCGACGTGGACGTTCCCTCTCGGAGGGGCGAGTGGGCGCCGCTGGGACGGAATCACTCGACGATGGCCCTGGGCGAAGTCGGTGCCGGCAAGGCAACTACAGTCGCCTTTCTACTGTGCCAGATGGACACCAGTCCCGACGAACCGGTCGTTGTTTTCGACGACGAGGGTGAATTCGACGAAGGGGTAGCAGACGCCACCGTCGCCGGGGCGACACAGGAGACTCTCGTGGGGCCAGGGGACGGCGAGTCCCCGAGTGTATTCAGCAGGCGGTCGGCTCCACTGTCGTCGAGCACGAACAGGAAGCACCAGGGTTCGGTCAGCGCAGCAGTAAATCGGAGGCACAGGACTACCGTTCGGACCGCGCCATCCGTCAGTTCCAGACCGGTGAGGCAATCCGTCGGTCGCCGGGCGGACTCGCTTACGGCCGGACCAAGCCCTACGAGCACCTCGCCGACCGCGAGAAGGCCGGACACACCGGTGACTGACCACCGTACGACAGACGCTCACCGTGGGCCGGCACACCGACACCGGACTGCACACCATCATCATCAACACCAATGACATCGGGCACCAACGACACAGACGACGACGGACCGAACGACAATCAATCGGACCGCGCTCCGGAGGACCAACCTGTCGGCGACCGAACCGATCGCGCCGAGGCTGATACAGAGGGCACTCTGGACGACACCAACGGGTCTCCAGAGGCTGAGACTGCGCCCGCAGAACAGTCGGACTCGGCCGAGGACCACCCGAACAGTACGACCGAGGAGGCGGCCGCCGAGGCGGACACGACGGAGGGCGCGAGAGAGCCCGAGACGGCTGAGGAGCCGGTCGCCGAGGCCGACGCCGACAGCACGACTCAGGCTGAACCCGCAGACACCGACTCTGAGCCCGAGTCCAGCGCCGACTCCGAAGTCACAGCGGTCGACGGTCAAGACACCGAGAGTGGGTCGGGCGAAGAGACTGGCGCGAGTGACGACGAGACCCCCTCGAATGAGGCTGTCGAGGCCGCCGACTCCGGGTCTGACACGACCGACGGCGAGGAGCCGAACGATGCCGATGGTGGCGGTGACGACACAGTGGCCGGTCGCGACCCGGCCGATCTGACGCCGGATGAAGTGGAGGTTGCCCGACCCGACGAGTTCGAGTTCCGGTACCTCCCGAAGGAACGCCTCCCGCCGGACCTCCAGTACACCCCGGAGTTCGACCCTAACTGGGTGTACCCATCCGGAACGAAAGACGGTGGCACCCAGGACGACGTCCCCGTCCAGGGGCTCGAGATCGGCGTATTGGCGACCGAAGGCACCCTCGAGACGGTCGTTGAGACCGTGCTCGAGGCGCTCGAGCTGTATCACGACGCTGTCGGGGAGTATCCACGCCACCGTATCGTCGACTCCGCGGCCACGTTCCGTGACTTGACCGGTGGGAGCGTCGGACTTGCAGTCGTCTTCCAGCCCCGGCCGGACAATTACGACGACCTCACTGACCACATGACCGCGCTGACGGCGGGTGATTCCGAGGCCATCGACGGCAACCACAACCGGGCCCACCGGCTTGTACAGTACCTCGTCGGGTCGCTCACACACCGCGAACTGGCGGCGCTGCCGGCCGCGGAGGATGTGGAACTGCGGACTGTCACCGACTGGGAGTCACCCCGGCGGGTCGGCACCACCCCCATCGTCGAGCGATACGGCCCGTTGGCTGCCGAGGAGGTGTACGACCCGACCGCTGGGCCGGTCGATATCTCCAGCGATGGAGTTGCTAGCGTGACACAGACCGATATTTCACCGACGTATCTCGACATCGACCGTGTGGACGAACTGTTCTGATCCGCCCGGTCGGAACTCGCCACCCGGGCGACCACCGAGGGCCTCAGCCTCGACAGAGAGTGCATCGAGGGCACGTTCTGCCCGAACTCAGCCGATCATCAGGAGACGTAGACTGACTCGTCGCCCAGGCAGAGCTGGTCGGGGCCGCAGCCCGGAATTGACCCGCTACGGAGGTCGGGACGACCTCAGCAACTCGGCGCGCGCACAGCGGCGCCGAGGTCTGACGACTCAGGCCCGCTGGTGGACAAGCACAACACTACCGAACTCAGCGAGCGCCCGGTGACCAGCGGCCGTTCTGGAACGACGAGCATAACCGGAATGACGAACCCGGTCACGAGCGGATGCCACGAGTCGCTGCGTGGACCTGCCGAGGAGACGCACCGGGGTTCCGTCACTGTAGCTCGTTACTGTTCCCGCTGGCTTCAACCGCTGCGGAGGCCGCGCGCGAAACCGGCCAGAGCTGCACTGTACGGCAGGATGGGTGGTCGTTCCGATGTGACTCAGGCGTTCGGCGGGAGTCGTGCATCGGGGTCGCTGCCCTCCAATGCGGACTCGATCTCCGCGGTGACCTCCACCCCGCTCAACAGGTCCTCGCCATACACCTCTAAAGTGCCGTCGTTGTTGACCGTGAACTCGACGGCAAGCGACCCTTGGCCGGGTTCGCGAGGCTCGATCCCATCCATGATGGCCTGGCCGAGGAACTCGTTGTCAGGGGCCTTGTCTGACTCACCCTGGTACACTTCGATGGCGACGGTCGTCTGGTTCGGGTCCGCGACGCTGTAGCCCTCCTGTCGCTCGGTGGTCGGCAACTGAGTGTCGCGTTCGACGATGGGGTCGAACCGGTCGCCGGGCTGGACCTTCACCCCGATCGACTGTGGGAGAACGTCGATCAGTACCAACCCCGCCTCCTCGGTCGAGTCGCCGCTCGGCAGGGCCGCCTCGTCGGCGTCGTCGTCCAGGACGGCCGCCTGGATGGCCGCCCCCATCGCAACGGCGTGGTCGGGACTAATTTCCTTGGAGGGCTCCATCCCGAAGTAGTCGGTAACCAGTTCTTCGACCTGTGGCATCCGCGTCGACCCCCCGATGAGCAGCACCTTGTCGACGTCCTCGACCGCGTAGTCCGTCCGGTCGAAGATATCGTCCATCGGACCGGTGGTTCGGTCGAGGAGGTCCGCAGTCATGTCCTCGAACTGGGCGCGGGTAACCTCCTCGTCGAGGTTGTACGACTGCTCCGGCAGCACGAACGGTACCGTGAGGTTCACCGACTGCTGTTCGGAGAGCTTGTGTTTGGCCTCCTGGGCTGCCTCGAAGATCCGACCCCGCTGGTCGGCGTACTCGGGGTCGTCGGTGATGTCGACGCCGGTGTCCTCCTCGATGCTCTCGTAGGCGAACTGTACGATCGCCTCGGTCCAGTTCGACCCACCGAGTTCGTTGTCGCCGTCGGTCGCGACCGTCTCGATATAGTTGAACTCGTACTCGGCCTCGACCAGCGTTGCGTCAAACGTGCCCCCACCGAGGTCGTACACGAACACGACCTCGTTGTTCACCTCGCCCAGTTGCTGCTCGCGAAACCCGTAGGCTAGCACCGCTGCGCTGGGCTCGGGCAGCAGTTTCTCCACGCCGAGGCCGGCGAGTTCGCCGGCCTCTCTGGTGGCGGTCCGTTCGCGGTCGGTGAAGTACGCCGGCACGGTGATGACCGCGTTGGTAACGTCGGTGCCTAACCGGTCTTCGGCGTCGCCTACTAGCTTCTGGAGAACGAGTCCGGACACCTCCTGGGGGGTGAACTCCTCGTCCCCCATCATGACGGTGTCGTTGGTCCCCATGAGCTTCTTGACCTCCCGAACAGTCCAGTCGGGCTTCATCATCATGTTGTCGACCGCACTCTCTCCCACCAGTGACTCACCGTCCTCAGTCAGATGCACGACCGAGGGGGTGATGCCCTTGCCATCGCTGTTATCGATGACGGTTGGCTCCCCATCGGTGATGTGCGCCATCGCACTACGCGTCGTCCCGAGGTCTATGCCAATCGTACGCTCGCCGTTTGACATCGTATTAACACACAGCGGCGGCCCAATTAAATCTTGACACCGTACTGACGGCGGTGTTCAGATAAGGACGAATAGTGAGGCGGTGTGTTTTCTGAGTAGTCTATGCCCGAAAACGACCGCCTCAACGGTTGTTTAGAGGAGATCAACGTAGAGTTTGTTGAACGAGAGACGACACCGCGATTTCTGATGAAGCTCGGTATTCAGCTCCATCTTGCTGGGCTCTCGCTTTCGAATACTGTTTCTACTCTTGAAATATTCGGTGTCGAGCGTGCTCGATCCACCGTTCATAACTGGTCCACAAGGCCGATTTACAGCCCGAACCTGGATAATGTCGTACTGACGTTGCCGAACCGCTTATTTTGATTGGCTTCACAACAAATGATATGCCGCCAGCGGACGGCACGACCGTCGGCATCGACTTGGGAACGACCCGGACGGCGGTGGCCCATGTGACGCGGGGCACACCGACGTTGCTTGCCAATGCCGGGGGGTACGAGCTAACGCCCTCTGTCGTACACGTCCCCCGCGACGGGCCAGCGCTCGTCGGCCGTGAAGCCAGCGACCGGCTACTGATGCAGCCCGAGCGGACCATCGCGGAGGTCAAACGCCACATTGGCGAGGAGACCGAGTTGCGCCTCGGCCAGTCGACGTACCGCCCCGAGGAGCTGTCGGCACTGATACTCGAGAAGGTCTTCGACGATGCCACCGACCGGATCGACACGACTGTCGAGAAGGCAGTCATCACCGTACCGGCGTACTTTACCGGCCGCCAACGGACGGCGACCCGCAACGCGGGTGAGATCGCCGGTCTCCACGTCGACCAGTTGCTGCCCGAGCCCAGTGCGGCGGTGCTGGCCTACGGGTACCAACAGCGGAAGCTCGGAGAGGTTGCCGACGAGACGCTGCTGGTGTACGACCTCGGCGGAGGAACGTTCGATGCGACGCTGGTCGAGGCCGAGTACGAGCACAACTACATCGAGACGGTGTTCACCGAGGGGGACAGCGGGCTCGGCGGGCACGACTGGACGGCCGAAGTTGCGGCGTGGGTGGCCGACGAAATCCGTGCCGACACCGGGATCGACGTCACCAGTGAGTCGGCCGACGCCGACCAGCGCAACCGCATCCGGTCGGCTGCTCGTGAGGCCAAGCACGACCTCGTCGACCAGCAAAAAACCGTAGTGAATATCCCGTACGTCGTCCCGGAGGAAAACTACCACTTCGAGCGGACGCTCAATCGGGCGCAGTTCCAAGCGATGACTGAGCACCTGCTCGCGGAAACGCGCAGGACCATCGAGACCGTGTTCAACCAGACGGAGTACACCACCGCCGCCGTCGACACCGTCCTGTTGGTCGGAGGCGCTTCCCGGATGCCACAGGTGGAGGCGATGCTCCGACCGCAGTTTGGGATGACACCTTCTAGAGAGGTCCACCCCGACCACGCCGTCGCGATGGGCGCGGCCGTCCAGGCGGCCGTGCTCGACGACAGCGTGACCGACACCGGGGGGATGCTGTCGAGCACCACGAGCGACAGCGGTGGCCCACCGGGCAGCATTGTCCTCGTGGACGTGCTCCCACAGACGCTGGGGGTCGAACTGGAAAACGGGCAGTTCTCACCGATCATCGAGCAGGGCGTTCAACTGCCGACGACCGTCCGCAAAGAAATCTTCCAGACGGTCGACCCCGACCAGACCGCAGTCGAGTGGCCGATCCGCCAGGGTGAATCGCCACAGGCCGTCGACAGCGACCTCCTAGGGACGGTCTGGATTCGGGACATCCCCCCGCGAGACCCGGACCAGGATAGCCTCGCCATCGAATTCACCATGACCTCTGACGGCACGTTGCAGGTGGAAGTCGAGGACCTCATTACGGGCAGGCTGGTCGACGCGACGGTCGAATCCGGTATTCGACTCTCCGACGACGAAATCACGGAAATAAGCACTGGGCTTCCGGGAGTGGAGTAAGGGCGTCTGTCGAGACGGTGTCTCAGTCCTCCAGTTTCGCGGCAGCGTCCCGCACCAGGCTATCGATAATCTCCGGCGTTGTCGGATGATAGGCGCGGTCGGGAAGCTCCCTGACATCCAACCCCATCTCGATGGCTACCTGCATCGTCTTTGCCATCGGGTCGGCGTGATAGTGCAAACCCTGCCAGCCCAGTACCGTCCCGTCGGTGCCGACGACCAGCCGACCCAGGCCGTCGGCGACGTTTTTCGTCTTGAACACGCCGTCGCTGGACGCCTCTCGGGTCGCGACAACGTGGTCGATACCCGCGTCACGGGCGGATTCGGCGGAGTGGCCGACCCGGGCGTACGGGAGGACGCCGAGACCCGAGAAGACGACGTGATGGTGGACGTTCTCGTACGCTTCGAGCGCCTCGCCGTCGCGGTGGGCGCGGATGTTCGCCGCTGCTGTGAACCCCTGTTCCTTGGCGACGTGGAGAATAGGCTCCTTGCCGTTGACGTCGCCGACGACGAACACGCGCTCGTCGTCGCAGGCCTGCATCGTGTCTTCGACCCAGCCCGACTCCGACTCGAGACTGGTATTCTCGAGGCCCAGGTTGTCGACGGCCGGTTGGCGGCCGGTAAATGCGAACAACTGGTCGGCCTCGATTGTCTGTTCCTCGCCGTCCGCTTCGACGACCATCCGGACGCCGCCGTCGTCGGTCGGCTCAACGCGCTGCTCGTAGGTGTTTGTCCGGATGTCCAGGTCGAACGCGTCGCGGTAGTGTTCGAGCAGTTCGTCGCCGAACGGCGGGTCGGCTTCGTCGAGCGGGCGGGCGTCGTGCTCGATGACTGTGAGGTCCATGCCGCTGGCTTCGGCGAGGTATGGAGCTAACTCCACCCCGACGTAGCCAAAGCCCATGACGATTCCGGAGTCGTCGAACTCGGTCGCGTCGAGAACGTCTGCGCTGGTCTGGACCGGCACGTCTTCGATACCGGGTATCTCCGGGACATTGACCGTCGACCCGGTCGCAATGACTATGTAGTCCGGTTCGAGCGTCCGACCGCCGACGTCCAGACGGCGGTCGTCGACGAACGTGGCGGTGTCGTGGAGGAACTCGACGTCCTCAGCCTCGGTGAGTCCGTCGACGGCCGCTCGTCGATGCGAGGCGAAGTCGCTCGTGTGCTCGTTTTTGCGCTGGACCACCATATCGAGGTCGACATCGGGTAGCGGTCCGTCCAGTCGAGGGTCGTGCCGTGCCGCAAAGCGGTGTTCGGCGGCCGAGAGGACTTCCTTCGATGGCATACACCCGCGGAGAATACAGAGCCCGCCTCCAGGCTCACCGTCGTCGACGAGCGTCAACCTGATACCATCAACATCGGCGAGTCGCTGTGCGACTGCCACACCGGCGCTGCCGTACGCACCGATGACTGCAACGTGTGTGTTCACACTATAATTAAGCCAGCGACGATATTAAGCCTACGGTGAAAATCGCCCCAACCGACCGTGAGCGGACCGACGAGTCGACGGTACAGTGCCCGGGTCGCGGTGGGATTTTCGAGAAGACGAACAGACCGGCTCCTGACATATACGCCGAGAGACACGGACCGATGATTGGCAGTTCAGCCCCCGAGCGGGTCCGAGACTCGTCGGTCAATATCGTCGGTACCGTTTAGACGCATCCGGAGAGAACGGAAGCCGTGCTGCTTGGGCTTGACTCGACGTTTGTCGTGGCGTTCGCGTTCGTCGTCCTCGTTGCCGGTGCGGTCAACGGCCTCGCCGGATTCGGGTTCGCGCTGGTCGGAACGATGGCGCTGGCGACGACTATCGACCCGGCGACAGCTGTCGTGTTCATGATCGCACCCATTATTGCGGTGAATCTCTCGCTCGTTCGGGACCTCTCGACCGACCAGCTTCGGACCTGTGGCCAACGGTTCGCGCCGCTCACCCTCGCGGCACTGGTCGGGACCGTCGTCGGCCTCGTTGTCCTCGACAGCGTTCCGACGCAGCCGCTGAAGATTAGCCTCGGTGTCGTCACGCTCGCTTACGTCACGACCACACAGAACGTCGTCACGGTGCCGGGTCGGGACAGAGTCCGAGAGGGGTGTTTCGTCGAGTCGGCCCCGGCGATGGCCGGCGTCGGTGCGGTATCGGGTTTGCTGTTCGGTGGGACGAACGTCGGCGTCCAACTTATCGCGTACCTGCGCAGCTGTGACCTGCCTCAGGGACTGTTCGTTGGCGTTGTCGCAATGGTCTTCCTCGGCCTGAACGGCGTCCGGGTGGGTGTCGCCGGCCTCCTCGGTCTGTACCCGAGCACTGCTGTTGCGGGTGCATCCGTGGCTGCCGCCGTGCCCGCAGTCGTCGGGGTCGCCGTCGGGAAGCGCCTCAGGAAAACCCTGAACAAGCGCCTACGTCAGGTCGTTGTACTGGGAGTGCTGACGGTCATCGGTGCGCGACTCGTCCTCGCTGGTTTCGGAATTGCCTGACACAAATCGCAGTTGTTCTCGCTCAGTAGCGTGGTCCGTAGTTCACCGTACCGTGCGAACCAGAGCTAACTCCCCATCCTGTCGGTCACACTCCCGACTGAGACGACGAACTGTTCGCGCGTCTCAACCGGGTGGTTTCTCGCAGAACTGTGGGGCCTCGGACGCGACCGGGCTGGGGAGTTCCTCGATGGACACCGCGCCTGAATCGGCGTCGGCGCGCCCCAGCCGAACAGAAAGGCTGGCCGCTGCAGACACGCTTACTTCCGCCGACCGCCTTCGAACCGATATGGTTCAGTACTACTGTTTTTCACACCGTCGGCAGACGACCAGTCCCGGCTACCGGGGCCACTCCGATGCAGACTT
>NZ_JAQCNH010000062.1 GCF_028275115.1 Halorientalis sp. | reverse complement strand
GCACTGGTCGCTCCGTGAACCACCTGACGTCACTCACCTCGGCAACCGAACCGGGGTTCCGACAGCCATCACCGTGGCGTCGACACGCACACTCCAGCCGCCACAGCCCATCGCGGGACGGTTGGAATCCGGCAGCGAAACGCGTGTCTCTCTACTACCCGGAACCGTTCCTCGTCCGTGTCTTGTCCCTGTCGTCACTGCATGTCGGACACGTCGACGAGGAGGGTTGCTTCCGCGGTGATCCAAGCGGTCGTCGCTTCGTCTTCGCTGGGGCGCCACGCGAACGTGACGGTCCCCGAGTCCGGGTCGGGTATCACCTCGACGCTGGGGTGATCCCGGAGGGCACCCTCGGTCGAAGGGCTATCAATCCACGGGACAGTCCTGTCGGGGTCGCTACCATCGGGCATATCTGCAACGAGGAACAGTGAGATCATAAAATGGGTCACAGGATTGCAGGCTCAGCAACCTGGCACACGCCCCAATCGCGTCGACCCCCTTGCAGTTACGCCCTGTAACAGCGAGTCAATCCCGACTGGGGGAAACGGAAACACATCGGAGTGCACCCGGCAAAGCGATTTCGAAGCAGGCTCCGAACGGTATGCGGACGCAGACTGGTTCCGTGCCGGGCGATTACTCGCCAACTTCGAGACTGACTCCATCGGAGTGGAACATGAGTTGCATCCGGTCGACGACGACGGAGAATTGCTTCCGGTGGTGGCCCTGAGGGTCGACCACCATCGAACTCTGGATGACGCCGGCGGATTCGAGTCTGTTCAGCCGGCGATAGACGGTCGCACGGGACATATCTAGCCGGTCGGAGAGCGCCCGCGCCGAGAGCGAATCGTCGGCGAGTGCGTTCAGCATCTCTCGGGCGTAGTCGTCGCTCAGCAGCGATAGGACTTCGCTCGTGTCGACTGTCCGTTGATCGTTACTCTCGGGGCCGGTGGCGCCGACCGCAGATCGCTGGAACGCGTGGGCCGAATCTGACTGTGACATCGTTATGTCTACGATGTAGCGGATATCCCCTGTAGCCAGATGCTTCTATTTCCCACGGCCTGGCACAGAGGGCTCTAGTTATCGGCATGGGACCTATCCACAACCATTTTGAGGATCCTGCGCTGGCGTCCGTCGCTGCAACCGAGGTGGATCGGTCGGCCAGGTGGTATCTCGTGGATGGTCGCTGGTTCGCCCACCAGACCTACAACCTGAAACGGTGGAAGGTTCTGTTTCGCGTGGTGAAGTCCTGTACCTCGTCTTCTATCCAGAGGTTCCAGACTATCGCCCACGTACTTCAGCCGACTTCCTGTTCTGGGGAAGCGATTCTCCGCTCGCGTCGGGGGCGGTGAACGACGTGTGATGTGTTCGTACCGTCTGGTGCCCCCGGCCTGTCGACCTTCGACGGAATACCGATCCCCGCTGACAATTCGCGCTCGGGACACCTCGCAGACAGTCCCCGGTAGGAGACATACGGGACCGTCACGCTGGGTTCGAGACCGGCGTTTTTTACCGAGTGCCGGTGAACAGTGTGGCGATGGTCTCCACCGTCGACGGCCTCATCGCTGTCGGAATACTCGCGGGCGGCGTACTCTACTGGTTCGGCTATCGGGCCTATGCTCTCTCGGAGCGACTGGGACGGCTGTCGTTCGTCGCGTTCACGACGATACTCGGGACTGGATGTATCGTCGCCGGCGTCGGCGGCCTCGCGCCGTCATTGTTTCCGGTCGATGCGGTGGGCTCGTCGTGGGCACAACTCCCCCTTCTGTTCTGGCTTCTCGCGACGCTCCCCTGGTTCGCGTTCGCAGTTCAGTATACGGGGACCCGAACGCATATCAGCCCTCGCACGCTCGGACTCCTCGCGTTGCCGTATCTCGCCATCATAGTTGATCTGCTCCTGTCGATCCTCGACATCGGCGGGTTTCCCCTGTTCAACGTCCTCGGTTCGGTTGTGTTCATCTATATTATCTCGCTCAGTATCGGCGGCGTCTACCTCCTCATGCAGAACACGTACTCATACGGGCACACCGTCGTGTGGCAAGGCGTCGCCCTCGCTGTCGTCTTGGTCGGGTCGCTCATGATCTGGAACCTGATGGGCATTCAGGCGAACGATACAGTCAGCCAGGCCGGGGCGTACGCGGCCGGGGCGCTCGTCGCGGCGGCGGGGGTTGGAACTGCGTGGCAGCGCTACGACCTCTTCGATGCGACTCCCTCTATCGGCACTCTCGGCGAACGGGCGCTTACTGGTGAAACCGACGACCTGATGTTCGTCGTCGACAGCGAGGACCGTCTCATCACGATCAACGAGACGGCCATCGAGACGCTCTCAGTCACGCGGTCCAATGCTCACGGCTCGCCGATCAGCGACGTACTGGGTCAGGACATCGAACAATTACGACGGGTCGAGACAGTGACGGTACAGACGACCGAAGGGATCCGGCAGTACGACCCACAGATGTCGCGAGTCGGTGACGGTCACGACAACGACATCGGCGCGACGCTTAGCCTTCGGGACGTCACCGACCGCGATCTCCGGGAACAGCGACTCGCAGTCCTGAACCGGCTCCTCAGACACAACCTACGCAACGAGGTTGACGTCGTGAAAAGTCACGCCGAGCGACTCGCCCGGGACGACGAAGCGGTCGACCCTATCATCGACGCGGCGGACAGGATCGCATCTCTCGGTCAGCAGGCTCACCGGATCGACCGGTACGTCTCGGAGACAGCGGAGGACGTCACCGTCGACCTGAACGGACTCGTCCGGTCCGCACTCGAAACTGTCGACGCCGACGAAGCATACGTGACTGTCTCAGTCGAGATACCGATGTCGGCGACGCTCACGACGAACCGTCGGGCCCTCGTGGGCGCGCTCGAAAGCGTTCTCGACAACGCTGTCAGGTACGCCGACTCGGCTGTGACTGTCACTATCGGCGCACGATCGGACGGGTACGTCATCCGCGT
>NZ_JAQCNH010000045.1 GCF_028275115.1 Halorientalis sp. | reverse complement strand
AAGGACACACACGTCCTCATCACCGACAAGACGGAGACCTCGGGCATCATGGTGTATGTCAACGACCTCCGCACGCACGACGACATCATCAAGGAGAGCGGGGTTGGCCGTGTCATCCTTGAGGACGGCGAAGCGGACGAGTTGTTCCCCGGTGTCACGGTCCAGGACCGCCAGATGCGTGTTGAGGTCTCAGTCGACTATGATGTGACTGACGGCCGCGTGTTTGTTTTCGAGGAAGACGAGATGGGCGAGCGGAGCTTCGAAATTGTGCCGAGTGAGTCCTGATACTGCCGGCTATACGTTCGTAACAATATTCGCTACCCGGGGTAGCGAAGTACTTCAGTTTGGTATAGCCGGCAGTATGAAAACCGGGACACATCTCGGATACTGTCACTTGCGCCGTTTCAACAACCGTTATAAACCATGGTACAATCAAATGGAGCATGTATAGCCGAAGACAGTTCTGTGCGAGGACGACAATCGGGCTCGGAAGCAGTCTTCTATTGGGGACCGCCTCGGCCCAATCTGATACGACGACGGTGACCGCGACGGTCGAATCAGCCTTCGGCTCGTCGCTGACAGACAGTCACGTTGTGTTCGTGAACCAGGAGACTGTAGAGTGGTACCGCGCAGACATCGCCAAAGACGGATCGCTGCAGACGTCGGTACCGTCGGGTTACGGCTACGACGTGGTGTTTTTCAACCAGCCACAGGGGTCAGCGATCAACCCGGAGTTCAACGGGGTTCCGGTCGTTCAGGACCTCGATTCGATCGATGTCGGTGGCTCCGAGAAGGCGTTGGGTAGCTACACAGTTCCGGAGGGTCACGTCGCCCAGTTGCGTATCGAAAACGAGGCCGGGAATCCGTTGCAGAACGTCCCGCTGTCGTTCTCCACTCCGAGCGGGGCGGGGGTCGGATCGGGCGACTTCACCACGAATGAGAACGGGTACGTGTTCCACGTCGAGAACAGCCAGCCAGGTATCGAGCTCGCTGGCTCGGTGACAATGCGCACGCATGGAGCGGGCGGTAAGGGCGGGGTACTGGCGCAGCTGTTCGTCGACAGCGACATGAGCTCGACAGCTGTGCTCCGTAACCCGGACGACTATGCCAACATCATCGAGCGCGAGGGTACAGCCGGCACGGCCACGTCTGGGATCGTCGAGCAGGAGCAGTCGACACCCGATCCATCGGCTCCCGATCAGGAGCAGTCGACACCCGATCCATCGGCTCCCGATCAGGCGGCAGCCGCTTCGGTCGGCGACGGAGCGAGCGCACGGCGCGGGTTCCTTTCGAACAGCGGTGACGAACCGCCTCTGCTCTCGAACCCGACGAACCTGACCATCGGCGGCTTCGTGCTGTCGGTCGGTGGTATCGTCTACCAGATGGTGGGGGGAAAATAATGGCTCGTGGACTACCTGCCCTCTGGAGTGCGCTGCTCGGAGCGCCGTTCGTCGTCGGCGGTGCACACGTCTTCTTCAACGATCCGAACCCGACGGTCCCGGCCGAGACCGGGCTCCCGATACTCGCGTTCGGGCTGTTCGTGGCCACGCTGGGGCTGTACATTCACTACGTCGCGTCGCCAGACACCCCGACGATGGGCGACGGCGAGGAGATTCTCGACACTCGACAGCCGGTCAATCGGGCTGCTGTCGCCAAGACTGTTATCGGGTCGTGTGCCTTGCTCGTGGCCGCGTACTACCTGTTCCTGACCCCCAAGCCGTACGTTTACCCCACGGTGCCGTTCGTCGTCGGTCTCTACATGTTCTCGACGGGACTGTTCACCTACTGGACGAACACGCTCACGACGTACTACGTCACCGACCGTCGGCTCATCAAGGAGTACCGGTTCATCTCGCTGGTCAGACAGGAGCTTCCCTTCGAGAAGGTCCGCGGCGTGGAACAGCGCAAGTCTATCTGGGAGGCGCTGGTCGGACTCGGGAACGTCCGCGTCGCGTCCGGCGGCGGCGGAGCCCTAGAGATCGTCGTCACCAACATCTACCGTTCGAACGCGTTCGCGAGCGAGATTCGCGAGCGGCTCTGATCGGCTCACCGGCTGGCCGAAGTCACCAGAACGTGTGTCTCCGGCTCACTGCAGATACGATGGGTCCTCGTCGTCGCAGTTTGCCTCGTGTTTCTCCGCGTCGTCCTGGTCGTCGAACATGAGTCCACAGCTCTCACATTTGTACCAAGTCAGCTCGTCGCGCTCGGTAGTGACAACCATATGTGATACTCCGCCATCCCGAGGTAAATCGCTTTCGCGGGTTCGAACCGGCGCTGTCGAACGGGACCACCG
>NZ_JAQCNH010000018.1 GCF_028275115.1 Halorientalis sp. | reverse complement strand
GAGTCAGTGCTGGAAGTACACCGGATAGAACATCGAAGCGGGGCCTACACTGCTGACGACGACTGACGGAGGCTGATGTACAATCGCCAGACTGCGCCGAGATTAACCCGATTCTTTGAAACAGCGTACCGAACTCCCGGCGAGTCCATTTTTTCGCTCACTTTATTCCCTCGGTCATTTCCTCGCCGACCCTCGCAAACCCCTCGGGTTTGCTCAGTCCCGGCGAGTCCACTTCCGGCTTATCTGTCGTTTTCGTGATTTTAGACCTTCTACAGCCTATTACTCAGTACATTACTGATTTGGTGAGAACCCGTTACGAGTCGTGTCGGGGGCCATTGCTAACCCGGATTCGCGTTCCCTGACTCGGAGGCAGTCGAAGGAATTGTTCGGACGTTGAGATGGATCAGTGAGAATACCGAGCAAATAAATAGTGGTTCCGCCGAAACGCTTTAATCCATAGTTTGCATACTCTGAACTGTGTCTGACGCTCCACCTACCACGCACCCGCCGGATGCGGGACATGCTGCTCGTCGGTTTTTTGTCTTCCAGGAGCTGTTGGGGACTCCCGAACTCGCCCGATTCTACACGGATCTGCTGATCAACTCCCCGACGACGGTCACCGCTGCCCGTGACCGCCAAGGGTTCTCGAAAAGCACTGCGTACAAGTACGCCAACACGCTCGCCGAGTTGGGGGTCGCAGCGGAACTCGACGAGTACGAGGACGGTTCGACCCTCTGGCGTGCCGAGCCCGTGAGCGGCAACTGGACGGACGAAACGACGCTCGAACTCGGTCCAGTTATCATCGCCGTCTACGGGGCCACCAGCGTCGATGACGACCTCGAACTGTTTGTTGACCGCCACGGGAAAGCAGCACTTGCCCCCGCGGTCACGGCGACGATCGACTACCTGAAAGGCAACACGACACGTCGCGGCGTCGCGGACAACCTCGGTGTCCCTGCTGTAGAGGCCATCGCGGTCACACAGGTGATTGAGCGAATCATCGCGGTAATTAAAGACCACGATCCGACGCTCGACGATGTCACGTTCGACGTAGACGTCCACAACCGGGCGATCGAGCAGGCACCGTACCAGCGCCGCGATGAGTGAGTCACATCCGTCGCCGCTTCCGACTGCGCTCGTCCTTGATACGAGTTTTCTCCGAACAATCGGTGGGACGGGCAGTGACTCATACCAGACATTCATCGAGTACGTCCGGAGTAAAGACCGAGAGCTGTACCTGAGTCGTGGTGTCACCGAAGAACTGAACGAACAGCGTGGCTACATCAGTGTCGATTGGGTAGGTCGAGCGGATACGACAGAGTGGATTACCCTCGTGGGTGAGGTCCAACCAGGAGTTCGAGTCCACGATGGACCGCGCGCCGGCGAAGTCATGGACCGCGTTCACGAGCGGCTGGCAGCCTTCGAACAGACGAACCCGGACGAGTTGCGAAAGACGGACTCGGAACTGCCAGCAGTCGGGGTGATGCTTCTCGGCTCAACGTCACACGACTCCGTCGGGGCTCTGATGGACGACCGGAACGCTGAACGAGCGATTGCTGGCGTCATCGAGAACTCATACTACGAAGGACGCATCCGCGTCATCGATATCTGGACGGCAATCGAATACATGGAGTCACAACTCGGGTGAGATGGGGACCCGAGAGAAGCATAAATATCTATCGACTGATATCGGTAGTGTCTGTTGCATCACCGCAACCGACAGTTAACCTAACTCCCAGACTGCGCCGAGATTAACCCGATTCTTTGAAACAGCGTACCGAACTCCCGGCGAGTCCATTTTTTCGCTCACTTTATTCTCTCAGTCATTTCCTCGCCGACCCTCGCAAACCCCTCGGGTTTGCTCAGTCCCGGCGAGTCCACTCCTCTCCTGTCCGCACTCGCTGTCGTTCGCGGAGCATCCACCGCTACGGAACGGGATGCCGGCGAGGCCGCAGACAACAGGACGGCAGGTCCGGACAGGTGTCTCCGAGTGCGATACCGCAACGTGGCCCTCTTAAGGCGACAACGGAAACAGACGTACTGTCAATGAGTGTGTGTCGCCGTCCGCGTACCCGAACAGAACAACCGAACGTGGCCCGGAGGAGAACAGGAACGGGGATAGACCTGCGCCGACCCACCCCGATGTCGGCTCCTTGGCACCGGGTTCTGTGTTCTGTCACGCGAACCACGGGTAGATTGGTCAGATGAGCCAGTGTGTTTCGGACGAGCGCGGAGACGCTGTGATTGTATGACCCGGAGTCGCAGGGTCGTCCTCGCGGCACTGTGTGTCGAGACGGTGGCGGCAGTCTCGGCTGTCGTGTACGGCCATCTCGCGATTGTGGCCGTCGCCATCCTGTACTGGATAGACCTCCTGTTCCTGATGGGTCGTGTGGGCGTCCAGCGGTTGCTCGCACGGCCGACGAGAGGTGTCGGCATCGCGCGACTGTTGCTCCCCTTTCGTCTCCTGAAACACAAGCGCGGGACAGTCAGTCTCACCGACCGTCTGCCCCCGGTGTACCCGAAGAACGC
>NZ_JAQCNH010000002.1 GCF_028275115.1 Halorientalis sp. | reverse complement strand
CCGTCTTCGATGGTGATTCCAGCCGGTCGAACGAACTGACCGCTTCCGTCTGGCGGCCGTCTATCAGGCGACTCGTCCCCTCGTCACCAGTATTGTACGGGTCAAGTGGCGCTCCCGAACTAGACACAGTCAGAACAAGCGTTGTGAACAGCAGGATTCCGAGACCCAGCGTGGCCACCAGTACCCACCGTGTGTGGGACGGCCCGGTGGGTTTCAACCGAGTACCCCCGATTGTTGTACGATTCGGAATCCTTCCAGTGCAAGGACGGCGGCCACAACGACTCCGCCAGCTCTGACCAGCAACGAAACACGGTGGTGCCACTGGAAAGGGGCGGCGTCGGTTAGCGTCGCCTCTGTTATAACGACGATTCCGCCATACAACGCGAGTACATATGCCGAAATCTCTGCGACACCGGCGGCCGACAGTCCCAGAAGCACCACAGCCTGGACAGCGAACTGCCGCTGGAGAAAGACACGCTGTGGTCGCGTGTACCGGGCCTCGGTCGACACGCTCGGTTGCATATGACCTACGTAGGGGCACCGGAACTCTACACCACGGTCTCTCACAGGTAACGCACCCCGGTTAGTCGAACCTTGCTGCGCCAGTATAAATGTGGCAGTACAGCGATTGATATGCACAATCCGATTGCTGGGACAGATATACCGGTCCCAGATGTTCGGGGATTCATCCGCGAGACCGCCCGTGCCGTCGACGAACAGGGTATCTCGGGGCTCTCCGTGCCAGCCAAAACGGTGTATCACAAGTTCTTACAGCAAGGGTCACGTCTGCGTCCGGCCGGGCAGTCGATCTACGATGCTGAGTGGGATGTGCTTATCGTCCTCGATGCGTGTCGTGCCGACCTGTTCCGCTCGGTAGTGGCGGCGAATCCAGACCGGTTCGATTTCATTCAGCGAGGACAACTCACAAGCAGACGGTCACTCGAAAGTGCGACACGACCGTGGATGCGACGCACGTTCGGCCCGGATGTTGATGGAGTCGGCGAGACACAGTACGTCGTCGGTAACCCCTGGTCGGCACATGAACTAACCGCCGACTGGTTCGCTGAACTGACTGAAGTCTGGGCGGATTCGTGGGACGAAACGCACGGAACGTTGCTGGCGGCTGACGTGACCGACGCCGCCCTGGCCGCGAGCGAGGACCTGGCCATCGACAGCGACGAGCGACTACTCGTCCACTACATGCAACCGCACTGCCCGTTCATCGAAGCGACTGCACTGTCGACCCCGAAAGCGACTGACGGGTTCGCCACCGCAGCGGAGCGTGACGTGTGGGAACGGCTACAGGACGGGGAGTTCGATTCCCGGGACGTCTGGGATGGATACAGGTCGAACCTGCTCCACGCGCTGGAGGAGGTCGATCGATTGCTCAGTGGCATCGACGCACCAAACGTCGTCGTCACCTCCGATCACGGCAACGCACTCGGTGAGTACGGACTCTATGGCCACCCAGAATCGATGCCTTTCGACTGTCTCAGAACGGTACCGTGGCTCGAAACGACTGGAGAGGATACCGGCGAGCATGACAGTGACGAGCGTTCGGTTCAGACGACCGCGGACCAGGCATCGGCGGCTACCGTTGAGTCACGTCTCGAAGCGCTGGGGTACAAATGAAACTCGAGCGCATCACTCCAGACAGCGCATCCGGGAGCATACGGGTGTGCTTTCTCACCAACCTCTATCCGCCCGAAACGATTGGTGGGGCCGAAACATCT
Source organism: Halorientalis sp. (assembly GCF_028275115.1). Lineage (GTDB taxonomy): Archaea > Halobacteriota > Halobacteria > Halobacteriales > Haloarculaceae > Halorientalis. The sequence goes on along the minus strand of NZ_JAQCNH010000002.1, from coordinate 4,396 downwards.
GTCCGCACGGTCGCGGAGGCACTCGCAGACCGTGGGTACGACATATCCGTCATCACGACAGCCCGACGGGGGGACGCGCGGGCCGGTGATGGCCACTTCACCGAACGGCAAAATGGCGTCACTGTCCATCGCTTCGTCCCGTGGAACCTGTACACCCCATACGACTACCGCGAGCAGCCGCGATGGAAGAAGCCGCTCATGCATATGGTTGACCTGTGGAACCCACAGACCCATCACCAAGTCGAGGCACTGCTCAGCGACATCGCTCCCGACGTGGTCCACGTCCACAACTTCGGCGGGTTGTCGCCGTCGATTTTCCGGGCTGCAGCGTCCGAGGCACCGGTCGTTCAAACGCTCCATGACTACCGACTCCTCCACGTCGATCCGGGGATGTTTCTCGAAGGCGAGCAGCGTGAACTTGAGACTCTTATGCGTCCGTTCCGCGCATACAACCGGCGTGTTGTCGAACCGTACCTCGACCGTGTGCTCGCACCGTCGGCGTTCATGATCGAGAAACACGAATCCGCTGGCTTCTTCGATGACGTGCCGACAAATGTCCTCCGATTGGGTGTTGCACCGGACGACCAGGCGCAGCCGGGTACCGTCACGGCAGTCCCACGTGTCCTGTTCGTCGGTCAACTCGCCCAACCAAAGGGCGTCGACGTGTTGATCGACGCGCTTTCACACCTCGAGATGGACCTCCGCGTCGACATTGTCGGGCGTGGTGAGGCTCGGCCAGCACTGGAAGAGCAGGCGGCAGGCGACGACCGAATCCGGTTCCATGGCTTCGTGAGCGAGGCTGCGCTGAGTCAGTTCTACCGTGATGCAACGGTGACTGTCGTCCCGTCACGCTGGAACGACAATTCCCCAATGGTTATCTACGAATCGCTGGCCCGGGCAACGCCAGTAATCGGAACCGACATGGGCGGAATTCCAGAACTCATCACCACCCCGGACGCTGAAGCAGATTCCACGGGGCGAATCGTCGAATCGGAGGCCCCGCAAGCACTGGCATCGGCTATCAACTCCGTGTGTACGCAGAACCCTGACCGGGAGAGTCGGGCAGCGTACCAACAAGCGGCCAAATACACGCTGGCGGCCCACGTAGACCGCTTACTCTCCTATTACGCGGCGACGAGTGACTCCCTTGGTGCCGAGAGCCTCCCGGCAGTGGGTGAACAGTGTGGATCGACACCGCTGTCCGCACAGCAATGAGAGCGTCGGGCCAGACGAGGGCACGGGCGCCGCCAGTCGCCGCGATTGTCCTGTATCTGGTCGTGTATCTGGCTGCGACAGTCATCGTCTTCCGCGGTGGGCAGTACGTTCCTGTACAGACTGGCTACGTGCTCGTACTGGTGACATATATACTGCCGCTCGTTCTCGCCGAACGCGAGTACCTGACGCCGGTCTGGGAGGGATTCTTTCTGTTCGCGACACCCCTGCTGCCGATTTTGATCGTCGTGGATCCATTTCAGGCGGGGTTGTATGGTTATGACGCATACTCCTTTACCATTCCAGCGCTCGACCTGTTGCGCGATGGGGCGTCGGTAGGTGAGTTCGTCGACGCTGACGGAGATTGGCCACAGTTCTACGCCGTCGCGCTAGCGTTTCAACAGCTCAGCGGCGTCGGAACCGGTTTCCTCTGTAAGTACTTTCCGGTGTTCGTTTTTGCGATTCCATTTGTGGTCTATGCGGGCGTCGAACTGATCGCGAAACGGCGAATCGCGTTCTATACCGGAATGGCTGTAGCGTCGACGCGGACGCTGCTAGTGTTCGAGGTGAAGTTCGTCGACGAGACCATTGCAGTGCTCCTGTTCTTTACCGCGCTCGTCTACCTTTCGCTGACGAATCAAACGAAGCGGGCAGTGCCAGGGCTGGCACTCGTCATCACCGGACTCGCGTTGACGCACCACGCGACATCAGTCTTCTTTGCCGTCCTTCTGGTGTGTATGCTGCTTGCGGGGAGTCTCCACCGCGTCCCCTTGCCGAGCGTGCTCGTGAATCGTGTCGTCCCCCAGCGCGGGTCACCCGTCGGTATCGGGTTACTTGGAACCGGACTTGTCGGCTTCGGGGTCGGGGCAGTGTTTCTCTTTCTCGCCCCAGAAGTGACGACGGAACTCGTCATGACGGCTCACGGGTCTCTGTTTGAGGGCCAGCAAACGTCGTCGCCAGTCCAATCTGGGTCGGGGGGCGGACTGTTCTCAGTAAGCGGTGTGCCGGTCCGACAGCTTATCTCCCGTGCGGCGATGGTCGTCTTCGCAATAATGGCTGGCGTGACAGCAGTCGGTATCTTAACCAGGTACAGAACGGCACACTGGGAAGTCGGCTGGGTCGGTGCGGCCGGGATCTTTTCTGGCCTCTACTTCGCCTCACTGGTCGGAGGTCGTGTCGTCCCGCTTGACCCCATCCGAATCCTTCTGTTCCTCGTCGTAATTATCACACCGCCAACACTCAGCATTATTTCCCGGTACCGATTGCTGAGTGACACTCCAGATGACGAGGATACTGACACAACCACATCACCGTCACGGCCGGGGGGTATACGCTCTGCTGTCGCTCTCCTGTTGCTGTCCGCGTTAATCGTGACACAGGTGGCGGCGATTGACCCACACGTCCTGTACACCGACCCGACGACTACAGTCATCGGTGAGGGGCACCATACTGACGCGCAGTTTGGCGCTAGCCAGTGGGCAGAGCGATACTACTCCGGTGCCATGATTGGTGCCGAACGGAGCCTGTGGGTTGCATACGATAACAACTATCGGAACCCGACCCACGGCGTCGGCTCCTGTCAGCAGATACTCAGTGCGTGGCGACCGGAAACGGGTGACCCCCGCCCGGAGAACGTCTCTGTCGTGCTCGACAGTGCTGACATCTCACTCACCCGTTCAGCTACAGGTCCGTACGTTCCAGGGCGGGCCTCGAATACACAGGCATCACCGAGCTACAACTCCGGCCCCCCGACCTGTGGCACATTCGTCCGCTCGAAATTCGTCAAACTCTCAGACTGACAGGATCGAAGGGCGAGATTCAGCGGGCCCCCATCACTCGTCTGCCGAAGAATATCAGCTCCCGGTCGTGACTGTAGTAGCCATTGGAAATCAATGCAGATCCGACCGCACGACTGGCGTGCGGTCGGTGTGTAAATCGCTGCAACCGTTACTACAGGTCAGCAGCCACCGTGGCGAACTGCTCGGCTGCGCGGTCCCAGGTGAATCCCTGTGCCCGGTCACGACCACGTGCAACGAGTTCCGCCGACAGGGCGTCATCAGTCAGCACATCCTCGATGCCAGCCCGAATCGATTCGACCGCGTGAGGATCTACGAACCGCGCCGCATCCCCGCACACCTCCGGCATCGACGACTGATTGCTCGTTACGACTGGGGTCCCCATGGCCATCGCTTCCAGCGGTGGCAGCCCGAATCCCTCGTACAGCGACGGGAACGCGAAGGCGTCTGCGTCGGCATACAGCGAACGCAGTAGTCGGTCGGGCACGAACCCCAGCGTTGTGACCGCTGTAGTGGCGTCCTCATCGAGGTCAACGTCAAGTTGCTGAAAGATGCGCTTCGGTGCCGGTCCCGCAAGCACCAGCTCGTGTGGCAAATCAGTATCGCGTCTGAGCGACGCGAACGCCTCCAGCAGTCGGGTAACGTTTTTTCGTGGGTTCAGTGACCCGACGAACAGCACGTACTCCGAGGGCAAGTCGATATCGAGCGCGTCGAGTGGCGGCCGACCACCGTCTGCGGCCTTGCGGGGTTGGGTCGATGCATCGGTCGTGTCACGACCCGCTGCGTCGAGGTACGGCGAAGCCAGTCCGTTCTGCACGACGTGGACGTCGTCGGGACCGACCGGGAGATGCGTCGTGATCTCGTCCTTCGAAAACGTAGAGATCGTCGTTACTGCGTCCGCTGCTTTGACCGCTCTCGGGAGCGTCGCACGCCTGTAGAGCCGGTGAGCTGGTGCCGAGTGGCCCTGGATGGCGTTTACGTCGTGGACCCAGACAACCGTCGGGTATGGCGTCTCATGTGCCGGTCCGTTGCCGTTTGGTGCGAGCAACACATCCACGTTCGCTAGCGACGCCCGGCGCGGCAGGACGGTCCGCTCCCAGGCTGCGCCATACAACTGTGAGTTGACGATATAGCCGGTTGTATCGAGTGGCAGCTCCGGAAAGCGGTGCTGGACCCGTGGATGCCCGAACAGGACGACCTCGGTGTCCTCTCTGTGCTCGAGGGCACGCACTAACTGTATCGCCGCCTGCACGGCCCCGCCGGGTTCTTCGACAGCAAACGTCCGGGCATTGACTCCGACGCGAAGTGTCTCACTCATATAGGTAGATGAGACTACACAGTGGCTATGTTGCGGTAACGTCGAGATTGTCCGTTCTGGTTACGTCTAG
>NZ_JAQCNH010000112.1 GCF_028275115.1 Halorientalis sp. | reverse complement strand
ATCGCTCGGGATGCGTTTCCCCGTCGAACCCACCTCTCACTAATGGCTTCGCAACGTGCCGTCGCGCACACGGCGGCACCTCGTACCAGCCCCCTTCAAGATCGCGCGCTATCGACTGTTCGACCTTCCCCTCTGCCTCGGTCCCGCAGTCCCGACAGCGATACCCCGCGTTCGCGCCCGCACTCTTCATCGACCGCCCGCACTCGGGACAGTCCGGGGTGACCAGTGCCGTGGTATTCAGGTCGCGAACGGCGAACTTCTCCAGCTTGCAGGTTCCACCCGAAACCTCCCCGCAGACGGTCAGGCGGTCGCCGACCCGGAGCGCGCGCACGCGGTTACGGAATCGCTTGGTCGGCTCGAACGCCGCACAGGCGAGCGAATCGACCGCCGCGTCCGGAAACCCGAGCGTGAAGAAGACGTGCCCGCCCTCCCGGGTTTCGGGCCCCTCGACGACCTCCCCGGTGACGCGGACGGCCTGATCCTCGGCGATGCCACTCGGTTCGATGGAGCGGAGGTGCTGGTCGGTCCCCTGATTCGTGACGAACGTCGCCCGACGTTCGATAGACTCGCTCTCGATGGCCTCGGCGGCCGCCTCGACGCTCTCGCGGTCGTCGCCCCGGATGCCGTAGAGGACGGGGCCGGGCGTGTTCGGGACACAGACCGCCTCCCCCTCGCCGCGGTCGACCGTGTCCCAGATGTCGGGGTAAAACTCCTCAGCCACCGAAAAGACCGATTCTGGGTCCACGTCGCGCTCGCTCCCCCAGCGGTCGCGTTCGCGGTAGGTCAGGCACTCGTCGGTCCAGTCCGCGGGCTGGGCCACGGGGCCTCTATCGCCCAACCCGGCCCACGCGCCGGCGGCCGCGCTCGCGCCGACGAGCCCGCGACCCGACCCCCAGCCCCGGTGGCGGTACCCACCCGATTCGAGGAACTCGCGTACGTCGGTCTCGGGGTCGAGAACCTCTCGGATCGCTCGCCGGGGCAGGGCCCGAAGCCAGTCCGCTCGCTCACCGAGGTCGTCGTCGGTCACCACGACGCCCGGGTTGGTCCGGTCGTCGGCGGTCTCGGCGGTCTCGTCCACGAGAGTCGTCGACAGTTCGAAGGCCTCGTCGACGCCGATGTCGCAGTGGACCGCCAGCGCGGCGTTGCCCCGCGTCTTGTACTCGACGGCAGGGTTGAGCCGAACTAGGAGCAAGCGCTCGACGCGCCCGCCGGCCTCGCGCACCCGCTCGGCCAGCCGTGCGGCGGCGTAGGTCGTACACATCCCCCGCGTCCGGGAATCGGTGTCGTCCAGCCCGACGATGGTCACGACCGACCCTTCGACGCCGCCGGAGTAACACGTTTCGTCGAATCTTGGTATTTGAAACTACCGCAGCGGAACGTCTAAAACCGCCGGACGGGCCGTATCCCGCCGTCACAAACGTTTTATACGAGGAATTATGAATAGTATTCCGATGTCACGATCCGCACTGGTCGGCAACGTAACCGCGATGTTGCGGGACGCGGGGTTTCTCGTGAGCGACCGGTGTGCGATCCGGCCCAAGAGCTTCGACGTGGCGGCTCGCCGCGGCGAGGACACGGTACTGGTGAAGATACTCGGGAACATCGACGCGTTCGACGGCAAGACCGGCGCGGAGATGCGCCGACTCGGCGAGTACCTGCGAGCGACGCCCGTCGTCGTCGGGTTGCGGACCCGTGATGAGGAGCTCAAGCCCGGCGTCGTCTACTTTCGGCACGGCGTGCCGGTGCTCTCGCCCGACACCGCGATGGACCTGTTCGTCGAGGAGGTACCGCCGCTGATCTACGCCGCCCCCGGTGGCCTCTACGTCAACATCGACAGCGAGGTGCTGGCCGACGCTCGTGAAGACCGGGACTGGTCGCTGGGCCGGCTCGCTCAGGAGCTCGGCGTCTCCCGGCGCACTGTCTCGAAATACGAGGACGGCATGGACGCCTCCGTCGAGGTGGCGACCCAACTCGAAGAGCTGTTTGCGGCTCCGCTGACCGCCCCCGTCGACGTAATCGACGGGGCCGACGAGGTCCGGGAAGATGAACCGATGCCAGACGACCCCGCGGTCGACCCCGGCGACGAACCCGTCGTGGCCGTTCTCACCCGCGTCGGCTTCGACGTGCACCCGACCGACCGCGCGCCGTTCAAGACGATCAGCGAGGAGAAAGGCCGCGAACGGAGTATGCTCACCGGCCACTCGGAGTTCACCGAAACCGCCGAGAAACGCGCCCGGATCATGTCCTCGGTCGGACGAGTCACCCGCACCACCTCCATCTACGTCGTCGACCGCGCGAAGCAGGAATCGGTCGACGGCACCGCCCTCATCGAACGCGAGGAAATCGAGAACATCCGCGACGTGGAAGACCTCAAAGACCTGATCAAGGAACGGGCCGACGAGACGCCGGCCTGATCATTCGACCTCTTCCACGGTCAGCACCGTTTCGTAGGCGTCACCGACGATGTATCGCATCTCGTGCGTTCGGTTTCCATAGCGGATATACTCCGTATCTCCCAGCGGTTCGGGGAGTGAGTCCCACTTTCCGAATGGTGCGTGGTAGCCACCGTCCGTGATAGCCGTTCGAACCTCGTCCCGAATACGATCCGGGAGACTGTCGAACCCGACCACAGTCGATTGATTAGGTGGGCTCCCGATCGATGCTCGGAGGGAGTACGACGCGTACAACTCACCCCGCTCGGTCCTGACCTGATACAATGCCCCGTCGTATCGTACGTAGTCGTGTACGAGGAACGGGTCGTCAGCCTGCGAGTCGTATCCCCGCGATTCGTTTATATACGGCACGTCCGGGTGGAAGGAAACCTCGCTCTGGAGGGCGTCACGGAACGCCGATTGCTGGGTGTCATTCAGCGATCGATACTCGACGACCGCCCCCGAAGGCGCTGGTTCAGTGGTGGGCTTCGCGGTGTCTCCTTTGGATGTCGAGATGTTCTCGCTGCACCCTGCACAAACCAGCAGTAGCGCGAGAACCAAACCGGGGATGACTTTTCCCACGTGACGACGGGCCGTTCGATCCGGTGAAAGTCTTGTGTAGCCACGGCATGCAACCCAGTTCGACCTTCGATTACATATCCGTGGAACAAGTGATGCCGTCCCCACGGTCGAATCTCGATCGCTGTCCGAGATGACCTGTGGCACCTAACGGTGAACCGGAGAGTGGACGGGCTGGCGGCCGTCCCGGCCACCTAGGCGGACCTGCAGATCGAACGAACATAGCGCGACTGCGGTGCGGTCGAAGTGTGGTAGTGGTACCGCTCGGGCCGCGGTCACTGCCAGCATCCGGCGCGCGGAGCGCGCCGGTTCGCCGAACGCGAGCCTGAGGCTCGCGTTCGGGTAGTTTTTATACTAAATTTTTGCGAGGAGCGGTTGCGCGCCGAGGGCGCGCAACCCGACGAAATAAAAATTTAGGCGTACGTGTTCTCGAGGTACTCCACGATGTCGTCGGACTCTGGCATCCCGTCGACGTCGTTCTCGGGGTCGACGAGGACTGGAACGCCGGTCTGACCGCTGACCTCCTGTACTTCGGTTCGCTCGTCGTGGCTCCGCGGGACCATGTGGGACTCGTAGTTCAGGTCCAGTTCGTCCAGTTTCTCGATGACCTTCGCACAGTACGGGCAGCCCTCCAGTTCGTAGAGTTCCAAGTCTGCCATCGGTCACAGTAGAGGGTACAGCCACAAAGGCCCAACGGTGATGTGCGGGCCACACACAGGCCCGTAGCCTGCTAGCCGGAGTCCACAGACGGCCTCCCGTGGCACGTGGACGCTGTCGGTGTGGCACGACGGTTCCTGCTCGCCAGACGCGGACGGGCTACGGCAGTCGGTCCCTGTCTCGGCGTTCACGCCGGGGCAGACGTCACTCGCCGTCGACCTCTTCGGGGGCGCCCTCGAGCAGGTCGTCGGCGGTCAACAACGACTCCAGTTCGACATCGTGCTCGGCAAGGTTCTCGGTCGCGCCCTCCTGCCGGTCGACGACGACGAGGACGCGGTCGACGACTGCACCTGCCTCGCGTAGCGCCGCGACGGCGTCGACGGCGCTCTGGCCGGTGGTCGCGATGTCTTCGAGGACGAGGACTTCCTCGCCCTCTGCGAGGGTCCCCTCGATGCGGTTGCCGGTGCCGTACTCCTTTGATTGTTTGCGTGCGATGACGTAGGGCCGGCCGGTTTCGACGCTCGTGACCGCCACCAGGGGGACCGCGCCGAGAGCGACACCCGCGAGTTTGGACGCGTCCACCCGCGCCGCGAAGGCCTCCGCGATCAGTTCCAGACACCGTGGGTCGGTCTCGAAGACGTACTTGTCGATGTAGTAGCTCGACGTGCCGCCGTGGGACAGCTCGAACTCGCCGAACGTCACCGCGTCGGCGTCTCTGAGCGCGTCGATGAGCTGTTGATTGGCCATATCGAAAGCCGCGGGCCGACGGGACTAATACCCGCCGGAACTCCTTGGAGACGGTGCGGGACTCTCGTTTCTGCCGCCGAAGGCGAGTTGCCACGTCGCTGGAACCGCGGACCGAATCGCCCGCCGACGTTCGTGGGTGACCGCTCCGACGCAGAGGTGCCTGCGCCGCGGTCGATCAGTCCAGATAGCCCAGTTCGGCGAGTCGTTCTCTGGTGGCGGTGTCCATCTCTTCGAGCACGTCGTCGTCGTCGACCGCCCGCCACTCGGCGCCGACCGCGTCCGCGAAGGCGGCCAACGCCGACGCCGCGGCGGCGACCGCCTCGTCGTCGCCGGCGACGTTCGTCGTCTCCTCGGGGTCGGCACTGAGACGGTACCCCTCGTCCGGGATGCGCTCGTTGCGAATGTACTTTACATCGGGGTGTCGGACCGCTCGCATCCGGGAGTAAAACCGGGATTCGTCGGGGATTTCGAGTCCAGCGTCGGCCGCCGCGTTCTCGAGTTGGCGCAACTCGACGACGGGGCGGTGGTACTCGACGAAGCCGTACTGGCCCCGCTCGGGAACGACCGCTTCGCCCCCGTCCCCGTCGAAAGACCGGTACTCCGGGGACAGCAGCGACCGCACCGGGTCGACCCCGACGCCGCCGGGGGCCGCGTCGACGCCGGTCGCGGACAGAATCGTGTGGTACAGGTCCAGCAACTCGACCGTCGTCGTCTGGTCGTGCTCACCCGCTGGCAGGTCGGGATGTTTGATCATGAGTGGGACGTTCACAATCGGATCGTAGACGCCGAACTCGTGGCCGTAGAGGTCGTGTTCACCGTGGAGTTCACCGTGGTCGGCACAGACGACGACCGTCGTGTCCTCCCAGTGGCCCGTCGCCTGGAGCCAGCCGAACAGCCGGCCGAGTTGGTCGTCCATATGCCTGATCTCGGCGTCGTACAGTCCGACGATCTCCTCCCACTCCGCGTCGTCGATATCGCGGGCCCCAGAGTTGAACTCCTTCGCGTTCTGGCAGACACTCGATGGGTCGGTGCCCGGAGCGAACGTTTCGGCGTACTCCGCAGGCGGACGGTACGGCAGGTGTGCGTCCATCAGGTTGAGAAACGCGAAAAACGGTCCGTCGGTTCCCGAAATAAACTCCTTGGTCCGGTCGACCACTGCCGGTGTCTTCGTGTCACCGCCCCCCTCGGCGGCGAGGCGTTCGTGGACCCTGTTCCCGATGTCGACGAGGAGGTCCGTGACCGATCGGAGTCGGTCACTGCCGCTCATCGCCATCCAGATACGGGCCAGCGGCCCCGAGAGGATGTCTCCGGGCATGATCTGGAAGAAGTTGTCGTAGGTGTCGAACCCGGCCGTGAGGCGGGTGTAGGGCGTAATCCAGGCGTTCGAGGAGTAACAGGCCGTCTCGTAGCCCGCGGCCGACAGCGACGTCGCCAGCGTGGTCGCTCCCTCCAGGTACGGCGTCTCCTGTGTCGCGCCGTGTTCGCTCGGGTACCGCCCGGTAAACATCGAGGCGTGGACCGGAAGTGTCCATGGAGCCGGCGCGACGGCCTGCTCGTAGGTCGTCGCTTCCGACGCGAACGCCGCCAGCGTGGGCGTCGTCTCCCGGTCGTAACCGTAGGGCGTGAGATTCGCTTTCCGAACCGTATCTAACACGACGAACAACACGTTCGACGCCCCGGTCTCAGTCATGACAGGTTAGACGACACGTCTCGACGGATTAAGTACTCTACGCCCGATGGGTGACTGTTCCGAAAAAAACTGTCGGTGACCTCAGAACGGCGCTTCGGGCCCTTCGTCGCTGTCGTCGCCGCCGCTCGACTCGTGGCCCGGGAACGAGGGGCTAGTGGAGCCGCCGGCCATACCCTCGTTACCACCCATGCCGCCGCCAGTGTTGGCGTGAACCGTTTCGACCTCGGGAATCTCCTTTGTCATGCGGGTCTTGATCGCCTGAATCGTCATCGGGGAGATACCGCAGCCCGAACACGCGCCGCCGAGCTGAATGGAGACCTCGCCGGACTCCCGGTCGATGTCCTCGATGGCCGCACTCCCGCCGTGCATCTGAATCTGTGGGAAGTTCCGGCGGAGGAAGTTCGTGATCTGCTCTCGAAGGTCGTCGCCGCTTTCTGTCTCAGTACTCATGGTATAGTTCGATACGCTTTCACCGTGCTTAGGCTTTTGGTCTCCACTGCTTTCTGCGTCCGGTGGCACGCGGAGCGCGTCATCACCAATAAAACTGCGAGGAAAAAAGCCGGAACTGCGCTCGACGAACCCGCGTCCGGTGAATCGACGGCCTGCGGCCGGCGGATGCTAGCCAGTTCCGCGACAGACAGTTCCCCGTGACCAACTGCAGGCGTTTCCGGCTCGTCACGACGACCCGCCGTCGTCGTCGCTCAGCAGGTCCAGAATCGTTCGGTCGTCGTCGACCACGACGGTACACCCGTCGCTCGGTGTGTCTGTTCCGCCGGCGGCGGCGGCCGTCCCGCCGGCAAAAAACGCCAGCGTGACCAGTACTGCGAAGCCCAGGGCAGGTGACTCGCGAAATTGCAGGGTGGGCACCGGCGGGCCGCCCGCCGGCAACTTTCACAATCATCAGTTCATTCACGATAGCTGTCGGCTCAAAAACTGTTGCGGTCAGGCGATCGAAGTCAACACTCCACCGGTCCGGACACCGAGGTAGACCACGAAGGCGGCCGCTAGTAGCCACTGGCCGACGTGGACGTCGCGCCACTCGCCCTGCGCGGTCTTGACGATGGGATAGCTGACAATTCCGGCGGCGATGCCGTAGGCGATGGAGTATGTCAGCGGCATCACCATGATCGTCAACCCGGCCGGCACAGAGTGGGAGAAGTCGTTCCACTGGATGTCGGTGACGTTGCGCATCAGCAGGACGGCGACGACCACGAGCGCGATGTGTGAGGCGTACTGTGGGATCGCGGCCGCCAGTGGCACCACAACGAGCGAAGCCAGAAACAACAGGCCGATTACGAGAGCGGTCATCCCGGTGCGGCCCCCCTCCTCGACGCCGGTCGCGGATTCGACGAACGTCGTCACGGTCGAAGTGCCGAGCATCCCGCCGACAGTCGTCCCGACGGCGTCGGCCATCAGCGGTTTGTCCATGTCTGGGAAGTCACCGTTCTCGTCGAGAAAGCCACCGGCCTGGCCGACGCCGACGAGCGTTCCCGCAGTGTCAAAAAAGTCCACGAAAAAGAAGGTGAACACGACCAGCGAGAACACGAACGGTTCGACGTTACTGAACCCGCCGACGAAGGCTCCTGCGAGCGGTCTGATGTCGTACTGGGGCGATGGAATCGAGGCGGGCGTGAGAACACCCCGCTGGAAGAAGCCTGCTGCTGTCAGGCCCCACCCGATCAGCGTCGTCCCGACGATGCCGACGATGATTGCGCCTCGCACCTTGGCCGCGTACAGCGCGAACGTAATGAACAGACCAATCACCGAGAGGAGCGCGACCGGATTGCTGGCGACGTTCCCGAGGCCGACGAGCGTCGCGGGGTCGTCGACGACGATGCCCATCGCCTGGAAGCCGATGATCGCCAGGAACAGTCCGATCCCGGTCCCGACCCCGAACTTCACCGGTTCCGGGAACAGATTGATAACAAACTCGCGCGCACCAACCGCCGTCAGAACGACGAAGATGATCCCCTCGACGACGATGGCCGCCAGCGCCGTCTGCCAGGGGACGCCCAGCACGCCGACCACGGTGATCGCGAAGAAAGCGTTCAGCCCCAGACCCGGTGCCAGCCCGAACGGCCGGTTCGCGTAGAACCCCATCACGAAGATGGCGACCGCCGACGCGAGGATGGTGACGACTGCGAGCATCTGGTACACCTCGCCTGGACTGTGCCCTGCGAGTGCGATGCCACCGGGTGTCCCATCGTCCGGATACGCCGTCAGAATCACGGGATTCACCACGACGATGTAACTCATCGTCAGGAACGTCGTGACCCCAGCGACGATCTCACTCCGCAGGTCTGTACCGTGCTCGGCGAACCCGAAGTAGTTCGCGACCCAGGAGTTCTGGCCCCCGTCCGTCACCGCGTCGTCAGCCGCCGGTCCGTCGGACATGCTCTGTTGTCGCCAACCTGACCCCCCAGGGTGTTATGTGTTGCTTTCGACGTACTGTTCGACCGAGAACAGTTCTGCCACCGTCTTACCCCGCCACGGGACGAGACTGACCGAACCGGCCACAGTACGACGCCGGCGAGAGTGATGACTATCTGATCAGTAGCTCGTGATGACAGTTGACACATACTTCCAGACGGGACGGCACCCTCAGACCGAACCGACGACGGCTTTGACCTGCACCGGCGTCTCGGCGGGGTTTGCCGTGCCGAAGACCTCGCGGTTGGCACGGTCGACCGCTGGCCAGTCGTCGGCACCGGTGACGGACATTCGGATGCGGGTCATCTTGTCCGTGGCCGTCTCGGTCGCTTCTAGTGCCGACTCGACGAGTCCCGGGGCGCGTTTCGCCTGCCTGTGCTGGTCGCCCACGGCGACCGGACCGCCCGTGTCGTTCGTGGTGGTCGTTCCCGAGACGACGACCCTGTCACCCGTGCGGACGACCCGCGAGTAGCCCACCTGTTCCTCCCGCCGTGTGCCCGGTGAGACGTGCTGCCGACTCGTATCACTTCGTCGCGCGCCAGCTATCCGACCGCCTACTCGCCCGTGTCGAGCCCGAACACGCGCTGGAGTTCCGTCTCGATCTCGTCGAGATATCGGTCCATGACTTCGTCGAACTGCTCCTCGGCGACGATAACACCCTGAAGCCGGTCGTAGGGATCCTCTGGTAATTCGATCCGGAACTGGCCGTCGTGTTCTCGCGGGCTCTGCCCGCTCGGCCCGTCCGCGGAGCCCTGGTCCGCGGTCCCCTCGTAGAACGGTTCGCTCTCCGAGAGGACGAACTGGTCGATGGCGTGGACCAGTTCCGAGTCGTAGCGGTCGTTCATCGTCTCGAAGGCGTTTTTGTAGGCCCGCTGGAGTTCGGTGAAGTAGTTGGCGTACTTGTCCTCGAACTGCTCGGGGTCGAAATCGGCCATATCTCTCTCTCGTCGGGCCAGAACTAAAACATCCGCTACTCGCTGCCCGTGTCCTCAAACAACGTGACGCCGGCCAACCCGACGCCGGCTACCGTCGCGACGACGGGTAGCGACACCGCCGACGTGAGCAGACTCGACAGCGCGACCGGTCGCGGGACGACCGTCGTGACGACCACCGCCAGGACCGACACGGTAAATATCACGCCGAAGGCAAAGCCCGCGCCGAAGCTGAGTCGCTCGCGTCCGGCGTTCTCGGCGACATCTGACCCGATCATGACACATTACTGGGATTTCGACCGGCTTCTGCCTGGTGGCCGTTGCCGACCGCTCCGGAGTAAACCGCAGACCGCTATATCGAATCGCCGCATACGGTTCGACTACCGCAACTGGTCGCCGACGAGTTCGTCGGCCAACTCGACGAACTCCTGCTCTCGGCCCGCTGGGACGGTCGCTCCGGCGGCGACGTCGTGACCCCCGCCGCCGCCGCCGACGGCCTTGCTCGCCTGGCCCATCACCGCCGAGAGGTCGAGGCCCTGTGCCACGAGCCGCCCGGTGCCCCGGCCAGACACTTTCGTCTCCTCGTCGTTCTTCCGGGCGAAGGCGACGATAGGACGATCACGGTCGACGCCGTCGACGCCGACGGCCATCCCCGCGACGATACCGACGATGGTTTCGCGAATCTCCTCGCCCGCATCGAACCACTGGAGATGGTCCTCCCGTGTGACGCCCGCCTCTTTGACCCACTGGAGCCCCTCCGAGAGGTTCCGCCGGTGGTTGCGCAGGAGCCTGCGCGCCCGTGTCAACCCGTCGGTGCGGTCGCCGAGACAGACCGCCAGACCAACGTCGGCCCGCTCGTAGCGAGCGGTCGCGTTCAGCAGCGTGGAGAACTCGCTCGCGTCGCGCAACTCGGTCCCCTCGGGTTCGGCCAACAGGGTGTAGGTCGTCCCGACAACTCCGTCGACTTTGTCGGCGGGGACGCCTTTTTCGAGCGCTCGCTGGACGAGCGAACTGGCGACGGTCCGGCGCTCCCCGTGGTCCAGGTCCACCCAGCGACGCCACTCGCCGTCGCGTTTCAGGTCTAGCCCCAACTCATCGAGAAACCGGATCGCTCCGTTCTGGTCGTTGGAGACGCCCGGAATCTGCACCTCGCTCGCGTACTCCAACAGTTTGGGGAGCGGCCGGGTCTGTTTCCCGTAGAAGGCGAGGTCCGCCCCCTCTTCGAGGACGCCTGCCTCGACGCCCTCGGCGACGATGCCCTGGTTCGCGCCGACCAGTTCGCCCCCGACCGCCTGCATGTCGCCGACGGCACCGACGACGGCGAGACGGGCCAGGTCGCGGTTGTCGACGCCCAGCCCCTCCATCGCCCGTGCGAGGACGTAGCTCGCGCCCGCTCCGGACAGCTCTGACGCGCCGTCGAGGCCCTCCAGCAGCGGGTTCAGGTGGTACTCGGTGTCTGCTGCTGCCGGCTGGTGGTGATCGGCGATGACGGGCGTGAAGTCACCCGCGGCCTCGTGGGCGGCGATGGTGTCCAGTTGGCCGCTCCCGAAGTCGGTAAAGAGCACTGTCGTCTCTTCGCGGGCCGCGATCGTCGCGATCTCGTGGTCGTCGAGCTGTTTTTTGAACACGACCTCGAACCCGATTCCGGCCCGTTCGAGGGCTCTCGCGGCGATTCCTGCGCTCGTCAGTCCGTCCGCGTCGATATGTGATGCGAGCAGTACCCGGTCGGCGGACCGGAGGCGGTCTGCACACGCCACGGCACGATCCTCGAGCGCTTGCACTGGGCCGGCCATCGCGCGTTTCTTATCGCGGTCTCGGGTTTAAACCTCCGGTCCACGGGTCGAGGCGTTGCGAGCAGATTCGACCGCCGTCTGGTGGTCCCACTGAATATCCGGAAGACTTAGAAACGTGTAGCGGTACCACGTACCACAGACCGGCATGACTGCTGACCTCCCGCTGCAGGCGCTGTGTGAGGGTAGCGAGACCGAGCGACGGCTCGCGGCCCGGACTATCAGGGAGGCGGCTGCCGAGCAACCGGTGCGGCTGCGGGGGTCGCTCACACGGCTCGTCGACGCCCTCGGCGACGACCAGGAGCCGGTCCGCCGAGACGTGGCCAACGCGCTGTTCGAGGTCGGGGTCGCCGAACCGACCGCCGTGGCCCCCATCGTCGACCCGCTGGTCGGGGCGCTGGACGACCAGGTGACCGCCGTGCGGGCCTGCGTTACGCGTCCGCTGGCGGAGCTGGCTGCCGAACGGCCGTGGCAGGTCCGTGCCGCCATCCCTGCACTCGTCACGCCGCTCGACGACGTGAAAAGCGTCCGGGGCAACGCCGCCTGGGCCCTGTCCTCGCTGGCGCCGTTCTACCCCGAACTGCTCGAACCCCATGCCGACGTGCTGACACGGGCGTTGCTCGACGACCACCACCCGGTACAGGTGTCGGTCCTACGGACGATGGTCCCGCTCGAGCGCGCCTATCCGGGCCTGCTCGACGTGGTATCCGACCGACTCCGTGAACTCGTGACCGCTGCGGCTGACGGCGTCCGCCAGGCCGCCTGCCGTCTGGCCGCCGTCACCGAACAGTCCTGGGTCGACGAGGCGCTCCGGGAACGCGCTCGGGCCGACAGCCACCCGCTGGTTCGGGAGCGCGCCCGCGCCGCCATGGCAGCCACCGCGACACACACCGGCCCCGCCGTCCCCGAGTCGGCGTTCGAGAGCGCCACCCTGGGGACGTGGGTCGCGGTCCGACTGAGCGAGAAACCGGGCTCGGGCGACGACGAGGGAACGGCTGTTGCCCGGGCAGACTGCGACGCTACCCCGTTCCTGGTCGGTGAAACCACCAGCATCGTCCGGGACTACGCCGCCACCGACGAGGCGGCGATGGCGTCACACGGCGTCCGCCGCGAGGACTTCGAGACGTGCAGGGAGTGGCTCGTCGCGCCGCGGTTCCCGCCCGCCGGCGACCGTGTGGCCGTCCACCTGCACAATCCCGCTGCCGACTACGGGACCATCCTTCACCAGTCGACCGACGGTATTGACGCCACCTATGTCGACGACGGTGGCTGCAACGACTACCACGCTGCGGACGCACTGGCACTGGAACCGGACCGCGCCCGCCTGCTCGCGGCCGCACCCGGCGACTGCCTCGCCTTCGAGTTGGAGGGTACGAGCCACGACGTGCGAGTCACGACCGCCGGCTACCGGAACGGCCGCTACCGCATCTCCGGTGAGAACCGCCGCCGGGGCTACCGTATCACGTTCCGCCCATTCGAGACCGAACCGATGATGGCCGTCTTCGAGGAAGGTTGCGCGTTCCGGGCCCGAAACGTTACGTTGACCGCCGAAAAATAACAGTCCTCCACGGATTATCTTTCAGCGCTGGCCGCCGCCACCGCGTCCCTGGCCAGCGCCTCGAAGTCGGCCTGCTCGGGAACTATGTCGACGTCCACCCCGTGAGACCGGGCCGTCTCGGCGGTCGGCTCACCGATGACGGCGACGACGGCGTCCGCCAGTCCCGCGATGGCATCGTCCCGGACGCCGCGGTCGGCGGCGGCTGCCAGGAAGTGTTCGACGGTCAGCGAAGAGGTAAAGAGTGCAGCGTCTAACTCTCCCGCAGCCGCCAACTCCGCGGATTCGCCTGCCTGCTCGGGCCGGCCGAGTCGGTACAGCACTGTTTCGTGGACGTACGCGCCCGCATCGGTCAGCCCGTCGAGCAACACCGCGCTCCCGTGGTCGCTCCGGGCGATCTCGACGCGTTCGCCGGCGCAGGTGCCTTCGAGGGCATCGACAAGCCCGGCCGAGGAGAACTCCGCTGGGACTAGATCGACCGTGTAGCCTGCGGCTGTCAGGGCGGCCGCCGTGGGGTCGCCGATGGCACAGACTGCGGTTTCGCCCGGGGTCCAGCCCGCGTCGGCGATCAGTTCCGCGCCGGTCTTGCTAGTGAAGACGGCGTAGTCGGCGTCGATCCGGGGGACGGCACCGGTCGGATCGACTTCAAGCATCGGGTCCGGGACCGGGTCGGCCGCCAGTTCGTCGAGCAGGCCGACGGCGTCGGTGATGCGCTCGTCACCGGGACGGAAGACGGCAACGCGGGGACGGTCGGTCACGACTTCTCGGCCCCGTTCTCGAGTAGCTTGATGACCCGCTGGCGTTCGCGGGCCACCTCGCCGATCACGGTGATCGCCGGCGGTTCGATTCCCAGGTCGTCGCGGGCCTCGACGATGGTCGAAAGCGTCCCCGTAGCGACCTGCTGGTCGGGCCAGGTCCCGCGCTCGACCAGCGCGACCGGCGTGTCCGGTCCCATTCCGGCGTCCCGGAGTTCGCGGGTGTACTCGGGCAACTTTCCGACGCCCATCAGCACGACGATGGTGCCGCCGGTGTCGGCCAGCGCCGCCCAGTCGACCGCCGAGTCATTCTTCGTCGGGTCCTCGTGACCGGTGACAAAAGACACGGAGGAGGCGTAATCGCGGTGAGTGACCGGAATCCCCGCGACACCGGGACCGGCGATGGGGGAGGTGACGCCGGGGACAATCTCGAATGGAACGCCGTGCTCTGCGAGATACACCATCTCCTCGCCGCCCCGCCCGAAGACGAACGAATCGCCGCCTTTCAGCCGGACGACCGTCTTGCCTTCGTGGGCGAGTTCGGCCAGGCGTTCGTTCGTGTACTGCTGGGAGGTGCGCTCGCCGCGGGCACGCTTGCCGACGTCCTCGCGGATCTCCTCCGGAATCATCCCGATAATGTCCGGGCCGGGGAGCTTGTCGTGGAGAACCACGTCGGCATCGTCCAGCAGGCGTTTCGCTTTGACCGTCAGGAGACCGGGGTCGCCGGGACCGCTCCCGACGAGGTAGACCTTCCCCGGTGCGATGTCAGTGTCATCTGTCATGATGAGCGGTTTTTCGTGTCCCCGATTAAGAGTTCTCCCGTTTTCGTTCGTCCGGCTCCTCGCGTTTGGCCCGCTGGATCAGGTCGGCCGCCCCCTGTTCGCGGAGGTCGGCGGCCAGATTGCTGGCGGCCCGCGCGTGGTGTTCGACGGGGAGATCGCGTGAGGCAGTCACCTCCTCCGTCCCGTCACGACCGAGGACGCGCACGACCGTGTGGACGACAGTCCCCTGCACCGTGGCGTAGACGCCGATAGGCGCGACACAGCCCCCACCCAACTCGTCCAGGACGATTCGCTCGACGCTCGTCGCCACCCGTGTCGGCGGATGGTCGAGCCGCTCGTGAATCTCGGTGCCCATCTCGTCGTCGAGTGCCGTCACTGCCAGCGCGCCCTGACCAGGCGCGGGGACGAACCGGTCGGTCGGCAGCCGCTCGAACGCTACCGCGTGGAGCAGCCCCGTCCGGGCGAGCCCCGCCTCCGCGAGAACGATGGCGTCGTACTCGACCTCGATCTCGCGCTCGGTGGCGCGGCGTTCGACCTCGTGGAGCCCGTCGAACCACTCCTCGACCTCAGCCAGCGCCTCGTCCGAGAGGCTCTCCAGGTCGAGGTCGTCGACGCTGTCCCCGTCCTCGTCGTCCTGGTCACCGGCAGCCTGTTCGAGGCGCCGCTCGTGTTCCCGCTGGAGCGCAGGCGCGAGCAACTTTTCGACGCGCGTGTCGACGTTGCCGCGGAGCGGCTCGATCTCCAGATCCGGACGCTCGGCACGCAGCTCGGCTGCCCGCCGGAGGCTAGCGGTACCGACGGTCGCGCCCTCGGGGAGGTCCGCCAGCGCGGTACCGTCAGGAGTCAGAAGCACGTCGCCGGCCGGACCACGTTCCGGGACGCCGGCGACGACGAGTTCCGGGGGGCTCTCGGTCGGCACGTCCTTCATCGAGTGGACGGCGGCGTCGACATCGCTGTCGAGGACCCGCTTGTCGAGGCTACGGACGAAGGCTCCGGTCTTTCCGAGACGGTGGATGAGGTCGTCCTGGAGCTGGTCGCCGGTCGTCTCGACCTCGACGAGTTCGACCGCTTGCCGTCGACGGCTCAGGGCCTCGTCGACGGTCGCAGCCTGGCGAAGTGCGAGGTCGGACCCCCGGGTCGCCAACCGGAGCGTCCTATCTGTGGTCATACTCCTATCTCGCCGGCCTGGACTAAAAAGGACACCAGTTCGGCCTTACCACGGCTCGCTCTTCAGCGAGAGCTTGTAGGCCACGAGGTTCGTCCCGACGTGCAGGACGGGTGTGACGACCAGTACGACCGTCAGCACGGGGAACGTGAACGTCTCGAAGAGCCACCCCGGTGCGAGCAGTATCGTAAGCCCCAGCGCCCCGACGACGAAATCCAGCTGGTCGACCCCCGGGAAGGCCGCCCCCCGTCTCCGCCCGGTCCGGCGTTTCAGAAACGACGCCACGATATCACCGACCAGTGCGCCGGCCGGGAGTGTGACCGCTGTGACGAGCGTGAACTCCGGGAGTCCCTCCACCGCGCCCGACACGACGGGATGGACCGCGTTCAGAACCAGTGCCAACGCCGAGCCAGCCGCGACGCCACCGACGGTTCCGAGCCAGGTCTTCCCGTCACCGAGCAACCGCCGCCCGTTCCAGGTCCGCCCGCCGTCTACCGGTGGCCCCCCACCCACCAGTACTGCGGCGTTGTTGGGCACGTACGCAGGTAACATGGCCCAGAACGCCACCGCGAGTACGCCGACGATGTCCATCGTGCCCGTTGCTGGGTCAGCGCGTCCCTTAATCTCCGGGGTTCCGTCCGGCGATAAACTCAGTATCGCGGAAGCAATATCTGCCAGTACGATATCGTCGTTCCTGAGTCGGTTCGTCGCCGGCGAGACGGCGGCCGCGGCGCCGGAGCGGGCACGGCGGCTCAACGACCGCGGCATCGGAGCGATCCTCAGCCACCTGGGTGAACATTACGACGAGCGCGGCCCGGCCGACGAGGACACCGAGACGTACTGTACGCTCCTCGGAGACCTCGCCATGACGGACCTCTATCGCAAACTGCTGTCGCAGGCCTTCGACGAGCGGGCGGGCGGCATCACGGTGGGAGTCACGACCCGCCGATGATCGCCGCCGCAGAACGGTTCTACGAGGAGTATGAGACTCCACACGAAATCCAGATGTTGACAGGTGTGCGCGACTCCGCACAGACTCGACCGGCCACCGGCCACGAGGGCTGGCAGTACGTCCCCTACGACAACAAGTGGCTGTCGTACTTCTACCGACGCGTCGCCGAGCGCCGGGAGAACCTGACGTTCGCCCTGCGGGCAATCGTCAGGTAATAAAGTGAGGCAGAGAAAAATTCAGTACCGTACATGGCTTCCTGGAAACGGGACATCGCGAGCGGACTCATCGTCCTCCTGCCCGTCATCGTCACCCTGTATGTCATCGCGTACCTCTACGGGATTATCGCGAGTTCGACGGCCATCTTCAACATCGACTTCCAAGCGCTGACGAGCGTCGGGGTGCCGTCGCAGGCACTGGGACTGATTCGTGTGTTCACGACCCTCGTGGTCTTTTCTTTGCTTGTGCTGTCCGTTGGTTATCTCAGCCGCACGGCGTTCGGCGACATCTTCGAGGATCTCCTCGACAACCTGATGAACCGCCTGCCCGGGCTACGAGTGGTCTACAACGCCTCGAAGATGGCGGTCGAAACCGCTGTCTCGGGCACCGACGACCTCCAGACGCCGGTCAAAATCGAGACGTGGAACGGGATGCGGATGACCGCGTTCAAAACCGGCAAGCAGACACAGGACGGCCGCGACGTCCTCTTTCTCCCGACCGCACCCAACATCACCACGGGATTCGTCATCGAAGTCGAACCCCAAGAGTACGAGGAACTCGACGAGCGCGTCGAGGACGCCCTGACGCGCATCCTCAGCGCTGGATTCGGCGAGTCACGCGACGAGAGCGTCACGATCGGCGTCACCGAAGAACTGTCCAGAGACGGGGACGGTAGCGACGACTGAGCCGAGTGTGCCACACCTGGACTGCGCCGCTCCTCTTTGGCCCATCCACCGCCGTGAGCAACTCGATCCGCCGTCCCGCAGGGTCGGCGGACACGACAGGTGTTCCCGAACGGCACGGCGCTGACGCCGTTGCGCGACCGACGCGGAACCGCTAGAGGTAATCGAACCACTCGGCGTACTCGTCGGTCCGCCGCTCGATGACCGTGAAGAACTTCGACTGCAGTTCGTCGGTGACCGGCCCTTTCGTGCCGCTGCCGATCTCGTTGTCGTCGACGCTTCGGATCGGTGTGACCTCCGCCGCCGTCCCGGTGAAGAACAACTCGTCGGCGGTGTACAGTTCGCCCCGGGAGATCGTCGCGTCGTCGTGGACGGTGTATCCCAGGTCCTCAGCGATGGTGATGAGCGACTGGCGTGTGATACCGTCGAGGATCGACTCGGCCAGTCCCGTAGTGTAGATTTCGCCGTCACGGACGAGGAAGATGTTCTCGCCCGGACCCTCGGCGACGTTCCCCTCGCCGTTGAGGACGATGGCCTCGGTGTACCCGTTGCCCGTCGCCTCCAGATTCGCGAGGACGCTGTTGACGTACGGGCCCGTGGTCTTCGCGTTGGTCGGGATCTGGTCCGACCCGTACTTGCGCCACGAGGAGATCGACACGTCGACGCCTTCCTCCAGCGCCTCCTCACCGAGGTACGTGCCCCACGGCCAGACGGCGATAGCGACCTCAACGGGGCAGTTCGAGGGGTTCAGCCCGAGTTCCTCGTACCCGTAGAAAGCGACCGGTCGGATGTAGCAGGACGTCAGGTCCTGGCGACGAATCAGTTCCTCCGTGGCCTCTGTCAGTTCCGCCCGGCTGAACGGAATGTCGATGTCGTACGGCTTGGCCGACTGGTACAGCCGTTCGAGATGCTCCTCCCAGCGGAATATCGCCGGGCCGTTCTCCGTATCGTAACACCGGACCCCCTCGAAAACGCCGGTGCCGTAGTGGAGTCCATGTGTGAGAACGTGAACCTGTGCGTCCTCCCAGTCGACGAACTCGCCGTCCTGCCAGATCGTGTCGACATCCATCTCGTCGAATCCCATTGGCCATAGGTTGGCCCAATCCGGTCTTAACAGTTTTCGTGCCGTGCCGGCCGATGACAGGCCTCACCCCCCACCGACACAACCAGCAGACCGAGGCCGCCCTACTGAAGACTCTGAATCTGCGTACTGTGATCTGGAAGAATATCGGAAATGTGAATTACCCCACCCTGCTCGCGCTGGACGCTGCACTCGACCCGATTGTATCGGCGCTGTCGCCCGAACCGACCGGAAACGTCGGTGTGACCGCAACCGCCACCCCCGTTGGAGCGCACCGTCGCCAGGCCTTCGACGCGCTGGGCGAGACCGTCGCGGCCTGGTCCCTCCTCTTCCGTTCGAACTCGTGTTCGTGGACCCACAGCAGGGTGGTTTCCAGTGACACACATCAGAAATACGATAAATCCTCGTTCGCGATACGGAATGAGGACGGTCTCCAGTGGTTGGCGAGCGACGACCGCCGCCGAACGGTCGCGGTGATGGTTGTGGTGCCAGCGATCTGTCACGAACGCATCTAGCCCTCAGGAGTTCACCGAGACGGTCTCCCTCGACGCTTCACGAGTGGATTCGCTCCGCGAACCGCGGGACGCAGACCAACCAGCCGGACGTCTCGCTACGAATTAACTGAAAAAACCGACCGGGTACCACCGACCCTGGACCGACGACGGTCAGGACCCGAACGCCTGCTTCGGCGATACCCCTGTCAGGACAACTCACTGGTCACACCACGTCATGAGTGTCAATGGTGGCGGGTACATTATCAGCGCCGACGACAAACACCGGCCGGGTCGTCACCGACGACGAGGACACGTTCACGACCCCCCGCAACCAGATGCCAGTCGGCGTCGCGGAGTGACCACCGCATGCACGTCTGCGCTGACTCTCTCCCGATGCAGCCCTGAGACGACGAACAACCGGGTCACCAGTGTGTGCAGGTTGTCGACCGCAGAGCGCTTCGACGAATTCTGTATCGCGGTTATTGGTTTATTACGCCCGCCACGACGGTCTTTCTCTCGAAACCGGGTGTAACACGCAGGACGGTTTCGCCGCGCGAAAATAGCGGTCTACTGGAGTCGGTCGATTATTTCGCTCCCCTCGACGTAGGGGATGTCGTTGCGCTCGCCGTACGAGCGGGCGGCCGACGGGGGCAGTGCCGCCCCAGTTTCGTCGTCGAGCATCTCGCAGACGACGACGGCCGGCGACTGGTTGGCGGCGGCGGCGAGCGCGACGCCCAACTCTGTGTGGCCGAGCCGGTCCGCCAGCAGGTCCGGCGCGGCGCGCAACAGGTGGACGTGGCCGGGTGCGCGGAACTCCTCGGCGAAGTCCGCTTCGGCAGGTTCGCTGGCGGCTCGGGCCAGTTCGGTGATGGTCAGGGCCCGGTCGTCGTCGGTGATGCCCGTGAACGTGTCGCGGTGATTCACCGTCAGTGAGAACGAGGAGCGTTCGTCGTAATCGAGATCGTGGTCGCCGGCGACGGGGTGGTCGATCACGTCCTGCAGGAAAGGAAGGTCGAAGGCGTCGGCCACCTCGTTGCTCAGCGCCGTACAAATTAGACCGCCGGCATCGTTGCGCATTCGGGTGACGGCCTCGGGTGTGACGCCGCTCGCTGGGTAGACCAGGTCGGTCTCCCCCTCGCGGTCGGCGGCGTCGTGGATCAGGACTGGCTCGCCGTCGCGGAAGGCTGCGAGCGCCGCATCGACGCCGGTTCTGGACTCAGTGTGCATCTTATCGCTCCGTGACATTGATCGTAACCTCGTCGTCGTCATCGAGTCCGAGCGCTTCGCGGAGTTTCTCCGGGGCGATCACTTCCAGTTGGTCCTCGTCGTGATGAGTCCGCTCGGGCGCGATGACGTGGGCCGGCTCGTAGATCGAGTCGCCGACCTCGACGCTCGCCGGATAACAGAAGGCCGGGCCGTAGGTGCGCTCGTCATCCTCCCAGCCTTCGATAGTGACTGGCTCCAGCGAGGCCATGCCAGCCCGAGCGCGGACGCTCTCTTCGGTGAGGTCGACGTTCAGTGTTCCCGCGAACGGTTCGTAGCCGAGCTTCTCGATGAACTGCTCCATGTAGCCCGGCAGCGAGATGTAGTGGCGACCCTCGCCCATCCCGCTGGTCACGAATCCCTGGAGTCCGATGGCCGCCTCGCGCTCGAAAATCCGCCGGTAGTCGGCGTACTCGCGACGCAGTGCCGACTCGCCTTCGCCGGTAATCTCGACCCACTGCCCGTCGTTGACCATCTCCCGCTCGACGTACTTGGCGTCGTCGAGCCGCTGGAGCCGCCGGGAGGCAGTCTGGTTCGACGCGTCGAGGTCGTCGGCCAGCGCCGAACACGACACCTTCTGCTGGCCCTCCAGAGCGCCCTCGATGGCCAGCAGCTTCAGCGTCGCCAACTCGTCGTATCCGACTGCCTCGTCCGTCGCCTGTGCCATACCAGCAGTTGGGCAGTCACAGGCATAAGCGTAACGAATATGGAATGCGTAACGACTTTGGAACGCGGAGAAACGCAAACGGTGTTTCCTGATAGAACGTTTGTGAGTAACGATGTAAAGGCGTTGTTTCGAGCGTCCCCGGGTCAGGCGAACCCGGCCAGTCCGAGCGCCGACCGGTACGCCACACTGCCGAACACCAGCACGGACCCGGCGGCAAAGAGGAGCGTGCTGACGCCGTGTGCGACCGCCGACAGCGCCGTCCGCACTCGTGACGGGCCGACCACCAGTGCTCTCGCTTCGCTCGATAGTGTGTACTCGCTACCCGCGACTGGAGCGGTCCTGGTGTGTACGTTCTCGCCCTCGAAGACGAACAGCCAGACGGCACTGGTCTCGGCCAGACTGTCGGCCCCGTGCACCGTCCACACGGCGTCGTTCGGCAGGTACGCGCCCACGTCGAGGCCGTGGCTCGCGGTGGCGCGCTCGCTCCCGTCGACGGTCCGCAGCGTCGTCGTCACGTCGGCACCCGCGTTCGCGGCGTTCCCGACCAGTTCGAACGGACCGAAGGCGTCCAGTTCGTCGCCCCCCTCGAACAGTAGGATGGTGCTGTTCACCGTCTCGTCTCGTGGCGGCGGCAGAGAAACCTCCCTCGGTCGAAACGACCCGCAGTCAGTCTCCGCTCACGACGTCTCGTTCCCAGAAGTCGCTGTCTTTCTGCAGCTTCGGCACCAGCGTGTTGCGGTCCTCGGCGAGTAAGGCGACCCTGGAGGCGGGCACCTGCTTGAGTACGTCGTGGGGCATGTGCTCCATCACCTCCTCGGCAAACTCGACGACGCGCTCGTGGTCGGGCATCGAGTCCCGGTCCAGCCGGCCCCGGGAGTGGCCGACGTGCATGTATGCTTTCAGTTCGACGAAGTCCGGGTCGGCCCGCTGGAACATCGCGGCGTACCAGCCAGGGTTGTGCATGTTCAGCCCCTGGATACAGGTCGTCCGCAACACGGTGCGGGTCTCGTTTTTTCCGGCAAGCACATCCAGCGTGTCGACCAACCGCTCCCAGGCGTCGTCTTCGACGGCTTTGACAGTTTTATCGAAGGTCGACCGGTCGGCGGCGTCAACGCTGACGTACAACTGTGTCGGGTCACACTCCGCGAGCACTTCGGGGCGGGTGCCGTTCGAGACCAGGAACGTAGTGATATCCCGCTCGTGAAAGGCCTCGATCAGTTCCGGCAGATAGGGGTAGAGCGTGGGTTCGCCGTCGAGAGAAATTGCCACGTGACGGGGCTCCATCGCCTCCTCGAACCGCTCGTCGGGCACCGCCCCGTTGCCGCCAAAGCCCGACAGGAGTTTGCTCTGGAGTTCGATGCTGGCGCCGACGACGGCTTCGGGGTCGTCCCACTCGACCTCGTCCATCTCGTACGCGTGTCCCTGGTGGTCCCGCCAGCAGAACACACACCGCTCGTTGCACTTCACGACCGGCGTCATCTGGATACATCTGTGGGATTCGATCCCGTAAAAAATATTCTTGTAACATTTCCCCTCCCCGCGGAGCGCGTTTTTCGTCCACCCACAGGTCTGTGCTGCGGTGTGGTTCTCACTGTGGTAGTCGGGGTCGGAAACCTGCTTGGGCCCCCCGCTTCCGGGCTCGGAGTCGCTCATCGTAAAATCCCGTTTTTCATCCGCGGATAAAAACACCCGGATGTCACGCTGCTTCGACTCTCTGTCTTTGTCTCCGTGTCTGTACCAAATCGCTACCAAACTGCAAAAACGTGGTAAAAGAACTCTCGCAGAGCCATGATTGTACTGGGAAAAGACTATTAGTGTTATATCACAAAGTACAGATATGGCAACCAACGTCGCAGGTGAACGCGGCGGCGAGCACGAAGAGACGGACCACAGCACCGACACCGAGGTCAAGACGGCTGTCGACCCCGACTGTACGGTCATGCTGCACCTGCGGGCGTCCGCGCCTGCGGCGGCGACCCGGCGACAACAGACCGTGTTGGACCGGCTCCGGTCGCTCGCGTCCGACGGTGTCGTCCCTGACCTTCGGGTCGAGCGCTGGAGCTCCCGGGTGACCGTTCCTTCGGGGGGTACCGACCGCGAACCGGGGCCAGTGGCGCTGTACGAGGAACTCGAGGCGGCCGCCGAGCGCGCGGACGCACGTCTCGAACCGTTCTTCGAGACCCGGAAGGCCGTCAGCGGCCTGCTCTCGACCGGGCCGTCCGCGGATCGTGTCATCGTGTTCCCGGTGGTCTGTCTGACCATCCACCGGGACGACGACGTGACCGGACTGTTCCCCTGCTGGAAAAACGGGGAGCACCACAGCGTCGAGGACGGCCTCGAAGCGCTCGTGACGAACCAGTGCGACCCTGAGAACCTCTGAACGCTCGGCCGAGTTGCCGGAGCGACTGACGAACGGTTGGAAACAATGACAGCACACAAATCCGACGTCGCGTCGAGTATCCCAGACGAACCGATGACGATGACGTTGCGACTCCGCTCGGGACCGTCTGTGGTCGCCGAGCGCCGACAGCGACGCATCGCCGAACGACTGGAAGCCGTCAGTACGGAGAGCGGAATCGAGGAACTGCGGACCGAACGCTGGAGCGACCGCGTCCGCGTCCCCGACACCGAGGGGAGTGCGGCCATGCCGGCCGTCACCCTCTACGAGGAACTGCGCGCCGCCGTCGACGAGGCCGGTGGCCGCCTCCACCCGTTCTTTCAGGAGCGGGAGGCCATGGAGACGCCCGTCGCCGGCGCGGAACCGACGGCCACCGACGGCGTGCGACCGGCCGAGTCGGCAACAGACGACGAGCGCGACATCGTGTTCCCGGTGATCTGCCTCACGACCCGACGGAGCGGCCGACTCACGGGCGTCTACCCCTGCTGGCTCGACGGCGACCACCACAGTGTCGAGGACGGCCTCGCACGCCTCGAAGCCGCGACGGACGACGGTCGAAACCCGGATGCGACGATGTCGGGTGCGGTCGAAAACCTCTGGTGACCAGTGTGGGCGTCCGGCCCGATAATCTCACCACATTGACCTCCTCCCACCCCTGAAGGGGTGGGATTCCCCGATGGGGATATTAGGGTTGCGCGTTTCCTCGGCGGCTCAAATATGCTTTCGCGTGGCCAGCGTCAACGGTCGCCGCCCAATTACTACCAAAGGCGTGCTTTTCAGCGCGTGGAGCCGGGTCAAAGCGGCCTTCCCACCTGCACGTGGCAGACGACCGCGAAGCGGCCGGCACGGTCTTCAGCGTGCTGGGCCGCACGGTTCGCGTCACCCGAAGTGTTACGCCGTACATGATTCACCCTCTCGTTGACTAATGTTCTCAGCCGCGTTCAAATCCGCATGCCGCACATACCCGCAACTCGAACACTCGAACTTGCTCCCATCACGACCAACAAGTTCACCACACTGGCTACACTCCTGACTCGTATGCTCAGGGTCTACTTTCTCGACGCGAATGCCTTCTTTCTCGGCTTTGTACGTGATGAACTGTTGCAGTTCGTAGAACGGCCACGAGTGAACACCGTTCCACTCGCTACCGTCACGGATGTTTTCGAGGTCTTCGAGTTTGATAATGGGGTTCTCAAACTGACTGGCGTATTCGACAAGACGTTTTGAGAGGGTGTGGTTCATGTCTTGGATGCGACGGTACTCCTTGTTACCTACGCGAGTTCGGGCGCGAAGCGCCCCAGTTTCCTGTAGGGAGTCACGCAGGGAACGGTGGTACCGCCGCACGAACTTGTGTTCCTTGCCACTCACAAGGAACGAGTCAGCACTCGCATCGTCTGGCGTAGCGGCGAGGATGTAGTTATGGCCAACATCAACACCGATGGGTGTTTCCTCGCCGTCTTGTTGCTCGTCGCATTCGACAGTGAACGAGCAATGCCAGTCGTCGCCTTCTCGCCACACGCTGAGTTTCGTCTTCTCAGCGTCACCATCGAGCAGGGCTTGCACAGGCTCTTCGATGCTGTCGTGGACGTGAATTGGTGTGTACCACCACTCACTGATGCAGGGGAACCCGATGACGACAGAATCGTTCTCAGTCGTGTGGATTTCCCAGTTTTGATTGTTGACCTCGATGGGTTGCTCGCCCGTGTACTCGATGGGTTCGTCGTCGTAGTCACCCTTCGCGTTACGGATGGCTTGGTTTTGGAGTGCTGAGTAGAGCGGGTTGTCGATGTCGCCAGTTGTCACGGTAGAGGAGAGCGAGCCGTCTTCCCAGCCGTCCACGAGCCATTGCTTGCACTTGCGGAGGATGTGGGTGGCTCGTTGCCACTCTCGACAGCGAGAACGGCTGGGATTGCGGAACGTGGTTTCCACGCTCACCTCAACCATTACACATGTAACGTATTGTTGTAGGCTGGTAAAAGCTGGTGGTTCAGCACGGTGGAATATCCAGCCGAGCGTCCGAGCGTGGTTTGATTCCCAGTTGTCGGCTTCATCCCACCCGTAAACGGGTGGGCTTTCGCCTCGAACTACTGTAACGAATCGAACGACCTGCGCCGCCGGTCCGTACTCCAGGCGGCCGGGGCGACGACGGGTCTGGGCGTCCAGGAACTGGCCTCTGACTGTCGCAACGACTGGGAGTCAGCGCCCGACGGGTATCCGCGGATCGATCTCAGGAACGGGGAGCGCCTCGCGGACTGGTTGCGGACCTACCGTGAGGACAACCCCGAGACGACGATGCGACTGGTCGGGCTGTTGATTGGCGTCCGGGTCCCAATCGCGGCGATGGACGACCTCGACGGTGACGTCTCGGTCGCGTCGGTGTCGCTGTTTGGCGGAGCCGTCGAACACGACGTGGTCTGTTCGGACAGTCGGCGGTACGACGCTGATGCGCTCGACCGGACGGCCGAGACGGTGTACAACTACCACTCGAACGGGGACAGCACGACCTGCTCACTGATTCCGTTGCTCTCGTTCGACGACCTCGTCGGCCGTGATGGCGTCGACTGTGCTGTGTCCTTCTCCGACGACTCCCCGCCGGAGAACTGGCAAGACGTGGACGCCTCCGACCGCACCGACGGACACTGCGACTACCAGACACCCGACGACGGAATCGTAGACCTGGTCGTCGAGGACTTCCGCTCACCGGACTGAGTGCCGGGATGACCGTCGACCCCGAGTTCCGGCCCCTCGGCGGCCGGGAAGCGGCGACCGCCGTCAACAGTCGCGCCACAGGACGACCGCGGAATTGCCGAACATTTTACGAACAAACAAATAAATAAAAGTAGCTGTGAGGTGTAAAGATACCTGCCATGGGGGATGAACGAAAGTCAGAGAGTAGCGGTACACGATTAACAGAGCTGAGCCGCCGGTCGGTGCTCAGTGCAACTGGCACGCTGGCCGGGACGGGTGTCGTGGGGGCCAGCGCTGTCCAACCGGCCAGTGCCGAGCCGACGCCGCTCGAACTCACGAACTGCGCGACCGTCTGGGAGAGCGCCCCGGAGGACTTTCCACAGGTCGACGTTCGCGAGTCCGAGCCAACGACACGGAACCTGCCGGAGAGCCCGGCGGAAGTGGTGTTTTACTTCGTCGGCTGGACCAGTGAAGGCCAGATCGGCGACGACCAGGCCTACACGCTCCAGCAGACGCTGCAGGCCAACGGCTACGACCACCCGGTGGTCACCGTCCAGTGGGAGGCCGAGACGCTCCTGTTCTCGACCGGTGAGGACAACGCCGACCGCGACGGCCGGCGACTCGCCGACTTTCTGCGAGGCTACCACGAGGACAACCCCGAGACGCTCATCAGGCTGGCGGGACTGTCGCTGGGCGGCCGACCGCCCCTCGCGACGCTCGACGACCTCGACGGTGACGTACCGGTCGAGACCGCGTCCCTGTTCGGGGCCTCCGTCGACGACGACGAGGTCTGTGACGACGCCAACGCGACGTTCTCGGCGTCGGCCATCGACGCGACCGCCGACCGGGTGTACAACTACCACTCCCGGGAGGACAACACGATCTGCGTGTTCTACGACCTCCAGACCTTCCGGAATGGGCTCGGCTGTAGCGGTATCGACTGTGGCTGGTCGCTGTTCGGTGACGACACGCCGGAGAGCTGGGTCGACGTCGACGTAACCGACGAGATCGAGAGTCACTGCAACTATCAGGTGCCCGAGGTTGGCGTCGGGGACCGCATCGCCGCCGACATCCAATCGAGCGACTGACCCGACGGGCCGGACGCCCGTGCCGACGAACGCGGGCCACCGTCGACCCCGCGCTCACTCGTGACACGACGGCCGCCACGTTTCTCCGTCCCTGCCGGTCGGGTCGCTGCCGACCACGACTCGTTACGCCTATACCTGGCGCTCGAAAACGGGTGGACATGTTCCTTGCCGCGCGCCGGGTAGTCGAAGACGCCGTCGAGAGCGCACTCGACGCGCTCGACCTCCCCGCCGACGACCTCGGGATCGAGGAGCCACCGGAAGACGTCGACGCCATCCTCGCCTCCAGCGTCGCGTTCCGACTGGCCGGCGAGGTCGGCGCTGCCCCGCCCGAGGTGGCTGCCGACCTCGCCGCGGAGATCGACCCAGCCGACTACGAGTACGTCGGCGACGTGACGACCCAGGGCCCGTATCTCAACTTCCTGCCCAGCAACGCCTACTTCGGGGCGACTCTCGAGGCCGCCCAAGACGACGAGTACGGCCGGCTCGACCCGAAGGACGTCTCGGTCGCCGTCGAACACACCAGTGCAAACCCGACCGGTCCGGTCCACGTCGGTCGGGCGCGCAATCCGATCATCGGCGACGCGCTGGCGAACGTCCTCGATTTCGCCGGGTACGACGTGGATCGCCACTACTACGTCAACGACGCCGGCCGACAGATGGCCGTGTTCACCTGGGCTTACGAGCGATTCGACGAGGACGAACTGCCAGAGCCCGAGCGGAACCGGGCCGAGTACGACATGGTCCGGTACTACCGGCGCGGCAACACCGTCCTCGAAGACGCACCGGAAGACGAGGTCGAACAGGCCGAGGCCGAGATCCAGTCGATCATGCAGGGGCTAGAGGACGGCGACGAGGCGACTTACGACCGTGTCAGCGAGGTCGTCGACACCGTTCTCGGTGGGATGCAGGAGTGTCTCGCGCGTCTGCCCGCCGACTTCGACGACTTCGTCAAGGAGACCCGCTTCATGCGTGACGGCTCGACCGACGACCTGGTCGACCGCTTGGAGGACCTCGAGGAAGCGGTCTACGACGACGAGGCCTGGCAGCTCGAACTCGACGACCACGGCATCGAGAAGAACCTCGTCTTCCTCCGCTCGGACGGCACCAGCCTCTACGCCACCCGGGACCTGGCCCACCACGAGTGGAAGTTCGAGAACTACGACCGCGCCGTGACCGTGCTGGGCGAGGATCACAAGCTTCAGGCCGAACAAGTCAGGACCACCCTCGAACTGCTCGGCCGCGACACCGAGCGACTCGACCAGGTTCTCTACTCCTACGTCAACCTCCCGGAGGGAAAGATGAGTACCAGAGACGGGACCGGGATCGACCTGGACGACCTGCTCGACGAGGCTATCGACCGCGCTCGCGAGGAAGTCGAAGACCGCCTCGACGGCCGGCTCCGGAACGACAACCTCGACGACGCGGACGTGGAGCGAATCGCCCACCAGGTCGGCATCGGCGCAGTTCGGTACGATATCGTCTCGAAACAGCCGGCCAAGGCCATCACCTTCGAGTGGGATCGGGCGCTGGACTTCGAGGCCCAGTCGGCCCCCTACGTCCAGTACGTCCACGCGCGTGCCTGTGGCATCCTCGGCGAAGCCCGCGAGGCCGGGCACGACGTGCCGGATGCCGGCGACCTGGACGCTGACCGACTCGACGTGCCGGAGGCGCGTCGACTGCTGGCGACCATCGCCCGGTTCCCGGCGGTGATCGAGGGAGCCGCCGAGGACCAGCACCCACACGTCGTGGCCACGTACACGCGGGAGTTCGCGGACGCGTTCAACGCGTTCTACCGGGAGTGTCCGGTACTCGACGCCGACGCGGACAAACGAGACGAGCGGCTGGCGCTGGTCGCCGCTGCGCGCCACACTGTGGGCAACGCGCTTGGTGTACTCGGTGTCGCCGCGCCCGAGTCGATGTAACTACACCGGGAACAGCATCGGGAGAATCGATCCCCCGGCGAACTGGATCGCCACGAGACCGAGACCGAGCGCCAACAACAGGAAAATCAGCACCCAACTCAGCCGGATCGAATCGTCTGCCATACCGGGACGTGACAGGAGTGACGATTTAGATGTACCGCTTCGAAAAAACGGACGAGCCGTCCTGACGGGGACGACGGGGCCGAACGGTCAGTTGAACAGCCCGAACACGCCTTCCTCGTCGTCCTCGTCGTCCTCGTCGTCGTCGCCGTCGTCTGCTGCTTCGCCGTCCGTGTCGGGTGTCGAACTCGGCTCGAACTCCTGTTCGGGCGTGACGCCACCCTCGGTGTTCGCCTCGTATATCTCTTCGAGCGTGGAGGCCAGCCGGCGGTAGGCCTCGGCTGCGTAGCTGTCCGGGTCGTTGATGATGAGCGGTTCTTTCCGAGTGGCGTCCTGGTCCTCGGGAACGACCGCCAGCATCTCCATGTCGAGTTTGTCGGCGACCTCCGAGACGTTCGTGTCGTCATCGGCCCGCGTCAGCACCGCGCCGACGACGTCGCCGTCGATTCGCTCGGCCAACTGCGCGGTCTTGATCGTGTCGCCGATGGCGACCTCGTCCGCGGTAGTGACGAGCAAGACACCGTCGGCCAGCCCCAGCGGGACGGTCGTCTCGTGGCTCAACCCGGCCCCGGTGTCGATGAGGACGATCTCGTACGCGGTCGAGAGTGCCTTGACCACTTTCCGGAGCTTCGCGGGGTCGGCGTCGGCGAAGGCCTCCAGGTTGCGCTCACCGGGGACCACGGTGATTCCGCCCGGTCCCTCGATGATGGCGTCGCTGACGGCGGCCTTCCCGGCGAGTACCTGATGGAGGCTCGGTTGATGATCCACGGCGAGCATCGCCCCCAGGTTCGCCATTCCTAAATCGGCGTCGACCACGACGACATCGTGGCCGGCGTCCTGGAGCGACACGGCGACGTTGATCGCCGTCGTGGTCTTCCCGACGCCGCCCTTCCCGCCTGCGATTGTGTAGACGTATCCCGTCATACTTCTTGTTAACCTTGTACAGACAAGGGAAACATATAAACCCGTGCGTCCGCCGGGCTGTGGCCCTCGCCTAGTCTGCTCCCCGCCCGGAACAACGGAACCGCCGCCACCGACACCCGGACGTCTGCTAAGTAAACACATGCCCGCAATGATTGAAAAGCGCCACGGTCCGTTTCAGTACGTGATCATATGAAGGTATGTGGTAGAGCCATAGACAACGGCGCCCCGGTCAACAGTTACTTACCGCCCATTCGGCTATACAGGAGTAATGAGTAGCCCCGAGCAGGATCAGACGGACAAACAAAAATACGAGTTCACGAAGGTCATCGAGGACCTGCGGGAGTACGAGGGTTCGGGGACCCAGTTGGTCACCATCTACATCCCCGACGACCGTCAGGTCAGCTCCGTCGTCAAGCACGTCACCCAGGAGCACAGCGAAGCCTCCAACATCAAGTCCAAGCAGACCCGGACGGCCGTGCAGGACGCGCTGACCTCGATCAAGGACCGCCTGCGCTACTACGACACGTATCCACCGGAGAACGGGATGGTCATTTTTTCCGGCGCTATCGACGCCGGCGGCGGCCGCACCGACATGGTCACCAAGGTGCTGGAGTCGCCTCCACAACCCATCGAATCGTTCCGCTACCACTGCGATTCGGATTTCCTCACCGAACCACTGGAGGAGATGCTCGGCGACAAGGGTCTGTTCGGCCTCGTCGTGTTGGACCGCCGCGAGGCAAACGTCGGCTGGCTCAAGGGCAAACGCGTCGAACCGGTCAAATCCGCCTCGTCGCTGGTCCCCGGGAAACAACGCAAAGGTGGCCAATCCGCACAGCGCTTTGCCCGCCTGCGTCTGGAAGCCATCGACAACTTCTATCAGGAAGTCGCCGGAATGGCCGACGACCTGTTCGTCGACCAGCGCCACGAGATGGACGGTATCCTCGTGGGCGGTCCCTCCCCGACCAAAGACGAGTTCCTCGACGGCGACTACCTCCACCACGAACTCGGAGACATGGTGCTCGGGAAGTTCGACGTGTCCTACACCGACGAGTCCGGCCTCTACGACCTGGTCGACGCCGCCCAGGACATCCTCGACGAACACGAGGTGATGCAGGACAAATCGGAGATGGAGGAGTTTTTCAAACAACTTCACGACGGCAATCTGGCCACGTACGGGTTCGAGGCGACCCGCGAGAACCTGTTCATGGGCGCGGTCGACCGTCTGCTCATCTCCGAGGACATGCGCCAGGACGTAATCTCCTACGAGTGTCCGAACGGTCACGAGGAACGCGAGATTCTCGACCGCCGCGAGGACACCCCCGACCACGACTGCTCGCGCTGTGGCGAGACCGTCGACGCCGACGACGCCGAACGCGAGGACATTATCGACCACCTCATGGGAATCGCCGAGCAACGGGGCACCGAGACGAAGTTCATCTCCACCGACTTCGAGAAGGGTGAACAACTCCTGAACGCCTTCGGCGGCGTTGCTGGCCTCCTCCGGTACGATACCGGCGTCTGATTTTGCGACCGAACCTCGCTGCCTGCACTCACGTCCGGTCACGCCACAGACCTCGGGCCGGCCGTCGCGAGGCCGGAACCGCGGACGTCTCGAAGTGTGATAACCGAACGGAGCGCGTCTCCCTCGGAATCCGACCGACCCGACGGCGAGCATTAGCGAACTCGACCGAGTTCGAGCCACGGTGTACCACCGGCAGCCTCGTCCCGATGTCGGGCGGCGTTCGCCCGTTTTCAGTCCAGTAACTGCTCCAGTTGCTGTCGCCGCCCCTGCAGGTCGACGCGGCTGTCGACACTCCCCGTCGCCGCGAGTCGATCCAGCACCAGCAACGGGTCCGTCCCGGACTCTTCGACGGCCGCGAACAGTTCCGCGATCTCAGACCGGTTGAGCGCCAGCGAACTCAGCAGTCCGAGCGCGATGGCCATTGGAACCGCGGCCTCCCCTTCGGGAAACGGGTCACCGACCTCCCCGAAATTCGGGACCGTCGACGGCGGGTCCGGGTCCGGTTCCAGCACGAGACAGGTCGGGCAGATCGCTGCTCCCGGCGAGTCCTCCGGAAGATGTGGTTGCCACTCGTCGGCCACAGGGAACCGTAACAGCGGCGTCTGGCAGTGTGGGCAGTTCATATCGGCAAAAGGACCGGCCACCTGAAAAGAGTATCCCGACCGTCGGTGATTCACGGCTTCGTCGCTCGCCCGTCCGGCAACGTTCACACCGGACGACCCCCGTTCCCCCTCGTCAGAGCAACCGTCCGCTCCGCCGGTGGCGCGGTGGGCCGACTGTCAGCGGGACCGCGGGTTCCGTCTCGCTGGAACTCCGCTCACGGCTCCCGCTAGTCGTCCGCTGGAACCGTCTCGGTTTCCTCGGTTTCCTCGGCTTCCTCGGCTTCTTCCTCGGCGGCTTCGCGTTCGGCCTTCTCCTCTTCTTCCTTTTTCGCCTTGATTTTCTTCATCCGAAAGATCTCCTCTCGCTCCTGTTCTTCGAGTTTCTGCTCGATGTACTCCTGGTTGGACTTGAGTTCGGGCAGGAGTTTGAATTCCAGGGCGTTGACGCGGCGCTTGGTGGTCTCGATCTCGTCGAGCATCTTCTTCATCGCCGTCTCGACCTCCGCCGCGAGGATGATCGTCTCTAGCAGTTCCTCGTACGCCTCGGCGGCCTCGTCGATTCGCGCGCTGGTGCCCAGCACGCCGTAGCCCCGCTCGTCGAGGCTCTTTCTGACCTTCGAGGACTCGATCTGAGGGACGACCACGCCCATGATGTTTTTCGACTCGGTGGTGAGTTCGGGGTGCTCTTTGAGTGCGGCGGCCGCACCACGCACCGCCACGTCACCCTCCATCGCGCGGGCCATGTTGAGTTTCCGCTGGGCGTCGTCGTAGTTCTCGTTGAGGTCCGACCGGACGTCCTGTGCCTGGTCCAGGATGTCCATGAACTCCATGATGAGGCCGTCGCGTTTTTTCTCCAGCGTGTCGTGGCCCCGCTCGGAGAGTTCGATCCGGTCCTCGATCGCCATGAGGTTTTTCCGGGTCGGTTTGACGTCCTTAGCCATTGACCGATTGTTACCGGCCCAGGCGGTTAACTCTTTACAGAACCGTCGATGCGACCGTCTCACCCCGCCACGAGCCATCCCTGCGATATTCTCACAGTGTGAGAAGTACGCCAACTTTAGATGAGCTACCGACAGAAACACGAACATATGGACATCAAACGGGGTGACGTGACCGGAATCGTCGTCGTCGGCCTCCTCGCCGTCACACCGGTGTTGACCGTCGCCGGGGTCACTGCTTTCGGCTACCTCGTGGCGGGGAACTTCGGCGGCGACGGCCTCTCGACCGGCATCCTCTCGCTCGGTATCTTCGCCGCCGGCGTGTTCTCGGTCGGCGTTTTCCCCATCGCTATCTCCTCGCTCGGCATCTACGCTGGCGGTGCCTACGCCATCACGCAGTACCGCGCCCGTCCCGCCGAGGACGACTCCGGGTCGTCGGAGCCGTGGCGACCGCTCTCCGGCAGACTCCGAACGGAAACGAAAGGAAACAACGGCGTTACTCCTCGGCTTCGATGGCTTCGGTCTCCTCCTCGACGTAGTTCTGCTCGATGAGTTCCTCGTCGATACGGTTGAGCTCTTCCTTGGGGAGCTGCGAGAGCAGTTCCCAGCCCAGGTCGAGGGTCTCGTCGATGGAGCGGTTGGTCCGGAAGCCCTGCTGGACGAACGCCGTCTCGAAGTCGTCCGCGAAGTCGAGATACTTGTTGTCACGTTCGCTCAGCGCCTCGCGACCGACGATGTTCACCAGGTCACGGAGGTCCTCACCTTCCGCGTACGCCGCGTACATCTGGTCGGACACGTCGGCGTGGTCGGCCCGCGTGAGCCCCTCACCGATCCCGTCGTCCATCAGCCGCGAGAGGCTCGGCAGGACGTAGATCGGCGGCTCGATACCCTGACTGTTCAGGTCACGGTCGACGTAGATCTGCCCCTCCGTGATGTAGCCCGTCAGGTCCGGGATCGGGTGGGTGTCGTCGTCGCCGGGCATCGTCAGGATCGGAATCTGCGTGACAGAGCCCTCCTCGCCCTCGATACGACCGGCCCGCTCGTAGAGCTGGGCCAGGTCGGTGTACATGTACCCGGGGTAGCCACGGCGGCCCGGGACCTCCTCCCGTGCGGCACCGATCTCGCGCAGTGCCTCACAGTAGTTGGTCATGTCCGTCAGGATGACCAGCACGTGGTAATCCTTCTCGAAGGCGAGGTACTCGGCGGTCGTGAGCGCCAGCCGCGGCGTGACCGTCCGCTCGACCGCGGGGTCGTCCGCGAGGTTCATGAAGACGACCGAGCGTTCCAGCGCACCGGTGCGCTCGAAGTCGTCCATGAACTCGTTTGCCTCCTCTTGTGTGATTCCCATCGCGCCGAAGATCACTGCGAACTCGCTCCCGTCGCCGTCCTCGCCCGCCTCTTCCTCCGGCACGGTCGCCTGTCGGGCGATCTGGAGTGCGAGGTCACTGTGAGGCAGCCCCGATCCGGAGAAGATCGGGAGCTTCTGGCCCCGGACCAGCGTGTTCATGCCGTCGATGGCGGACACACCGGTCTGAATGAACTCCTCGGGGTACTCCCGGGAGTAGGGGTTGATCGCTTCCCCGACGATGGGGCGTTCTTCGTCCGGTTCGATTTCGGGGCCGCCGTCGATTGGCTCACCGGTCCCCGAGAGGACGCGTCCGAGCAGGTCTTCGGTGAGTTTCATCTGCATGGTGCCGCCGAGGAACCGGACCGACGAACTGCGGTCGATCCCTTCGGTTCCCTCGAACACCTGGATTGCGACGTAGTCACTCGTCGATTCGAGCACCTGGCCGCGACGGGTGTCGCCGTCCGGGGTCTCGATCTCGACGATCTCGTCGTACCCGACGGGCTCGTCTACCTCGGCGTACACCAGTGGACCGCTGATTTCCGTGATGGTCTGGTATTCTTTCTGCATTAGTAGAGCTCCCCGATTTGCTCGGCAATCTCGTCTTCCAGTTCCTCGACGTAGTCTTCCCACTCGTCTTGAACGCCGACGCGATTGAGCTGCGGGATGGCGTCGACGGCCGTAATCTCCTCGACCGGCACGCCAGCTTCGAGCGCCTCGAAGGCCTCGTCGTTGAAGCTCTTGATGGCGCCGAGCAGCGAGTACGTCTTCTCCGGCTCGCAGTAGGTGTCGGTCGGGTGGAACGCGTCCTGCTGGAGCCAGGCCTCACGCAGATAGCGTGCGACTTCCAGCGTGAGCTGCTGGTCTTCCGGCAGTGCGTCCTTGCCGACGAGCTGGACGATCTCTTGGAGTTCGTCCTCCTCGTCCAGTGTGTCGATGGCCCACTGTCGCTGCTCGGACCAGTCGGCTGCGACGTTGTCCTCGAACCACGGGTCGAGTTGGTCCCGATACAGCGAGTAGGACTCGTTCCAGTTGATCGCCGGGAAGTGCCGGCGCTCGGCGAGGTCGGCATCTAGCGCCCAGAACGTCTTGACGATACGCAGCGTGTTCTGGGTCACCGGTTCCGAGAAGTCCCCGCCCGGCGGCGAGACGGCGCCGATGACCGAGACCGAACCCTCGGTACCGTTGATGTTCTGGAAGTAGCCGGCTCGCTCGTAGAACTCCGAGAGGCGCGCGGCGAGGTAGGCCGGGTAGCCTTCCTCACCGGGCATCTCCTCCAGCCGCGAGGAGATTTCCCGCATGGCCTCTGCCCACCGCGAAGTGGAGTCGGCCATCAGCGCCACGTCGTAGCCCATGTCACGGAAGTACTCCGCGATGGTGATGCCCGTGTACACGCAGGACTCACGGGCTGCGACGGGCATGTTCGAGGTGTTCGCGATGAGACACGTCCGGTCCATCAGTGCGTTCCCGGTCGTCGGGTCCTCGAGCTCCGGGAAGTCCTCGATCACTTCCGTCATCTCGTTGCCGCGCTCGCCACAGCCGACGTAGACGACGATGTCGGCGTCGGCCCACTTGGCGAGTTGGTGCTGGGTGACGGTCTTCCCGGACCCGAATGGGCCGGGAATCGCCGCCGTCCCACCCTTCGCGAGCGGGAACAGACCGTCGAGAATCCGCTGGCCACTGACCAGCGGCGTGTCCGGCGTCTGCTTCTCGTCGGCGGGGCGCTGGGAGCGGACGGGCCACTCCTGGCGCATCTTGATTTCCTCGCCGCTGTCGAGTTCGACGACGGTGTCTTCGACGGTGTAGTCGCCGGAGTTCACGTCGACGACTTCGCCGCCCTCGGAGTCGGGCGGCACCATCACCTTGTGGTCGATGCTGGGCGTCTCGGGAACGATACCAACCACGTCGTTCGGGCTGACGTCGTCGCCTTCGGTGACCTCTGGGTTGAATTCCCAGGTCTTCTCCAGGTCAATTCCCGGTGCGTCGACACCGCGGTCGAGAAAGGCACTGCCCATCTTCTCTTCGAGCACGTCCAGGGGCCGCTGGACGCCGTCGTAGATGGCGTCGAGCATACCCGGTCCGAGGTCGACACTGAGCGGTGCACCCGTCGATTCGACGGGCTCGCCCGGGGAGACCGCTGAGGTCTCCTCGTACACCTGAATGGTGGTGATGTTGCCCTCGATTTCGATCACTTCGCCCATCAGTCCCTCGTGACCGACGTAGACCACGTCGTTCATCTTCGCGTCGAGGTCTATCGCCGTCACGACGGGACCGCTTACGCTCTCGATCTGTCCGTCTTCACGGACGTCAGATTCTCTTGCTTGACTCATTCGTTGTTAGTCTTCCTCCATGAGGTCGATACCGATAGCTCGTTTGATTTGCTCGCGCAGGCCGCCGCTGCCGGCACCCCCGCCGCCGAGAGTGACGAGCACCGGCTCGACGCTAGTTTCGACGTCGCTACGGACCCCACGCGAGAGCTGCTCGAGGTCGTCCTCGTGCATCACCAGGATGCCGACCTCCTCGTCCGCGAGCATCTCCCGTACGGCGTCGTCCAACTCGGCCGCCTTCCGGTCGTCCGGGATGTCCGCGAACTTGCGGACGCCAGCTAGTCGGAAGCCGGTCGTGAAGTCCGGACTGCCGATGACCGCGATCTCCTGGCTCATAGTACC
Organism: Halorientalis sp.; assembly: GCF_028275115.1. Lineage (GTDB taxonomy): Archaea > Halobacteriota > Halobacteria > Halobacteriales > Haloarculaceae > Halorientalis. The sequence continues at coordinate 30,607 of NZ_JAQCNH010000112.1, read as the reverse complement.
ACCAGTTCGTTTTCGATGTCCTCCGTCGAGAGGCCGCCCTCCCGGCCGCGTGCGATGGCGCGGATGTTGTCTACCTCACGCTCCTTGGCGAGTACGTACGCCAAGACTGGACAGATCGACAGCGGATATCGGTTGGACAGCTGCCCGGAGTACTCTAGCAACGCCGCGTCCAGTGCCTGCTCGAACTCGATGAGGCTGTCGGCCGTCTCGAGGGAATCGAGCCCCACTTCGAGGTCCTCACCGTATTTGCTCGACCGGACGAACTCGACGAGCTGGTCGCGGCTGCGTGCCAGCTGGCGGATTTCGTCCTCGTCGAACAGTTTGCCACCGTCGATGTAGTACTCCGAGGGGTCCAGATCCGAACCACTGCGAGCCAGCCGGAAGGCGTTCCGGAGGTTCCGGAAGTCGACTTCCGCACTGAGGAACTCAACGTACAGCTCCATGGCCCGGGACTGCTCGCCCGACAGGCCCGTCAACAGCTCCTCGTAGAAGGCCCGGTCGAGGGCGTTTTCAAGCGGGACGAGGACACCCTCGTCCTCGTAGACCGCGTACGCATCGGCCAGCAGGTCGCCGAAGCGAGTCGGCTCGAGCAGTTCGACGAGCTCCTCGATAGAGCCGGCGTTGAGCAACTGGTCGAGGAACGCGTCGTCGAACTCGCCAGCCCGGATCAGGTCCGTCTCGACCCCAGTGGCGTCCGTGCCGGTGTACAGTCCACGGATAATCGTCTTGACGTTCCAGACGTCGAACTTCCGGATGTAGCGTGCGACATAATCGTACAGCCGGCCGTCGGCCCACTGCAACAGGTCGTCGAAGTGTTTGGCGACGTTGCGGTTCAGCGCGTACTCGATGAGGTCGACGCCGGAGTGACGTGCCCCGAGCGCGTTCATCTCGCTCTCGTACTCGCTTTCCTCCATGAACCGGGCGATTTCGCCCGGCCCCATCCGCACCAGCTTCCGGTAGTCGTCGTCGTCGAACAGCGCGGCGCGGCGCGAGCGGACCCGCGCGATCACGTACTCGTAGTTGCTGCCGCCCGCGGCTCGTTCCGTACTCATTGCTCGAACAGTTTGTCGCTGATTTCGCCGAGGTTCTCCTCCCAGACGTCTTCGAGAATCGAGTCGAAGGTGTTGTTCACGCGGATCCGCGCTCCCTCGCTCTCGACGACGACGCCGCCGAGGCAGTCGTACTCGCCGGCGAAACTTCCGTCGAGTCCCGCCTCGTCGAGCAGTGACTCGATCAGGTCTTCGTCGTCCTCGCGCCCGCGGACCGCCAACTCGTCGTCGTCGCCGAACTCCTCGGTGGCCGCGGCCAGTAGCTCACGGGTTAGCGCCTCGCGGTCCTCGCCGTCGATGTCGGCAATCTCCACTTCGACGGCCTCGTGGACCTCGCTCAGCACAGTCCGGCGGGCTTCGAGACGCTTCTGTTTGGCCTCGAGCTTAGCACTGGAGACGCGCTGTTCGCGCTCCTGTTCGATAGTCGATGCTACCTCTGCCTCGCGTTCGCTGCGGATCTCCTCGGCGTCGCGCTCGGCCTCGGCGACGATTTCCTCGGCTTCGGCCTCCGCCTCGGACGTGATTTCCTCCGCACGCGCGCGGGCTTCGTCTCGGATATCCTCTACGACCGTATCAAGGCTCATATTAGAGAAAGTGTAGGGTGGTTATCCCGCGATGAAGACGACGACCAGCGCGAGGATGACCAGCGTCTCGGGAAGGACCGTGAGGATCAGCCCACGACCGAACATGTCGTCGTCCTCTGCGATAGCGCCGACCGCAGCCGCCCCGATACCACGTTCTGCATAGCCCGCGCCGAATGCTGCCAGACCGACCGCCAGTGCCGCCGCGGCCTGCGGCGGAATCGCGGGTGCCTGCTCAATCGTCTGTGCGCCACCGTCCTGGAGAACCGGTCCGAGTGCGGTCAGTACCGCGGTGAATGTGTCGATCATGATTTGGATTCCGGGATTCGCTCGTTCCGAACATCCGGATATGACTCTACTGGCTTCATAAAACTTCCCAAATGCCGTCGTCAGTGCGTGAAAACCCGGTGAGAGACAGTCTCACGGTTTCTAGCACTAACCGGGTGAGGGGACGCGCACCGCTGTGGTTCCCGTAAAAAATGAGTGAACCGTCAGTCCTCGGTCGTGTACTGGCGGTCGTAGCCGAAGGGCGTATACGACCGGCCGCCGCCCTCGTAGAACTTTCCGAAGAACTCGACGTACTCGAGACGCACCGCCTGCAGGCCAGCACTGGTGATCCCGAGCGCCAGCACGAGCAGGTGGCCCACGACGAGGACGACGATCCCGCCGAGGATGCCGGCGATGCCCGAGTGGGCCAGTCCCTCGAACATCACGCTCGTGACCTCGTGGCCGTGGAAGGTACCCTGCTCGAGCATCTGACTCGGCGAGTGGCCGATGCCGAAGTGCCACGCGCCATCGCCGGTGACGAAGACACCGAAAAAGAGCAGATTGACCACGAAAGCCATCCCTGCCTTCGCCAGCAACACTGCGGCGAGTCGGGTGTACGACAGGACGTTCACCATCACGTTCAGGAACTCCACCACTTCGATGAACTCGGACCGGGCCAGCAGAACCAGTCCGACGGCGAACATCCCGAGACCGACGAGACCAACCGTCTCCGGAAAGCCGGTGAACCCGAGCGGGACCGGATTCCCGTTGAAGACGCTCTCGGAGCCGTACAGGATGGGTGGGGAACTACCGAACGCACCGGCGAAAATCCAGGCCCACAGGCCGAACATCATCAGCAGCCAGGAGCCGCTCTCGCCCATCGCTTCGCCGAACCCGTGTTTGAGATTCTCGATGAAATCAAGCACCCAGCCGATGGTCAGGTGGAGGATGCCCGCCAGCAGGCTCAACACGAGCCACGCTAGCGCGAAGTCGCCGTATTTGGGCTGGAGGCCCTTGTGTAGCGGCGACCCGCTCATACCGAGCGCGCCTTCCCACAGGTACGACGAGATCAGGTGGAGTCCGAATATCTCACCGTAGAGGATACCGAACAGTATCGTGAAGCCGCCGGCCCACATGCCGACGCCACCGAGACTCCGGACGACATCGCTGTCGAAACTGTTGTACAGCCAGTAGCCGAGTCCGACGTAGAGGAGTCCGTATCCCAGGTCGCCGATCATGAACCCAAAGAACGCGGGGAAGGTCAGGAAGACCAGCACCGTGGGGTCGAACTCGGAGTACTTGGGTCGGTTGATAACTTCGACCAGCGCCTCGAAGGGCCTGGCCGCGCCGGGATTGTCCTGAACGACCGGCGGGGCGTCGTTGCCCATCGTGACCGAGCCACCGTCAGAGCGAGGTTCCGACGAGGTCTCGCTCGCGCCGTTCGCGAGTCCGCCATCGGCGACAGTTTCCTGTTCCTCTTTCTCGGCTTCGGCCTCCGCTTCCGCAGCCGATTCGGTCCCGTCGGTCGCGTCCGCGCTGACGGTAGCGCCGAGGTCCGCCTCTACCGCGCCGCCGGCCGCGGGCGCGTCCTCGGTCACGTCTGCCGAGCGGGTCGCGTGCCCGTCGTCGTTGTACTCGGCGCGTTCGAGTTCCTCCACTTCGACGTGGTCCCCGACGGCCTCTGTGAGCGCGGTTTCGAGCCCTTCGTACTCCTCGGTCGGAAGCCAGCCTTCGGCGATGAACGCGTTCTCGGTCGTCGCGAAGGAGAGGGGGGCCTCGGTCTTCTGTGCCTTGATCGCCAGTGTCTCCTCGGCGGCCAGCAGGAAGCCGGCCACGTCGAGTCGCAGGTCCTCGAGTTCGTCCTCAACCGTGTCAAGCTTGGACTCGAGCTGCTGTTTGCGGTGGTTCAGCTCCGAAATGTACTCTTCGGGACTACCCTCGGCCTCGGGTACGTCGTAGGCCTGAAAGTCCGCCCCGACGAGCAGGTCCTGCACGGCGGTTTCGACGCCCGGTTCGAGAGGGTCGGTCGCTTCGGGATAGACGAAGACCGCGACCGCATCGCCCTCGGAGAACACCTCGAAGGCCGCGACGCCGTCCACACCGGTGAGTTCGGTTTCGATAGTCTCGGGGTCACCCTCGCCGACGCCGACGGCCAGGGAGCGGTAACCGGTCAGCAGGTCGAGGTCGATCCCCAGCGCCGCGAACGGTTCGACGCTGTCGATGCGCTCCTCGACCGTTCGGAGTTCGTCTCGCAACTCGTCCCGGCGGTCGCTGAGTTCGTTGACATCCTCGCGGATATCCTCGAGTTCCTGCTCGAGGGCGTCCTCCGTCACCAACCGCGTCGGACCGGCGTCGCTCTCGTCGACGCCGAGGATGGATTTCAGTGAACGGACGGTAACGAGCTTCTCGGAGGCGGCCTCGCCGCCTTCGGCCGGCTGTCCGGGCTCGAACCCTTCCCAGGCGCCGTCGTAATCGGTGAGATCGACGGTTCGCAGGTCGTGAACGGTCTCGACGACCGACTGCATAACCTGTTTGGAGCCGGTCACCGAGACACGACTCATCCGCTCAGGTCTGAGCATGCACCGCCTCCTCGAACAGGGCCGCTACGTGTTCGATCACCTCGTCACGTTGCTTTTCGGCCTGCGTTTCCAGTTTTTCACGCTGTTCGTCGCCGTCCGCGAGAATCTCTTCGCGTTCGGCCTCGACCTCGTCCCGGGCGTCGTCGAGGCGCTGCTGGGCCATCTCCTCGGCCTCCTCGCGAGCTTGTTGGCGAATCTCCTCGGCCTCCTCGTGGGCCTCTGAGATCGTCGCTTCGGCCTCCTCGTGGGCCTCGGCGACGATCTCGTCGGCCTCTGCTTCGGTCTCTTTGATCCGATCGAGAACCTCTGGCCTTGGCATTTGAATCATTCGGAGATTACGGAAGCGGCCATATGGTAGTTGCGAAGTTTGCCGCCACGACCGGGCCGTCCGTCACCGTGTGACACGCTCCTGGCTGCTCGGGCCGCCGTCCCGTTGCGTCGGCGGTCGAAAATCCGGGGAATTATGACTCTCAGCTACCAAACGTCGTTCTAATGGGAGTCCTCGAGAACAAGTCCCGGGCCCGGCTCTTCTACAAGTACCTCTCGAAGGTGTACGACCAGGTCAACCCGTTCATCTGGAACGAGGAGATGCGCACGGCGGCTATCGACATGCTCGACATCGGGCGCGACGACCGGGTGCTCGACATCGGGTGTGGCACCGGCTTCGCGACCGAGGGCCTACTCGACCGCGTGGACACGGTGTACGGCCTCGATCAGAGCCCTCACCAGCTGGAGAAGGCCTACGACAAGTTCGGCAAGCGCGACGGCCCCGTCAACTTCCACCTCGGCGACGCCGAGCGGCTACCGTTCGGCGGGAACAGCTTCGACGTCGTCTGGTCGTCGGGCTCCATCGAATACTGGCCCAACCCCGTCGACGCTCTCGAAGAGTGTCGGCGCGTCACGAAGCCCGGCGGTCAAGTGCTGATCGTCGGCCCGAACTACCCCAACTCGTCTGTGTTCCAGAGACTCGCCGACGCGATTATGCTCTTTTACGACGAGCGCGAGGCCGACCGGATGTTCCGTGAAGCCGGCTTCACCGACTTCGAACACCACATGATGGGCCCCGAGTACAACCCGGAAATCGCGATCACGACGGTGGCGGCGGTGCCGGAGTAACGGGACGCCGGGCCGGGTGCGGTCGGGGCTGCTCAGGCCGTCGCTTCCAGTGCAGCCAGTTTTTTCCCATCGAGATAGACGTCTACGGACACCCGTGACCCCGGCTCTAGCGGGGGGTCGTTCGTGTTGGCGAGTTGGACGCTCGCACGCTCGCCGGCCTGCCAGCGGCCGTCGGCGGCGGTATTGAACGGGCCGGTCGGCCCGGAGTCGAAGCCGGTGGCGGCAAAAAACGGGACGCGTGGCTGGTGGGCCAGCTGGCGGCCGTCGATCCGGACACGGAGACGGAGGTCGGACACGGGGACAGTGTCACCGCCGCGGTGGCGGAGAGTCAGCCGGTCCGTACTGGCTTCGGCCCGGAGTTCGAGGGCGGCCCGGGTGGGACTCCCGTCGGCCGGTGCCGCGTCGAGGACCGTCACACCGACTGCGGCGGCTGTGAGGACAGTGACAGCGACCAGAAGTACGACACCGATGACGGAACTGAGTGCGCGGGCCGACACGCCGGTCGGTGGGCCCGGCTTCCTACTTCAAACTCCGCTCGTGTCGCGGACGACGGTGAACGCCACACGGCCGCCGTCGGTGGTGGCCTCGACCCGGACCGTCTCGCCGGGTTGGACCGTCCAGAGCCTGCCGTCGTCGCCAGTCTCGCCCACGAACTGGCCGTCGACCGTAATCCGGGCATCGACGGGCACGTTGGCCGTCGTGTCCCGGACGGTGAGTTCCATCGGCCCGGTCACGTGTGTTAGGTTCGCTCGGACGGTGAGGTCGGCGGTCGTGTTCGCCTCGCTGACTGACTCGGTGACCGGGAGCCTCGGCAGCCGCTTCCGCTGGACCTCCTTGAACACCTCGGCGTCCGACCCGTCGAGATAGGTCAGCAACTCGCCGTGCCTGTGCGTGATGGAGACCTGGTAGACGCTCTCGAACATCGAGTCGACGTCGGAGTCCGGCCCACGCTGGTTTCCGCTGTCGCCGGCCCACGGGTACAGTTCCTGTACGAAATCCAGGGCAGTACCGATGTCACCGTCGAACCGGTCACTGCCGCTTTGCTGGAACCGGTCGTCGACGAACGCGTCACGCACGTACCGTTGTCGGCGGCTGTCGGTGCCCGCCAGGGCGAGCCCGTTGCCGCCCGTCCTCAACAGGTACTGTTTCGTGTTTCGCTGGCCGATGAGCGACGCTCTCACACCCTCTCGGGGGCCGGTGTAAAGCAGGCTGGCCCGCTGTTTGACGTTGTTGAACCGACTGGTGATATTGAACGGGGTCGTGTACCGGGGTGTGAACTGGGCGATTCCCTGCAATCGCACGGCCGCTCTGTCGATCGCTCGGGCACGCGCGTCTATCGTAGACAACCGCCTGAGTACTACCGCGGTAGAGATGCGGCCGTCGTCGAACTGCTGGACGGTCCGCCGCTGTCGCTGACGTAACGCGCCCGTCCGGTTGCTCAGGTCCGACGAGAACCGGTGGAGTGCATCGGTCCTGGCCGACGTGTTCGGGGCCGAGCGAAACCGCTCGACCGCCGCCTCGCCGACGAACGACTCCTGTAACCGCGCACTGTCGGCGGCGACTGCGGCTCCGAGGTCGAGCGAGGCGTTGCCGAACTGGGCCCGCTCGGTTTCGTCGTCGGGGAGGGCGAGATAGTTGGTCGTGTTGCGGGAGGTGGCGATTGGTTTGATGAGACCGTCTGGGGTATCCTGTGTCGCCGCGACCGGCGATGCCTCGGGGGCAGGGGCTGGCGTGCCGACGGCCACCGTTGCGGTGACGACGAACACGACCATCAGGACGGGCAGTGAATATCGCATGGCGGCTACCTGCCACATAGACGTGCCACTACAAAAAACCCGACCGACTCCCGCCGCTGCCGCCGGTCCTGTCGGCAGTTCTACCTTTCTGTCGCCGTGTGAGCGCCGCTTAGATCTTTCACGGCCGCTCCTGACGTTTTTTCGTCTGATGGAAAGTGTTTTGCCCGAGGCGCGACCAGAGAGGGGTAATGTTGACGCGGGCACACGCCGCCCTGCTCGCCTCACTCGCCCTCCTCTTGACCGCAGGTCCGGTTGCGGCCCCGGTTCTCGCTGCCGGAACCGGCGCTCATCAGTCGGCGGTCGCGAGTGGTGCTGGTGCCAGCCAGACACAGGACACCGAAATAAACCGAACTGACACGCTCTTCCACGTCGGGATCCGGTCCAACGGTGACGCGGTGTGGACGATCAGACGGAACTACACGGTCGGTACCGAGGCAAAGCGGGCGGCTTTCAGAGCGACCGCAGACGACTTCGAGAGCGAATCAGATTCGGAGACGGTCCGGACGGTCAGGGCGGCGAGCGACCGGGCCAGCGTTGCAACTGGGCGCTCTATGGAGATCTCCGGTGTGACGCGGCGAAGCACTGTCACCGGTGATACCGGACAACTCGTCCTCCGGTTCACCTGGACCGGGTTCGCCCGGAAATCCGGCACGAACCTCTACGTCGACGACGTGTTCCTGCCGTCCAACGGAACGTGGTTCCCGACACTCGGGGCGAACCAGACACTCACCATCGCTCCCCCCGGAACGTACGACCTGTTTAGCGCCGCTCCGCCGGGGTACTCGGTGACGAACGCGTCGCTCCGCTGGGAGGGTGCACAGGACGGTACCTTCCAAGCGAGTCAGCCGTCGGTCGTCTATCAGCGAAGCGGGAACGCGACCCCGCCAAACAACAGCACGGACGATTCGCAGTCCGGTGCCATCCCCCCGCTGTTGCTGCTGGGTCTCGTGGTGCCGTTGCTCGTTGTCGTGGTCGCGTACCTGCTCGTGACGCGGGACGTCGACCTCCCATCGCCTGCGTCCCCGAGCGACGGCAGTGAGGCGGGTAACGGCGACAGTGGGGACGACCCGCCGCCGGCGACGACAACCGGGACTGCCGCCTCGACGACCGATGGCGGGACCGCGGCCACCGAAGACGAGTCCGAGGTCGACGTGGAACTGCTGAGCGACGAGGAACGCATCGAACGCCTGCTCGAACGGAACGGCGGGCGCATGAAACAGGCGAACATCGTCAGAGAGACCGACTGGTCGAACGCGAAGGTGTCTCAACTGCTCTCGTCGATGGACGACGCGGGTCGCATCGACAAACTCCGAATCGGCCGAGAGAATCTCATCTCCTTCCCCGACGAGGACGTCACGGGTATGAACGGTGAAGAGCCCGGAAACGGATAACAGGGCTGCCCGAACACCGTGACCCCGTTCTAGTTGGCGAACGAACAGTTTTCACCGGTTCTAGTGTTCGGAAACGTTTAACGGTGAGCAATCCACAGTTATTGTTGAGTATGAAGATTCTCGTAACGGTAAAGGAGGTGGCGGAAGTCGAAGACGAGTTCGAGATCTCCGGTGGCGATATCGCCGAGCAGTATCTCGAGTACGACCTCAACGAATGGGACGACTACGCCGTCGAAGAAGCCGTTCAGATCAGCGAGGAGCACGACGACGTGGAAGTCGTCACCGCGACCATCGGCCCGGAACGCGCCGAGGAGACCGTCCGGATGGCACTGGCCAAGGGTGCCGACCGCGCGGTTCGTGTCTGGGACGACGACGTCGAATCCGCGAGCTATCTCGATGTCGAGGCCAAGGCCGAACTGCTAGCCGCCGTCGTCGAGGAGGAAGACCCCGACCTCGTCCTGACCGGTGTCCAGGCCAGTGACGAGTCCAACGGCGCGACGGGCGTCACACTGGCCGAGAAGATTGGCTTCGAGTGGGCCGCCGTTGTCAACCAGCTCGACCTCGACATCGAGAGTGGCGTCGCGACCGTCCACCGCGAACTGGAAGGCGGCGTCGAGGAGCTCACCGAAGTCGAGAGCCCCGCCGTGCTAACCATTCAGTCCGGTATCAACGAGCCCCGCTACGCGAGCCTGCGCGGCATCCGCCAGGCACAGAGCAAACCGCTTGACCTCAAGTCCCTCGAGGACGTTGGCCTCGACGCCGACGTGCTCGAGAGTCCGCTGGCCCAGACCGACATGTACGAGCCCGAATCCGAGGGCGACGCGACGGTCTGGAGCGGCGACCCCGAAGAGGAGGCCGACCAGTTGGCCGAATTCCTTCGTGACAAGGGGGTGGTCGAGGGATGACGGACGTTCTCGCCATCACCGAGCATCGCCGTGACGAACTGCGCGATGTGAGTCTGGAGATGGTCACGGCCGGCCGTGACCTGGCCGACCAGACCGGCGGCGACCTCCACCTCGCCGTCATCAGCGGCGACGTAGACGACTACGCCGACCAGGCCAATCGCGAGGGCGTCGACGTTATCCACACCGTCGAGTACGGCGAGGAGTTCAACCACGACGTGTACACGCAGGCCATCGAACAACTCTACGCCGAACTCGACCCGCAGTACCTGCTGGCCCCGAACTCGGTCAACGGGCTGGACTACGCGCCTGCGGTCGCCGAGGGCCTCAGTCTGCCGCTGGTGACCGACGTGGTCGACCTGGAGTTCGAGGACGGGCTCACCGTCACCCGCGAGCAGTACGGTGGCAAGGTCGAGACTACTATCGACGTTGCGGAGGACCACGCTGCCGTGACCATCCGGCCGGCCGAGTGGGCCCAGGCCGAGGGTGACGGTGACGCTACCATCGAGGCGTTCGACGCCGATATCGACGAAGGCCAGATTCAGTCCACCGTCACCGGCTACGAGGAAGTCGCTGGCGGCGACGTCGACATCAGCGAGGCGGACTTCCTGATCTCCATCGGCCGCGGCATCGACGAGGAAGCGAACATCACGCTGATCGAGTCGCTGGTCGAAGCGACCGACGCCACGCTGTCCTCGTCCCGTCCCATCGTCGACAACGGCTGGCTGCCCGCCAACCGGCAGGTCGGACAGTCCGGAAAGGTCGTCACGCCCGACGTGTACATCGCCATCGGCATCTCCGGTGCCGTCCAGCACGTCGCCGGAATGAAGGGTGCGGACACCATCGTCACGATCAACACCGACCCCAATGCACCCATCTGGGACCTCGCTGACTACGGTATCGAAGACGACCTCTTCGAGGTCGTGCCGGCCCTCATCGAGGAGTTCGGCGGCGAAGTGCCGGACGTGTAATTCGGGACGACACACTCAGTTTTTGCACGGTCGCGAACGGCGTGAGCGACCGCTTTTTCACCCACGTTTTTGAGCGAGCGGTGCCGGGGGGCACCCGAGCGGAAAAAGGTGGCATCCGAGGAGTTCGGCGGCGAAGTGCCGGACGTGTAATTCGGGACGACACACTCAGTTTTTGCACGGTCGTAAACGGCGTGAGCGACCGCTTTTTCACCCACGTCCGCGGGAGCGACGCTCTCTGGCTCACCGAGACGAGCCCTGACCCCGTGCTGAGTCTTGGAACCCGTGGCCGACACCTCCAGACCGGACCGACCCGACGACGGAGGCGGAGAGACGCGCCGACCAACGCGATGGTGATGCAGGAGACCGAGCTCCTCGGGTCCTGCGGGATGTCGGTTTCCAGAGACGACGAGACCTTCCGGATGGTCGCGACGGGCATGTCGATCCGAGTGCCGTGGGCTCGGAGGAACTGCGGTGACGACGGATTTCGGGATGGACGGACCTCCGGTCATGGACTCGTGCTGAACGGCCGCCGCCGTGGGTAGCGGGCGCCCCCCGTCACGAAGCGGTTCGTCAGCCTCATTGGGCCCTAGTTCTAATGAGTTGCCAATGGAGTATTTGGAGCGCCGCCGGGCGCGAGTCGAGGAGCGGCTGGAGGCGGTCCTCGACGGGGTCAAGCCGGCGGAGCTGGCCGACGAGTTGGGGCACGTCACGCTCTCGGGCGGGAAGCGTGTCCGCCCGACTGTGACGGTGCTGGTCTGTGAGTCGCTGGGTGGTGAGCCGGCGGACGCGGTCGATTTTGCCGTGGGTGTCGAACTCGTTCACAACGCGTCGCTCGTGATCGACGACATAATCGACGACTCGGAGGTCCGACGGGGTGTTCCGAGCGCGTGGGCCGAATTCGGCTTTGGCCCGGCAATCATCGCCTCCGACGGGCTGCTCGGTGAGGCGTTTGCCCTGTTTTCGAGCGACGAGCGGGCAATGCAGGCTGTCTCGGAGTCGATGGTCGAACTCGGGGAAGGAGAAGCCACGGAACTGGTTGCACAGCCGGAAAATGAGGCCGAGTACATGGAGCTGGCTCGCCGGAAGACCGGCGCGCTGTTCCGTGCTGCGGCCGAACTGGGCGCTATCGCGGCCGACGCAGACGCCTACACGGTTGAGGCGTTCGGACAGTACGCCGAGCGTGTGGGAATCGCCTTCCAGATGCGTGACGACGTGCTGGACGCGACCGCCGAGGCCGACGACCTGGGGAAGCCGACGGGTCACGACGCGGAGATGGACCGCCCGTCGCTCGTCCAGGTGACGGACCTGACACCGGAGGAGGCAAACGAGCGCGCCCGCGAAATGTCCGACGAGGCGCTGGCGTCGCTCTCGGCGGTCGACGCGGAGGATTCACAGGCGCTGGCGTATCTGGAGGACTTGGCCGAGTTCGTCGTAGTCAGAGAACGGTGACAGTGGTCCTCACTGTCCCGTGGGTCGTCGCTCCCCGCTCGACGTTTCGAGGACTCCCGACGGTCGCCCCCGCTACTGCATGACCTCCGGAAGCTCTCGTGGGTCGGTGACTTCGGCCGGGTTGATGCCGTGGTCTTCGAGGTATGCGACTTCGTCGCCGATAGCCGTGCCGTCGTCGTCGGTGTAGAGGACGACGGCCTCGTCGAGGGCCTCCAGGGCCTGCCGGCGGGTTTCGCCCTGTGTGACGACGCTGGTTTCGACGTCGACTGCGGACCACTGGTCGTCGGCCTTTTTGATGAGACGGATCTCCTGGCAGGACATATAGCGGTGTACGAGAGAACATAAAATAACCGTTCTGTCGAACTCGACCGTGGTCACGCTGCCGGACGGTTCCGAGCGGGGCTCAGGCGGGTGGTCGATCTTTCCGGGCACGGGACTCGACGACGGCGAAGGCCAGCGTGCTGACGAGACCGAGGATGGTACCGCCGGTGAGGGTCGCCGCGAGGAAAGAGATGGTTACGAGATCGAGGAAGTAGGCGCTCATCCCGTAGAGGACCGCAGAGATGGCGACGACGTAGAAGGGGGCGTTGAGGTAGTGCCACTCGAACTCGCCGGCGAGATACTCGTCGGTGACGCGGCCGAGGCTGGAGGTGATACCGGCGGCGGCGAACCAGCGGACAGCCCCGAACACGAGCGCCGCTAGTACCTCGAGCGCGCCCAGCGTCCCGCGGTCGGTCTGGGTAGCTTCGAGCAACTGGACGCCCTCGACGCCGCCGATGAGCAGCAGCGCGGCGGCGACGACGGAGGTGATAAGCGTCACGCGACCGGCGTAGAACACCGACCGGAGGCGGTCGATGGCCGAATCTAGCGCCCGCTCGACACCGAGGCCGCGGCCGAGAATGTAGAGGCCGAGCAGGCCGGAGGTGATGCCGAAGACCGCGCCGGGCAGCCCCAGTTGGTCGGCGATGATCGCCAGTGGATAGATCAGCAACAGGATGCCGAGCGGGACGAGGATGGTCCCGCGGGTCTCGGGGTCGTCGAGCACCTGCTTGATAGTGTAGTACATCGACTCTAGATCCTGTGCCTGGCGGACGACGACGCGCCGAACGCCGTCGATATAGACGCGTGAGCGAATCACTGGAACGACGCTCTCGTCTTGAGCGCCGTCGGTGACGACGATGGCGCGCACGTCGTCGCTGGCGGAGATGCTCGCCAGCACCGTGTCGACTTCCTCGCCGACCCTGCGGTTCGCCGCGACTTCCGTGCCGTCGATACCGGTCACTGCCGCGACCTCGACTTCCTCGTCGTCGATCTCGTCCTGAATGTGTAGCCCCTCGAACAGGACGTTCACGTCGGAGTCCTCGGGGTCTGCCGTCGCGAGTGATACGGCGGCCGTTTCGACGGCGTCCCGACCGATCACGGGGGTGTCTACTCCGGTCTTGCGTCCGAGGTCGTCGTCGAGGTCCACACACAGGACCAGCAGCATCACTCGTTATTTCGCTGCTATCGCTTATCTGCTTTTGGGCGGACGGGCGTGAGTCGACCCGGCAGGGTGGGCTCGGCTCCGCGCGGTTCGGCGACCGCTGGCTCAGAGCCCGGCCGGTTCGTCGCCCTCGCTGCCGACGTACTGGTAACTGACGAACAGCAGTACGCCGAGCGTCAGCGTAAGCAGCGCATAAGAGGCCGCGACCATCAGCGCGTCCATCTTCGTCGCAAACTCGCCGGTGCGGAAGACGATCGCTTTCCGGACCAGCGCGATAACCCCCGTGAAGATCACCAGTCGAAGGATACGCGCCGTCTCGTCCGACCGCGCGTAGGCGATAACGGTGTTGTACACCTCGACGATAATAAAAAGCAGGAGCGCGGTATCGATGAACCCGATGACGACGAGCGGTTGGCTGATGTCGCCGCTTCGGATCTCCTCGACAATCTGGAGACCGAGGTCGAACACGCCGATGGCGAACAGCACGACGAGGACGAACCCTGCGATTAGTTCGACGAACTGCATGATCCGTTCGGAGAAGCTGACGAACGGGTCGATTCTCGTTCCCCGGAGTGGGGTATCCGACTCCCCAGCGACGGCGGCCTCGCCGCCGGCCTCGTCGGTGGATTCGCCGCCGTGGCCCGAACCCTCGTCGTCCATGAATCGACAGTACAGCCCGAACAGTTAAAAGGCCGGTGTCGGTCGGACACGCGTCGACTCCATTTCGCACGGCTTTTGCCCCTCGACGGGAAAGAATCGGTAACAGATGATCTCCAAGGGCTGTGAACAGTGCGCCCAGGGTGGCAAGCTCGTTCTCTTCGTTTACGGCTACTGTGACCAGCGCGATTGTTTTTATTGCCCGCTCGGTGAGAACCGCAAGAACGTCACTGACGTGTACGCCAACGAGCGCCAGGTCGAGACCGACCAGGACGTACTCGAGGAAGCCGAGCGCATGGACGCACTCGGTGCCTCCATCACCGGTGGCGAACCTCAGGAGGCGATGGGTCGCACGACCCGGTACCTCTCGCTGCTGAAAGAGGAGTACGGTGAGGAGTTCCACACGCACCTCTACACCGGCATCACGGGCGGCCGCGAGAACATGCGCCGTCTGAGCGAGGCCGGCCTCGACGAGATTCGTTTCCACCCACCGTTCGAGCAGTGGGGTGACCTCCACGGCACCGAGTGGGAGGACATCCTCTACGTCGCCCGTGATGAAGGGCTCACCCCCGCGTTCGAGATTCCCGGTATCCGCCCGGAGACGGAGTTCATACAGTTCCTCGAGGAAGGCGCGGCGGAGTTCTGTAACATCAACGAGTTCGAGATGTCCGACGGCAACTACCGCCGGATGCAGGAGAAAGGCTACGAACTGAAGGAGGGGCACATGAGTGCCGTTGAGAACGGCCGCGAAGAGATTCTGAACGTCATGGGCGACCACGAGAGGGTGTACTTCTGCACGTCGGTGTTCAAAGACGCCGCACAGCACCGCCGGCGACTCAAGCGTATGGCCCGAACCGTCCGCCGCCCCTTCGACGAGGTGACCGACGACGGGACCCTCGTCTACGGGAAGACCTGGGTCGACCCCGAGCGCTTCGAGAATCTGGGCGTCCCCGAGGAGTACTACACCGTCAAATCCGACCACGTCGAGGTGGCGTGGTGGTTGCTGGAGGAGATGGTCGCCGACGGCGACCTCGATGAGGGTGAAATCGTCGAGCAGTACCCGAGCTACGACGGGCAGGTCGTCGAACGAACCCCGGTCGCCTGACGCTGGCCACGGACCGTTTCGTGCCGACACGCTTTGCAACCACCGTTATCACCGCCGAGTCTTCCGGTCAAACATTTATACCGCCACTGACCGGCTTGAAGCTATTACAGGGGCAACCGTCGCACTCGTGGGTGCGAACGCTCTCGCCGCCCCGACGCTGTCGGTCGTCGACTGGTTCGGCAACGTTTCGTTCGGTCTCGCAGCCGGAGTTCCCGTGTTGACTGGCATCGCACTTCGACGGCGAGAGTACGACGTTGGTGTGATGGCGACGAGTACTTTGCTCCTCTCGGTGGTAGTGCTTCTGTCGGGGAACAAGCTTTCCGCGCTCTATCTGCTACTGCCACTACTTCTGCTCGGGCTTCCCGGAACGGGATTCGGCTGGTGGCTCGAGAATCGGAGCGCCGAGAGGGCGTAGCTCGGCAGTTGTACTACCCGAATGTTCGACCAGGTCACACTCCCACTGTACCAGCCGCTGCACACGACTCTCGTACAAACTGGCATCCGCGCGACCAGGGCGGGACCGAAGGTCCCGCCTGCAGCCGGCGCTACGCGCCGGCGACGAGGGGAGCGCGGTTCACCGGACGCGAGCTCCGGCTCGCGCCCGGGAAGTTTTTATACTAAATTTTTGCAAAGGGGGTTCGCCGGAGGCGAGTCCCCCTGCAGTAAAAATTTAGCAGGTGAAAATTTAGTCGTCTTTCATGTGCTGCAGTTGGTCCACCAGTTCGTCGGTGTCCATGTCGGACTGGAACTCGACGTCACCGGTGTCGTGGTCCTCGTGAACGTTGACGGCTTCGTCCTCGTCGGTTTCGACGTTCTGATCTTTCTGCTCGGACTCGTCGTAGCTTCCAAAGCCCATTGTGCTTCATATCAGCGACTCCCGAAGTAAAACTACCGCGGTCTCACCACGCCACCGGGACTTTTGAGTCGGCCCGACCAAGCGAGGCTATGGCACGAAGTGACGAGTTCGTCACCGTCGACGGGACCGAGATCCACTACTCGGCGTGGGGCGACCCCGCCGACCCCACAGTGCTGTGCGTCCACGGCCTCTCCCGGAACGGCCGGGACTTCGACCCGCTGGCGCGGGAACTCCAGGACGACTACCACGTGGTCTGCCCGGACATGCCGGGACGGGGCTGGAGCGAGTGGGCCGACGACCCCGCAGAGCGCTACAGCAACGCGGCCATGGTCGAGACGCTGGTGGGGTTCTGTGACGCGCTCGACCTGGGCCCGGTCCGGTACGTCGGCACGTCGATGGGCGGTGGGCTTGGCATGGCGCTGGCCGGGGGGCCGTTCGCCAACCGGATCGAGCGGCTGGTGATCAACGACATGCCGCCGAATCCGGAGGCCGATTCCGCGCCCGAGGCGCTCGGGCGAATCATGGAGTACGTCCCCGACCCGCCGATGGTCGAGACGGTGGGGGAACTGGAAGACTACTTCCGGGAGCTGTACGAGGGGCGGTTCAGCGAGATGACCGACGACGAGTACCGGCGGCTGACCATGACCTCGGCCCGGCGGACCGACGACGGTCGTGTCACGACACAGTACGATCCGCGGATCCTCGCGGGCGAGGACGACGACGAGGGGCCCGACCCGTGGGACGTGTGGGCGGCCATCGACGCCCCGATCCTGATCCTTCGGGGAGCGGACTCTGACATCCTGCCTGCGGAACCCTTCGAGCGAATGCAGGAGGTCCAGCCCGAGGCAGAGACGGTCGAGGTCGACTGCGGACACGCACCGGCGCTGAACACGCCCGAACAGATCGACCCGATCTGGGAACTGTTCGCGGGATAGCCGCGATATTTCGATAGGTTTGGACGGTAGCGGTTGCGGTAGCGGGGCGGTGGTGGTTGCTACCAGCACAGCACCGGAATTCGCGCCACCAGCGCGAATTCCGCCTTTTTTGCCCACGTTTTTGCGCGGGGGGTCGTTCGCGACCCCCCGCGGAAAAAGGTGGGTCGTAAGCGTTTAATTGCCGCTGTGAGTACCAATCGGTATGCCGGATTGTCCACTGGCGGACGACTGCCCCAGTTTTAGCGAACGAATCGAAGGCATGGGGTGCCAGCACTACGGGGACCGCGGCGGCGCGGAGTGGTGCAACCACTACAACCAGCCGATCCGCGACCTGAAAGAACAACCTGTCCAGCCCGGCGAAGAAGTCGTCGTGACGGTCGAAGACATCCACGAGAGCGGTGCTGGCGTCGGCCGCACTGGGGACGGGTTCATCGTGATGGTTGACGGCGTCCTGCCGGAGGCGCGGGCACGCGTCCAGATCACGCGTGTCCACTCGAACCACGCGAAAGCCGAGGAAATCGAGCGACTGCCGCTGGAGGAGGAGGCCGAGGCCGACGACGGGGACAGGGACGGGGACGGGGAAGCGGACGACAGCGGAGCCGACGACGAGGCGGCCGATGCCGACGGGGCGGCAGCAGACGACCTGGACGCGAGAGACGAGGATCCACACCTCGGAAGTCGGGACAACTTCTGGGGGAGCTGAGGCGGCTCGCGGAGTCGTGAGCGGCGGACCTGTGGACAATCCAACTCACCGCTCGCAGGTCGGACGGTGGTGGCGACTCGGACGGTGGGTTTTTCGCGCGGGCGATGATACCATTACGTAACGGAGACGCGGGGCACACGAATGACTGACGACGAGATTGACGCTGACGAAGTTCTCGACCGGGCGGGGTTCGATACCGCGGAGAACGTGCTGACGCGGCGACAGGCGGAGGTGTTGGCGCTTCGCGAGCGAGGGTTAGCACAGGCCGAAATCGCCGACCTGCTGGGCACGTCGCGAGCGAACGTCTCTAGTGTCGAGTCTAGTGCCCGTGACAACGTCTCGAAAGCTTACGAGACGGTTGCGTTCGCGGAGACGTTGCGCGCGCCGGTCCAGATCACCGTCGAGCCGGGGACGGACCTCTACGACGTACCGGCGCGAGTGTTCGCCGAGTGTGACGAGGTCGGGGTCAAGGTCAACCACACAGCTCCCGAACTCATGAAGCGCATCAGTGACGAGGCGGGCGACGCGGTCGTCGGGCGAAACGTCGAACGGCGGCTGTTCGTCGGCGTCACCAGCGACGGGGCGGTGCGGGTGCGCCAGCGGCCCGAGGAGTGAGTCTTTAGACGGCGGCCCACCTCAACCGGAGCATGGAGTTCGAACTCGACGGGAACGCGGCACTGTTTACAGCAGCCAGCAGCGGCCTCGGTCTGGCCAGCGCCGAGGCCTTCGCTCGCGAGGGTGCGGACGTGGCGATCTGTGGCCGCGCTGTCGACAGACTCGCCGAGGCCGAGCAGACCCTGGACGAACTCGGTGGCGGCGACGTCCTCACAGCCGAGGCCGACATCACCGAGGCCGCGGACATCGAGCGGTTCGTCGCCGAGACGGTCGACGCGTTCGGCGGGCTGGACCACGTCGTCACGAGCGCGGGCGGTCCGCCGAGCGGTCCCTTTCTCGACATGGACGACGCGGACTTCTACTCGGCGTACGACCTGCTGGTGATGAGTGTCGTACGGACGACTCGGGAGGCCCATCCCCACCTGCGAGAGAGCGACGCGGGGACCGTCGTCAATATCACCTCCCGCTCGGTTCAGGAAGTCATCGACGGACTCGTGCTCTCGAACTCGGTCCGGCGGGCGGTCATCGGGCTGATGAAGACCCAGGCCCGGGAGTTCGCGCCGGACGTGCGGGTCAACGCGGTCCTGCCGGGCGCACACGAGACCAGTCGCATCGAGGACCTGATCGAGCAGAACATCGAGCGTGGCGAGTACGGGAGCTACGAGGAGGGCCTCGCGGACTGGGCGGACGGGATTCCGCTGGCGCGAATCGGCGACCCCGAGGAACTGGCCGAGGCCGTCGCGTGGCTCTCTAGCGACGCGGCGAGTTACGTCAACGGCGCGGCGGTGCCGGTCGACGGTGGGAGCCTGCGGAGCTAGTACCGACCGTCCTCGCGTAACTGATCGACGACGTCACGGACCTCCTGTGCGCGGGCTTTCGGAATCACCAGCGTCCGGTCCCCGTAGCTCGCGACCACCAGCTCAGAGACACCGACCAGACTGACGTGGCCGTCGGTGGCGACGACGTTCTCCGCGGCATCCGTCAGCAGGCCATCGCCGAGGACGACGTTGCCGGAGTCGTCTGCCTCGAAGAGGCGCTCGACGGCGTCCCACGACCCCAGGTCGTCCCACTCGAAGCTCGCGGGGACGACGTATGCCTTGTCGGTCCGTTCGAGCACAGCGTAGTCGACGCTGACGGGGTCGACAGCCGCGAAGCCACGGTTGGGGTCGGCGTCGTCCATGGCCTCGACGAGCGGGCCGAGCGAGGATGTCCTGGCCTCGCCGAGGAAGGCGTTGGGCGTCCAGGCGAAGATGCCGGCGTTCCAGTAGTAGCCCCAGTCGACGTACGTCGCGGCGGTTTCGGAGTCCGGCTTTTCGGTGAACGACGCGACGGTGTGGTACCCGTCGCTGCTCGCGGCCCCGTCGGCGTCGCTCGACGGGTTCGAGGGCTCCCTACAGTCGCCGTCTAGGCGCTCTCCTGGCTCCACGTAGCCGTAGCCGGGCGCGGGACGGGTGGGTTCGACGCCGACGGTGACCAGGCCGCCTGTGTCGACGGCCACTTCGGCGGCCGTGCGAGCGGTGGACGCGAAGTCGCCGTCGATCCGGTGGTCGCTGGGCATGGTGATCATGACGGCTCCGCTCAACTGGTCGCGGATGCGGTGGGCAGCGTACACCAGCGCGGGACCGGTGTCTTTCGGCGTGGGTTCGGTGAGGACGGCGGCCTGTGGCGCGTGTTCGCGGACCGACTCGGCGAGTTCCGGGCGGGTGAGGACGTACACCTCGTCGGCGAACCCGGCCCGGTCGACCGTGTCGGCGAGGAGTGACTGCTCGTGGCCGAACGACTGGAACTGCTTGGGCCGGTGGCGCCGGCTGGCGGGGTAGAGCCGGGTGCCGGTACCACCGGCGAGGACGACGGCGACGAGCGGACGGTCCATATCGGTTCGACGGCCGCTCGGGGGAAAAACCTACCAGGTCTCGACGATGCCGTCGCGCACGTCTTCGGCACAGCCCTGGCAGTCGGTGTGGTCGGCGTCGAAACAGGACGGCCGGCCTTCCTCGTCGAGTGCGACGGCGCGTTTCTCGGCGTAGCGGCGACAGACGATCTTCGCGCGGCCCCGGCCGTCCTGCGGGAGGTCGGCCAGTGCCGACCGTTTGGCGTCGCTGTATGCACGTTTCGCCGCTGCGAACTGGTCTCCAGCAGCCCGGAGGTTCTCGACGAACCGACGCAGTCGCCCGTCGTCTCTCATACCGGCTATTGGCGAGCCTGCTACTAAGCAACGGCGCTCCCGGTTACCCGACGGCATTGGTCAGGTAGACGCTGCCGAACAGCGTCGCGTTATAGAGACCGTGGACCAGCGCCGGGACGACGAAGTTGTCCGTGTACTCATAAATCGCGCCGAAGACGAGGCTCGGGACGGTGAGGAGGCTGATCGTGAGCAGCGCGGCCTGCGGGGACGCGCCGACGAACGAGAAGACGTGGATTGGGGCGAACATCAGCGTGGCCAGGACGATGGCGCCGGGCGCGGAGAAATCCTCGCGGAAACGGCCCTGGATGACGCCACGGAAGAGGAACTCCTCGCCGGGGCCGTTCAGCAGGAAGACGAAGGGGAGCAGAAAGGGGACGAACTCGGGATTCTCGGCGACGGTCTGTGCCGCCTGGTTCTGTGCCGGCGCGGTGTCCGAGACAGCCAGAACCAGATTCGCGACGAGCAAGAGCAGTCCGAGGGCGCCGAGCCACCCGGCGACGATGACGCCGATGTCCCTGAGGCTCGGAACCGTCGTCGGCACGAACTCTCGGACCGTCCGACCGTGATAGCGGAGATAGAGGAGTCCGACGGTCGGGAACGCGATTCCCTGGACGCCGATCAGACTGAGAATGAGTGCGCCCGTGCTGGACAGTTCGATACCGGCGCCCATGACGAGCACGGCGAGTCCCAGAACCGCTGCCAGCCCGACCACGAGACTCGCGACCGTGAGCCCGAGCATCGCCCCGAGTATCAGGAGCCGACGCTTCGTCACCGTTCTCGCCACATTCATACCGTCTCTTATTGGGACCAAACAAAAAGGCCGGCGGGTTCGCTCGCTCGTCTGGGGACGCTCCCTTCGGTCAAACGGCCCGGTTCGCGGGTCGTTCCTCCCCGCTCGCTCGTCCGGGGACGCTCCCTTCGGTCGCGTCCCCTGTCAATCGTCCTCTGGAGCCGGTTCAGCGGCCGACCCGTCGAGACCACTGGGCGTGGTCCCGGTCCAGTCGAAGCGGCGCTGGAAGTACAGCGCGACGTTGACCAGGGCGAGCAGGACCGGCACCTCGATCAGCGGACCGACGACGGTCGTGAAGGCGACGCCGGAGCCGACGCCGAACACCGCGACGGCGACGGCGATAGCCAGCTCGAAGTTGTTCGAGGCAGCCGTGAAGCCGATTGCTGTCGTCGTCGAGTAGTCCGCGCCGATCCCCTTCCCCATGCCGAAGCTGACGAGAAACATCACGACGAAGTAGATGGTCAGCGGGACGGCAATGAGCAACACGTCGCCGGGTGCGGCGACGATGGCGCCACCCTGGGTCGCGAACATCACAACCACGGTGAACAGCAGCGCGACCAGCGTCAGTGGATCGATCTTCGGGACGAACTCCTCGTCGTACCACTCCTGGCCCCTGCTCCGGGTCCCGACGTATCGGGTGAGGAAGCCGCCGGCGAACGGGATGCCGAGGAAGACGACAATCGCCTCGAACACCTGCACCGGTGTCACGTCGAACATCTCGATGCCGGCGACGAGCGATTCCATACCGAGCAGGGGCGGCAGGAACAGGGCAAAAAACCAGATGTAGACGCCGTAGGTGACGATCTGGAAGAGACTGTTGAACGCGACGAGACCGGTGACGTACTCCGTCGAGCCCTCGGCCAACTCGTTCCAGACTAGCACCATGGCGATACAGCGGGCCATCCCGATGAACACGAGGCCAAGGAAGTACTCGGGGCGGGCCGGGAGGCCCGGAACGAGACCGCTGAAAAACACGACTGCGAGCCCGAACATCAGCGTCGGGCCGATGAGCCAGTTCTGGACGAGACTGAGTCCGAGGACCCGCCAGTTGCTGAACACGGCCCGCAACTGCGAGTAGTCAGCCTTTGCCAACGGCGGGTACATCATCGCGATCAGCCCAATCTCGACGAGACGGAAGTCCTGAATCGGCTGGGTGACCGACGGTGCGACGAAGCCGAGGCCGACGCCGACGGCCATCGCCCCGAAGATCCAGACGGTGAGGTACTTGTCGAGGAAGTCCATCGAGCGCGGGTCGCCGCAGCTCTCGCACCCACACTCCGGGCCGTGCTCGTGGGTGGCGTTACTCATCGGCGGCCACCGTGACCTCGCTCTCTTGCTTGATTGCTCGTTCGACCTCGTCAAAGAGGTCGCGCACGCGCCTCTCGATATCGTCGCGGATCGCCCGCACCTCGCCGGGGTCCCGCCCGTCTGGGTCGTCGAGCGCCCAGTCGCGCACGTCCGGACCGGCAGCGTCGAGTTCGAGCGTCGAACAGCCCATCGTCGCGACGTAGTCACACGCGTTCAGCTCCTCGGTGTCGATTTCGCGTGGTTCCCGGCCCGAGAGGTCGAACCCGGCCTCGCGCATGATTTCGACAACTTCGCCGTGGACGTGGTCTGCGGGGGCTGTGCCGCCCGTCAAAATCTCCACGTTGTCCTGGAGTTCGCGTTGTTCACGCTCCCGTTCTGCGAGGGCCGCCGACATCTGGGAGCGACCGGCGTTCTGGACACAGACGAAGGCGACGCGCACCGTCATTGCTCACCCCGCGTCTCGTCGAGCGCAGCGAGCAGCGCCTTGGCGCGGTCGGTCGCCTCGTAGTAGCGCCAGGTCCCGTCTTTCCGCCGGGTCACCAGCCCCGCGTCACGGAGGTCCGAGAGCGCGTGGCTGATCGCGCTGTCGCTCACTTCGACGACCGGATTGATCTCACAGACACACAACTCCCGCCCGGCCGCCGCCAGAAGCCGCACGATCTCGTACCGGGTGTCGTTGCCCAGCGTCCTCAGCGCCTCCAGATCGGTCGCGTGGCCGTCCGCGACCGACGTCCGGTACTCCTGGAGCGTCTCCAACCGTTCCTCGACGTCGGCCGCACAGCACTCTCCCGACTCCGCAGTAATGAGCCGCTCGATCCGCTCGGTTTGTGCCATAGTTGAACGTTTGAGCAGCTATTCATATAGACCTGTCGGAGCCGGTTTCGCGGTGCCACGGCGTCCGTCGGCCCACCACACGAACCGACTTCCGTCTCCCGATTACACTTTCACTCTGGACGGGGCGAGCCTTTATGCCCGAAGCCGACCAACTCTCGAGTGTCTCCCATTGAAAACGACGCGGAGGCAGTGAGAGCAATGACAGATTTGCGTACCCAGGCGGAAGAGATACACGAGCAGTTTTCAAATCAGCTGGAGATCTCGGTCGACGACGTCAACGAGCGACTGGAGACGCTGGTCGAGGAGTACAAGGTCCCAGTCGACGAGGCGCGCCGGAGCGTCACGAGCACGTATCTCGACGAGGCGGATATGGACCGCGAAGAACTGTCGGGCGGTGGCGGCAACGAGCAGGTTCAGGTCAGCGACGTGGACGCGGCCGAGGAGTGGGTCGACCTGACGGCCAAACTCGTCGAGCTGTGGGAGCCAAACAGTGACGCGGTGGCACAGGTCGGCCTGCTCGGGGACGAGACGGGCACGATCAAGTTCACCAAGTGGTCCAAGTCGGACCTGCAGGCGCTGGAGGAAGGCGCGGTTTACCACCTGCGCAACGTCGTCACCGACGAGTACCAGGGCCGGTTCTCGGTCAAACTCAACCGGACGACGGTCATCGAGGACGCCGACACGGATATCGAGGTCGGTGACGACGATACGACCGTGGCGGGCGCGCTGGTGGACATCCAGAACGGCTCCGGACTCATCAAGCGCTGTCCCGAGGAGGACTGTACGCGGGTCCTCCAGAACGGCCGCTGTTCGGAGCACGGCGAGGCCGACGGCGAGTTCGACCTCCGGATCAAGGGGGTCCTCGACGACGGCGAGGACGTCCACGAGGTTATCTTCGACAAGGAGGCCACGGAGGAGTTCACCGGAATCACTCTGGAAGAAGCAAAGGAGATGGCCATGGACGCACTGGATACGACGGTCGTGGCCGACAGGATGCGCAAAGAGACGCTGGGCCGGTACTATCGGGTGACCGGGCCGACGTTCAGCCGGTACGTTCTGGCCGACGAGGTCGCGGAACTGGACGGGCCAGTCGATGCCGAAGAGACGCTGATCAAAGCGAGGTCGATCTAACATGGCAGCAGTTCCATCCCGCGAGGTTGCACGGCGCGTGTTCGCCCGCGAATTCAACGACGCGAGCTACACGTTCAAGGAATCGGACGACGAGCGCGCACCCGTCTACCTCCTGCTTCCGACGGGTGAGCGGGCCAACCGGATCTTCCTGGTTGGCACGCTCACAGAGACCGAGGACGTGGGCGAGGACAGCGAGTACTGGCAGGGGCGGGTCGTCGACCCCAACGGCGACACGTTCTTTATGTACGCCGGGCAGTACCAGCCCGACGCCGCCTCGATGCTCCGGGAACTGGAACCGCCGGCGTACGTCTCCGTCGTCGGCAAACCCCGGACATACGAGACCGACGACGGTGAAGTGAACGTCTCCGTCCGGCCGGAGTCGATCACCACTGTGGGCGAGGCGACACGGGACCGTTGGCTCGTCGAGACCGCACAGCGGACGGTCGAGCGTATCCAAGACTACCAAGCAGCCGAGGCCGAAGAGGGTGCGGCCGTCGACGAGTACGTGCAGATGGCCCGCGAGGAGTACGACCTGTCGGTCGAAAACTACCGGCGGGCCGCCACCGAAGCCCTGGAGAGCTTAGACGAGAGCGACGACGAGCAGGTCGAAGCGTCACCCTGACGGCGACCCGTCGACGGTCGGTTTTTTTCACCCGCTGTGACGAACGTGTGAGCGTCTGACGAACTTTGAAGTATGAGTAGTGACGAACTCGATATACGATGGGCAACAAAAACAAGACGATCTCCTTTCGCGTGAGCCAGGAGAAGTTCGAGACGCTCCGCGAGATCGCCGAGGAGCGCGACCTCTCGCTCTCGGCCGTCTTCCGCGACTACGTGGACCTGCTCGTTGCCCACGACGGCCAGGTCGAGGTCGTCCCGGAACACGAGATAACGGACAGTACCGACACGAGCGACGGGACGAGCTTCCCGCCAAAGGTCGAGGTCCCGAAAAGCTTCGTGCGTGAACACGAGCGACTGGAACTGCAGGCCGAACACCTCCGAGACCAGCTGGAGGAACACAAACGCTACGTGACGAAGCTCCGGCAGGAACTCGACACCTACGACGACGGCGAGGAAGTCATCCAACTCGAGGACCTCGACGGCGAGGAAGAAGACGACGACGACCCATCTTACCGTATCGGTAGTAGTTTCGACGAGTCGATCTGACCGACCCGTCGCCTCTCGCTTCTACGCTGCTCTCTCCTCACCGGTAGTGAACAGCTGTCCCACGAGCTGTTGCTGGGCGAGCCTGAGGTGGCGGTTGACCGTGGGCTGTGAGACACCCAGTACCGCGTCGAGTTCCTCGCCGGTCGTCTCGCGGGGCTGTCCGAGGAAGCCGGCGAGGTAGGCGGCTTCCAGCACTTCGCGCTGGCGGCCGGTGAGCGCATCGAACGGCGTGGTGACGAGTTTCGCGGCGACCAGCGGGGCGGCAGTCGTCACCTCGAACAGGTAGCCGTCGACGTCGCTGACCAGCCGGGTACCGGTCACGGAGAGCCTCGGGGTTGGCGTCTCGCGCGATAAAAAAACACGGCCGTCATCGCCGGAGATAGTGGCCAGCCCCTCGTACTCGACGCGACAGTCGGGCTCCTTAGCGATGCGGGACAGCAGGTCGCTTTCGTCCTCGATCCGGAGGTCGAGTTCGTCAACAGCGTCTACGCGACACGATTCGGTTACGACCCCGGCGAGATGAGGGTCGGTCGTGGCAGGACTGTTGTACGGACGCGGCAGCCGACCGGATGACAGCCTCGGTGCTCCCGACAGTCGCCGAGGACCGGCACTGGACGGGCGAGTGCGTTGCTCGCCGGAACAGGGCGATCTGGTCGCCCTCCGGGCTCGGATTGCCCGTTTCAAGGACGGGTGCCTCGTGATCGTCCACCACGGCGACGCAGAACAGGCCTGAACCGACCCCGTTATACCACACGCTGGGCCAATTGTAGTTAGGATGTCAGACGAACAGCCGTTCGTTCCGGTCTTCTGTGACGACTGCGGGACCACGACGCGGGTCCCGCTGGACGACGTGGGCGAGGCCATCGAACGCCACAACGACCAGCTTCACGACGGCGAGGAGGTCGCACAGGTCGACCCAAACATCGCCGACCACCTCGCCGACCTGGTGGTCGACGACCTGGGGCTGCTTGAGGATGAGTAGCTATCGTACCAAGTCCTGCCGGAGTCGCCGCGCCCGGTCGGCCATCTCCGAGGCGTCGTCGACATCGGCCAGCGCCTCGACGGCCTCGAGCGTCCGGACGGACCCGTCGAGAAAGGAGAGGATATCGCCGGGGTAGGCATAGAGCATGTAATCGTCGCCCATCACATCGACGATGGCGTCGGGGCCGAGCCCCTGTGCGCGCAACTCCAGCAGGTAGTCGACGAACTTCTCCTCGGGGTGGCCACAGTGAGGGTTGGCCTCACAGTCGCAGTCCAGAAAGTCCTCGGCGAACTCCAGTACCCGGTCGCGGGTGGCGTCGTCGAGTTTCGCCAGCCCGTCGCCCCGGTAGAGGATGTCCAGCGTCGCCCCGGAGAAGGCTCCCTTGGGGATAGAGGTCTCTAGCTGTGAGGCAATCTGGCGGTGGTTCTTTACGTAAATCTTGTCCGTAATGGCCACGCGTACCCTATTATCGGCCGTCAGGAAATAAAAGACTCCCGGACCGAAACCGGAACCGCACGGCACGCGCTGGTGGTCTCTGTCACCCCTGCTCGTCGGAAAACGGTGTATATAGGAGTCGTGAGGTCTTAGAATAGACGAATGGGAAGCAAATCGCAACCGAGCGACGGCGGTAGTCCGGTCAACACCGACTTGCTCGTATATTTGGGCCTGCGGACGATACCCGTCGCTGTGGTCGCCGTGTTCCTGTATCTGACACGGCCACTGTGGCACAGCCTGGTCTACGCAGCCCTCTACTCTCCGAGTGGCGCGTTGTTTATCGGCGGCGGGGCCGTCGCCGCACTCGTCCTCTGGTACCTCCCACCCTCCAGACTGGCGTCCGACGAGAACGACGGCGGTTCGGTCGACATCCCCGAAGAGTTCTCGCTCGGGGACGGCGACCCACCGGTCGACAGTGTCTTAGAGGGGGCGGATTCGGCCGCCAGCAAGCTGCGGACGCTCAGTTCCATCCTGGTCCTGTTGTTCGCGCTGTCGATTGCCGTCGGGGCCATCGGCGGGACCCTCGAACAGCGGTCGCTGGCACAGCAGACGATGGCGAGTGCCGAGAACGTCGAGGAGTTCCCCGAGGCGAACCCGGACAATCCGCGGGTCGTCCCGCAGGAGGTCGCCGACATCACGACTCGCGGCGAGGTGTCCTACCGACAGCACCGCCTCGGAGCCAGCGATATCGCCAGACGCGAGGACGGTTCGCTGGCCTGGTCGTACCCGATCGAACCGGACGGCTTCCGGAACCGGGTCGTCGAGAACCAACGCGGCGTCCTCATATCGGAACTGACGAGTATCGACGAGCGACGGACGACCGCCTACGACGAGACGGAGTTCACCCACGGCGAAGGCATGTTCCTCCACCGCTCGGCCGACTGGAATCTCAAGGCGAGCGACTACCTCGCCCGGTACGACGACGACGCCGTCGAATTCACTCACGACGGGACGCCGTACATGTACTACCCGAAGACCGGCCACGACTGGAAGCTAGCGCCGTTCCCGCACACCGTGCCGACGTGGGAGGGAGGCGCGTTGGTCTCTCCCAACGGTGAAATCGAGCACCTGACGCCCGAGGAGGCACAGCAAAACGAGATCCTCGACGGGCAGCGGCTCTACCCCTTAACGCTCACACGCGACGAGATGGCCTCGCTGAGCTACCGTGAAGGCATCATCAACCAGTTGCCCGTCGTCGGTGCACACGAAGGCGAGGTCGAGATCGCCAACCTCCCCGATGGCGCCGACAACAGCCAGCCCTTCGTCATCGACCTGGCTGGCGAGCAGATGTCCTACGTGACTGCGATGGAGCCCTTCGGGTCGGACAGTCGAGGACTCGACGAAGTGTGGTTCATCGACGCCGAAACCGGTGCACACACGTTCTTCGGGACTGGAGACGACACGCTGACCGGTCCCGAGCGGGCCATGGGAATCGCCCGGTCCGAGGACTCACAGACAAACTGGGGTGAGAACTTCGTGGTGACGGAGCCGGTGCCGGTTATCGTCGACAGGAACCTCTGGTGGCACGTCAAGGTCTCACCGACGGACTTCACCGACGTGACCCGCAACGTCTTCGTCGATGCCGACGACGGCACCGCAGTCGAGGTCACCGACGACGAGGCCGTGCGGGCGTTCATTCAGGGGAACGTCACCACCGAGGACCTCGAACCGGTTGACGGCGGTGACGGTGAAGCCAACGAGACCGCCGACGGCACCACCAACCAGACGGAACAGCGGACAGACGACGGGGAAGCCGTCTACTTCATCCTCGTCACCGACGACGACGGCAACGTCGTCAGGCGTATTCCGGTCGAACCGGGGCAGGATACGACGATTGTGGACCCCGGCGACGACCGGGCCCGGAACAACTCGACGGGTTCGGCCGGGGAGTAACCGGCTACATCGACTCGCTCCGTTCGGCCTGCGGACGATGTCACCCGTCGCGTCCACCCTCGAATCGTCCGGGTGCGTTCTTTTTCGGACGACCGTCGACAGCCGGGACCGAGCTACGTCGTCCAGCCGCCGTCGACGGTCAGCACGCTCCCCGTACAGTACGTGGAGGCGTCGCTGGCGAGAAACAGCGCGACGCCTTTCAGGTCGTCCGGTTCGCCCAGTCGACCCACGACCGTCTCCTCCTCCGTCTGTTCGTGGAGGTGGTCCATGCCCGAGTCCTTCCGGAAGGCTCCGCCGCCGATGCCGGTGTGAACCCAGCCCGGCGCGATGGCGTTGACTCGACTCCCCTGCGAACCGAGGTCCGCGGCGGCCTGTTTCGTCAGCTGGGCGACCCCGCCCTTCGAGGCGATGTAGGCGGCGACGCCAGGGAAATCGGATACCACCTGGCTGAGCACCGACGCGGTGGTGACGATCCGGCCGCCGTCCTGCATGACCGCGGCGGCCTCCCGGATGGTGTAGAACACGCCGCCGAGGTTCAGGTCCATCACCCGGTGCCACTGGTCGACGTCGTAGTCGTCGACGGTCCGACCGAGCCGGCCGATGCCGGCGTTGGCGAAGGCTACGTCCAGCCGACCGAACTGGTCGACGGTCTCCTCGACCATCGCGACGACCTCCTCGTGGGCGGAGACGTCGACCGGGAGTGGTGTAGTCTCGGTGTTCAGGTCCTCGGCGACCGCCTCGACGCCATCTACAGGCGGAGCAGGCCGAGTGCCTCGCGGTCGAACGGAAAGCTTTGATTTCCGTGATGACGAGACGCGTCGCGTCTCGAACCACTTGACCCCGAGAGTGAAGGCCGTAAGCCCTCTTAAACAATCCCCCTCCGGACACACCCTCGACCAACACGTTTAGTTATATCCACTTGTGTGGCGAACCGCTTTGAAATCGACGGCGAGGAAGTTCTCGACGGCGAGGTCAAGCCGTTCGGGAACAGCGCCTACATCACCGTTCCCAAACGCTGGCGTGGGGCCGACGTGAAAGTCGTCCGTACCTCAGAACCTACCGATCAAGACGAAGAATGACCGACGCACAGGCTCTCGTCAAGACGCTGGACTTCCAACTCGACACCCGGAGTGACAACGAGAGACTGCTGTACGACGTCACCCTCGAAGCACGGTCGGTGTACAACGAAACCATCCGCCTCGCCAAGCAGGGCGTTGATTGGGACGCGATTCCCGACCGCGTGGCCGACGCCAACCTCGTGAAGAACACGACACAACGTGTCGTCGCCAAGGCTCTCGGCGCGATGGAGAACGACTACGCGTACGACGACTTCGGCCAGCCGAGCCACACCACGGACGGCGCGTACC